>JAZNRJ010000010.1:0-98833 GCA_045590675.1 Acutalibacteraceae bacterium
AAAATCCTTGAATTCAAGGGTCTGGCGAAGTGAAAGCGGGTCAACGCAGTCATATTCAATCGCATATGCGGTGCGGAGAAACTCCGCATTTTCAAGACCGGGAATGCTTCTGACTATTTTGAGCTGAACATCTTCGGGCAGTGACGATGAAACGCCCTGAAGATACATCTCATCGGTGTTTGCGCCGCAAGGCTCAACAAATATTTGGTGGCGTTCTTTTTCTGAAAAACGAACAATTTTATCTTCAATGCTCGGGCAGTAGCGAGGGCCAACGCCGTCAATCTTGCCCGAATAAAGGGGAGAGCGGTGAAGATTATCAAGAATAACTTTCTTTGTTTCAGCGTTGGTATATGTAATGTAGCAAGGCTCGGTGTTTTTTATTTCGTGGTCGCAACCGAATGAAAACGGAACTGTTCTTTCATCGCCGTATTGTGGCTCAAGCGATGCTGTGGCAACGCTGCGGCGGTTGATTCTTGGGGGAGTTCCCGTTTTAAAGCGGCGGGTCATAACGCCAAGCTCTTTAAGAGCTTTTGCAAGCTCAGTTGAAGGGAACATACCGTCGGGGCCGCTGTCATAAGAAACATCGCCGATATAAACCTTACCTGCAAGAAATGTTCCGGTTGCGATAACAACTGCCTTTGCTCTGTGAATTGCTTCAAGTCGGGTTTTGAGAATCCATTCGTCGCCGTCTTTTTTGATGTCAATTATTTCTGCCTGACGCAAAAAAAGATTTTCCTGTTTTTCAAGCACAAGCTTCATATAGTCGCAGTAACCTCTGCGGTCAACCTGCGCTCTGAGACTGTGAACTGCCGGACCTTTGCCGAGGTTTAACATTCGGCTTTGAATTGTGTTTTTATCAGCGGATATGCCCATCTGACCCCCGAGGGCATCTATCTCACGCACGAGATGACCCTTGGAGGTTCCGCCGATTGAGGGGTTGCATGGCATATTGCCTACCCAGTCAAGGTTGATAGTAAAAATTGCCGTTTTGCAGCCGAGCCTTGCCGAAGCGAGAGCCGCTTCAATGCCTGCATGGCCTGCGCCGATAACGGCAACGTCATAGTTTTCAGAAATGTATTCCATAATTCCACCAAAGAAAAATAATGTATGTTTTTAAGCTGTTATATTTCTAAATAAGAACTAAAAAGGGCTGTTTTGGATTACAGCCGATTACGCAAAGCCGATTTAACTCTGCATCATTTTGAAAATTTCCATTGGCTGTAAACGAGGGGTAAAAATTAATATGTATGGTCGCAGATTTCCTTGATTTTTTCTTTCAGAGCAAGGAAGTCCTCAAGAGCTTCGGGTTTCTGATTGGGGTTGCGAAGAAGAGCGGCAGGGTGAAAAGTTCCCATAAAAAGAATACCGCCTTTTTCAATGAACTGCCCGTGTTGCTGTGTAACCTTAAAATCTTTTGCAATAAGTCTCTGCGCCGAAATTCTGCCCAGACAAACAATGATTTTGGGTTTGAGGAGTTTTGTTTGTTCTCTGAGCCATTGGATGCATTGGTCCTGCTCTTCGGGCAGAGGGTCTCTGTTTTTTGGAGGTCTGCATTTAACCATATTGGCTATGTAGATATTTTTTTTGCGGTCAAGGTCAACGGCATCAAGAAATTTATCAAGCAGCTTGCCGCCTCTGCCGACAAATGGCTCGCCCTGCAAATCCTCGTTTTCGCCCGGACCCTCACCAACAAAAAGAACTTCGGCGTTTTCGTTGCCTACGCCAAAAACAAGGTTTGTTCTTGTTTTGCAAAGGTCGCATTTTTCGCATTTAAAGCAATCGCTTTTAAGCTGTTCCCAATTTTCATACATTGTGCCGTCACCTCGTTTTAAATATATTTTCAGATTCTGCGGCGTCAATTCTTATCTGAGCGCCGAGAGATTCCATAGAGTCAAATTTAGTTTCGGGTCGAAGATATTTTAAAAGCTTAACTTCAATATCCTGCCCGTAAAGGTCGCCGCTGAAGCCGAGAAGGCAGGTCTCGGAGCGCAGGTCAGCATTCGCAAAAGAGGGGCGCAAACCGATATTTGTTACCGACGGATATTCAACACCGTCAACGGTTGCAACCGAAGCATAAACGCCGATTTTTGGGATGACAAAATTTTCATCAAAATGTTGGTTGATGGTGGGTGCGCCGATAAGTCTGCCTCGCTTATCGCCGCTTACAACTTTCAGCTTATAGCCGAATTCTCTGCCGAGCATTGCGTTGGCAGAGGAAATATCGCCGCTTTCAATCGCATGGCGGATTCTTGTTGAACTTATCGCAGAGCCTTGATAATCAACGGTTTTGCTGATTATCAGCTCAATTTTATATTCATCGCAAAGGGCTTTGAGCGTTTCACAGCCACCTTGATTATTTTTGCCGAAGCGGTAATTTTCGCCGCAGCAAACAGCCCCTGCATTCAGCTTTTTTATAAGAATTTCTTCAACAAATTCTCGGCATGTAAAGTTAATAATTTCTTTAAAGGAAATTATTTCAGTTCCGATGCCTGAATTTTCAAGGATTTCGTTTCGCAGCGAATCCTGAAGAATTTTAACGGGAGCTTTGCCCGTAAGGGTTTGAAGAGGGTGAGAATCAAAAAGCAAAACAATGGGAATAAGCCCACGCTCTTTTTGGGAAAGAGCGCAGGCGATAACTGACATATGACCTTTGTGAAGCCCATCAAAGCTGCCTAAAGCAACCGACGTTTTGTTTTGCATTGTCATTGAAAAATCCTTAAAGATAAATTATTTCTTCTTGAACTGTTGCTTCATACGCAGTTCTTTTGAAAGGATGCGCTTGCGAAGGCGCAATGAGGTGGGAGTAACTTCAAGGAGTTCATCGTCTTTGATAAATTCCATACACTGCTCAAGGCTGAGCACGCTGTAAGGAACAAGGCGCAGAGCATCATCTGAGCCTGAAGCACGGGTGTTTGTAAGATGCTTCTGCTTGCAGACGTTGCAAACGATGTCTTCATTTTTGGCACATTCGCCTACTATCATGCCCTCGTAAACCTCAATGCCCGCAGGGATAAAGAGACGGCCTCTGTCCTGAGTGTTAAAAAGTCCGTAAGCGGTGCTTGTGCCTGTTTCGTGAACAACAATTGAACCTCTTTCACGGGTCTGAATGTCGCCCTTATAAGGAGCATAGCCGTCAAAGAGCTGGTTCATAATGCCGTTGCCGTTGGTGTCGGTAAGAAATTCGGCTCTGTAACCGATAAGGCCTCTTGAAGGAATTTTGAATTCAAGGTGGGTTGAACCGCCGTCACGGGCACCCATATTTTCAAGCTCCGCCTTGCGCGAGCCGAGTTTTTCGATAACTGCACCGACGTACTGCTCCGGAACTTCAACAATAAGAAGCTCCATCGGCTCATAAAGCTGACCGTCAACCTCTTTATAAATAACCTTGGGACGTGAAACCTGGAACTCATAGCCTTGGCGGCGCATTGTTTCGATAAGGATTGAAAGGTGAAGCTCTCCTCTGCCCGAAACCTTGAAGGTATCGGTTGTTTCGGTTTCTTCAACTCTCATACTTACATTCGTTTCAACCTCTTTGAAAAGGCGGTCACGGATGTTTCTTGATGTAACGAACTTACCTTCACGGCCTGCAAAGGGGCTGTCGTTAACAATAAAGTTCATTGAAATTGTGGGCTCGTCAATTTTGATAAACGGAAGAGCCTCAACGTGTTCGGGGTCGCAGGCAGTTTCACCGATGTTGATGCCTTCAATGCCCGAAATGCAAATTATGTCACCGGCTTCGGCGCTGTCGCATTCAACTCGGCTCAGACCCTCAAACTGATAAAGGCGCGAAACCTTAACGTTCTGGGTTGTGCCGTCATCCTTGCAGAGTGTAATCTGCTGGTTTTTCTTAATGCGGCCTCTTTCAACTCTGCCAACGCCGATTCTGCCAACGTAATCGTCATAATCAAGGCTTGAGAAAAGAACCTGAAGCGGGCCGTCGGGATCGCCTGAGGGCGGGTCGATATTTTCAAGAACAGCATCAAAAAGGGGCTGCATATCGCCGCTTCTGACGGTGGAATCAAGGCTTGAATAGCCGTCCCTTGCGCTGGCATAGACAACGGGGAATTCAAGCTGGTCTTCATCTGCACCAAGGTCGATGAAAAGGTCAAGAACCTCGTCAACAACCTCATCGGGTCTTGCGTTGGGGCGGTCAATCTTGTTGATAACAACAAGAACCTTCTTCTTGAGATTAAGGGCTTTTTTAAGCACAAATCTTGTCTGGGGCATACAGCCTTCAAACGCATCAACAAGAAGAACAACGCCGTCAACCATCATAAGGATACGCTCAACCTCGCCGCCGAAATCGGCATGGCCTGGAGTGTCAACAATGTTGATTTTGGTGTTTTTATAATATACCGCCGTGTTTTTTGAAAGGATTGTAATTCCTCTTTCACGCTCAAGGTCGTTGGAGTCCATAACTCTGTCAGCAACCTGCTCGTTGTCACGGAAAGTTCCGCTCTGTTTGAGGAGCTCGTCAACAAGGGTTGTTTTACCGTGGTCAACATGAGCGATGATAGCAACATTTCTTAAATCTTTTTTCTGGGACAAAGGTTTCACCCTGTTTCATTAGTTTGGATTTTTGTTTTGTTTTTATTCGGATTATTCAGCAATAACAACGCCGTCAGCTTCTCTTTTCGCCTTAAGGGCGGCAAGCATTTTTTCTTTTTCCTTGCCTGCAATCTTATAGAAGAACATCGGGATTGAGCAAAGAAGCATGCTTATGCCGGGCACAAGAGAAACAAGCGAGAACATTGCAAATCTCTGGCCGAAATCGATATCAAATGCAAATCTGATTGTTTCGGATGAAAGCATATCCTGAGGATTCATACCGATTACCATATAAAGCACGATGATGCCGCAGGTTGCAACTGCGTTGCCGATTTTGTTGATAAAGCCCTGGCAGGCTGAGCCGATGCCGTTTTCTCTTGCGCCGGTTGTGAGTTCCATATAGTCAAGGCTGTCGCAAATCATTGCATAAGAAACAACGTTGATAACGCCGAGGGGGATTGACTGAATAATGATGAACGGAGCAAGAATATAAAGGCTTGAAAGGCTTGTTGCAAAGCCGATAACCGTTGTCAGAACGCTTGCGGCAAAGCCTGCAAGGCAGGTTGTGATAACGATTTTTTTATAGTCAAACTTCTTCATAAGCATAGGCATAAGAAGAGTTGTGCCAAACATACCAACAACTGTGCAGATAAGGAAAAGAGTGTTAACGGCTGAAACGCTCTTATCGTAAGCAACGGTTTTTTCGGCAAGGGTCATTGCGTCGGTAATTTCAGGGCCGATATAGAATGAATAACGGGCAACGTGGATTGCAGCTGCCTGAACAAGATATCTGCCGCTTGAAAGCACGCCCATAATAACAACAAGCATAAGGGGTTTGCACTTGAAAATTCTTGAAAGGCTGCCGGGCTGGCCGGGAACTTTCTTTTTATCGGGCAGAACAACTCTTTCTCTGATGTGGAAATAGCTGTTGATATACATAATTCCGCCGATAACAACGGTTGCAATTGCGATTATAAGATATTTTGTTTTGCCGAAAGCAATGGGGTTTGTATCTTCATCAATAAATGCGCCAACAACAAGAGGAATGATGAAGAAGAAAACTTCGGGAAGAGCGGAACCGATGCTGTTGATAATTTTTGTGAAAGAAATAACGTCGCTTCGCTCTTTTGAGTTTGGAGTAAGAACATTGGGTAAACTCCAGAAAGGAACGTCGGCAAGGGTATATGCCATACCCCAAAGAACATAGACTATCGCTGTGTAAACCATCAGCGGAACGGGTTCAAGATTGGGGCTGAGGAACATAAGAACGGTTAAAACGGCAATAATCGGTGTTGCGATGATTATGTAAGGTCTCATTCTGCCGGTTTTAAGAGATTTTCTGTCAACAATCATGCCCATCATAGGGTCATTGATTGCATCCCATACTCTTGCGGCAAGCATAAGGATGAGAACAAACATAAGGGGAAGCTGGAGCACGTTAACGTAGTAGTCGCTGATTTTGCCTGACATTGTGGCATAAATCATGCCCTGTCCGCCTGCGCCGAGAGCATACATCCACAGCTCTTTTTTGCTGACATATCTTTTATCTTGCATATTATCTTCCTTTCACAATGTTAAAGATTATTTCTTAGCCATGCATTCGCGGAATTTTGCCTGATGCTTGAGATAGGTTTCTTCGGGAATATCGGGGTTGCCTTTGGAGTAACCGGGTATAAACATATCGCCGGCAACCTTGGGGTCGGTGCAGCGAGTATCGTTTCTCCATTTTTCTCTTTCTTCGGGGATTCTCATATTGGGAATTTCAACGGGAACGCCGCCTTCAAGGGCTGAAAAATATGCAAACATACCGGGCAGGAACATATCCATTGCCTCATAAACGTCAATAACGTCTGCATTTTTGTTGCCTCTGAGGGACTCAATTATATGGTGCATAAGGTAATAGTCTGCACCGCCGTGGCCCGATGTTTCTGCAAGGCGTGAAAGAGCATCTCTTGTTGAAACCTCTTTGGGTTTGGAGTTGTTGTCACCCTCGTTTTCGTCGCAGTTGACGTAAAGGGTCTGAACATCGTCCTTTTCGGCATCCTCACGGGCTGTTTCCATTCTGCCCTTTGAACCGTTGAGCGAGAACCAGATTGAATGGCCTGCGCAGCCGATGCCGTGAACGCTTTTAAGGATTGCGCCGTTTTCAAGCGTAATTATTTCAAGACCGATGGGAGCTGCTTTTGCACCCATACGGTACATTCTGTCATTATAAGCAACCTCAAATCCGCTTACCTTAACGGGTCTTAAGCCTGTTATGTGGATAAGGGGACCGATTGAATGTGTGCAGTAATAGAAAGCGTGCATAAGGGTGCGCCAATGGTCGGGTCTGCCCTGAGTGTGCATATGCCAGTCGGCTTCAAGGTTGTGCATATATTCGCCTTCGCCGTATTCAAACTTACCAAGAACGCCTGCATCGCAAAGCTCTTTCATCTTTTTGGGTGCCGGCATATAGCAGCAGTTTTCGGCAAAGAAATATTTTTTGCCTGATTTTTCAACTGCTTCAACAAGCTCAACCGCTTCTTTCATTGTCTGAACGGGAAGAACTTCGCTGATAACGTTGAAGCCCTTTTCAAGAGCTTTGATTGCAAAGGGAGCGTGCTCAGTTGCATAGTTTGCAAGCACAACAACGTCCATATCGTGAGTAAGGAACTCATCGTAATTATCGTAAAATGTTATGCCTTCACCTTCGTAGTCTCTTTTAGCAAGGTTAAGCATAGGGATATAATTATCGCAGATTGCAACGGTTTTTGCACCCTTAACGCTGCGGCAGTATTCAACCATACTTCTGCCTCTGCCGACACCGAGAACGCCGACTTTGATTGTGGGGGCTTTCTCAAGTTTTCTGCAGAATGAACGGTCTTCATAAACCATATCAACGCTGTCAACGCCGAGCTCACAAAGCATCCATTCCCAGCGTTCTTTCATTCCCTCGTCATATTCAACGGGAATAAAGCCGGCGGTAAGATAGCTTTTGACTGCGCCTTTGCGCCATTCGTCAGTGGTGAGATATATGTAATCCGCACCCTGATCTGCAAGCTTCTTTACAGCAATATTGTTTATATATTTGCCAAGACCTTTACCTCTGAAATCGGTTTTGATGCCGACCATATGCACCTGACCTTTTTTTTCTGCGGGGTGGTAAATAGCGGCTATTGTTCCGACGTGTTCGCCTGCATAGTCAAGGAAGAAAACATCCTTTTCGGGAACGCAGTCATCAACATCGGCAACGCACTCATCGAAAAATTCGGGGGCTGTATCGTCACCGACAAGTCCGTTTTTGCAGCATTCAACCCAGGCTGCTTTATCTTCGATGCATTCTTTGTAGTTTACAATTGTGTAGCCTTCGGGCAGAGTCAGGTCTGCAACGGGAGTGCCCTTGAGCCAGTACATTTTAAGCTGTTCCATAAGTTCACCTTTTTATGAGAAAATGTAGGGACGGATTGCCCGTCCCTATAGAAAAATCAGGGTAAAAAACACCAAAAGGGGGTTGTTAAAAACAACCCCTCTTGAATTAATAATTATTCACCTTTCATTTCAAGGAGCTTAACGGTTCCGTCATATGAAGCCTGGCTGACCTTGATTGAATCTGTGATAGCAGCCTTGATATCATCTTCGGTTGCACCGAGTTCAACAGCGTACTTTCTGTCAATGAAAAGGTTGATATCCATAATATCTGCAAGTCCGTCAACATCAATACCGCTTTCAATGCCCTTTGCAGCGTATTCTTTCTTAACGCCGCCAAGACCCATTCTCATCATCCAGGGCGGAACGCTGATAATCTTTCTGTTTTCGCCCATACCTCTTGCAGCATAAACGATTTTAAGGAATTCTTTCCATGTCTGGTTATACATAGAAATAGGCCAAGCTTTTGCGCCCTTTGATTTTTCAGCAGCACCAACGATAACTTCGCCAACCTGACGGACTGTAAGCATAGCTGTGCCGCCGCCCGGATACATTGTGCAGGGAAGCTTATCCATCATCTTAATCTGCTCAATAAGGATAACCCAAACAGGCTTTCTGCCGGGCTGAGTGCCGAAAATGTAGGGAAGCTCAAGAACTGAAACGTCAAAGTTTTCGTCAGCAAATGAGAAAGCAACTTCTTCCTGGTCAATACGGCTTCTGATGTAAGGATGTTTTTCTGTAAGCTTCATATCGGGACGCTGTTTTGCAAGATATGCAAAGTATGAGCCGAGAATAACAGCGTTCTTCATACCGATTTCCTTACAAAGGGGAAGAATTCTTTTAAGAGGAGCGATGTTATACTTATAATATGCATCGTAAACAGGTGCGGGGAATTCAACTCTTTCATCAATACCTGCTGCGAAAACAAAACAGTCGCAGCCTTTCATAATTTCTTTGATTTCGTCATCTGTCTTTTCATAGATGTTGCAAAGCTCAATTTCCATCTCCTCAGGGATGGGTGCGCCTTCCGGAAGAGGGGGAAGAGCAACGCTCTTAACCTGATGGCCTCTTTCGATGAAGATTCTTGCAGCTTCGCATCCGAGAAGACCTGTGCCGCCGATCATGAATACTTTCATTTTGTTTTTCCTCCTGTCGTAAAAACCGATATATTTCGATTTTAATAATACACATATAATATATAACTATTTTTTAAAATAGTCAAGATATTTATTTTAATATTCAGGTAAATTACAGTTAATAATCCCGAAATAATTGTAACCGATTTGTCACCGCAGATTAACTGATTTTTAACCGAATTGTTAATCTTTTGTTGTTGATAGAGATTAAGATAAATGATAAAATTTTAAGTAGAAAGGGGGGTTGGCTATGCCTAAGAAACAAAAAGATATTTATATTTCAAAGAAGAAGAGAACAAACAAAGCTGCGTTTGTTCTTGCGGCTGTTGCCGGAGTTTTTTTGGTTGCCGCGGGGGGATTTTTGGCGGCAAAAAGCGTTGCAAAGGCTCAGGAGGAAAGGGCAGAACTCGGCAAATGCACCTGGAGCACAAAAGGTTTTGAAAATATTTACGACATAAAAAGTTTTGACGAAAAAATTGCAGTTTTCACCGAAAAATCGGGCGAGAAAATGGGGCTTATGAGCCTTGACGGAAAGATTACCGAGCCGGCGGAATATGACGGCTTCGGTGTGTGCAGTGACGTTTGGGGAAACAAAAAATATACAGCAGAAAAAAGCGGTAAAAACAGTTTTTTTCTTGTTGATATTATCAACGGAAAAGTTACCGACAGGCAATACCAAGGCCCCCTTAATCCCGAAAAATCCGTTTGTTGGAACAAGGCGGCAAACAGCCTTGTCTGGGTTGATTCCAAGGGTTATGCCGGTCAGGTTAAAAAGAGCGAAATCGGCTCTGTTAAAGGACTTTTTCCGGTTTCAACCTCATTTTCAGAGGACGCAAAATGGGGCTTTGCCGATGAAAATCTGAACATAAAAATCACCTTGAGTTACGATTGCGTTTGCGAATTCAGCAACGGTTTTGCCGCAGTTAAAAACGGCGATAAATGGGGATATATAAACGAAAAAGAAATAATAAAAATCTCCCCTGTTTTTGAGTCTGCCGCCACCGAAAATGTGGGCGGAAAAGATATTTCTTTCGGCTTCAGAAACGGCCTTGCTCCCGTTAAAAAAGACGGAAAATTCGGAATAATCGACAAAAGCGGAAATACGGTTGTAAATTTTGTTTTTGACAAAATAATTCAGGGAAAAGACGGCAAATATCTTGCTCTGAAAAACGGAAAATGGGGTCTTATCACAGTTGATGAAGAAAGGGTTACCGAAACAAGCGCGCCTGCGCCCGAAACAACTTATCAGCAAGCGGTTGCATATGATTTGGGCAATTTCAAAGTCAAAACTCTCGGCAGTCCGCTCAATCTCAGACGTGACCCTGAAAGCGACTCCCCTGTTCTCAGAAAAATCCCTGACGGAACGGTTCTTGAGGTTGAAAAATCAGCTTCAGGCTGGTCTTTTGTTGAATTTGACGGCGTAAAAGGCTGGGTCAGCACAAAGTATTTGCAACCCGTTGAAACAAAATAGAAAATTTAGTTGAAAATTTTAAAAAAAGTGTTGACATTTTGAAAAAAATGTTATTTAATTATGTTGTATGAAACTTCATACATCTGCATTTGTGAGCAACAATGTCAGAGCCATCCGATAAAAGACGGAGAACGGTTACGTTCTCCGTCTTTTATCATTTTACAGGCACTTAATATAAATTATCTGTAAATTTTTATATTTCTCTTGTTTTTTTATAATAAAATCATTATAATGTCATTAATAATAGCCTGAAAGTGGGCTTTTATCGGATTTATTCCGATTCAGAAGGAACGGTGAAACATATGTCCGTTGAAAATGTAAGGGAATATCTCAGCCGCTTCGGCGTTGACGGCAGGATGAGGCTTTTTGAAGAATCCACGGCAACGGTTGAGCTTGCGGCGGCGGTTCTCGGAGTTATTCCGGCAAGGATAGCAAAAACCCTTTCATTTAAAACCCCTCAGGGAGCAATGCTGCTTGTTGCCGCAGGCGATGCCAAGGTTGATAACCGAAAGTTCAAGGATATTTTCGGCTTTAAGGCAAAAATGCCTACGGCAGATGAAGTTCAGCAGCTTATTGGCCATCCGGTCGGTGGTGTCTGCCCTTTTGCGGTGAATGAAGGCATTGAGGTTTTTCTTGATGAATCCCTTAAGCGGTTTACAACCGTTTTTCCTGCAGTCGGCAGCGGCGGCAGTGCAATTGAGCTTACCTGCGATGAACTATATACCTGTTCGCAGGCAAAAGCGTGGATTGATGTGTGTAAGTTACCCGAATCTGAAAACATTCAAGGAGGAACACAATATGAGTAAAAGATATGTAATCTCCTATGATATAGGAACAACCGGCGTTAAAAGCTGTCTTTTTGAAATCGACAAAGAAATTACCCTTATAAGTGCGGCAATGGAGGGTTATAACCTCTATATTATGCCTGACGGCGGTGCCGAGCAGGACCCTGACGAATGGTGGGCAGCCATCTGTTCAACAACAAAAACCATTTTTGAAAAATGCGATATAAAACCCGAACAGGTTGAAGGTATTTCTTTCTGCTCGCAGATGCAGGGTCTTGTTCTTGTTGATAAAAACGGCAAGCCCGTTCACAGAGCTTTCAGCTATATGGACCAGCGAGCAGGAAAGCAGCTCAAAGAAGGCCTTGCAAACGGTTTTCAGATTGCAGGGGCAAATGTTGTTAAGCTCCTCCCCTCTCTTATGATTACGGGCGCAGTTGCTGCCAGCGTTAAAGATCCTGTCTGGAAATATCAGTGGGTCAAAGAAAATGAGCCTGAAAACTTTAAAAGGGTTCATAAGTGGCTTGACGTTAAAGAATACATAATCAGCCGTATGACCGATAAATTCATAATGACAAAGGATTCAGCCTTTGCAACGCTTCTTTACGATATACGCAAGGGACACGAATGCTGGAGCCCGACAATTTGTAAGCTCCTTGGCGTTGACATTAATCACCTTGCCGATATTATTGAATGTACCGACAAGGCCGGCGAACTGACTGAAAAAGCGGCTGCCGAGCTTGGTCTTAAAGCAGGAACGGCTGTTTTCGGCGGCGGCGGCGATGCTTCGCTTATCGGTGTTGGTGCAGGAAGCGTAGGTATGGGTGAAACTCATATCTATTCCGGAACATCGGGTTGGGTTTCAACGGTTGTTGATAAGAGCATAGTTGATGCTTCGGCTATGATTGCGGCAATTATCGGTGCTCAGAAGGACAGCTTCAACTATTTTGCAGAGCTTGAAACAGCGGGCAAATGCCTTGAATGGGTTAAAGACCACCTTGCTCTTGATGAAATAGGCATTTTCCTTGAAAAAACAAATGTTGCCGAATCCAAAGAAACAATTTATACAAATCTCTACGATTATCTTTCAAAGGTTGTTGATGAAATCCCCGCAGGCTCGGGCGGAGTTATCTTTACCCCCTGGCTTCACGGCAACAGATGCCCGTTTGAAGATCCCAACTCAAGAGGAATGTTCTTCAACATCAGCCTTGAAACAGGCAAAACCGAGCTTATCCGTTCGGTTCTTGAAGGCGTTTGTATGCATTTCAGATGGTTCCTTGAAACTCAAGATAAGAAAATCAAAACCAGCAATGTTGTCAGGTTTGTCGGCGGCGGTGCTCTTTCAGACGTAACCTGCCAGATTCTTGCCGATATTACGGGCAGAACGGTTGAAACGGTTGACAGCCCTCAGAATGTAGGTGCTGTCGGAGCAGCTGTTCTTATGGCGGTTGGCCTTGGAACAATAGGAAGCGTTTCCGAAGCTAAGAAGCTTATCCCTGCCAAGAAAACCTTCAAACCTAACTCTGCCAACAAAGCGGTTTATGACAAAAACTATGAGGTTTACAAGAGCCTTTACAAAAACAACAAAGAATCTTTCAAAGTTCTCAACGGTTGATGCCGTTAAGATATAACACTTTGCAAACAAGAAAGGAAATTTTACTATGAAAAAATATTTTGCTTTAATTCTTACAGCTGTTGTTCTTATGACAACATTTTCAGCCTGCAAAGGTAACTGGAAGGGCGGCGAGCTCGTTACAGAACTCGGCGGCAAAGAATATGCAGCCATAACAGAAGAAAACGGCGGTATTGTCAGAGACGAAGCAGGTAACATCGTTGTTATGGTAACCGATAAAAACGGCAACAACGTTAAGGACGAAAACGGCGAACTTGCAACAAACCGCGTTGGTATTGACCACGCTCTCCAGGTTGGCAACAGAATGGAAATGCCCGGCTACTCAATCAACATTCCCTCAGGTTGGAGCAATCAGAAGAGCCACGCTTCGCTTATTCTCACAAAAGACGGCAGCAAGGACCAGCTTAAAATTATGACAATCAAAGCATCTGAAAAAACTCTTGCTCAGAAGCGCAGCGAAAATCACCTTCTTATCAGCGCAGCTCTTGAAAACAACGCTGATGCAAAAACAGTCAACAAGGCTGTTACTCTTAAAGTCGGCGATGCAAACCTTGAATCAGTTTATTCAGAAACAGCCGGAACCTATCTTGGCTATATCACTTACAGACGTGACAACGTTATCTATAACTGCATGATTACTTCTGACCGTGACTTAAGCAAAGAGATTGATGATTTTGCCAAGATTATTGACACAATCGAATACGCATACTAATTCTTTTCATCTGATTCGGAGGAAAAAACAATGTTATTCACTCAAGATATAGGAATCGACCTCGGAACAGCGAACACCCTTGTTTTTGTTAAAGGTAAGGGCATCGTTATCCGTGAGCCCTCCGTTGTTGCTGTTGACCAGAAAAGCAACCCGCCCAAGGTTGTTGCCGTTGGCAGCGAAGCAAAAGAAATGATAGGCAGAACTCCGGGCTCAATCGTTGCAGTCCGTCCTCTTAAAGACGGTGTTATTGCCGATTTTGAAATTACGGCTGAAATGATTGCGGCTTTCATTAAAAGAACAACAAAACGCTCCCCCTTTGCACGCATCAGAGTTCTTATCTGTATCCCCTCGGCCGTTACAGAGGTTGAAAGAAAAGCTGTTTATGATGCTGCAAAAGCGGCTAATGCAAAATATGTAAGCCTTATCGAAGAGCCCATGGCAGCCGCTATCGGCGCAGGTCTGCCCGTAGGCGAAGCAACCGGCAGCATGGTTGTTGATATCGGCGGCGGAACAGCGGAAGTTGCCGTTATTTCTCTTGGCGGCGTTGTTACGTCAAATTCCGCAAGAGTTGCGGGCGATAATTTTGACGAAGCAATTATTGCTTATATCAAGAAAAAATATAACCTTCTTATCGGTGAAAGAACTGCTGAGGATATCAAAATCAAAATCGGCTCGGCTTATCCTTATGACGGCGAAGGCACAATCAACATCAAAGGCAGAAACCTTATGGACGGTCTGCCCAAGAACGTTGACATCACAAGCGAAGAAATCCGCGAAGCTCTTGCCGATTCCGTTTCTCAGATTGTTGATACAGTTAAAGCAACTCTTGAAAAAACACCCCCGGAGCTTGCAGCTGATATAATTGACAGAGGCATTATGCTTACCGGCGGCGGCGCTCTTCTCAGAGGGCTTGATAAGCTTATTTCAGCAGAAACCAAGATTCCCGTTCTTGTTGCCAACAATCCGCTTGACTGCGTTGTTGACGGCACGGGCATCTGCCTTGAAAGCGATAACCTGAGCGTTATCAGCAACAAAAAGTATATCTGAGGAGCAGATTGACCTATGATACGCTTTTTTAAAAGCACGGCATTCAAAATATTTGCGGTTGTTGCCGCTGCCCTGGTTGCAGGCTCGCTTTTTGCGGTTGCATCAAGGGGCGGCTCGTCACCGCTTAACAATGTTACGGGTTTTATTTTCGGCCCGGTTTCAAACCTTTCAACCTATGTTGCATCACAGTTTAAGGATTTGCCGATTTCTTTCAGGTCATCCTCTGCACTTGCTGCTGAGATAGATGCGCTTGAGGATAAGGTTGATTCGCTTATGAAACAGCTTGTTGACTATGAGCAGACAAAGCATATGAATGAGGTTTATAAAGCTCACCTTGAGCTTAAAGATGAACATTCGGATTTTGAGTTTGCCGAAGCCGCCGTTATTGGCAGAGACGCTTCGGGTCAGAACGGCTCGTTCATTCTCAACAAGGGAAGTCTTAACGGAATCAGCGTTAACGACCCCGTTATTTACGGTGAATATCTTATTGGCGTTGTTGCTTCGGTAACTGCCAACAGATGCACGGTTAACACTATCCTGAACCCTGAAGTTAACGTGAGTGCATATGAAGTCAGAACAAGAGATATGGGCTATGTAACAACAAACATTGACCTTGCTCAGCAGGGTCTTTGCCATATGCCGGGCCTTGCTTCTTCAACAGCGGTTACGGCAGGCGGCGTTGTTTGTACTTCGGGCGTTGGCGGAATATATCCCCGTGACCTGATTATCGGCACAATTAACGACGTTGTTGACGGAACGGTTGATATTTCTGCAAGTGCAATAATCCAACCCGGCGTTGATTTCGGTTCAATTACCGATGTATTCATTATAACGGCTTTTGACGGCCAGAATTCAGACTGATAAACACATAACGAAAGAGCGAAGCTATGGCAATTGACACATATCGCAAAAACTTAATATTGCGCCGCGGTTTGTTGGCTTTGCTTTTGCTTGTGCTGGCAATTCTTCAGAATACCGACGGCTTTTTCCCCCAGATATTCGGTATAAGAGCGCTGCCGCTGATTCCTGCAGTTGTTTGCATTTCTATGTTTGAACGAGATATTGCAGGTATGTTTTACGGCCTGTTTGCAGGTGCTCTTTGGGATATGTATTCGCAGGGCGGCGATTTCAATGCGCTTTATCTGCTTGCCGCCGGATTTATCTGCGGAACGCTTATGAACACCGTTATGCGTAACAATATTGTAACTGCGGCAATTCTTTCGTCGCTGTTTGTAACGGTTCATCCGCTTGTTTATTGGGCGGTTCATTACGCATTCGGTGATTCGGGCAACGCTGTTTTTATGCTTTGGCGTTATTACCTGCCAAGCATAGTTTATACAGCGGTTTTAATTCCCATTATGTTTATTATTGTAAGAGCAATTGAAAAACGCTTTGCACACGAAGAATAAAAGAAAGGACGGTGAGCGTAAATGCACGTTAAAATTTCAAAAGTAAGGCGCATGGTTTCGCTCGGCGTCATGCTTTCTCTGATTGCATTTTTTGCTTTTAATCTTGTTAAAATTCAGATTATCGACGGCGAAAAATATGCCGCAATGAGCTCCTCGGTTTCCGAAAGCACGGTTTCCATACCGGCTGCCAGGGGAGAAATACTTGACGAAAACGGCGTTCCCCTTGTTTACAACGCAGAGGGATATTCCGTTATTTTTGATGCCGCATTTTTCCCTTCGGAAAACGCACGGCGAAACGAAATTATTATCAGTCTTATAAACCTTTTTGAAGATAATGCCCTTGAATGGACTGATAATTTACCGCTTGTTTTTGACCAAAGCGGTAAAATTACATTCAAAGAAGATTCGGAAACGCTTATCAATGAAATGAAAAGCCGTGACCAGCTTCACCTTAACGAATATGCAAGTGCCGAAGATTGCTTCAATGCTTTGATAAAGAATTATGAGCTTGAAGAATATTCGGCTTCGGATGCACGCAAAATTGCATCTGTAAGATATGAAATGACCCGCACCTACTTCAGAATGAGCAATCCTTATACTTTTGCTGAAGATGTGCCCGACGAAATCATAGCAAGAGTTAAAGAAAACAGCTCTTTCTATCAGGGTGTTGATGTAGGCATTGTTCCTGTCAGGATGTATGCTGACGGAACGCTTGCCCCCCACATAATCGGGCGAATCGGTGCGATTGATGCCGATGAATATGCAGAGAAAAAAGAAATCGGCTATAAAATTACAGACGTTATCGGCAAAAACGGCATTGAATATGCCATGGAAGAATATCTCAGAGGAACCGACGGCGAAAAAACAATTTATACCGATGAAGAGGGTAACCGCACAACGGCGGTCACAACTCCGCCCGTTCAGGGTAACACGGTTCACCTGACAATCAACAGCGGCTTGCAAAAGGTTGTTCAGGATTCGCTGGAGGATGCGTTGCTTGATTATGCCGGAACGGTTGGCAATATGGTTGAAAACGCCGGCGCAGCAATAGTTATCGACGTTAAAAACGCTGCAATTCTTGCAAGCGCTTCTTATCCTTCTTATGATATTTCAACCTACAGCGAAAACGTTGCTGCTCTTAACACTGCGGCAGGCTCTCCTCTTTGGAACAGAGCCTTGCTTTCAACCTATGCAACGGGCTCAACAATGAAGCCGTCCGTTGCAATTGCGGCCCTTGAAGAAGGCCTGATTGATGAAAATTATACCTTCTACTGCTCGGGAATGTATACTTATCTCGGCCAGAACTTCAAGTGCGAACAGAACCACGATTCAAGATATGTCAACGTTGTAAGTGCAATTGATGAATCGTGCAACACTTTCTTTTATGAAGTCGGCAAGAATCTCGGCATTTCCAAAATGAATGAATACAGAACCCTTTTCGGCTTCGGAACCAAAACAGGCGTTGAAGTTGCGGAAGCAGCCGGCGTTCTTGACAGCCCTGAATACAGAGCAACCCTTAACCAGACCTGGCTCCCCGGTTATACGGTTCAGTCAGCCATCGGACAGGCAGGTAATCTTTTCACACCCATTCAGCTTGCAAACTATGCCGCAACAATTGCAAACGGCGGCACAAGATACAGAACCCACTTTGTAAAAAGCATAAAAAGCTATGATAATACCCAAACAATCCTTGAAACTCAGCCTGAAATAATCTGCGAAACGGGCGTTTCTGAAAAAACGCTTGAAACGGTAAGAAGAGGTATGCTTGAGGTTGGTACAACCGGTTACTGTTCAAGATATTTTGCTCATCTTAATGTTGATGTTGCCGCAAAAACAGGTACGTCTCAGGAAATCAGAAAGATTGACGGAATATCCGTTAAAATCAACAACGGCTTCCTTATAGCTTTTGCACCGTATGATAATCCGCAGATAGCCGTTGCCTGTGTTGGCGAAGGTATGACTTCGGGAGCTTTCCTTTCTCCCGTTGTTGCGGACATTGCCGAATATTGCTTCGGCGAGGCAGAAGCCGATAATAACGATATAATTCAACCGGAAAACAGCCTTATTCCATAATTTTTCAGAAAGGAGCAAAGCTCCATGGCTCAGATAATTGTTGTTGCTTCGGGCAAAGGCGGCTCGGGCAAATCTACATTTACCTCAGGCGTAAGCAGAGCGCTTGCGTTTGCAGGGTTTAAAGTTCTTGCAATTGACTGCGATATAGGTCTGCGTTCACTTGACCTTTTGCTTGATTTGAGCGACAAGGTGGTTTTTAACTGGGGCGATCTTCTGCTCGGCAGATGCACTCCAGAGCAAGCGATTGTCAGCAACGGTGTTGATTTTATTGCGGCACCTGCGGCTTTTGCCGATGAATTTACCCCTGAAGCGGTTGCGGCTCTTTTTAAAGATTTGGCAAAAGATTATGATTACGTTTTGCTTGATTCCCCTGCAGGTCTTGACAGAGGTTTTCAGCTTGCTTCGGCGGCGGCAGATAAAGCCGTTCTTATATCTACGCCTGACAGCGTCTGTGTCAGAAGCTGCAATGCGGCTTGCAGAGAGCTTGATGCAAAAGGCGTTAGCGATATCCGCCTTGTTATAAATATGTTTGAAGTTAAGCCCGTTTGCAAAAACAAGCTGCTTAACATTGACCGTTGCATTGATGAAACGGGAGCTCAGCTTCTTGGCGTTGTTCCCAGAGACAAGGACCTTGCTTTTTGCTCTGTTACGGGCGATGTGCCGGGCGAATTTTCACCGTCAACGCTTGCTTTTTCAAGAATCGCAAAACGTCTGGCGGGCAAGCAGGTTCCGCTTGTTTGCGAATAGAGTGAAAAGATTTGAACTCCAGAGAGGAATTATAAATGATTGACAGCACCGTTGCCGCTGTTGCAACTCCGAATGCACCCGGCGGTATAGGAATAGTCCGTATTTCGGGCAAAGAAGCCGTTGAGATTGCATCTGCGGTTTTCAAGCCCGTCAGCGGCAAGCCGTTGACCGAAAGCAAGGGGTATACTGCCCACTTCGGTTCGGTTTATGACAAAGATGAAAAAATTGACGAAGCTGTGTGCATAGTTTACCGTGCCCCCAAAAGCTATACGGGCGAGGACGTTGTAGAAATTAACTGCCACGGCGGTCTTTATATAACCAAAAGAGTTTTGCGTGCCGTTCTTGACAGCGGAGCCCAGGCGGCACAAGCCGGCGAATTCACAAAAAGAGCATTTCTCAACGGCAAAATGGATCTTGCCGCAAGCGAAAGCGTTATGGCTCTTATCGGTGCTTCGGGTAAGCAGGCTGCCGGTGCGGCTCTTAACACTTTGGAGGGTAATCTGCGTAAAACCATTAATGAATGTGCATCTCAGATTGTTGCGGTTTGTGCTTCATTGGCGGCGTGGGTTGACTATCCCGATGAGGATATTGAAGAAATAACCCCCGAAGAAATGCTTCCTGTTTTTGAAAAGGTAAAATCTGAGCTTGAGGCGGTTATCCGCCGCTATGACTGCGGCAGAGCTGTTACCGACGGCGTTGATACCGTTATAGTCGGCAAGCCCAACGTTGGTAAATCAACGCTGATGAATATGCTAACGGGCTTTGAGCGCTCAATTGTTACCGATATTGCCGGCACAACAAGAGATGTTGTTGAAGAATGCGTTATGCTTGGTGAAATTATTCTCAGAATTGCCGATACTGCGGGTATCAGAGAAACCGAAAACGTTGTTGAAAACATAGGTGTTAACCTTGCAAAACGCCGCCTTGAAAGGGCAGAGCTTGTGCTTGCCGTTTTTGACAGCAGCGTGCCTCTTAACGCCGATGATCTTGATATAATTGAGCAATGCAAAGAGAAAAAGAGCGTTGCTGTTTTAAATAAATCCGATTTGCCCACTCAGGCAGACCGGGAAATTATTGAAAAAGCCTTCCCCTTTGCCATTGAGCTTTCCGCTTCAACGGGCGAAGGCAGGCAGCAGCTTGAAGATGCGGTTTCACAGATACTTATGACCAATGAATTCGACCCTGCGGCAGCTTGCCTGACAAGCGAAAGGCAGAGACAATGTTGCCTGAGAGCGGTTGAGCATCTCAACGAAGCGGCAGCGGGTATCCGCAGCGGAGTTACGCTTGATGCGGTTAACGTGTGTGCCGACTGTGCTATTGATGCTTTGCTTGAGCTTACGGGCGAAAGAGCAAATGCGGCGGTTGTTGATGAAGTTTTTTCACGTTTTTGCGTGGGTAAATAATCTTATAGTATAAAACGAGGTGTTTCTATGAAAACAGTTAAAAAATTAACGGCTGTTGTTATGATGATTGCTCTTGCTTTTTCGCTTGCCGCCTGCAACGGAAACAAAGAGGAAGTAACAACAACTCAGGAATATACATATCCCGAGGTAACATCGGCTCCTGCATATGTTTCAAAATTTGCGGCTCTTTATGCCCCTTTCGGCATACCGGCAACTCTTCTTGACCAGGACAGGTCTTATGCATATGATGTCAGCTATTTCGGGTCAATACCTGATGTTTGTCAGGCAATTAAAAGCGGAAATGCCGAGATTGCCACTCTTCCTTTAAAAAATGCGGTTGAGCTTTATAATGAAACAAACGGCAAAATCCGCATTGTATGTGTGAGCACAACAGGATTTCTTTATGTTGTTCAGAAAGGTGATTCCGTTAAAGAGTTGAATGACCTTAACGGCAAAAGAATTGCCGCTTCAAACGAAGGTACGGTTAATGATGAGATAATGAACCGTGTTTTTGAAACGGCAGGGATTAAACCCAAAGTTGAATATTATGAAACTTTTGAAGATGTTATTGCAAGCGATGCTGACATTATGATGCTTCCCGAGCCTTATGTATCAAAGCTTTTGTTCAGCAACAAAGAGTATTCTGTTGCAGTTGATTTTGCTGCCGAGTGGGAAAAACAGGTTGGCGTAAAGCTTTCGCAGGCCTGCGTTGTTGTAACTCAGGATTACATTGATAATCACCCTGAAGAGCTTTATAACTTTATGGTTCATTATGAAATTGCGGTTAACTTTATGACAAATGTTGAAACCTATAAGCACGCAGTTTCAGCTCCGCTTATCAAAGCCGCTTTCTTTAATAATTATGACCTTGCTTTGACAACGGTGCCAAGATGCGGCGTTGCGTTTATTTACGGTGATGAAATGAAAACCGTTGTAAGCAAGAATATTGAGCAGCTTATTGAATTTATTCCCGACCTTGCAGGGGTTACTCCTCCCGGTGATGATATTTTTTATAATGTTTTATAATTAAAATGGCAGGTTGCTTTTGCAACCTGCCATTTTTGCAGTTAAACTTGATTTTTTATTACAAAACTAACTTGTTGTTTACGGCTCCCTTTTGAGGGAGCTGTCACGGAGTGACTGAGGGAGTTTCACATTTCGATTATAATCCGTAATTTTTACCGGCGTGGGTTATTGCTCCGTTGTTTTGGTCAATATAAATTTTTCCCCAGCTCTCTTTTGAACCGTCATAATTTATTTCAAAATTTGCCTGTGTGCCGAAAGCGGCTTCGTCAATAGAAACAACGCTTACGGGAATGTTGATTTCTTCAAGGCTGTCACAGCCGAAAAGAACCTCTCGGCGGATATGCGTTATTCCTGCAGGAAAAGTGAATTCCTTAAGGCTGCGGCAACCGCTGAAAGCTGATGAACCGATTTCAGTAACGGTTGGCGGAATTTCAATGTGTTTAAGGCTTATACAGGCTGCAAAAGCATTTTCGCCTATTTCAATAAGCCCTTGAGGCAAAACAATCTCTGAAAGATATTCATTTAAGAAAGCGTTATTGCCGATAACGGTTACGCTTTCAGGAACGGTGTAAGAATTCATAAGGAAGCCGCAGGAATACCAGATGAGCTTTGATTTGTCCTTTGTGAAAAGCACCCCGTATTTATCGGTTGAATATACGGGATTATGCTCGCTGACCTGAATGTCTTTCATTTTACAACCGTTGAAAGCCAGAGGACCGATTTCGGCAACACCTGCACCGATTTTGATTTTTTCAAGTCCGCTGTTTTCAAAAGCATAATCTTCAACAGTTGTAACGCCGTCAGGCAAAGTGATTTCTTTTAACAAAGGGCAGTCAGAAAAAGCACGCTCGTTAATTATTTTAAGAGAATCGGGCAAAGAAACTTTTTCAAGGATTTTCATACCGCTGAAAATATTTTCTTCAATTTCAAAAATACCTTCATTAATTATAATTGTTTTAATATATTCGCTGTATTGTGCCCAGGTGTCTTTGTCTGAATTTTCTTCAATTTCACCTTCGCCGCTGAAAACAAGCTCGCCGCTGTGGTAAAGCTCCCACTTCAGCTCGCCGTGGTTGCCGCTTGTGGCAAGGCCGCCGAGAATTTCCGGTTGCTTTTCAGTTGTTTCAACGGGCGAAAAAGCGGTTGAGAGGGTTGTTTCTTCATTTTGCTGCGGAGCAGAACACGCAGTCAGCAAAGCAAAAACCAAAACAAATATTATGCAAAAAGATTTTTTCATTACATTACCTTCTGAAAAAAGTTATTTTGAAGCTCCGTAAAAATGCTGGGTCCAGAACATTCCGCCGCAATCGGGGCCGGGGCCTGCAGAAACGCCGATACCTGTTTGGGTAAAGTCAGGGTCCATAAGCACTTCATAATGAACATCCGATTCTTTCCAGGCGGCACAAACTGCTTCGGGTGTGGGGAAGCCTCTGCCGAGATTTTCACCGGCTGTGCCTTTTTTGTATCCTATTTCTTTGAATATATCGGGGCCGGTTGTGTAGTTTGGTCTGATGTGAGAAAACTTGCCTGACCAGCCGATTTCTTCAGCTCTTACGCAGGACATAATTGTAAATTCTTCGTTGAGAGAGAGAGGAGCAACGCCGCCTTCTGCACGGTATCCGTTGATTATTCTGAGGATTTTGTTGATATAATCACGGTATTTTTCGCGGTTTTCTTTGGCAGCAGGCAAAAGGTCTTCATAGTCCGCTTTGTAATATGAGCGGTCATAGGTATAGGAAGTTTTTTCATCAACAATATGTCTCGAGCCGTCGGTCAAATATTGGTAGTATATCTTTTCATAGGTATGCATTATAACGCCGTATTTGAGCTTTGTTTCTTCAACCGTTTCTGTTGAACGCACAATCGGGCTGATTGTGGGCAGGTCGCTCGGTGCTTTTGTTTCAAGAACGGTGGTGATCGGCTTTGTTTCAGCCGCCGTTGTTGAGGGCTTTGTTGTTGCCGCTTTTGTTGTTGTGGGCTTTGCTGTGGTTGGTTCGGTTGTTGCAAGCTCTGTTGTTGTGGGCGGCAGAGTTGTCGCTTCAAGAGTTGTCAGGGCAAGGGTTGTTTCTTCTGCTGCAGTTGTAACAGTTGCCGATTCGGGAATATCGGTGGGGGTTTCGCCCTTGGGATTAGCGTAGTTACAGGCGGTAAGGGCAGAAATTGCTATTATAAGCCCTGCCGCAAAAACAAGTTTTTTGTTCAAAAGATTTCCTCCGATAAAAATTATTGTATTGAATCAAATTCAAGAGTAACGGTGAATTTGCCGTCGAAAACTGAAATATCCATTTTTCCGTTCTGCATTTCTGTGAGTGAGTTGGCAATTGAAAGGCCTAAGCCGAAGCCCTCAGAATGCCTTGAAGAATCGCCTCTCATAAAGCGTTCTTTAAGATCGTTGCCTTCAATATTAAGCTCGTTTTTGGATTCGTTTTCAAAAAGCACAACGGCTTTGCCGTCTTTTTCGCTCAGGTTTATCAGAACATCAGTGCCGGGTGAAGCGTATTTGCAGGCATTGTTCATAAGGTTGGCAAGTATGCGCCAAAGCCATTGACCGTCACCCATAATGTAAATGTCTTCCTGAGGCATAATGATTCTTGGCAGCAGCTCACTTTTTTCAAGCCTGTCTGCCGATTCTTCAACGGTTTGCTCAATAAGAATATTGAGGCTTGTTTTTTCAAGATTTATATCAATGCTGCCCGAATTGATTTTTGATGCTTCAATAAGATTGCTGAGCAGCAAATCAAGTTTTTCGGTGTGTGTTGTAAGAATTTCAAGGTATTTGTGCCTTTGCTCCGCAGTCAGATTATCGCTCTTAAGAAAATCAACATAATTTTTAATTGATGTCAGCGGAGTTTTTATATCGTGGGAAACGTTTGTTATAAGCTCACTTTTAAGTTTTTCGCTTTTAAGCTCCTGCGCCATAGCCTTATTGATTTCTTTTTTAATTTTATCAAGATTCTGACCGTGAGCCTTGAAAGCGGCAATGGAAAGCTTATCGGCAATTTCATCGCCGAAAACACCTTGTGCCAGCCTTTGTCCTTCTTCCTTAACATAATTAAGGTTAATTGCAATCATTGCAAAAACCGGAACAATAAGAAGGCGGGTAATTGACCAAACAATGAGGAATATTACAAAAACAGACTGAACATCAGCGTTCTTCTGAATCAGTCCGAAGTAGGTCATAAAGAGAAGAATAGCAGCTTCAAACAGAATAAAAATAACGATGCCGATAATCAGCTTTTGGAACATTGTTAATTCAACAAAAAGCCTTCTGCGGATTTTTCTGGGAGTTTTGCGTTTGAACGCTTTGTAAATGCGGTAGACAAGAGTATTTTTAAGTGCCTTGCCGAGCTTTATGCGAACAGACAGCGTTGAAAGGAAGGTCATAAGAATTAAAATCATTGCAACGCTGGTTATGATGATAACAATGTTGTTAACAACCATATTAACATCCGCAGCTGTGGTAATTCCTATAATAAGCCACGCTACCCAGAACGAGAAAAGCAGGAAGGCTGCGCAGATGTCGAGCGGCACCCGATCAATGAACGATAAAACAATTTCACCGTTTTTATTTTCCTTAACACCGGCGTTGATTGTTATTACGGAAAGGATGATAAGCATAATAACTATTGCCGCTGCCAGGGCGAAAAACAGAAAAAATCTAAGATCGTTGGCAATTTCAATCCATTTGAACGATTCCGTATATTTATCGTTGGAAATTCTATCGGAATCAGACGAGATATAATAATTCAGCTTCAGCGGAATTGTGTTGCCCTCGTCATCAAAAACAAAATAGTTTGAAGAACCGTTATAAACGGCAGATTCATAGTCCTTAACAGCCTTTTCAAGGTCTTTTGGGCTGTTGCCGAGATTGGTAAAAATCGGGTTGCCGTAAACATCGGTAACGCAGAAAACAAAGCTTGTTTTCTGCGGCGAAAAACGGTCCTGATAATACTTGATTCTGTAGCTATCCTTGGTTGTCCTCACGCAGTCATAATAATCCTTTGCATCGTCAAGGTCTTCGCTTGAATAAATCTGAACGGCAACGCTTTTTGCGGTTGCACCGCCATCGCCGCTTTCGTAAAAATTATATTCAAAAAGGTAAGATATACCGAGTATACTGCCCACAATGACAACTGTCATACAAAAAAGAATAACGATAAGAGCGGTACGGTCATATTCAATGCCGGAGTTGCGGTTGTTCATTGCTTCACCTCATTATTTTTTCTTTTCCATTTTGTAGCCGTGACCCCAAACAACTTTGAGGTATTCGGGCTTTGCGGGGAAGACTTCTATTTTTTCACGAAGGTGGCGGATGTGAACGGTAACGGTGTTTTCGGCACCCAAAGGGTCATCGTTCCACACCTTGCGGTAGATTTCTTTGGGAGAAAAGACCTGATCGGGATTTTCCATAAAGAATTTTAAAAGCTGCAGCTCGGTGGGGGTAAGACTGATGGCTTCGCCGTCAACCGTAACGGTTTTTGACTTGTAATCAAGCTCAATGCCGCCGTTAACAATAACGTTTGACTGAGCCTGGATTTTATCAGCCGAGCCACCAAGACGCATATATCTGCGAAGCTGAGATTTAACTCTTGCGGTAAGCTCAACGGGATTGAACGGTTTTGTTATATAATCGTCTGCACCGGCGTTGAGACCAACAATTTTATCCATATCCTGGCTTTTGGCTGTCAGCATAATAACGGGTATGTTGTAGTTTTCTCTGAGCTTTGCAAGTGCGTGAATTCCGTCCATAACGGGCATCATAATATCCATTAAAACAAGGTGAATATCCTCGCTGTCAATAACTTCAAGGGCTTCTTTGCCGTTTGCGGCTTCAAAAATATTATATCCGTCACCCGAAAGATAGATTTTAATTGCGGAACGGATGTCAGTTTCGTCATCACAAATCAGAATGTTATACATCGGGAGACCTCCTGTTAATCACCATTTTTTTGCCGGGCAATGCTGTTTTATATAAGCTGCCCGGAATTCCGGATAGCATCCGCATTTATTGCAGGTGCCGCTTTCAAGCCAGTCGCATTCTTTGCAAACCGAGAGCCTGCGTCTGTATTCGTCATCGGGCGATTTTTCGGCAGGCGGAATTCTTTTTATACGCTCAAAAATGCTGAAAAGCGTGTCTTGCATACCGCTGTCCTTAAGAAAACAGCGCAGACAGAATTTTTCTTTTTGGGCGGATTTTCCTAAATGTTTTTCCACTCAATCACCCCGAGTCCGAATTTAACCAGTATAATTATATCAGTATTATCAGATAAAATAAATAGTTTTTATAAATTTTGTGTTGATTATTTGATTTTTTATGTTAGAATTAAATATGTATATGATTTGTGAAAGGAAGTTAATTATATGGCAAAATATCTCATAGTTAATGCTGATGACTACGGTATGTGCAAAGCTGCCAACGCTGCTGTTGCTGAGCTTTTTGAAGGCGGATTTCTTAAATCGGCAACCGTTATGATGCCGTGTCCCGCTGCAAAGGAGGCTGTTCAGTTTTCGGTTGACCATCCCGAATACGCTATCGGTGTTCATCTTACAATGACAAGCGAATGGGGCAAATACCGCTGGAAGCCTCTTACAAACGGCAAAACCCTTATTGACGAAGAGGGCTTTATGTGGCATGAGAGCGACCAGGTTGAAAAGAACGCTTCCTATGAAGACCTTGAAGCTGAAATCAGAGCTCAGATTGACCTTGCTCATAGCTGGGGTATGAAGCCTTCACACACAGATAACCATATGGGTTCACTTTACGGCCACTATACAGGCAGACTCGGCCTTTCAAAGCTTGCTCTCAGAGTTTGCGGCGAATACGGCTATGCTTACCGTCTTTACACAAAGCACGATAAGCGCATTTGCCCCAACGGCACACCTTATTTCCTCTATGCGGCTGTAACCCTGCTTTCAAAGCATTGGGGCAAAAAATATAACGTTGTTATCCCCGATTACCTTCTTTTCCCCGATTGGAACGACGATATGCGCGTAAGCTATGAGGTTTACAGAGACACTATCCTTAAAATCTGGACTAACATTCCCGACGGCGTTACCGAAACCTTTGTTCATCCTTCAGTTGAAACCGATGAGCTTAAGGGCATCACCGGCAGATGGCAGGACAGAGTATGGGAATATCAGCTTATGAAAGACCCTTATACCCACAAGTATCTTAAGGAGCACGGCGTTGAGCTTATCAGCTACCGCGAGCTTATTAAGATGAAGGGCGGCAAGGTTATGGGCTGAGCCCGGAAAACGGAAAGATAAACATAAAAGCGGTTTGCATTCATCAATGCAAACCGCTTCTTTTATTGCTGCTGTATATTTTTATTGTTTTTTAATTCTGTCGTTAATAAAACGTTTGATTTTATTGGAGCTGGTTTTTTCAAACTCTTTGTCACGGATAACAACATTTGAAATCTGCTTATAAATCGGCAATTCTTTGCAAGCTTCTTTTATACCGCTGAGAACTTCGGTAACGGTTTTCTTTTCTGCAAGATAAACCTCGGCAATGAGTGAGCTTTCGTTGCCGTTTTCATCCTTTTCACCGCTTACAATAACCTCAGCAATATAATCAAGGCCCTGAATATAACCTTCAATTTCTTCGGGATAAACGTTTTTGCCGTTGTTGAGAACGATGATATTCTTCTTTCTGCCTGAAATAACAAGCTGGTCTTTTTCATTAATTAAGCCGTAGTCACCGGTGTAGAACCAGCCGTCTTTGATAACCTCGGCGGTAAGGTCGGGGCGTTTGTAGTAACCGAGCATAACTGTGGGGCTTTTAACGCATATTTCGCCGATGCCCTCCTCGTTGGGGTTGTCAATTCTCCATTCAAGGCAGGGAATTCTGATGCCTGCGGTGCGAACATCGTTAAGCTCATCGTGGTTGCAGCAAACAAGCGGTGAGCATTCGGTAATTCCGTAGCCGTTAACAAGGCAGATGCCGATGTTTTCAAAGAATTCGCCTACTTCGGGGCGGATGGGTGCGCCGCCGCAAACGATTTTGATAAGATTGCCGCCGAAAATATCGTGGATAAACGAGAACATTTCCTTGCGCTTATCAATGCCGATTTTTCTCATGCCGTTGCTCTTGGCAACAAGCTGAGCAAACATTTCGCTCATTCCTTTTGCAGCAAGGTCGCGCATAATTCTTGTGTAGAACATTTCGGCAATTGCAGGCACGATATAAATATAATCGGGCTTGAAAAGCTTGAGATTTTTAAGAACGGCAGGCAGACTGTCGTTGATGCAGATTGTTGCGTGGTGGTGGAACGAAACAAGCAGGTCAACAATGCTTTCATAAGTGTGGCTGTAAGGCAGAACAGAAAGACCGTTTGTATAGATGGTCGAAACCTGAAGTCCGTAGTAAACGCAGGAAACGATGTTGCGCTGTGAAAGCATAACGCCTTTTGCGTTGCCGGTTGTGCCTGAAGTGTAAACCAGCATCTTCATATCGTCGGGCTCGTTTTTGCATTCAAGATAAGCTGTTTTATCAAGAACTGAGCCTTCTTTGAGAGCTTGAGCAAAGGATATGAACTCGCCTTCAGAGCTTTCACGGTCAAAGCCGATGAAAAGCTTTGCAAACTTCAGTTCATCTCTTCTGCTTTTGAAAAGCTCTTCAAATTTTACATCATAAAAAACAACTTCGCTTTCGCTGTCATTGAGAAGATAAATGATGTCGTTTTCAGGCAGCTCTTTATCCATGGGAACAACAGTACCCTTGCTGCGAAGAGCAGTGAAATATGCTGTTATCCAGTTGATTGAATTTTTGCCTATGCAAGTAATGTGAGAATTTTCAAAGCCTTTCTCTGTGAGGTATGCACCCAGCGAATGAACTCGGTTAATAAAAGCTTCAAAGGTCAGGGAGCGGATTTCGTCATCGTGTTTGTAGCGGTAAGCTATATTCAGCGGAACTTCTTTCAATGCCTGTTCCATCATATCTGCAATGCTGCTGACCGGGTTAACATTGTAATAAGTAATATCGGGTTTAGCCATATTGATCACCTTTCAATTGCGTTTTTTCGGCGACAGCCGTTTCAATAATATTATTCCAAACGGCTCCAAAAGTCACCCTACAGTTCGGAATTCCAGCTCTATTACGGGTAAAATGCCTCTCTACCCACAGTAGAAATTCAACAATATCAACGTTTATTCTTGATTTATTCATTTTTTTGATGTATAATAACACTCAACCGTATTTTTGGAAAAACTTGTTAGCTTTATTCAAAGGGGATGATTTTTTGACTGAAGAACAGCTTAAAAAGAACATAGCCAAAAACATCACCTTTTTGCGTAAGTCAAAGGGTATGACTCAGGCGGAGCTTGCCGAAAGTTTGAGCTATTCCGATAAGTCCGTTTCAAAGTGGGAAAGGGGCGACGGAATCCCCGATGTTATTGTTCTTAACAAAATCGCTGAGCTTTTCGGCGTTAAGCTTGACGACCTGATTTGTGACGAGGTTAAAATAGCGCCTCCGAGGAAGCTGCCCTATCTGACAACAAGGATAATGGTTCCGCTGCTGACAATCGGGCTTGTTTTTCTTGTTGCATCGCTGATATTTTTTGTTCTTAAAATTTTGCCGTTCGAGCTTCCGATGGCGTGGATTATATTTGTTTACGCATTACCCGTTTCGTGTATTCCGCTCGTTGTTTTTGCCTGCCTCTGGTGGGGCTATCTTTGCAGGGCACTGTGTGTGAGCGCGCTTGTGTGGACATCGGTTCTTGCCCTTTGTCTTTCATTCAAAAATGTCGATATGAATTCTGCTTTCATAACTGCGGCAATTCTGCAGGTGCTTATCATCCTTTGGTTTACGTTCAGATATGTTCTTAAACGCCGAAAAGAAAAGGATGAAAATATGCAAAAGAATAAAGAAACCGAAAGCCGCCTTTGAGCGGCTTTTTTTGCCGTTGTTTACGGCAACACAGTGTGATATAATAAAAAAAACAGCAATTTTAATAAAGTTGTAACTTTTTTGAATATCCGTTTGTAACTTTAGTGCCTTAGAATACAGGTGTTCCTTGAATTTGAATGGGGTGAAATGATGTATACCGTACTTGTGTGTGACGATGACCTGGCTATCCTTGATTCCGTTGAAATCTATCTTAAGCTTGAAGGTTATAACGTTCTCAGGGCTGAAAACGGAAGGCAGGCGGTTGAGCAGGTTGAAAACAACGAAATCCACTGCGTTATCCTTGACATTATGATGCCCGAGCTTGACGGCTTAAGGGCAACAATAAAGCTCAGGGAAAAACACAATATTCCGATTATTCTGCTTTCTGCCAAAAGCGAAGATACGGATAAGATAACGGGCCTCTCTTTCGGCGCCGATGACTATGTAACAAAGCCGTTCAATCCCCTTGAACTGATGGCGAGGGTTAAATCTCAAATCAGGCGTTTTACGGCTCTCGGCTCAATGGAAGTTCGGGAGGGCGTTATAACAACGGGCGGTCTTTCGCTTGATACTTATGCAAAAGAGCTGACCGTTGACGGAGAAACCGTTAAGCTGACTGCAACCGAATACGGCATAATAAACGTGCTTATGGAAAACCTCGGCAGAGTTCTTTCAACGGCGCAGATTTATGAAATGGTCTGGAATGAGCCGGCATATTATGCTGAAAAAACCGTTACGGTACACATCAAACGCATCCGAGAAAAAATTGAAATTAATCCCAAGGAACCAAAATATTTAAAGGTGGTGTGGGGCATTGGATACAAAATTGAAAAATATTAAGTATAACAAATGGACAAAGTTTTTTGCTTTTTTGCTTGCCTGCGTTATGTTTTTTGTTTCAGGCTATTCGGCAAGTATGTTTTTAAGAGGTTTTTTCTTTTATCAGAGCTATGCCGCAAGAAATTTTGTTCAGACAGATGCTTTCAAAAACAATGTTGACCGCGTAATCTGGTCCGTTAAAGAAATTGCGCTTAACGGCAACATAACAACATATGAAGAATTTTTGCTCACAACTGAAGCAAAAGAAATTATTGAAGAAAAAAACAGCGAGCTTGCCAAAATAGACGCAGCTTACGATTTGCTTGATAAATCAAACATCTCTGTTTACAGAACAGCGGATAACCGCTACCGATATTCGCTTGATTATGCAGGTGAAACCTATTATTTCACCTATGACGGCAATCCTATTTCATATGATGAGTTTGAATCTTACGATTATATAAGCAGTATTGAGGGCACAGTAGATGTGTATGAAAACTTTACGGTTTTCACTTATAACGAAGAAATTCAGACCGCTGTTGAGTATGTTACTGAAGCGTTTTCCGTTGAGGCAGAAACTGTTACTCAGCCCGTTTTACCCTCGGGGCAGGAAACATCCTCTGTTGATGAAGATTATGAAATCTACCGCGGTCAGGCATATCCCTCATATATTGTTAAAATTCAGAAGGCTCTTTATTTCCTTAACTCAATTGATAATTACACCTGCTACGGTGAGGCTTCAAGAGCAGCTGTAAGGGCGATTATTGAAAAAAATTATACTGAACGCCTTAACAATAATTATAACAACCTGATTTCTGATGTTGATTATCGCCGGATGGCACTCACAGCAAGAAACAACATCAGATATGCAGCAATCAACACCGTAACGGGGGCAACAATAACCAACGGCAATAACCCCAAGAAGGGCGATACCGCACAGCAGGTTCTTGAAAAGCTTGGCGTTAACGAAAACACACCGTATTATGAATATATCGAAAACGGCCTTAAAAATGTGCATTATAAAGGCGGAAAAAGGCCCGATATGACCGAAGGCATCTGGGGCGAGCTTTATGAATTGTTCATTGGCGTTAACCCTCACCAGGCTCTGGACTCGGCGCATAATGCGCTTGACGGCAAATGGAACCTTTATTTTGCCTATGTTAACGATGACGGTATGCCCGACAGCGTAACCGTTCAGGAAAGCGTTTATAATTCGTTTATGAACAATTCCCTTAACCTTCCGAGCAACGCACTTATCGCTTTGGGTATTTCGTTTTCTCTTGCGTGTGCCGCTTGCATTTATCTGCTCTGCGTTGCGGGCAAAAGAAGCGACGGTACGGTAAAACTCCTTTTCTTTGATAAAGTTCCGTTAATAGTCAATCTTGCGGTAACTCTCGGTGTTATGGTTCTTTGCTTTGCCGGTGCGTTTTTTATGCTTGAGGGCGAAGAAGAAATCGGTTGGACTCCGAGCTTTGATATGCTTGATACAATCCTCACAACCCTTATGAAAGGAATTAGTGAGTACACAGGCATTTTTGTTGCGGTTTTCTTTATGATATGGACCGCTCTGAGCTGTTCGGTTGCAAGAAATATCCGCAACAAAACCTTCTGGAAACATACCCTGATGCGTTTTGTTGTTAAGCCCTTCAAGTGGATTGGCATAAAGCTGAAACAGGCTTTTGTAAAAATCAAGGCTCTTTTTGTTGTTGACTATACGTCTAACAAAGCAAGAAAGAAGTTCAGGCTTGTTTCTGCAGCGGTTATCAGCGGCTATATTCTGATTTCGTTTATCATCTCTTTTCTGATTGCTGTTTGCTGCAGCTACGGCAACGAGGGCTGGCTGCTTTTGCTTATTCCTCTTGCTTTTGTTTTCCATTCGGCAGCATTTATTTATTGCATCGGTGTTATTGTTTCGCTTGACCGCATAATGTCCGGCGTTTCGGAAATCAGAATCGGCAAGCTTACTTTCAAGATAAACACAAACCATATGCCTTCTTTCCTGCGCAATTTTGCTAAGGATATTGAGAGCATTGGCGAGGGCCTTGAAAACGCTGTTGAAAGTGCGGTAAGAGACCAGAAAATGAAAGCCGAGCTTATAACAAATGTTTCCCACGACCTTAAAACTCCGTTGACGTCAATTGTTAACTATGTTGACTTGCTTAAGAGATGCGAGGTTGAAAACGAAGATGCAAAGAAATATATCTCTATTCTTGACGAAAAATCCCAGCGAATGAAAAAGCTGATTGAGGATTTGGTTGAAGCTTCAAAAGCTTCGTCGGGAGCTATTGAAATCCACCCGATAAAGCTTAATCTCTGCGAGCTTGCAGCTCAGGCAGTCGGAGAGCATACGGATGAGCTGAAAAATCTTGGCATAGAAATATTGCTCAAAACTCCTCAGGAGCCGGTTTATGTTAATGCTGATGCTCAGAAAACCTCAAGAATAATTGAAAACCTGTTTTCAAATATCCGCAAATATGCCCTTGAGAACACAAGAGTTTATTTTGAAGTTATCGAAGAGGGCGCAATCAGCCTTAAAAACATTTCAAAATATCCGCTTGATGTGCCGCCGCAGGAGCTTTTGCGCCGCTTTGTAAGGGGCGATGCTTCAAGAACCGGCGAGGGCAGCGGACTCGGTCTTTCGATTGCCCAGAATCTTTGCGAGCTTCAGGGCGGCAGATTCGGTGTTTATGTTGACGGAGATTTATTTAAAGTAACGGTGGAGTTCCCTTTAGCTCAGGAAAATAACGAATAAAACAAAAAGCTGCTTGCATTGCAAGCAGCTTTTGACTTTTATCAGATTAAGCAACAAGGAACTTATATTTGGCAACGCTGTAAAGAGGAATGAACGGAACCATAATGGGAACTGTTTTTACATATTTCTGATATTCAGGGTCGTTGCCGTAATTTTTATTCTGGCGAAGCTCAAGGCGGCGTGCACCGCTGAACATAACAAAAATAATGCCTATGTAGCCGATAAGGGCAAGAATCCACTGACCTGCACCTGAAAGAACATTAATGCCCGAAACAAGAACACCGGTCCAGAAAATCATTTCACCAAGATAGTTGGGGCAGCGAACAAATTTATAAAGTCCTGTGTCACAGAAGCGGTTGGGATTCTTCTTCTTTGATGCGTTTTTCTGCATATCGGCAACTGATTCAAAAACGATGCCGAAAGCCATAATGATTGCGCCTGCAATGCAGAAACCGTCGGTCTTTTTACCATTGAGAAGGCGGTAAAAAACGGGCAGAACCTGAGTTACATAAAGAGCACCGCAAGTAATCCAGATTGCGCATTTAACGCCGAACTTCATTGTTGAACCGTCTTTGATTTCTTTTTTCATTGCGCCTCTGTAAGCAGCGCTTTTAAGCTCACGGATGAGCAGATAGCCGCCGAGACGGATGCCGTAAATTATGAAAAGGATGCAGGCAATTACTGTTCCGACGCTAAGATTGTTGCGGAACATAAACAGCATTATTGCTCCGAGGCCGGCAATTGAAAAGCCGTAGCCAAGCGAAATAAAATAAACATACTTGTAAAAACCGATTGAGCTGATAAGCATTGCGGCACCGAAAATCACCCAGAAAGTCAGCGGAATGAAAGCGGACATAAAAAACCTCCAAAATAAAATTGTTATATGGAATTATACAACCCTTTATATACCCTTTCAATATCAAAAAAGAATAATAAAAAATTTGATTTTAATTACAAACCAACATTATTAATTTTGCTGCTTTTCAAAGCGTAGCGGCTCGACGCCCTAAAAACGCTTCCCCGAAGTGTTTTCTTAACGGGCTTTCAAATCCCACCTTTATAAAAAACAGCCTATGCCAGAAAGCATAGACTGTTTTTGGTGGACCCGGTGGGATTTGAACCCATGACCTTTCGGATGCGAACCGAACGCTCTCCCAGCTGAGCTACGGGCCCTTGGTGATGATATTGTAAACCTTTGGTTTTTGATTGTCAATAATCAAACGTCATCAAGCGTATAAGAATAAAAATGAAGGGGGAACCAGCTTTGTGCAAACGCAGGCAGACTGTTTCTTGCTGATGAATACAAAGCGCAAAGAAGGCGTTGAGCTTCTTTGTGTTCAAGCTCAATATCCGGTTTTTCGGCTGTTTCAGTAACGGTAATGCACCCGTTTTCAACCTTGATTCTCAGTTGTTCGTCACATTTTGCACCGTGAATAAGCATCACAAGCGAACCGTCACTCAAAGGGACAGTTTTTGCTTTGAGGCTCAGAAAAGCATCAATGAAGGGCTTATAGTTATATATGCTTATCATTTCAGTCTGGCTTATCTGACATTCTGCTGCTATGCTTGCCAATTGCTCGCAAAGCTCTTTTTCACAGGGCGGATAGTTCAGCACAACTGTATCTGTTTCTGCAGTTTCAAGTGCAAGCATTATAAGATTAAGCAAATCTTTGTTGTTAACGGGCTTAAGCTCTCTTATTCCCGCTTTATCGGCTTCTTTTACAAAATAGCCTTTAAATTCGCCGTTTTCAAAAGCGGCATAGGTAACGCTGTCCCAGGTTGCAAGTATGTCAAAAATTTTTTCTTCTTCTCTTTCACAGTAAAACGGAAGATTTTCGTGGAGCTGTTTTATTTCAGAAAGTATCTCTTTGTCAGAGGGATTAACCTTAACAGCAGTAAAGGTTGATTTTGCATCGCGTGAAAGAACGTGGTCGATGTTGTTGCGGTAAATTCTGAATCTGTGGTTCAGCCCTGCAGGCTCAAAGCCGAAATAACCGTAACGCTGCCTGTCGCCGCCAAGGATTGAATAATCCGTTCCGTCGGTCATCATATCTTCAATTGCTCTGCTCATGCAGTCAATCATATAGCCTTTGCCTCGGCAGTCCTCGGTAACGGCAACATTGCCTATTCCGCCTGCCTTGAGTTTTTTGCCGGCGGCACAGACTGTTAAAGGAAAAAGACCTACGGCAGCTTTGATAACGCCGTCTTCTTTAATTATATAATTCTTCTCGCAAGGCGAATATTCGGGCTTATAGAGCTTGGGATGAATTCTCATAAAAACTTCTTCTGTATCTGTGAGAAAAAACACCTTGTCAAGCATTTTGATAAGAGAAGGTCTGTCACTCGGGGCGCCTTTGCCCTTAAAAAGATTCATTTGTATTTTCTCCTCGGGTTTATTTGAATTTTATAAAATCGTTATAGCTGAGTACCTTATAATCGGAAGCTCGGCTTTTTTCTTTTCTGCGTCTGAGAATTATAAGAACAATCAGTGCTATTATAACTATTGCAGCAATAATTCTGAACGGCCAGGACGAAACAACGGCAAGAACCTGAGTCCCTATATAAGCAAAAACGTTGCGTTCAAGCGAAGATGTTGCAACAAGGTCAATTTCCGTTATAACGTTGCCGGCATAAAGCACCCTTGCCTTGCATATAACATCGCCTTTTTTAATAGGTGCTCTTATAAATTCCGGCACGGTTTCGGCTATCGGTTCAATAAGCAGACTGCCTGCTTTTGTTCCAACCGGAACAAGCCTGTAAACTGTTTCTGCCGGAGAAAGGGTCATATAGTCGGTTGATTTTGCATATCTTACGGGAACACCGCCTACAACCTGTGACGGCTCGCAGATTGCAACAAGCTCAATGTTTTTGAATGTCCAATCAAACATTGCCTTGCAGTCAAGAAAAGAGCCGTTTTCCTCAACGCCGTCGTTATCATAGTCTTTTTTGGGAGCATCAAGAGCAACCGCAACATAATTATAGCCGTTGTTTGAGGCGTATGTTACAAGGCAGGTGCCGGCGTTAACTGTGCTGCCGGTTTTGCCGCCCTTGCAGTATTTGCTGTAATAATCGGGATATGCTTTGTTAAGCAGATAGTTTGTGTTTCTGATTGTGTGCTGTTTTCTCAGGTTTGATTCGGGCATAGAATATGATGTTTTGCCGATGATTTCCGAAAAGGCAGGCAGGGTCATTGCGTGAGCCATAAAAACAGCCATATCCTCAGCGTTTGTGTATTGGTCGTCATCGTCAAGGCCGTGGGGGTTAACAAAATGGGTGTCCTTACAGCCGAGTCTCTCGGTAACCTCGTTCATTTTGGCAACAAATGCGGCCCTGTCTCCGTTTGTGATAAAATCGGCAAGGGTTGTTGCTGCATCGTTTGCACTCATAATAAGCATATAGCACAGCAGGTTGTAAACCGAAAGCTCTTCGCCGCCCTTAAGGCCGCCCATTGAGCTGCCTGTGCCCGAAAGCTCATCAATTGCCGATTGCGGAACGGTAACAATTGTGTTAAGGTCGGGGCAGTTTTCAACAACAACAATGGCTGTAACAATTTTGGTAAGACTGGCCGGCGGTGTCTGTTTGCCGGGATTTTTGGAAAAAATGATTTCTCCGCTTTCAGCACTTATGAGAAGATAGCTGTCGGAATAGAGAGTCAGGTTTTCTTTTGCGGCATCGTAAACTGCACAAACGGGAACGCAAAAAAACGAACCCGCAAAAATAATAGCCGTTAATATTAAAGTGAATATCTTTTTCATCTGTAACACCGTAATCATTAATAGTTTATACGAACAGGGCATAATCCCACATCATAACTTTATAATTATACCATATAATTTTATAAAAATAAATAGACTTTGGCGTTTTTTATCGAAAGAACTCTAAAGCTCTTGATTTTTTTTCAGATTGGAAGTATACTTTTAAAGATATGATGTTTACAAGGGAGCTATTAATGATATGGTATATATAACCGGAGATATGCACGGCGACCCCAAGCGTTTTGACACGCCTGCCGTCAAACGCCTTAAAAAAGGCGATACCCTTATTATCTGCGGCGATTTCGGTTTTATCTGGGATAACAGTAAGCACGAGCAAAAAATTCTAAAAAAGCTCAGCAAAAAGAAATATAATATCTGTTTTATTGACGGAACGCACGAAAATTTTGAGCTTCTGAACGCTTACCCCGTTTCTGTTTGGAACGGCGGAAAGGTTCACCACATTGGCGGCAATGTTTACCATATGATGAGAGGCCAGATTTTTAAAATTGACAATATGACATTCTTTACAATGGGCGGCGGTGAAAGCCCTGATATTGACATTCGCTTTGAAGAAAACGCCTGGTCAAAGGATGAATTTCCCAGCCGCGAAGAGCTTCTTGAAGGTGCGGAAAATCTTGAAAAAATCAACTGCAAGATTGATTATGTTATAACTCACGAGCCTCCGGTTAAAATAAAAGGCTTTTTAAAACTCAAGGACAGCGAAACAGCCAGTGTAACCGGCCTCAACACCTATCTTGAAGAGCTTTCGGAAGCCTGCACTTTCAGACGCTGGTTTTTTGGTTCAATGCATCTTGATAAGTTTATTTCGGCTTCTCACGTTGCGGTTTTTCACAATGTTATCAACGCTATTACAGGTGAGGTTGACAGATAATATTAATTCTTTATGAATAAGCAACGCTGCCTCTTGACAATAATGTTGAGAGGCATTAAAATTAACGGGATAGTTAAACGGTTAATTATTAATCGGTTAATTTTTGCGAAAGGAGATGCGATATGCAGGAAGTATACCGCAAAACGGTTGGTCAGCTGTGCAAGGTTTCTATGCTGCACCGTTACAGAATTTCCACTGCATTTTTAAAGCTTAAAATTTACAGGGGTCAGCCTGAAATTCTCAATTATCTGCTGATTCACGGTGATTGTTCTCAGCGTGAAATTGCAGAGCATCTGGGCGTTTCGCCGGCTTCGATTGCAACAAGCATTAAAAGAATGTGCAAAGCCGGATTTGTTGAAAGGGATGAAGATAAAAATGACCGCCGCGTCAATCGTCTGAAGTTGACAGAGAAAGGCATAGAAGCTCAAAAAGAGTGTATGACCATTTGCAAAAATGTTGACAAAGAGATGTTCAGCGGTTTTTCTCAGGAAGAAATCAACGCTTTTTCACATATGCTTGAAAGGATATGCGATAACCTTTCGGGCGGCTCAATAAGCGAAAAAGATGTTATTGATTATATTAAAAATGAACCAAAAGGAGATGAAAGCGATGATTAAAGAATTACTCCGCCAGACAAAGGGCTACAGATTTGTTTCAATTCTGTCACCCCTGATGATTCTGATAGAAGTTGTTATGGAAGTTCAGATTCCTTTTGTTATGGCAGATATGGTTGAGAAAGGAATTCTCAGCGGAACTATGAACACGGATTATATTCTTTCGCAAGGCCTGAAGATGATTGCGATGACAATTATTTCTCTTATCAGCGGTGCTGCCGCCGCAAGGTTTGCGGCTATGGCAGGTATGGGCTTCGGCTCAAACCTGAGAAAAGCAATTTTCGGCAAGATTCAGGATTTTTCTTTTGCCAACATTGACCGCTTCAGCACAGCTTCGCTTATCACAAGAATGTCAACCGATGTTAACACCATTCAGATGGCTTACACAATGGTTATCCGTATGTTTGTGCGCTCTCCGCTGATGTTTGCAATGGCGTTTACCTATGCTTACAGAATCAACTCCGAGCTTTCGGTTATTTTTGCGGTTGCATGTCCGTTCATTGTTATTTTTCTTGGCATTATGGGTGCCATTGCTTTACCCAGATTTAAAAGAATGCTTAAAAAATATGACGGCATTAACGCTTCCGTTCAGGAAACCCTTATAGGAATGAGAGTTATCAAGGCTTTTGTAAGAGCTGTTTATGAAAAGGAAAAGTTCAAAGCATCAAACGATGATTTGAAAAACGCTTCAATTGCAGCGGAAAAGATACTTATTTTCTCAAACCCCATTATGCAGATGGCAACCTACGGCTGCATTCTTGCCATCCTTTGGTTCGGCGGTAAGCTTGTTATCGGCGGCAGTATGCCTGCGCCCGACCTTTCCGCTTTTATAACTTACGTTAACAACATTCTGATGTCGCTTATGATGATTTCAATGATTTTTGTTATGGCGGTTATGTCAAGGGCGTCTTTTAACCGTGTTGCGGAAATTATAAAAGAACAGCCCGATATAAACGATGACAATGCTCAGCCTGACCTTTTGGTTGCAAACGGCGATATTGATATGGAAAATGTTTGCTTCAAATATAAAAAAACAGGCAAAAAGAATGTTATTGATAACATCAATCTTCATATAAAATCAGGCGAAACCGTAGGTATTATCGGCGGTACGGGCTCGGCAAAAACAACTCTTGTTCAGATGATTCCGAGGCTTTATGATGTTACTGAAGGCGTTGTTAAGGTTGGAGGCAGACCTGTTGGCGATTATACGCTCAGCAACCTGAGGGATTCCGTTGCAATGGTGCTTCAGGTTAACCTTCTTTTCTCGGGAACGATTGAGGATAACCTGCGTTGGGGCAACAAGGACGCAACTCACGAACAGATTGTTGAAGCCTGTAAGGTTGCTCAGGCACACGATTTTATTGAATCTTTCCCTGACGGATACAACACGGTTCTCGGTCAGGGCGGCGTTAACCTTTCGGGCGGTCAGAAGCAGCGCCTTTGCATAGCAAGAGCATTGCTCAAAACTCCCAAAATTCTTATTCTTGATGACAGCACATCTGCCGTTGATACCGCGACGGATGCCAAAATCCGTGAAGGCTTCAAGAAAAATCACGGCGATGTAACAACACTTATTGTTGCCCAGCGTATAAGCTCAGTTGAGCACGCAGATAAAATTATTGTTCTTGATGACGGCAAGATTGATGCAATCGGCACTCACGAAGAGCTTCTCGGTTCAAACGAGATTTACACCGAAGTTTATAAATCACAGCAGGAAGGGAGCGTGGCATAAATGGCAGGACCGAAAAAACACGGCGGACCTCCTCATGCAGGCCCCGGCAATGCCGGCAAAACCTTTGTGAGGCTGCTGAAATATCTTGGAAGGTCAAAAGGGCTTCTCTTTGTTGTTTTTCTTTTTGTTGCAATAAGTTCGCTTGCCGGCGTAATCGGCACGTCTTTTCTTAAAAATATTGTTGATGTTCAGCTTTTGCCGTTGGTAGGCTCACCCCTGACACCTGAAGTTCTGGCTCCGCTTGCCAAAACCCTTGTGATTCTTGCAAGCGTTTATATTGCAGGCGTTATTTCTTCCTATGCATATTCAAGAATTATGCTTCAGGTTTCTCAAAAAACCCTTAATATTATCAGGGGCGATCTTTTTAACCATATGCAGGATTTACCCATAAGCTTTTTTGATTCCCATAATCACGGTGAGCTTATGAGCCGCTTTACAAATGATACCGACACGCTCAGAGAATGTATCAGCCAGAGCTTTGTTCAGCTTGTTTCATCGGTTATCGTTGTTGCCGGCACATTTACAATGATGCTCATTCTCAGCCCCGTGCTCACGCTGCTTGTTATCATTATGCTTGTTTTTGCTTTTGCAGCAATTAAATTTCTTGGCAAGCGAAGCGCAAGATATTTCAGAGAACAGCAAAAATGCGTAGGTGCAGTTAACGGATATATTGAAGAATTTGTTGAGGGACTTAAGGTTGTTAAGGTTTTCTGCCACGAAAAAAAGGCAAAAGAAGATTTTGACATCATCAACGGAAACCTCCGCTCAGCTGCAACAAATGCTCACACCTATGCAAGCATTCTTATGCCGATTATGGGCAACCTTTCATATATCAACTATGCGGCAGTTGCAACGCTCGGCTCGCTGCTGATAATTGCTCTGCCTAAGGAAAGCTTTTTTGCAATAACGGTTGGTACTTTATTCACTTTTCTGACTTATACAAGGCAGTTTTTCCAGCCGATAACTCAGATTTCGCAGCAATTCAACACAATTCTTTCAGCTCTTGCCGGTGCGGAGCGTATCTTTGAAATTATTGATACTCCTGTTGAAGAGGATAACGGCTATGTTACCCTTGTTAACGCAAAGCATAACCCCGACGGTTCGGTTACCGAATGTGCCGAAAGAACGGGTATCTGGGCCTGGAAGCATCCTCATGGCGACGGAACAATAACTTACACCGAATGGAAAGGTGATGTTCGCTTTCACGATGTAACGTTCAGCTATGACGGTAAAAAAACAGTTCTTAAAAACGTTTCTCTCTATGCAATGCCCGGCCAGAAGATAGCGTTTGTCGGTTCAACCGGTGCAGGTAAAACAACAATAACCAACCTTATCAACCGTTTTTATGATGTTAACGAAGGCAAAATCACCTATGACGGCATAAACATCAAGAAAATCAAAAAGCCTGATTTGCGCCGTTCAATGGGTATGGTTCTTCAGGATACCCACCTGTTTACAGGCACGGTAAGGGATAACATTGCTTACGGCAGACTTGATGCAACCGATGATGAAATCATCGCTGCCGCAAAGCTTGCAAATGCGCATTCGTTCATCACGAGATTACCCGACGGCTATGATACGGTTATTACGGGTGACGGCTCCAACCTTTCTCAGGGTCAGCGTCAGCTGCTTGCGATTGCAAGAGCCGCCGTTGCCGACCCGCCCGTTCTTATTCTTGACGAGGCAACAAGCTCAATTGACACAAGAACGGAACGCCTTATTGAAAAAGGTATGGATAAGCTTATGGAGGGCAGAACGGTATTTGTTATTGCCCACCGCCTTTCAACAGTTCGCAATTCAAACGCTATTATGGTTCTTGAACACGGCGAAATTATTGAAAGAGGCGACCATGATGACCTTATTGCTCAGAAAGGCAAATACTATCAGCTTTATACCGGTCAGTTTGAATTGGATTAAAAAATTATAGGACTGTCTCACTAAGCGAAGACCAAAAGAAACGAAATAAAAAAAGAGCGGCTTGCATCGGATTTTTGCCTGTGCAAGTCGCTTTTAATTGCAATATAGAATTATAATTGTTGTTTTTATGTTTCTTTTTAGCCTTTTTTTCCGATTTGGCGTATACACATACGCCTCGCATCGGAAGAAAACGGGTTCTTCATCTTATTGAGACAGCCCCGGTTTTTATTATTCTTTTGTGCAGTGAGCACAGTCGCCTGAACAAGCATTTTCTTTTGCAATGGCAAGCATGAGCTTGATTCTGTTTTCCTGGTTAACCTTTGTTGCACCGGGGTCATAGTCAATCGGAACAATATTTGAATCGGGATAAAGCTCCTTGAGCTTTCTTATCATACCTTTGCCTACAATGTGGTTGGGCAGACAGCCGAAGGGCTGAGCACAAACGATGTTGCCGTAGCCGCTTTCAATAAGCTCCATCATTTCAGCTGTAAGAAGCCAGCCTTCACCCATTTTGCAGCCGGGGCCGATAATCTTTGTGCAGATTTCCTTTATGTGAGCATAAGGTGCAGGCACATTGAAATTGCCGTAAGCTGCCGCAGCGTCAAGCAGATTCTTCTCTGTGTGAGCAAGATACCACATTGCAATTCGCATAGCAATTTTCTTAAAGGGATTGCCGCCGTAAAGCTTGATATCCTCAAGGCGGTTATCAACCTTGAAGTTGATAAATCCGAGCAGACCGGGCACCATAACCTCGCAGTCCTGACCGAAGAGGAATTCCTCAAGGTGGTTATTTGCAAGGGGAGAATATTTAACATAAATTTCACCAACAACGCCAACCTTTGTTTTCTCGGTTTTTTCAATCGGAATCTCAGCAAAGGTTTTTGTTATTTTTGGCAGAGTCTTTTTGATTTCAAAGAAAGAATAACCTCTGCCTTTCTGCATTTCTGCACTCAGGTCATCAATCCATTTCTGGGTGAGTTTTGCAGCGTCGCCTTTGTTTTTTTCATAAGGCTCAACCTGATTTTTAAGCAGCATAATCAGATCGCCGTAAATAACGGCCGAAAGCATTTTAAGAGCCATTGAAAGGCGGATTTTAAAGCCGCTGTTCTTTTCAAGGCCTGAAAGGTTAAGCGAGATAACAGGTACCTGAGGATAGCCTGCCTTTCTCAAAGCCTTTCTGAGAAGATGGATATAGTTTGAAGCTCTGCAGCCGCCGCCCGACTGGGTAATCAGAAGAGCTGTTTTATCGGGGTTATATTTGCCGCTGTTGAGTGCATCAATAAGCTGACCGATAACAAGCAAAGCGGGGTAGCAGGTATCGTTGTGAACATATTTGAGGCCCTCGTCAACAACGGCTCTGCCGTCATTTTTGAGAAGCTCTGTTTTATAACCGTACTGACCGAAAATATTGATAAGCAGGTTAAAGTGAATTTCAAGCATATTGGGGGCAAGGATAGTATAGTCCATCATATCCTTGGTAAATTCTACTCTTTCGGGAGTGCTCATATTTTTTTAACCTCCTTATCTTCCTGTTGCGGCAAAAAGGCTTCTGAGCCTGATTTTTACCGCGCCGGGGTTTGAAATTTCGTCAATTTTAATCTGGGTATAAATTTTTCCGTCGCTTTCAAGGATTGAGCGCATTTCGTCGGTTGTGATTGCGTCAACGCCGCAGCCGAATGAAACAAGCTGAACAAGGTTAACGTCCTTGCAGCCGAGCTTTGCAACGTATTTTGCCGCAGCATAAAGCCTTGAATGGTAGGTCCACTGATTAAGAACGCCTACGGGGAATTTTTCAACAAGCGGGCTTACGCTGTCCTCTGTTATAACGGTAGCACCGATTTCGCAGATAAGCTTATCAATGCCGTGGTTAATTTCCTCGTCAAGGTGGTAGGGTCTGCCGCAAAGAACAATAACAGGTTTGTCTTCTGACCTTGCCTTGCGGAGATATTCCATACCTTTGGTGTGGATTTTTTTCATAAAGGAATAATATTCCTTGTAGGCTTTGTCGGATGCCTTTTTAACATCCTTAAGAGAAATATCGCTGAAATGAGCAGAAAGGATTGCGTGGATTTTGCCTACAAAATCCTTGGGTCTGTGAAGACCTATGTAATCGCTCATAAAGTTGATATTTTTAAGCTCGCTTACGTTTGAACGGAGAACTTCGGGGTAATAAGCAACAACGGGGCAGTTATAGTTGTTGTCACCCAGGTTTTCGTCAAGGTTATATGACATACAGGGATAGAAAATATTCTTAACGCCCTGAGAAAGAAGCGACTCAATATGGCCGTGAAGAAGCTTTGCGGGGTAGCAAACGGTATCCGAGGGGATTGTGTGCTGACCCGAAACATAAAGCTCTCTTGTTGATTTTTCGGAAAGTGCTATTCCGAAACCGAGAGTTGTGAAAAACTTGTGCCAGAAGGGCAGAAGCTCAAACATATTAAGACCCATTGCAAGGCCGATAACCGGCTTTGTTCCGATGCAGGGTGCATATTCGGCAAGCAGCTCACGCTTATAATCAAAAAGGTTATCCATATGTTCGGCATTTGCGTTTGCAATCGGCTTGCTGCAGCGGTTGCCGCCGATGAACTTTCTGCCTGAGGAGAAGGTATTTACCGTCAGGCGGCAGTTGTTGCTGCATTTGCCGCAGGTAATAGCTTTAACCTTATGCTCAAATGTTTTAAGCTCTTCAGGGCTGATAAGAGTGCTCTTTTCGCCGGCTCTTTCAATTGAATAAAGAGCCGCACCGTAAGCACCCATAAGTCCCGATATGCTGGGGCGGACAACATCTCTGCCGATTTCCTGCTCAAAAGCTCTGAGAACGGCGTCATTAAGGAATGTGCCGCCCTGAACAACAATGTTTTTGCCAAGCTCATCTGCGCTTGAAGCTCTGATAACTTTATAAAGAGCGTTTTTAACAACGCTGATTGAAAGACCGGCGGAAATGTTTTCAATTGTTGCGCCGTCTTTCTGAGCCTGCTTAACCGAGGAGTTCATAAACACCGTGCAGCGTGAGCCGAGGTCAACGGGTCTGTCGGCAAAAAGGCCGAGCTTTGAGAATTCTTCAATTCCGTAGCCCCATGCGGCGGCAAATGTCTGAAGGAAGGAGCCGCAGCCCGAGGAGCAGGCTTCGTTAAGGAAGATGTTATCAATTGCGTTGTTGCGGATTTTGAAGCACTTGATGTCCTGACCGCCGATGTCAATGATAAAGTCAACATCAGGCTTGAATTTCTTTGCTGCTGTGAAATGGGCAACGGTTTCAACAAGACCGAAATCAACTGCAAATGCGTTTTTTATTATGTCTTCACCGTAGCCGGTAACTGCGCTTGAGGCAACAACTGCATCGGGAAATTCGTTATAGAAATCAACAAGGAACTGTTTGATAAGAGATACGGGGTCGCCGCTGTTGGGCATATAACGGCTCATAACGATTTTGCCGTCTTTGTTGATAACGGCGGCTTTAACGGTTGTTGGGCCTGCGTCAATGCCGAGATAAACCTTTTCATTCTTTTGAAGCTTATAGTTGCTGTCAACGGAATCTTTTGCGTGGCGGGCAGCAAAGGCTTCATATTCCTTTTCATTCGTGAAAAGAGGATTTGCACCCAGGTATTCGCCGCTTTCTTTTGCGTTTCTGATTTTTTCGGTTACTTCTGCCATATCAAGTTCTTCACCGCTTGAAGAATATGCGGCACCAAGAGCAACAAAATAAAGGCCGTTTTCGGGGCATTTGCCTTCAACGCCGAGGCCTGCATCAAATGCGTTTCTCAGCTCTGAAAGGAAATAAAGAGGACCGCCGAGGTAAACAACGTTACCTTCAATTTTTCTGCCCTGAGAAAGACCTGCAACGGTCTGATTGACAACAGCGGTAAAAATTGAAGCGGCAATGTCATTCTTTCTTGCACCCTGATTGAGAAGGGGCTGAATATCGGATTTGGCAAAAACGCCGCATCTTGAAGCGATTGAATAAATCTTTTCGTGGCTTTTTGCAAGCTCGTTCATCTGAGTGGGGTCAACGTTGAGGAGCGAAGCCATCTGGTCAATGAATGCGCCTGTGCCGCCGGCGCAGGAACCGTTCATTCTGACTTCAACGCCGCCTGTAAAAAAGAGGATTTTTGCATCTTCGCCGCCGAGCTCAATAACTGCATCGGTTCCGGGCAGAAGCTTTGAAACGCTGACTCTTGTTGCATAAACTTCCTGAACGAATTCAAGACCGAGAGCGTTGGCAAAACCCATACCGGCGGAGCCCGAAACGGTCAGCGAAGCTTTTGCGAACTGCGGATGTTCTTTAATTATTTCGGAGAGCATCTGAGAGCTTTTTTCAGCTATTTTGGAAAAATGGCGCTCATATGCTTTATAAACAATGTTGTTTTCGTTGTCAATAGCAACGCATTTAAGCGTTGTTGAACCAACGTCCATACCAATTCTCATATCATTCACCATTATGCGCCTTTACGCATTTTCTCCTCTTCACTCAAATTTTCACGCATCAGGCGTTCAACCTCGTTATAAAGCTTTTCGTTAGCTTCTTCAACGCTCATATCGCCAACCTTGAAAGGCTCGCCGTAGCGAACGGTAAGGTTTTTGCTTCTGAATTTATAATCACCTGTCAGACCGAAGGGAACGATGTAAGCATCTGTTCTTTTTGCCATTGCAACGGTGCCTGTTTTAAATCTGAGAAGAAATTCATCGGTTTTGTTTCTTGTTCCTTCGGGGAAAATACCGATAGCACCGCCTTTTTTAAGAACCTTAAGCGCAGACATCATACACGAAAGGTCACGCCTTGAACGGTCAACGGGAATACATCCTGCTATTCTGAACATAGGGGCAAGCATACCGTCAAAATATTCTTTTTTTGCCATATAATGAATAACTCTTTTGGTTGCCATTATTGTAAGGCACTGGTCGTAAACGTGCTTATGGTTTCCGGCTATAACAACGGTTCCGTCCTGAGGAATTTTTTCTGCCCCGATAATTCTGGGGTTATAATAGAGCCTGAAAGCAATTCTCATAAGAGGAGTAAGCAGTTTATATCCAAGCTCTCTGTCTTCAGGTTTTTTTATTTTTTTGCTCATTTTTTATGGTTCTCCTTTTTAAGTTCTTCGGCAACCGTTGCCATAAGACGGTTGTTGGCTTCTTCAAGATTTTCAGAAACGCTTATAGGTTCAAAAAATCTGATTTTAATGTTTTTTTCAAATGGCTTGTATTTTCCCGTGATTGCAAAAGGCACAATCTTTGAGCCTGAATCGTGAGCCATCTTAACGGCACCGAATTTGAAAGGCATAATGACATCATCGGTTCGGTTGATTGTTCCTTCAGGAAAAATGCCGATAACCTTATCGTCATTAAGAGTCTTGATTGCTGTTGAAAGGGCGGCTTTGTCTTTTGTGCGGCGGTTAACCGGAATGATGCCCAAACCTTTAAAAATGAACTTGAGCGGACCTTTCATCAGCTCGTCCTTAGCAAGGTAATGTACGCATCTTTTTGTTGCACAACCCACAAGTATACAGTCAAAATAATTCGTGTGGTTGCCGGCAAGAATAATTCTGCCGTCTTCGGGGATGTTGTTTTTGCCCACAATTGTCGGCTTGTAAACTGCCTTGAAAATTGCGGCAAGGGGTCCTCTTACAACCCGGTAAAATATAGGTTCTTTCATCTTTTGTCCTCCAAAAATATTAATTACCTTAAATATGTATATATTTTCATAAACATCTTGATTTTAACTGAATTTATACAAAATATACAAAATCAGGAAAGGTTTTTTGACACAAAACCCTCCATAAAATAAAAAAGGCAGAGCCAAAAGACTCTGCCGCAAAGAAAAATATACTTTACCAAACTGAATTTTTAAAATTTTTCAAGGTGCTCTTTTTTAACTGCAATGAGCTTGTATCTGCCCGATTTCATTTTTTCAAATGTGCTTCTGCGAGCACAGTTGCGGACGATTTGTTGTTTTGCATTTTCGTCAAGCTCCACGCAACCCATAACACGGGTATATTCCTTAAGCGGAGTTAAGGTTTTCACACAAATCAATCCTTTCCAAGCTCTTTTTTTATCATCATACGCCCATACTGAAGCCGTTTTCTGACTGTGACGGGCGACGAATTTGTTATTTCAGCAATTTCGTTTGCCTTATAGCCCTCAATATAATATAAATCCAAAACAATTTTGTATTTTGAAGGTAAGCTCATTATCAGGCGAAAAATGTCTCTGTCATCATCATTAATGCCTATATCACGCAATTCATCAAGGTTTTCTGCAGCGTGGCGGCTGTTGAAACGGCACATATTTTTGCTGATGTTGGTTGCAACCTTTATCAACCAGGCTTTTTCGTGGTCCGAATCCCGGAATAAAGGAGCTTTGAGCATATATTTTAAGAAAGTTTCCTGCACCGCATCCTCAGCATCTTCTTTGTTGCAGAGAATAGTGTAGCATATTCTGAAGAGCATTTTACTGTATTTTTCAACGGCGTACTCGATGTGACGCAATTCATCGTTGTATTGAGAAGTTACCGCACACAAAATGCAGACCTCCTTTCTCACAAAGAGATATAACCTCTATAATATAAAACACCGAAAAAGGTCGAAATGTGATATTTATTTTGTGAACAATTTGTAAACATTATTCGTTTATCAGTAAAATTGTTTTATTTGCTGTTTTTTGCAAGATTTTCAAGTGTTTCGCCGGTAAGGCGGTAGGTTGTCCATATATCCATTTTTGTTGCACCGAGCGAAAGATAAAAATCTATGCTTGGTTTGTTCCAGTCAAGGCAAGCCCATTCAAGCCTGCCGCAGCCTCTTTCAACGGCAATCCTTGCAAGCTCACTGAGCAAGCCTTTGCCGTAACCCTTGCCTCTGAATTCGGGTTTTACGAATAAATCCTCAAGATAAATTCCCGCTCGGCCCAAAAAAGTTGAAAAATTATGAAAAAACAAAGCAAAACCAACCTCTTTGCCGTTTTCAAGCGCAAAGAGAACCTCGGCTTTTTTCTTTTCAAAAATCCATTCGTTAAGCAATTCCTCGGTTGCAACAACCTCGTCCGCCATTTTTTCATATTCCGCAAGCTCCACTATAAAATTAAGGATAATCCTCGTATCATCAGGGGTTGCAAATCTGAAATCCATATTATCAGTTCTTTCTTTTTGTTTTTATTGATTTTGCGATGTTGAGTACCAAATCATAAATTATTCCGGCGGTTACCGAGAGCAGAATAACTGCAATCGGCAGGGCAAATTCATTTTCTGTAATAAGGCCGAAAAGCTCAACCTTGCCTGCATATGCTTTGATAATTTTTTCAAACAGCATATGAATTATATAAACAATAAGAGAAATGTTGCCCAGCATATTCACAAGGCCGTTTTTGGTTTCGGAAACAAGCGGAAGCTTGGGGTGAGAAATCATAAAGAGCATAAGCCCGAAAACCTCAATAACCGTACCTACGGGCAATTCGGCTTTGCCGAAGCCTTTCCATTGAAGAACGGTAAGAAAAACACCGAAAAGTATAATCCCAACTTGTTTTAATGCATTAAGATTGAAATTTTCAATTATCTGCTGAGCTTTTTCACGCAAAAATATACCCATTGCAAACATCGGTAAGCCGCAGAAAAGAGCGGTTCTGTAAATGTGGAAAGGTACATTAAAATTCATAATATCTGCATTTGTGCCAAGAATAATCTGGAACAAAAGGCTTATTATGCTTACGGTGTAGAGCGGCTTGAAGTTAACGGATTCTTTGCCGTGAAATTTGATATAAGCCCAAAGAATTACATACACAGTCAGAATTGCGGCAAGATACCAAAGGTGACCTGAAAACGGATTTATACCGAGAATCAGCCATTTTGTAAGAGTGTTTTCATTGATTGTTTTTGTTAAGTATTCAAATATGTTGCCGTTTGAAATGAAAGCAGTTTGCCAAATTCCCCAAGCGGCATAAATAAGCGTTGAAACAATGCTCAGTTTAAGAATATGGCGAATTCTTTTGCCTGCTTTTTCGGCGGTAAGATTAAAGCTGAAATAACCCGAAATTGCAAAGAATACAGGCACGGCAAAACGCGCAATGCAGCTTGCATATTCACCCAAATCACCGGGCAAACGCACATGAATAAGAACAACGAACAGAGATGCAACGAATTTGCAAAGATTGAAAGTTTGATTTACTTTAGCAGAATTAAGTTGTGACATAAAGCTGATTCCTATCCTAAAATTTTTGAGAAAAATCCGCCCGTTTTTTCACCCTCGGCGGGAGAAACAAAACGGTTTTTATCGTTGTTGGCTGAGATTTTTTTAAGATATTCAAGCCTTTTTTCGCTTGCGCATGAAGCATCAAGATGCTTGTCTATCTCATCAAAAGATATGTATTCGCGAGATTTGTGTTTATAAATAAAATCTTTTTTATCAAAACGGTCATTTTCTTCAGCTTTTTCTGCTGTCCAGGTATGAACGCAGGGATCGCGCCAGAAAAGTCCGCCTTTTATTTTCTTTACAGGGTTGCCTGCCCAGGATTCGTTGTGACCGATTTTTTTGCCCGAAACAACGCTCATTGCTCCGATTATGCTGCCTGAATCAATCTGCGTTCCTTTGAGAAGCATTGCCGACTGACCGAGCCATACGTGGTCGCCGATAAAAATGCTCTTTGTGGGGTTGATACGTTTTTTGCTTTCGCAATCATAAATCAGATGAGGGTCAGCATTTCTTATCCATATTCCCGTTGAAATCAAACAGCCGTTTCCGAAAAACAGATGTTTTTGCTCGGAAAGAATAATGTTAACAGTGTTGTTGATATAGTTGTTTTTGCCCATATAGAACACACTATCGTTGTGAACCGTCAGGTTGATTTTATATCCGTGGCGGCTTTCCGAAAGATAAACTATGGCGTTGTCGGCCTTGAAATTTATTGATGCATTTACGAGCTTAACATTGTTTTCACAAAACAAAATATTGTTTTTTCCGTTGAAATTTATTGATGAATTTACCATCTCAGGCAATGAACCCATAAAAACATTATCGTTTTCAAGGTTGCTTAATACGGAAGACTCTTTAACCGATTGCATACAAAATCTCCTTAGCTTTTGATAAGTTTTACAACACATTCGACGTGTCCCGTTCGGGGAAACATATCAACGGGGGTTGCTTTGGTGGTGGTGTAGCCCAAATCCGCAAAAAGTCCGCAGTCTCTGGCGAGAGTTGCAGGGTCGCAAGACACATAAACTATTCTATCCGGATTCATGCGGGCGGCGGTTTCAATCATCTCGGGCGAGCAGCCTTTCCTGGGCGGATCAAGGATTATAACATCGGGGCGAACCCCTTCATTTTCAAGGATTTCAGCCGCTTTTGGGGCATCGCCGCAGATAAAACGGGCATTGGAAATTGAGTTAATTTCTGCGTTAATTTTTGCGTCTTCAATCGCTTCGGGAACAATTTCAACGCCGATGATTTCCTTTGCGCTTTTTGCCATTGAAAGCCCTATTGTGCCTGCGCCGCAATAAAGGTCAAGAACGGTTTCCTTGCCTGTAAGGGCAGCATATTCGGCGGCCTTGTTATAGAGTTTTTCAGCCTGATTACGGTTAATCTGGTAGAACGAGAGCGGAGAAATACGGAATTTCAGGCCGCAAAGAATATCGGTTATAGTGTCCTCACCCCAAAGAGTGCGGCATTTTTCCCCAAGAATAACGTTGGTGTTTTTAGTGTTTGAATTTATTATGATACTTTTTATATCCTGTTTTTTTTCGGTCAGAGCCATTACAAGTTCTTTTTCACCGGGTAGCTTTGAGCCGTTTATAACAGCGCAGACCATAATCTCGCCGCTTTTTGTGCCTTTTCTTAAATAGATGTGGCGCAAAAGACCTTTGTGTTCGGTTTCGTTATATATTGAAATTTTATATTTTTTTATGTGAGCTTTAAATATATCAAGAATTGCCGCAAAATCTTCCGGCTGAAGCAGGCAGTCGGGACAGTGGACAACTCGGTGGCTGTGAGGCGAATAAAAGCCCGTTTTAATTTCGCCGTTATCTTCTGCAACGGGATATTGCGCTTTGTTGCGGTATCGGCAGTCGCTTTCGGCAGCAATAATGGGTTCAAATTCGGGTTCAACGCAGCCGATTCGCTTAAAGCATTCGGCAACGTGGTCCGCTTTGATTCGGGCTTCTGCGGAATATTTAATGTGAGAAAAAACGCATCCGCCGCATTTGAGATAAACGGGGCATTCGGGCTCGATTCTGTCTGGCGATGGGCTTTCAACGCTCTCAATTTTTGCGAACGCATAGCTTTTTTTTACCTTGAGAATGTGGGCTGTGATTTCGTCACCGACAGCGGTTGCGGGCACAAAAACTGCCATTCCCTCGTTTTTGCCGACTCCGCTTCCGTTTGAAGAACAGCTTTCTATTTTAAGTTTTATTCTGTCATTTTTCTTTATCATAAAGGTTCTCCGCTTAAGATGAATTAAGTGTGCTGTTATTATATCATACTAAAATAAAAAGAGCAAACAAAAAAACCCGGACAGAAAATATCTGTCCGGGCAAAATCATAATTAAATTACAAAAGCGTTTTTAATAATCTCAAACGCATATTTGAAGAAAGCAACAAACTGGTCAACAAATTCAAATTCGTTGCCGCTGTAAGTGAAGTGGTACATTGCGGCAGGGTTGTTTTCTGCATCGTAGAAATCAAGCCAAGTTACGATTTCGGTTTTGTAAGTTGAAAGATCGCTTTCGTCAAGGTCAATGATTCTTGTGCCTCTTGTTTCATCACCGTATGAACCGAAGCCGCAGCCGGGGGTGCAGACAAGGTCAACGCCCTTGTGGGTCAGTTCATATGAGTTCTTGTGGTCATGGCCAAAGAACATTGCAAGAACGTCGCCCTGGTTAACAACAGCGTCAAACTGACCGTTTGAATACTGGGGAGGGCAGGGATCTTCGTTCATATAGCCTTTTGCGCCTTCGGGAAGAATCCATTTGCCGTCGGCATCTTTATCAAGAGCGTCAAAGATTTCGGGAACAACAATGTGCTGGAACATGAGAGAGGGAACAACCTCGCCGCCGTTTTCAGCCTTGAGTTCATTTGAAGTTCTGATATACCAATCAATCTGGTCTTTGTGAACGCAGGCATATCCGCCAAGATCGTTTTCATAGTAACCGTCAAAGCAATCGACTGATACTTTTTCGTTATAGGTAAGAGAATCAATCATCCAGATGTTGAAAGCAACTTTTTCACCGTCAGATGAAAGAATGGGCAGGTTGTATGTGCCGCAGCCTGTGAGGTCTTCACCTTCGCTGCCGATAAAACAATCGTATTTTTCATACATTATCATCTGGGTTTCTTTTTGAGCGAGACCTTCGGTATCGTGGTTGCCGAAAACCATTGCAACGGGAACACCGTAATCCTCAAAAATCGACATAAAGCAGTTGATTGAAGAAAGAGCGCCGATATTGGTTGCGCAGGAACCGCCTGAAATATTGTCACCTGTAAGAACAACAAGGTCGGGGGCATATTCTTCAATGCTGTCACGGATAAAGTTGGTTGATGCAGATTTAACAATCATGCCGTCCTGAATATCGGTGAACTGCATAATTCTGAATGTGCCGTCATCCTTGAATTTAAGCACGGCATCGTCTTTTGTTGCGGCAAATGACGGAACTGCCATGCAAGCCATAAGGAGTACGGCAGAGAGGATAAGAGCTATAATCTTTTTCATCTTAAAAGACCTCCTGATTTTTGATAGATAAATTATAGCACGTTTAACGATTTTTTCAATATTTTCTCAAAAAGTATTTTTCAGCTTGTATATTGATATTGATTGATGATTAGTATATAATAAAATAAATAAATGTAAATTAAAACCGAAAACGGAGATAAAATATGATAAAACTTGAAAATGTTTCCTTTAAGGTTGATGTTGACGGTGCGGACCTTGAGATTATTGACAGCATTAATCTTGAAATTCCCGACAGCAGCTTCACCGTTATAACCGGCCCGAACGGTGGCGGAAAATCAACCCTTGCAAGGCTTATAATGGGCATTGAAAAGCCCACAAGCGGCAAAATCTATTATAATGACATTGATATAACCGATATGTCCGTTACCGAAAGAGCAAAACTCGGCATCGGATACGCATTTCAGCAGCCTCCAAGGTTTAAAGGCCTTACGGTGCGCCGCTTGCTTTCGCTTGCAGCGGGCCACGAGTTGCCCGAGGACGAATGCTGCGGTTACCTCACAAGCGTTGGTCTTTGCTCAAAGGATTACCTGAACAGAGAAATGGATTTTTCTCTTTCAGGCGGCGAAGCAAAACGAATTGAAATTGCAACCCTTATGGCAAGAAACCTTGGCGTTGCTATTTTTGATGAACCCGAAGCAGGCATTGACCTTTGGAGCTTTTCAATGCTTGTTGAAAGCTTTAAGGCAATGAGCCGCGGCAGGCATAACAGCGTTATCGTTATTTCTCACCAGGAAAGAATAATGCAGCTTGCTGACACGATGGTTGTTATTGCTAACGGCAAGGTCAGGGATATAGGCACTAAAGACGAAATTTTTCCCGGACTTATGGGTGAATTTAACGAAAACTGCGGTTTCAGAGGAAAGGGGGAAGCAGCTGATGAATAAGATTGACAGCGGCTTGCTTGAGGCAATTGCCGACCTTCACGAAATCCCTGCGGGTGCCTACAATATCCGCAAAAACGGCGGCGGATTTTCAAGAAATTCAACCGCCAACATTGAAATTGTTACAAAAGAGGACAAGCCGGGTATTGACATTATTGTTGCCCCCGGAACAAAGAATGAAAGCGTTCACATTCCCGTTATCATTACCGAAGCCGGCGTTAACGACCTTGTTTATAACGATTTTTATATCGGTGACGGTGCTGACGTTCTTATTGTTGCAGGCTGCGGAATCCATAACAGCGGCGATGAAAAATCGCAGCACGATGGCATTCACTCCTTCCACATCGGCAAAAACGCAAGAATAAAATATGTTGAAAAACATTACGGCGAGGGCGACGGAAAAGGTGAAAGAGTCCTCAATCCCGTAACCCACATTGAGCAGGACGAAAATTCCGTTTGCGAAATGGAAATGGTTCAGATTAAAGGCGTTGACTCAACCGAAAGAAAATCCTATGCCCACCTTGCTGCCGGCGCAAAGCTTATTATTACCGAAAGACTTCTTACCCACGGAACACAGTATGCTCTTTCGGATATGGATGTTTATCTTGACGGCGAAGGTGCTTCGGCACAGATAATTTCACGCTCGGTTGCAAAGGACAGCTCAAAGCAGATTTTCCATCCCAACGCAATCGGCAACGCAAAATGTGCTGCTCACGTTCAGTGCGATTCCATTATTATGGATAATGCAACGGTCAGCTCAATTCCCGCAATTACCGCCAACAGCGCAGATGCACAGATTGTTCACGAGGCTGCAATCGGCAGAATCAATAACGACCAGCTTATCAAACTGATGACATTCGGAATGAATGAAGAAGAAGCCGAAGAAGTAATCATTCAGGGCTTCCTTAAGTAATGCAAAAGGCACCTTCAAAACGAAGGTGCCTTCTTTTGTTTATTTTGTAAATGTGTGAGTACCTGAGGTAACTTCCGTTGCTTCTCCGCCGAGAATAACTGTTGCCGTGCAGCCATCGGGAACGGTGAACTCATAGGTTGTCATGCCGTTTTCTCTCTTCCAAGAGGATTTTACAGTGCCTTTGCGGCTTTCAATTGAAGCCTTGACATAGGTGAGCCTTTCATCGGTCAGAGGAGCAAAAATGATATGCTCAAAAGCAGGTTTGCTTTCGTCAATCTTGATGCCTGCGGCGTCGCCGTACATCCAGTCGGCAACCGAGCCGTAAGCGTAGTGGTTGAATGAGTTCATTGATGTGCTCCACATTGAGCCGTCCTCGCGCATGCTGTCCCAATGCTCCCAGATGGTTGTTGCACCCATTTTAACAGAGAAGAGCCATGAGGGGTATTCCTCCCTTAGAAGCAGACTGTATGCGGTTTCGGTATAGCCGTTATCGCTTAAGGCGTGAAGAAGATAGGGCGTGCCTACAAAGCCCGTTTTGAGGTGGCCGCATTCGGTAACAAGCTCGTTGAGCTGCTTTGCGGTTTCGGCAATGTTATCGCTTATGCCGAAGTGAACGGCAAGCACGCAGGCGGTCTGCGTTGCGTATTCGGGCACAACTCTGCCGCCGCTCATATATTTATCTCTGAAAGCTTTGATTGAAGCTTCTCTGAGCTTAATTATTTCTTCAGCTTCGCTTTCTTTGCCGCAAAGACTGTATGCTTTGATAAGAATGCTGCTTGAATAAATGAAATAAGCGGTTGCGATAAGCTCTTTATCTGTTCCGTTGCTGCAATCTTCGGGGCTGCTGCCGTCAAGGTTAAGCCAGTCTCCGAAATGATGGCCGCGTGCCCAGATTCCGTCCCAAGTGTGATTATAGATATACTCGATATAATCCTTCATTGAGTTGAGCGAATCTTCAATTATTTTTTTGTTGCCGTAGGTCAGATACATCTGCCAGGGGCAAATTGTTGCGGCATCTGCCCAGGCGGCAGAGCATTCGTCGTCAGCGCTGAAAACATCAGGGATAACGTGGGGCACCGCGCCCCAGCTTCTCTGGTCGGTTCTCAGGTCGCCAAGCCATTTGATAAAGAATTTTTCAACATCGAAGTTATATGAAGCCGCTTTAACAAAAACCTGTGCATCGCCCGTCCAGCCAAGGCGTTCGTCACGCTGAGGACAGTCTGTGGGAACATCAAGGAAGTTGCCTTTCTGACCCCAGATAATGTTGCTGAAAAGCTTGTTTATTCTTTCGTCCGAACATTCAAAATAGCCGGTGCGTTTCAACTCGGAATGAACAACAATTGCGGTGAAGTTTTCTTTTTTAATCTCATCGCTGAAGTTTTCAAGCTTAACATAGCGGAAACCGTAGAAGTTGTAGGCAGGCTTGCAGATATGCTCCTCACCGTCACAAACAAAAATTGCTTCGGCTTTTGCGCTGCGGTAGTTATCGTTATAGAAGCTGCCGTCGGCATCAAGAACTTCGCCGTGGCGCAAAACTGCTTTTTCGCCCTTGTTACCTTTGATTTTAAACTCAACGTAGCCGGTAAGATTTTGGCCGAAATCAAGAACGGTTTCGCCCTTGGGAGTTTTGATTATCTCTTTAACCTCAAGACGTTCAACCTCAACGATTTTTTCGCCCTCGCGGTCAATAAGATTATCTTTGTTTTCAGGGAAAGGCAAAGCTGCAACGGGATTTGCATCGGCAAAAGCAGGGTCAAAGGTATAGCCGTTATAAAGGTGAGAATAAACGGTTTTGCCTTTGCTTGCAGTCCAGTTTTCGTCTGTATATATAAGCTGAATTTCGCCGTCCTCATATTCAATTTCAAGGGCGGCAAGGATTGCCGTTTCAACTGTGCCCAGATGCATTGAGGGGTATCTTGCAGAAAAATGATAAAGGCTTGCTTTCCAGCCCGGGCCTACGCCGATAACGATTTCGTTGTTTTTCTTAATCATATCCGTAACGTCATATGTTTCAACCTGAAGACGTTTTCCGTAAGCTGTCCAGCCGGGGGCAAAAATAAAATCGCCTACCCTGTTGCCGTTGATATGAACATCATAAACGCCGTAAGCGGTTGCTTCGAGCGTTGCGGATTTAACAGGCTTTTTTGCGGCAAAATCAAGTGAATAATCAATGCAGATATTTTTGGAAATGCCGGAATATTTTATCCATTGAGCATTGGCTATATTTTTCATAATCTCACTCCTTGAATTTTTATAATTTGATTTTATCGCAACCAAAAGAAAAAAACAAGAAAAAATTAAAATATATTGAATATGCGGTTGTTTTTTGGTAAAATGCATTTAACAAGGAGGCTTGCTTATGAAAAAACTGATATGCATTTTACTTTGCTTTGCGGTGTTAACATCTCTTGCTGCTTGCAATATCCATAAAACAGGACCTGACGATAAGGTTGTTACAACTGCTACAACAACAGACCCTTATCATTTAAAGGTTATAAGAGAAAAAAAGCTTTATCAGGAATTTAAATCTGCCGACGGAACGGTTGTTTATGTTGTTGATGCTGTTATTCCCGAAATTTTCGGAGAATGCAGCCAGGATGTTGCGGCCACAATAAACAAGCACTATGCCGACATTTATGAAGAGGCACTTGAATTTGCGGAACTTAACGTTGAAAACGCCGCAAATTATATGAAAAACCTCGGCTCTGAAAAGCCTTGGACAAGAAAGCTCAGCTACGAGCTTAAGTTCTGCAACAAAGACTATCTCTGCCTTGTTTTTTCGGATTTGATGCCGCTTTCATCGGGTGCAACGGTTACTCCGGTTTGCCTTAACCTTAAAGACGGTGCTGCTCACAACTTGTCGGATTTTTACGCTGAAGGCATTGAAAGCTTAAGCGATTATTCAACCGAACGCATTATTGATATGTTTATTCAGCTTGCAGAATTTGATTTCGGGCCGCTTAACGAAGAGCAAAGAGCGGCTGTTGTAAAGGCTTTTGAAGAAAACAGTTTTTATTTTGACGATTACAGCATATATTTTGTAATGCACAAGCGCACAATTGACCCATATGTAGGCGGAATATACACAGCGGAATTCTTCTGGTCTGATTTTGAAGGCGAGATTGTATCACCGATTGTTTACTGATTTCAAAATTAAAACGGATTGCACAAAACAACGTGCAATCCGTTTTCTCTTTTTATATAGTTACATCTGCAAGCTTTGCGTCTACATATTCCGCAAGGGCATTCGGCTCTATTCCGAGCATAATTCCCCTTACTCCCGCACTTACAAAGATAATATCATAAAGGCAGGCTGTTTCGTCAAAAACGGTGGGAAACTGCTTTTTCATTCCTACAGGGGAGCATCCGCCTCTGATATAGCCCGTTGTTTTGAGCAAATCCTTAACGTGGAGCATTTCTATCTTTTTTTCGCCAAAGGCTTTGGCGGCCTTTTTAAGGTCAAGCTCTTCGTGAGACGGTATGCAGCAAACACCCACTCCGTTTTTTTCGCCTTTGAAAATAAGCGTTTTAAAAACCTGATTCGGGTCAAGACCGAGCTTTTCCGCAGTGCTTTCACCTGAAAGGTTGTTTTCGTCAACCTCATATTCTTTGGCTACATAAGGAATTTTTGCTGCATCCAACAGACGCATAACGTTGGTTTTAGTCATTTTTATCCCTTCTTGGATATTCTGAATTCAAATGTGTATTCCTTGCCGCCCTTGAGCTTATAAGGCTTATGAAGATGGGCACAGCCTGGCATATCACCGCCGACGCCTCTCATTGCGGCATCAAGGCAAAGGGTTATGCAGTTATCTCTTCTGAGTTCATAAAGATGCTTTGCGCTGTCAAGCTTTTCGGGGCTGTAATAGCCAAGATTGAATCCGAAGGGAATATCCATTGCATCAATAACAATGCCAGAGCCGGCATTGTTGGTTATTTCAAGGCTTCTTACATCCGTTCTGTGGCCGTTTTCCTGAGGTCTCATATATCTGTGTTCAAGCTCTGCAACGGTCATCTTGTGGCGGGCGATTTTTGCACCTGTTTTGCGGTCACAATAGGTTTCCTGAGGGCCTCTGCCGTACCAGGAAACATTATCAAGAGTGCTCTTGATGCCCATTCTTACGCCGACTTTGAGCATAGGCAAAACAAGACCTCTTGCCGAATGCTTAACAGTAACTTCACCGTCGGGCGAGAAAAGATAAACGGTTGAAACGCCTGCAACAAACGGAGCAACCCACTTAACCTTAACTTCAACGCCTGAGGGAGTTGAATCGGCTTTAACGGAGGCCGCTGTTGTGAGAGCCGTTGTGCGCTTCCATTGATAAAGCGGATGGATTTTGCTTATCATAGGAACAAAGTTGAGATATTCTGTATCGTTATCGGTAAGGGCTCTGAAGAAATCGGGTCTGAGCGGTGAATCACAATCAATTACTTCATTATCGCTGTATTTGAGCGAAGAAAGAGCACCTGCGGTAATTTCAGCAGTGAACTTTTCGCCCTTGATTTTAACATTCATACCGTTTTTGCGGTATTTAAGCTCACCCCTTGCGGGTTTTTTCTTTGCAGCAACGGCTTCGCGGAGAATAATCTGTGAAAAGCTCTGTTCAAAACCTGCTTTTGCCCAAGCTTTATCTGTGTTAAGAACGAACGAAACGGTAATGATAACTTCGCCCTCGGGGTAATCTTCAAGGTTTACGGGCAGCTGAACGGTTTCTTCTGTAAGCGGAGCAACAACAAGGTCAAGCTTGCCGCTCTGAGCTTCTTTGCCGTTAACGGCAAGTGACCAAAGAATATCGTAATCCTTTGTTGATATGAAAAGATTTTTGTTTTTGATTGTAATTCTGCCGTTTCTGCAGTCAGAATCAACAGCTTCAAGGTTTGAATAAACCTTTTTGACCTCATAGTAAGAGGGTTGAGGTTTTCTGTCAGCGGTAATTATGCCGTTGGCACAGAAATAGAAGCTCGATGCGCCTTCATTAAAGTCACCGCCGTAAAGCCATCTGTCCTCACCGTCAACAACAGTATGGATTGATTGGTCAACATAATCCCAGATAAATCCGCCGCACATATGGTCATAATTTTCAAAATCATCAACATATTCCTTGAAGTTGCCAAGGCTGTTTTCCATAGCGTGAGCATATTCGCAGTAAATTACGGGGTGGGTTTTATATGTTTCTTCGGGAATAGGCTTATTGTCAGCAGCAAGAGCGTTTGCAACGTTTTCATAGGGGCTGATTTTAAGCTCCTTCTGATTTCTCATTGCTTCAACAACATATTCAACCGGATACATACGGCTGATAAAATCGCTGTTTCTGAAATCAAAATCGCCCTCATAGTGGATAGGTCTTGTGGGGTCAAGCTCAAGTATCGCTTCTCTTTCACGGTCAAAGTTTGTTCCGTCACCCGCTTCGTTACCAAGTGACCAGAAGCATACGCAAGCGTGGCTTCTGTCGCGGAGAACCATTCTTTGTGCTCTGTCAACAACAGCTTCTCTGAATTCGGGGTTATCGCCGGGACAATTCTTGCGGCGAACGCCGTGGCTTTCAACGTCGGCTTCGTCCATAACATAAAAGCCGAGCTCATCGCACATTTCATAGAAGAATTCCGCATTGGGATAGTGGCTTGTGCGGATGGCGTTGATATTTGCCTGCTTCATCAGGTGAAGGTCCTGATAATATCTTTCGGTGGGTACTGCCCAGCCGTTATCGGGGTCAAAATCGTGGCGGTTAACGCCCTTGATGATAACTCTTTTGCCGTTTATATGAAGAACGTTGCCTTTGATTTCAACAATTCTGAAGCCGATGCGGATGCTCTTTGCGCTGAGAACCTTTTTGTCCTCTTTAAGCACAAGCAAAAGCTGATAAAGGTTAGGTTCTTCGGCTGACCAAGCCTTAACATTTTCTTCAATATGCTTTAAGTTGATAACGGTTTTGCCGTTTTTGGCAAGAACCTTTTCAGAGCCGATTTTCTTTTGCTTGCCGTCAACAACAAGGGCGGCTTCAACGGTGCATTCGGTTTCTTCGCCGTAATTGCCGAGAGTTACTTCAAGGTCAAGAACGCCGTTCTGATAAGTTGAATCAAGCGATGTGTTGGCAAAAAAATCGCGGATGCAAAGCTGTTCCTCGGCATAAACATAAACTTCTCTGTAAATACCGCTGAGGAACCACATATCCTGGTCTTCAAGATATGTTCCGTCGGTATATCGGAAAACCTCAACGGTAATCTGGTTTGTTCCGATTTTTGCATATTCGGTTATATCAAATTCCGCAGGGGTCATTGAGCCCTGAGAATAGCCTATTCTGTGGCCGTTGATATAAAGGAAAAATCCGGCTTTAACAGCACCGAAGTGGATGAAAATGCGTTTACCCTCAAAAGCTTCGGGTATATCAAAATTGCGGCGGTAAATGCCGATTTCATTTAAATCGTGGTTGATTTTGGGGATTTCATTTTTGACTGAAGAAACAGCCTTAGGCAGTGAGCTGCAAAGATAAATCGGCTTGCCGTAGCCTTTAAGCTGCCAAAGCGAAGGAATGGTTATATCGTCCCAATCCCTGTCGTCAAAGCCTTCTTTGTAATAATCGGTTCTGACATTGTCAACACCCTGCTGCCAATAGAATTTCCACATTCCGTTAAGAGTAAAACGCAGCGGAGCCTCAGATCCGTCAAGCGCAGCTTTGGCTGACGGTCTGGGAAGAGCGGTGTTGTGGCCGTCCTCTTTATTTTCCTTGATTATATATGGGTTTTCCCAATACTTGAGTTCAGTCATGTCATTCTTCCTTTCGCATTAGAAGTGTATCATATCATTCCATTATTAATAATAACATACATTTATATTTTTGTAAACAACCAATCATTGTTCTTGACAGCAACAAAACTTTAATATAAAATCAAAATGTAAATTCGTTTGGAGGTAATGTTATGAACATAGATAAACTTGTTGAAGCCCGTCAGTGGGTACGCAAAGAGCTTGAAGCCTGTGCCGATTTCTGGCTTAAAAACGGCCTTGACCGCAAGCACGGCGGCGTTTACACCTGCCTTGACCGTGAGGGCAAAATCTTTTCAACCGATAAAAGCGTTTGGATGCAGGGCCGCTGCGGCTGGACTTACGCTTACCTTTGCAAAGTTTACGGTGTAAAGCCCGAATGGCTTGAGGCAAGCAAAAGCTGCATTGATTTTCTTGAAAACCATTGCATTAATCACAAGGCAGGCGGCAGACTTTATTTCACCGTTACCGAGGACGGCAAACCCCTGCGTCAGCGACGCTATTGCTTTTCTGAAGCTTTTTATTGCATAGCAAATGCTGAATATTACGGTATCACGGGCGAAAAAGAGCATCTTGAAAGAGCACGCAGAGCCTATGATATGTATTGGAATCTCAACCACGGTATGGCTGACCCCACAGGCATGGGTCCCAAAACCGAGCCCGAAACAAGAACGGGCAGAGCACTCGGCATACCGATGATTTTGCTTAATGTAACGGGTGTTCTTAAGAGAGTTGACCCTGAAAACGCAGCTCTCTATGATGCAAGAGCCAATGAGTGCGTTGAGGATATTTTTAAATATCACGTTAAGCCCGAACTCAAATGTACCCTTGAAAACGTTGCACCCGACGGTGAAGCAAGGCTTTATTACACCGAAGGCAGAATGGTTAACCCCGGCCACGACATTGAATGCAGCTGGTTCCTTATGGACAGAGCCAACGAAACAGGCGATAAAGAGCTTCACAAAAAAGCGATTGAAGTTTTTGACTATGCTTTTGAAGCAGGATGGGATAATGAATTCGGTGGGATTCTTTATTTTATCGACTGCCTCGGCAATCCTCCCGAAGCCTATGAGCACGATATGAAGCTCTGGTGGCCGCATAACGAAGCACTCATTGCTTCGCTTATGATTTACCGTGATACAGGCAATGAAAAATATCTTGACATTTTCTATCAGATTCTTGATTACTGCAAAAAATATTTTGCCGATGAGCCTTACGGTGAATGGTACGGCTATCTGCGCCGTGACGGCAACCCCACCCAGCCTGCCTGCAAAGGCAGCACATTCAAAGGCCCCTTCCACGTGCCGAGATGCCTTGCTCTTGTTGACCAAATGCTTGGCGAAATTGAAGCTAAAAACTAAACAGCACAACAAATATTTACCGCCCCGTACCAATCGGTACGGGGCGGTTTTGTTATCCCTGATATACTCTTTTAACTTTCATTGAATCCGAGCCGTCGATTTCACCAAGGCCGATGAATTTATTTTCGGGGCCGTATACTCTGAAATAACCTGCCATTTTAACGCATCTGAGCCTTTCAAGCGCAAGCTCGCCGCCGTTTGAAAAGCGTTTTGCCTGAGCTTCGGTAACGTGAACCTCGGGATATTCACCGAGAACGGAATCAACCGTATTGAGAAATTTTTCCGTTTCTGCGTTTTTCATAAATTCTTCAAGCTCTTCAATCGTTACGGTTTTTTTAATGTCAAAACCGTTGGCTTTTGTTCGGCGCAAATCCGTCAAAACGGCTCCGCAGCCGAGCTTTTCGCCCAAATCGGAAACAAGAGAGCGGATATATGTGCCCGATGAACAGGCGATTTCGGCGGTATATTCGCCCGCCGCTTCGTTTGCCGAAAGCATATTTATTGAATAGACCGTAACGTTTCTTGCCTTGCGTTCAACCTCGATGCCCTGCCTTGCAAGGTCATAAAGCCTTTGACCGCCAACGGAAACAGCCGAATACATCGGCGGAAGCTGGCTGATTTCGCCTTCAAAGGCTGTAAGAGCTTCCCTGACTTCTGCTTCAGTTGAGGTGACGGGCCTTGTTTCAAGAACTTTACCCGTTATATCAAGCGTATCGGTCACCGTTCCCAGGCGGAACGAGGCGATATAGGCTTTATCGTGATTTGGCAAAAGCTCGCAAAAACGGGTTGCTCCGCCGAGCAGAACTGTCATTACACCGGTTGCCATAGGGTCGAGCGTTCCGCTGTGGCCGCATTTTTTTTCGCCGCAAATTCTGCGGACCCTTGCAACGGCACCGAAAGAGGTTATGCCCTTGGGCTTATCAAGAAAAATTACTCCGGTCATTTGGTAATCCTTTCAAATGTTAATGAAAGAATTATATCATAAAAAGCGGAGGGATGCAATTGCTTATTTGCCGTATTGTGTCAATGCCCTGAATTCATAACCGTTATTTCTTGCGTAGTCAATTATATCGCCTATTGCTTGTGCGTTATCGGGCGAAACAGAGTGGAGCAAAATTACCGCACCGGGATGAAGCCTTGAGGTCACTTTTTCAAAAGCATAATCTCCTCCTTTTGTTTGTTTGACATCCCAATCAGCATAGGAACATGACCAGAAAACGCTTGAATATCCCATCGACTGAACAAGATCAAGCGCATTTTCGGTGTAAGCCCCCTCGGGAAATCTGAAAAACGGAGCAGAATAGTTAAAGTTTTGCCTTAGATAATTGTCGCATTCGAGGATTTCCGCCGCCATTTCGGCTCGTGTAATTTTTGTGAAATCGGCGTGCTTTGCCGAATGGTTGCCGACAATATGCCCCTCGCTTATCATACGCTGTATAAGCTCAGGCTCTGCTTTTATATGGTCAAGAGTGCAAAAAAACGCCGCAGGCACTTGCTTTTCTTTAAGCGTATCAAGAATTTTTGAAGTGCAGCCGTTTTCCCAACCGCAGTCAAAGGTCAGGTAAAGAACCTTATCGGTTGTTTTAGTGTCATAGCAAAAAGCTCTGTAACCCTTGCCGTCAAAAAAACTTTGAGCGGTAACGGATATTTCGTGCGGTTTGCCGTCTTTGGCAACGCCGTAGCTGTGTTCAATCCTTGTGTTGGGCAAGCCTTTTTTGTTCAGAGGGTCTTTGTCGGTAAAAGTTACGGCTTCAAGACGGTTATCTTTAATTTTTGCCGTTGCCGCTGCGCTGTTATCGTCAACAAGCGTTCCTCTCATACAGCCGCCCATAAGAATAACGGCAGTTAAAATAAAAGGTATTAATTTTTTAATAAATATCACCTTGCTTTATTTTTTAATATCATATATATTATTTTTACGGAAATGAGAAATATCCGAAAAAACAAAAATTTTTTTCGTTTTTAATGCAACAAAACGCAAATATTGAAACACTTATATTATGAGAGTTGCAAGGAGGGTCGATTTTGAGCGCTCAGATAAACGAACTCGTTACTCTTGCTCAGGGCGGTGATGCCGAAGCTTTCGGCGAGCTGTACGAGCTGTATTATAAAGAAATGTTTTGTTATGCCTGCTATATGACAGGCAATGAGGACCTTGCACAGGATGCAATTTCAGATGCTGTTTTATCGGCCTTCAGGCAGATAAAATCTCTGAGAAACCCCGATGTATTCAAAGGATGGCTCTTTAAGATACTTTGCGCGGCCTGTAAAAGGTATTACACCGACAACCAACATAAAAAAACGCTCGTTTATCTGGATGACGGTGAAAACGAGCACGCAGACCCAACGGGATTTGACGGCATTGAACTCTCAGTTGATATGAAGAAAGCTCTCTCAAAGCTTTCGCAGGAAGAGCGTGAAATTGTTCTTCTTAGCGTAATCAGCAAATATAAAAGCCACGAAATCTCCGAAATTCTTGACCTTTCCGCTTCAACGGTCAGGTCAAAGCTCAACAGAGCATTGAAAAAATTAAGAAAATCTCTTGAAGAAGATGAAAAGAAAGGGTGGTGAGAAGATGAAAAAAAGCAACAAAGAAACCTTGGATATGCTGAGAAACCAATTCGGCAAAAGCATTGATGAAATCAGCGTACCCGAAAGGTTGCAGAAAAACAATATGGTTCAGATGCTTGAAAACAGCAAAACGGATTTTTCCGATAAAACGGGGGCAATTATTCAGCTTGACGATATAAAACGTTCAAAATCAGCTTCAAACGCAACCCTTCGCCGAAGCCTCAGCATTGCCGCAACGCTTATAATCGTTATCGGCTGCTCGCTGCTTATCAGAATGAGCAACGAGGTTAATATAATCAAAACCGAACCTACGCTTAACCATTATAATGCCGAGAATATGTTCAGAGCTGCCGAAAACTATGAAGAAGTTGAAAAGGCAATTCAAAACATTCTCAATCCGTCTTCTGCCGCCGTTGATACCGATAAAGAAGTTACTCAAAACGGCAACTCCTCCGCCGCTCCGGAAACAACAGCTCCTGCCGAACAGGTGACCGGCAGTTATCCGGAACTTGGTGAGTATGTTATCGACAGCAACTCCCCGGATTTGCCGGAAGATGCAAACAGACAGCCAAGCAACGGCATATCGGGTGTTCAGGCGGATATTGTTAAAAACGACGGCAAAAACCTTTATATCCTGACTTGCGGCAAAGATACCGAAAGCGGAAAGATTGTTGACTGCATAAGCATAATAAGCGCAGTGCCTGCGGATACAATGCAGGTTATCTCAACAATAAAGCTTGACGAAACCGCCGCCGCTTCATCTACAAGCGACTGCGTTGAAATTTATCTTCAGGGCAATACTCTTGTTGCAATCCTTGAAAAACGCTCAAACGAAGCAACCGAAAACCTTGCTTACACCAAGTATCAGACAGTTGCCCTTTATTATGACATCTCGGATGCGGCTGCTCCCGTTAAAATACGCGAATTTGTTCAGGACGGCTCGTATGTAACCTCTTGCGTTCAGGGCAGCAAGCTTTGCATAGTTACGGATGATGAAATTTCAGACGAAATCAAAAACATCGTTCCTTCTTTCAGCGTTAACGGTGCTGAAGCTTCAACGCCGCAGGCAGGCAACATTTATATTGCAACAAATAATCCTCAGCCCGCCGGAGTGTTTATGACTGCCTGTGAAATTTCAGACAGCGCAACACAGAGCGAAATTTTCTGTGCGGCATTTATCGGCAGCGACGGTGACTCGATTTTTGTTTCCGGTGAATCTTTCCTTATTGAAAGAGCCTTTGTTTCAGTTAATGCCGATGAAAACGGCGAATATGATAATCTGACCGAAATATACAGATTTGATATAACCGAAACAGGCATAGCTCTTGTTGGTTCATATATTGTTGAAGGAGCCGTGTGCGGCTCACCTTCGGTTGACTCTTCAACCGGCAACCTCAGAGTTGTTGCAAGCGGAAAGGATGGCTCCGCTTTATACATTCTGAATAACAATATGGAGCTTGTCGGCTGGTATGACAAAATTTTTCCGCAGACCAAGATAAAAGCGGTTAAGTTTATCGAAACAGCTTGTTACATTGTTGCTCTTGATGATGAAGAAACAACGCTCATCATTGACATAACAGCGCCCGAAAAACCCAAGAAGCTTGCTCAGGCTCCTTCAGCGGATTTTTCACACAAAACCGTGGATATGGGCGGCAATATGTATATTCAGGTTGAGGTTGAAAACGAAAGCGGAATTAACATTTTGCTTTATGATTTATCCAAACCCGAAAATATAACCTCTGCCGATTCATATAAGATTCTCGGTAACTTTAAGCCTAACGTTATTGATGACAGCCGCTGCATTATGCTTTGGGAAGAGAGCAAAACCTTTGCAATTCCTACGGTTTCTTTTAATCCGGAAACGGGCTCAGCTGTTTCTTCCTATGTGCTTTTCAGCTATGCTGACGGTAACTTGGTTTATATAAACAGTTTTGACCACGATGTTAATTCAAACGGAAACAACGCAACAAGATGTGCCTGTATCGGCGATTTACTCTATACCGTTTCAGGTGAAAAAGTCGTTGCTTTCTCAATTTCCCAGGCCAAACAGCTTTCGGTTCTTGAGTTAAACAGTTAAACTCTCCGCCTGTTTCCGTATATCGGATGGAGGAAACGGCGGATTCCTATAAAACCCCTGCATTCTTTGGGGAAAGAATGCACTGATGGGGGCAAAAGATGGCAGTGAATCGGCGGAGCCGTGAGGCACAACTCGGCTCCGCCCGTTTCACTAAAAATCAGAGGTCGTCGGCATCCTGAACGGGTTTTTCTTCGCCTTCAATCGGAATTCCCGTGTAGCTGCCTTCAACGTCTGAAAGGATATTTTCATCCTGCTCATAACCCCTTTTGGGGTTCTTTTTGGGGAAAGGCTCATAGCGGTTTTTCTTGTTTTCAAATTTAAAATACATTAAAATTCTCCTTTCGCAAATATATATTTAGTTTAACTCCCGTATTCCGAATAATACATTGTGACTAAACAGCGTTTGTTTTTCGGTTTTTATATTGTGGAGTAACACAATTGACAAAAACAGTTGATTTGTGTAAAATGTTAAATGAAATTATATGCCCTTAAGGGTAAAAATATCAAAAGGATGGTAAACAACTATGAAGAAGATTATCTCATTGCTCCTTGCCCTTGCTATCGCAGCAGTTGCAGTATGCTCACTCTCAGTTTTTGCTTTTGCTACTAATGGTGAAAACGACCAGAACCCCAACGTTGGATCGGCAGATACAAACAAAGACGAAGCTAAAGACGAAGCTAAGGACGAAGCTAAGGACGAAGCTAAAGAAGAAGCCAAGGAAGAAGAAACAGAAGAAGAAACTCTTCCCGGTGCACTTCCCGGCCAGACTGAAGCAACAGAAAAAGAAACAGAAAAAGAAACAGAAAAAGAAGAAGATAAGAAAGACCCTGCAGAAAACAACAAGCCTGAAGAATCAACAAAAGAAGAAACAACTCTTGCTTCTGACGAACCCGTTACCAACCCCGAAGGTTCAACAGCTATTCCTCAGGATGACCCAACCACAACAACAAAGGTTAACGCTCCCGTTGTTTCAACAGTTCCCAACACCGGCAGCGAAAGCATCGTAATCCCTGCAGTTGCTCTTCTTGCTCTTTCAGCAGGCACAATCGCTGTTGTTAAGTCAAAGAAAGACTAATTAATTCAAAATAAAGAGGCCCTCATATAAATGAGGGCTTTTTTAATTGATATGTTAACAAAACCGCCCTTGATTTTTATAATACGGTATGATAAAATCAATCCATGAAAGTTTTAAATAAAAGATTAATATGCAGTTTTTTTGCGTTAACGCTTTGTGCCGCAATGCTTTTTTGCTCAGGCTGTTCGGCTGTTGAAAAGCTTGTTGACCCAAAGCCTGCTCAGACTGTTCCCCCAACGGTAAGAGTAATGTTTCCCGAGGGCTCAACCGTAACGGAAATTGCTGCTTTGCTTGAGCAAAATTCCGTTTGTTCCGCAGCTGATTTTATCAGCCAGGCCAACAATGCGGCTTTGCCCGAGTCTTACGGCTTTGCAATCACTGACCAAGCAGACAAAGCGTTTCTGCTGGAGGGCTATATTTTCCCGGACACTTATGACTTTTATGTTAACGAGGGCGCTGAAAAAGCAATCAAACGCTTTTTAAAAAACGCCCAATCAAAGCTTAGCGATAAAGTTAAAACCCGCTGTTCAGAGCTTGGTTATACGGTTGATGAAATTCTGACGCTTGCTTCGGTTATTCAGGCGGAGGCCGGCAACCCTGAATATATGGGTAAGGTTTCATCGGTTCTGCATAACCGTCTGAAAAGCAGCATCTTGCCTCGGCTTGAGTGCGACGCAACGATTTTTTATCTGCGTGAATCGGTAAAAGATTATGTAACCCCCGAGCGTTATGAGGAGTTAAAAGCTCTTTATAACACATATAATTTTGCCGGTCTGCCCGCAGGCCCTATATGCAATCCGGGTATTGAGGCTATAAATGCTGCCCTTTACCCAGAAAATACCGATTATTACTTTTTTGCTTCCGATGCAAACGGTGTTTACTATTTTGGCGAAACCTATCAGGATCACCTTAAATACTGCGCAGAAGCAGGGATTTAAGAAGAAAGGACTATTGATATGAAAAAGATTATTGCAATTCTTCTTGCAGCAGCTGCAATTTTAACATCATTCTCCGCCTGTAACGGCGAAAAACCCGTTGAAGAAACAACAACTGCCGCAGAAACAACAACCTCTGCTTACAGCAAAGAATTTGACTATTCCGTTATGGAAAACGGAACAATCAAAATCAACGCTTATAAGGGCAACGGTCTTGATGAAAACGGCAAGCCTTTTAACGTTTACACAATTCCCGATGTTATTGACGGCAAAAACGTAACCGTAATTGCAAGCGGAGCTTTTAAAAATGCTTTCAGAGTGAACGATGACCCCAACCACAGCGTTGCAGTTACTTTCCCCAGAACTCTTGTTGAAATTGAAGAAAGAGCCTTTGAAGGCAGTGCAATTATCAAGGCATATATTGAATCTGCCTCCAACTTCAAAAAAATCGGCGCATATGCTTTTGCAGAATGTGATAAGCTTGTTCAGGTAACAATTCCTTACCAAACCGAAGAAATCGGCGAAAAAGCATTTTATCTTTGCAAATCGCTTATTTTTGTTACAATCAGAGGTAATGATGTTAATATTGCAGACGATGCCTTTGAGCTTGGCGTAAGCAGAGACAACCTCTGCATCAACTGCAACGAAAACGCAACCAAAGTTATCGCATACGCAAAAAGCCAGAATATCCGCTACAAATTCCTTCTCAAACGTTCAGATATAACAACAAACAAAGCTGATTAATAATTAAAGCCGCCGCTTCATAAAATGTTATGAGGTGGCGGTTTATGTTCTGTAAAATAAATTCAATCATAAGCTCCTTTGTGTGGGGAACGCCTATGTTGGCAGCATTCCTCGGCACGGGAGCTTTTTTATCGGCAAAATCACGTTTTTATCAGATTTTCGGATTCAGAGATTGGATAACCAAAACTCTTTTTAACGCATTTAAAAGCAGAAAAGAGAAAAAAATTGACGGTTCAATATCCCAATTTTCCGCGCTGACTTCTGCACTTGCTGCCTGTTTGGGGACAGGCAACATTGTAGGAGTTGCAACAGCAATCACTTTGGGAGGGCCGGGTTCGGTTTTTTGGATGCTCGTTTCGGCAGCTTTAGGAATGATGACTTGTTGCTGCGAAAACATTCTTGCCGTAAATTATAAAATGAAAGACCGCACAGGCAGGCCTGTCGGCGGACCGATGTATTATATGGAAAACGGCTTGGGCTGGAATAAAACCCCTAAAATATACGCTTTTCTTTTGCTCGGTGCATCTCTCGGAATGGGCAATATGACTCAGGCAAACACAGTTGCCGAAAGCCTTGCTGTTTTTGGTGCAAGGCCGCTTTGCGTTGCGGCAGTTCTGTGTGCCGTTCTTGCTTTTGCGGTTTCGGGCGGACTGAAACGGATTGCATCAATATCAGAAAAGCTTATCCCCGTTTTATCTCTTGTTTTTGTTGGTGCCTGTTTTGTTGTTATCGGCAAAAATGCAGGCAACATTATCCCGACACTCAAGCTTATTGTTACAGAAGCTTTTACGTTTAAAGCCGTTTCGGGCTACGGAATGGCAAAGGCTATGCGTTACGGAGTTTCAAGGGGAGTTTTTTCAAATGAAGCAGGTCTCGGAAGCAACACAATAATCCACGCTTCTGCAAACTGCAAAGAACCGGGCATTCAGGGAATGTGGGGTATTCTTGAGGTTGGAATTGATACGGTTTTTATGTGCTCGGTTACGGCAATTGCAATTCTGACAAGCGGAGTTTGGCAATCGGCACCCTCACTGACAGGGGTTGCACTTTGCTCTGCGGTTTTTGAAAGCGTTTTCGGCACAGCGGGCAAATGGATACTGGGCATTTGCACCTGCCTTTTTGCTTTTTCAACTCTTATGGCGTGGTCCTGCTACGGCAAAAGCGGTTCGGATTATCTTTTTGGCGAACGGAGCGGCAAATATTATAATGTAATATATATAATAGCGGCTTTTGCGGGGTGTGTGATCAACCTTGAAAATGTTTGGAGCATTTCAGATACCTTTAATGGCTTGATGGCAATTCCCAACATAATTGCCGTTCTTTCGCTTTCGGATGAAGCGATTGAATTGCTCAATAAAGCAAAGAAAAAAGCAGAGTTCATTTGAACTCTGCTTTTTTATTACATTAGTTTATTATTTGAAATACTCTACTGCGGACTCGAAGAGCTTAAGGTCAAATTCACCGGGAACGTTCTTATAAAGACCGCTTGCGGTTCTTTCTGAGTGACCCATCTTGCCGAGAACTCGTCCGTCAGGTGAAACAATACCTTCAATAGCAAAATCGGAATTGTTGGGGTTGAAAGCAACATCGTTTGTGGGGTTGCCGTCAAAATCAACATACTGTGTAATAATCTGACCCTTTGCGGCAAGGTCTCTGATAAGAGCCTCGTCAGCAATGAATCTGCCTTCGCCGTGTGAAATCGGAACGGTGTAGATTTCGCCCTGCTTTGCTTTTGAAAGCCACGGTGAGTTGTTGGAAACAAGCTTTGTTCTTACAAGCTTTGACTGGTGGCGGCTGATTGTGTTGTAGGTCAGGGTCGGACAGGTATCGTCTGTGTCAATAATCTTGCCGTAAGGAACAAGGCCGAGCTTGATGAGAGCCTGGAAGCCGTTGCAGATACCGAGCATAAGACCGTCACGTTTTTCAAGAAGCTCTGTTACGGCATCTTTAACCTCAGCGTTTCTGAAGAATGCTGTGATAAATTTGCCTGAGCCGTCGGGTTCGTCGCCGCCGCTGAAGCCGCCGGGGATAAAGATAATCTGGCTTTCATTAATCTTTGCGGCAAAATCTTCAACTGATTTTGCAATGCTTGAAGCGGAAAGGTTGTTGATAACAAAGATTTCAGCTTCCGCACCTGCTCTTTCGGCATATTTTGCTGAGTCAAACTCGCAGTTGGTACCGGGGAATACGGGGATAAGAACCTTGGGCTTTGCGGTTCTGATTGCAGGCTTTGCAAATGTTGTTGCCTTATAATCAAAAGCTTCAATCTTCTTTTCGGGCATCTTGATGTTGCAGGAATAAATCTTTTCAAGCTTGTTTTCATAGCCTTCAAGAAGAGCTGCCATATCAAGAGCTTCGCCGTTATATTTGATAGCTTCAGCTTCGGTTGTGTAACCGAGGAGCTTGCCGCAATCGGTATCGTCTGTAAGCTCAACGATGAATGAGCCGTAGGAATAACCGAAAATTTCTTCAAGAGTTACATTCTTATCGAATTCAAATCCGATTCCGTTACCCATAGCCATCTTGAGAACAGCTTCAGCAACGCCGCCGATGCAAGGAGTATAAATTGCGGCTGCTTTGCCTGCTTCAACAAGAGCGTGAACTTCGTCAAAAGCCTTGAGAAGAGAAGCGGTATCGGGGAGATTATCGGCAGTATATTCGGGCTTAATGATAACAACCTTGCTGCCTGCTTTCTTGAATTCGGGTGAAACGATGTTCTTTATGTTTTCTGTTGTAACTGCAAATGAAACAAGGGTGGGCGGAACGTCAATATTTTCAAATGAGCCGCTCATTGAGTCCTTCCCGCCGATAGCAGCAATTTTGAGTTCCATCTGAGCCTTGAATGCGCCGAGAAGAGCTGCCATAGGCTTGCCCCAACGCTTCGGGTCTTTCATAGGGTTTTCAAAGTATTCCTGGGATGTGAGGTAAACCTCTTCAAATTTAGCACATGCGGCAATAAGCTTTGCAACTGATTCAACAACTGCAAGGTATGCGCCGTGGTAGGGGCTCTTTTCGGTAATGAAGGGGTTATAGCCCCAGGACATAAGTGAGCAGGTTTCGGTTTCTTTCTTTTCAACCGATACTTTGTGAACCATTGCCTGAATGGGAGTCAGCTGATTCTTACCGCCGAAGGGCATAAGAACGGTGTTAGCGCCGATAGTTGAGTCAAAACGCTCTGAAAGACCTCTCTTTGAGCAGATGTTAAGGTCGCTTGCAAGCTCTGTATACATCTCTGCAAATGAGCCGTCAACTGCCCTTGAATAGTCCTCAATCTTTGCGGGAGCAATGTCAATGTGCTTTTCGGCACCGTTTGAGTTAAGGAATTCGCGGCTGATGTTACAGATTGCCTTGCCGTTCCAATACATAACAAGATAGGGCTTTTCTTTAACCTCGGCAACGATTGTTGCTTCAAGGTTTTCGCTGTTGGCAAGTTCGCAGAAACGCTCTGCATCCTTTGCTTCAACAACAACAGCCATTCTTTCCTGGCTTTCTGAAATTGCAAGCTCTGTTCCGTCAAGACCTTCATACTTCTTTGGAACAGCGTTAAGGTTGATTTCAAGGCCGTCGGCAAGTTCACCGATAGCAACTGAAACACCGCCTGCGCCAAAGTCGTTACAACGCTTGATAAGTCTTGATGCCTCTTTGTTTCTGAACAGACGCTGAAGCTTTCTTTCTTCAGGGGCATTACCCTTCTGAACTTCTGCGCCGCAGTTTTCAAGTGACTTAAGGTTATGTGATTTTGATGAACCTGTTGCACCGCCGCAACCGTCGCGGCCTGTGCGTCCGCCAAGAAGAATTACAAGGTCGCCGTCAACAGGGCATTCGCGGCGAACGTTTTCTTCGGGAGCGGCAGCAATAACTGCGCCGATTTCCATACGCTTTGCAACGTAGCCTTCGTGGTAAAGCTCGTCAACAATACCTGTTGCAAGGCCAATCTGGTTACCGTATGAGCTGTAGCCTGCGGCAGCAGTCTGAACAATCTTTCTCTGGGGAAGCTTGCCTTCGATTGTTTCGCTTACGGGAACGGTCGGGTCGCCTGCGCCTGTAACACGCATAGCGGCATAAACATAGCTTCTGCCTGAAAGCGGGTCTCTGATAGCGCCGCCTATGCAGGTTGCAGCACCGCCGAAGGGCTCGATTTCTGTGGGATGGTTATGAGTCTCGTTCTTGAAGAGAAGGAGCCATTTTTCGGTTTTGCCTTCAATTTCAACGTCAATTTTTACTGTGCAGGCATTGATTTCTTCACTTTCGTCAAGCTTTGCAAGCAAGCCCTGCTTTTTGAGAACCTTAGCGGCAAGAGTGCCTATATCCATAAGGTTAATCGGCTTTGTTCTGCCAAGCTCTTTTCTTGCAGCGATGTATTCATCGTAAGTTTTCTGAAGAAGTTCATCTTCAAACTTAACGGAATCAATGTTTGTGTTGAAAGTTGTGTGGCGGCAATGGTCTGACCAATATGTATCAATCATTCTGATTTCGGTGATTGTGGGGTCTCTGTCCTCGCTGATAAAATACTGCTGGCAGAATTTAATATCATCAAGGTCCATTGCAAGTCCGTAATCGTTAACAAACTCTGCAAGCTCGCTTTCGCTGAGCTTGATGAAACCGTCAAGAGTTTTAACGCTTTCGGGGATGTCATATTCTGTTGCAAGAGTTTCGGGCTTTTCGAGGGCAGCTTCTCTTGCTTCAACGGGGTTGATAACGAACTTTTTAATCTGAGCAAGTTCGTCATCGCTGATGTTGCCGTAAAGGCAGTAAACTTTTGCGGATTTAACAAGGGGTCTGTCACCCTTTGAAATCATCTGAATGCATTCTGCGCAGGAATTCGCTCTCTGGTCAAACTGACCGGGGAGGAATTCGGTTGCAAAAAGTCTGTCACATTCAAGGTCGGGGTTTTCTGAAATTATATCGAGCTGAGGCTCTGAAAGAACAGTACCCTTTGAATACTCAAAAAGCTTTTCATCAAGCTTTTCAAGGTCATATCTGTTAAGAATTCTTACGTTTTCAAGGCCGTTGATGCCAAGAAGCGTAACAAGCTCGTTTTTAAGAGCCTGAGCCTCATTATCAAGTCCCTTTTTCTTTTCAACATACGCTCTGTAAACCATTGATTATACCTCCAGTGCCTTTTTGCCGATATCCTTGCGGTAATAGGCATTTTCAAAATTAACCGTCTTAACTGTTTCGTAGGCTTTTTCAACAGCTTTTGCAAGGGTTTCGGCTGTTTCGGTAACGCCGAGAACTCTGCCGCCTGCGGTGAGAAGTTTGCTGCCGTCAAGCTTTGCACCTGCGATATAAATATTTTTATCTTCGGGCATTGTTATTTCAAAGCCCGAAGCATATTTCTGAGGATAACCGTCAGAAGCCATAACAACGCAGCAAGCACTGTTGGAGCTGAACTTAACTTCAGCATCCTTGAGAGTTCCGTTTGCAACGTGTTTCATAATTTCAAACAAATCGCTTTCAAGAAGCGGAAGAACAACCTGAGTTTCAGGGTCGCCGAAGCGGCAGTTATATTCAATAACCTTGGGGCCGTTCTTGGTTATCATAAGGCCGAAATAGAGGCAGCCTTTGAAAGTTCTGCCCTCTGCGTTCATTGCGTTGATTGTGGGCAGGAAGATTTCGTTCATGCATCTTTCGGCAACGTCAGCTGTGTAATAGGGGTTGGGAGCGATTGTGCCCATACCGCCTGTGTTGAGGCCTTTGTCACCGTCAAGCGCTCTCTTATGGTCCATTGAAGAAATCATAGGAACAACGGTTTCGCCGTCTGTGAATGAAAGAACCGAAACCTCGGGGCCTTCAAGGAACTCTTCAATAACAACCTTGCTTCCGCTTTCACCGAAAGCCTTATCTTCCATAATTGTTTTGATTGCGTCAACAGCCTCTTCACGGGTCATTGCAATTATAACGCCCTTGCCGAGAGCAAGGCCGTCAGCCTTGATAACGGTGGGGATGGGGGCTGTTTTAATATAATCAAGGGCTTTTTCTGCTGAATCAAAAACTTCGTATTCCGCTGTGGGAATGCCGTATTTTTTCATAAGATTCTTTGAAAAAACCTTGCTGCCTTCAATGATAGCTGCCTTTTTCTCGGGGCCGAAGCAGGGAATGTCAATCTTCTGAAGTTCGTCAACTGCGCCGAGAACAAGGGGATCATCGGGAGCAACAACGGCAAAATCAATAGCGTTGCTCTTTGCAAAATCAACAATGCCGTCAATATCCTTAGCACCGATTGCAACGCATTCGGCATGGGGGGGAATGCCGCCGTTTCCGGGAAGAGCATAGATTTTTGAAATATCTTTGTTTTCTTTAAGCTTTTTGATGATGGCGTGCTCGCGTCCGCCGCCGCCAACAACTAATATATTCATCGGTAAAACCTCCGTTATGAGATTATTTCCTTACAAACTTTTTCGGCTGAAAGCGGAAGAATAATCCATTCAGCCTGTTCCATAACTCTTTTCTGAAGAGTTTCGGGTGTGTCATCAGGGGCAATTTCAACCGCTTTCTGCATTATGATTTTGCCGCCGTCGGGGATTTCGTTAACAAAATGAACCGTTGCGCCCGTAACCTTAACGCCGTAATTCAGGGCCGCTTCGTGAACTCTGAGGCCGTAGAAGCCTTCGCCGCAGAACGACGGGATAAGCGAAGGGTGAACATTGATTATTCTGTTTTCAAAATGAGAGGTGAATCTCTCACTCAGAATGCTCATAAAGCCGGCAAGAACAATCATATCAATTCCGTTTTCTTCAAGAACCTCAATGAGTCTGCCCTCGAAATCGGGGCAATCCTTTTTGATAACGGTTTCGGTTTTGATTCCTGCCTTGGCGGCTCTTTCAAGAGCGTAAGCTCCTGCTTTGTTGGAAACAACAAGAGCGATTTCGCCGCTTTTGATAATTCCGCTTGCCTGAGCATCAATAAGAGCCTGCAAATTTGTTCCGCCGCCTGAAACAAGAACGGCAATTTTAGCTTTTTTCATATTACTCAATAATAACCTTTTCGTCTGACTTAACGATTTCGCCCATAACGTAAGCATCTTCACCGTTAGCCTTGAGGATTTCAATTGCCTTTTCAGCATCTTCCTTAGCAACAACAATGCTCATACCAACGCCCATGTTGAATGTGTTGAACATATCTCTTTCGGGGATGTTGCCTGTTTTTGCAATAAGGTCAAAGATGGGAAGAATTCTGAGGGCTGACTTATCAATCTTGGCAGCAAAACCGTCGGGAATGCTTCTGGGAATGTTTTCATAGAAGCCGCCGCCTGTGATGTGAGAAACAGCCTTAACTGTAACTTCTTCAAAAAGAGCTGTCATCGGCTTAACATAAATCTTTGTGGGAGCAAGAAGAGCTTCACCGATTGACTTGCCGCCGAGAGCTTCGAGAGGAGTTTTAATATCTGCATTTTCAACGTCAAAAACTTTTCTTACAAGTGAGAAACCGTTGGAATGAACACCTGTTGAGGGAAGAGCAATAACAATGTCGCCTTCGGTAATCTTTGAATTGTCAAGAACCTTATCCTTATCAACAACGCCTACGCAGAAGCCTGCAAGGTCATATTCGTCTTCGGGGTAGAAGCCGGGCATTTCAGCAGTTTCGCCGCCAATAAGAGCAGCGTTTGACTGAACGCAGCCTTCAGCGATGCCTGAAACGATGTCAGCAATTCTTTCGGGAACGTTCTTGCCGCAAGCGATATAGTCAAGGAAAAGCAAGGGTTTTGCGCCGCAGCAGATAATATCGTTGGCGCACATTGCAACGCAGTCGATGCCGACTGTGTCGTGCTTGTCCATAATGAAAGCAATTTTAAGCTTTGTGCCAACGCCGTCTGTTCCGCTTACAAGAACGGGCTTTGCAATGCCTGTGAGGTCAAGCTCAAAAAGGCCGCCGAAGCCGCCGATATCTGACATTGCGCCGGGAGTAAGAGTTCTTGCGATATGTTTTTTCATCAGTTCAACAGCCTTGTAACCTGCAGTGATATCTACGCCGGCTGCTGCGTAGCTGTCTGATCTTGAATTGTTATGCATAATAATTATTCCTTTCCGTTCCAGCAATATGTGCAGAGGCAGTCTGCCGGCAGGCCGATAGCCTCAATAAGTCCCTCAAGGGACTGATAACCGAGTGATGAGAAATTGAATTTTTTGCAGATAGTTTCAAGAAGCTTCTGGCCTCTTTCAGTTGTAGCATCGCAGTATTCTTCGATATGCTTGTCGCCCTCCGGGCCTTCAAGCTCGTGAATAACGCGCCTTGCAATGAGGTCATCGTCAGAAGTGTTTCTTGAGAAATTGAGGTATTTACAGCCAAACATAATCGGAGGGCAGGCTGAGCGCATATGAACCTCTCTTGCGCCGTGGCTGTAAAGGAATTCAACCGTGCCCTGAAGCTGTGTTCCTCTTACGATGCTGTCATCAACAAAGAGCAGGCTCTTGCCCTGAATCAAATCGTGAACGGGAACCATCTTCATTTTGGCAACGTGGCTTCTTTCCGTCTGGCTCTGAGGCATAAAGCTTCTGGGCCATGTGGGAGTATATTTTATAAAAGGTCTTGCAAATGGTATTCCGCTTTCATTGGCATATCCTATTGCGTGGGGAGTACCGGAATCGGGAACACCGCTGACAAAATCTATTCCGTTGCATGCGCCTCTTTCTTTGTCATCTCTTGCCATAACAGCACCGTTACGGGTTCTCATAACCTCAACGTTAATGCCCTCATATTTTGATGTGGGGTAGCCGTAATATGACCAAAGGAAAGCACAAATGCGCATTTTCTTTTCGGGTTTTGAAAGAACTTCAACTCCGTCAGGAGTAATGCTTACAATTTCACGCGGGCCGAGCTCTTTGCAGAATTCATAGCCGAGCTTTTCATATGCAAAAGACTCAAAAGAAACGCAGTGTCCGTTTTCATCCTTGCCGATTATTATAGGCAGTCTGCCAAACTTATCCCTTGCGGCTATGATTGAGCCGTCTTCTCTGAGGATAAGAATGGATATCGAGCCTTCGATAACATCTTGGGCAAAACGAATGCCTTCAATAAAGTTACTTTTCTGGTTAATCATTGCGGCAACAAGCTCCGTTGAGTTGATTCTGCCTTTTGTCATGGCGTTAAAGTGGCCGCCGCTGAACGACAGAAACTGCTTAACAAGAGCATCTGCGTTGTTGATAATACCGATTGTTGAAATGGCATAAACGCCGAGATTTGAGCGGATAATGATGGGCTGAGGATCAGCGTCGCTGATACAGCCGATGCAAGCGTTGCCGTGCATTTCGTCAACTATGCCTGCAAATTTTGTTCTGAACGGTGAATTTTCAATATTGTGAATATCTCTCTGAAATCCGAGTTCTTCGTGAACTGCGGCCATACCGCCTCTGCGTGTGCCGAGGTGCGAGTGATAGTCAACTCCGAAGAAAACATCCAAAACAACGTCTCTTGTTGACGTTGCTCCGAAAAACCCTCCCATAAGCGGATACCTCCAAGACTGTGAATTATGCGTTAAACTGTTTTTCTATTTTTTCGTTTGCTGCAAGAACCTTTGCGGTTGCAGCTTCTCTTGCATCGGCAAGCTTCTGAGCAAGCTCATCGTCCGAAACAGCAAGAATCTGTATAGATAATAAAGCGGCATTGACTGCACCGTCAATAGCAACCGTTGCAACGGGAATGCCGGCAGGCATCTGAACGGTTGAAAGAAGGGCGTCAAGGCCGTCAAGTGTTGAAGCTTTTACGGGAATACCGATAACAGGCAGAGTTGTGTTAGCTGCAATTGCGCCTGCAAGATGAGCCGCCTTACCTGCAGCTGCAATTATTGCGCCAAAACCGTTGGCTTTTGCATTCTGAGCAAAATCCTTGGACTGCTCGGGTGTTCTGTGAGCAGAAAAAACGTGAACCTCGTAGGGTACGCCGTATTCCGCAAGGGTGCTGATTGCTTTTTCAACAACAGGCAAATCGCTGTCGCTGCCCATAATAATTCCGACTTTTTTCAAAGGTAAAACCTCCCTTAAAAATAACTGTATAAATTATACTATATAGAAGCAGAGCATTGCAAGAGCTTGAGAGGTAAAATTTGAACGATATTTGACGAATTATTTTGTAACTGTAACCAAAACCTTTTTTATCTTTTAAAGTCTATTGACAAAGACTTTTTACTATGTTAAAATATTTAAAATTAAAGAGACGGTCTCTCGGGTACGGATTGTATCCGATTTTTTTATATTCAAGGAGATTTTTGTTATGACTTTAGCGGAGCTTTTCATAATCGCTGTCGGTCTTTCGATGGACGCTTTCGCAGTTGCGGTGTGCAAGGGTCTTGCTGTAAAAAAAGCCGGTATAAAACAAATGGCTCTTGCCGGTGCCTGGTTCGGCGGATTTCAGGGGCTTATGCCTTTTATCGGCTATCTTTTGGGCAGCACGTTTGAAAAATACATAACAAAGGTTGACCACTGGGTTGCGTTTGTTCTTCTCGGACTTATAGGTGCAAATATGATTAAAGAAGCACTTTCAAAAGATGATGATTGCAATGAGTGCTCAGCGGGTTCAATGGGAGTTAAAGAAATGTTTGTGCTTGCGGTTGCAACAAGCATTGATGCTCTTGCTGTCGGCATAACCTTTGCCCTTTTGCCTGAAGTTAACATCGGTGCGGCTGTAGGCTTTATCGGCATTATTACCTTCATTCTTTCAGCTATCGGCATCAAAATCGGCAACGTTTTCGGCATAAAATTCAAATCAAAAGCCGAGCTTGCCGGCGGTATTATCCTTATCCTTATGGGAACAAAAATTTTGCTTGAACATCTTGGAATAATAAACTTCTGATTGAGGTGGTTTTATGCCCAGAAAAGATTCGCGTAACACAAAAATGAAAATAGTAAACGCTGCGTGGAAGCTCTTTTATGAGCAGGGATATGAAAACACCAGTGTTGAAGAAATTGTTTTTGAATCAGGTACTTCCAGAGGCTCTTTTTATCATTACTTCGACGGAAAAGATGAACTTTTGAGTTCGCTGTCAAACCTGTTTGACAGCAAATATGAAGAGCTTCAGGCAACTCTTGACCCGGCAATGCCTGCATATGAGAAATTGCTTTATCTCAACCGTGAACTGTTTTCGATGGTTGAAAACAGCATTTCTCTGGACTTGCTTTCGAGGCTTTATTCATCTCAGCTGACAACAAAGGGCGATCGCAATCTGCTTGACCACAACAGAACATATTATAAACTGTTGCGCCAGATTGTTGTTGAGGGGCAGAAAAACAGCGAATTCCGCGAAGATATGTCAGCTAACGAAATCGTCAAAGCCTACGCCCTTTGCGAGCGTGCGCTTATCACCGACTGGTGCCTTTGCAACGGTGAATATTCGCTTTCAAGATATTCAGAAACCCTGTTTCCTGTTCTTTTTGGCGGATTTTTAAGAAAAAAATAATTTTGTACCAAAAACAGTATTTTTGAAATTCTTGTTTTTGTATGGCTTGAAAGCGTTGATTATCAATATAATATTTAAAAAATGGAAATGGAGTACAGAAAATATTCTGTACTCCATTCTGTATTTCATTCTTGTTTTTATTGTGCTATAATCGCTTCATATTTTGTTTAGGAGGAAAAAAATATGACACCTCAAATTGCAGCGTTTATAGTTTATTTTGCTGCGGTTCTTGCAATCGGACTTGTTTTCTTTTTTAAGTCAAAAGGTAACGGAGAAAAAGATTATTTCCTTGGCGGACGTTCAATGGGTCCCTGGGTTACTGCGTTAAGCGCTCAGGCTTCAGATATGAGCGGTTGGCTTCTTATGGGCTTCCCCGGCAGCATCCTTGCTTTCGGTATGGGTCAGGTCTGGATTGGCATCGGACTTGCACTCGGCACAGCAGCTAACTGGATTTTTATCGCACGCAGACTTCGCAAGTTTTCTCAGGCTGCTAATGATTCAATTACTGTTCCCCAGTATCTTTCAAACCGCTTTTTAACAAAGAACCCTGCTCTGCAGATAATCAGCGCAATCGTGTTCCTTATTTTCTTTACCATCTATGTTGCATCAAGCTTTGTTGCAGGTCAGAAGGTTTTCATTCAGGTTGTTCCCCAGCTTGAAAGCAACCCCAACCTTGCACTTCTTATTTTTGCAGCAATTATTATTGTTTACACATTCCTTGGCGGCTTCAAAGCTGTTTGCTGGACTGACTTTTTCCAGGGACTTATGATGCTTGCAGCTCTTCTTGCTGTTCCTCTTGTTCTTGTTTTTGTTAAAGAGCTTGATTACAGCGTTTTTGAAGCTACAGCAGGCGGTGTTAACCCCCTTGATCCCTTCTCAGCCGGTTGGAAAGACATCGCTTCCGGTCTTGCTTGGGGTCTCGGCTATTTCGGTATGCCCCACATCATCGTAAGATTTATGTCAACAAAGAACTCACAGGTTCTCAAAAAATCAGCAACAATCGGTATTGTTTGGGTTGTTCTTTCGCTCGGTGCAGCCATTGCAATGGCTCTTCTCGGCAGAGGCTATGCTCCCACTCAGGCACTTGTTGATGCCGGTCAGCAGGAACTTGTTTTTGTTACTCTTGTTCAGGACATCTTCAGCGGTCCTTGGGCATTTGTTGCAGGCCTTCTTCTTTCAGCAATCGTTGCTGCCGCAATGAGCACAGCTGACTCTCAGCTTCTTGTTGCATCTTCATCATTCACAAGCGATATTTACAAGCCCGTATTCAGAAAGAAAGCTTCCGATAAGGAACTTCTCTGGGTAGGCAGAATTGTTGTTCTTGTTATTGCTGTTATTGCTTATTTTATCGCAAGCAGCAAGAGCGAAGGTGCAGCAACCATCATGACACTTGTTGATAACGCATGGGGTGGCTTCGGTTCAGCTTTCGGCCCCGTAATCATCCTTTCACTTTTCTGGAAGAGATTTACATACAAGGGCGCAATTGCAGGCGTTATCGGTGGCGCAGTTGTTGACGTTCTCTGGATGAACTTCTTAGCAGAAACAGGCATTTACGAGCTTCTTCCCGGCTTTATTGCAGGTTTTGTTTGTGCTGTTATTGTTTCACTTATCGACAAGAAACCCTCAAAGGAAATTGAGGAACTTTACGAAAAAGCAATCAGTGCAGAAATTGAATAATTCCGATTCACTACCGTCCGTTTAGTCAAACGGGCGGTTTTTGTTTATTGACTTTACGGCGCAACTATATTATTATATCGGTATAAAGTTTACAAAACAAGGTGGAATGTAACGTGAAAAAGCTTGTTAGTCTTATTCTTTGTTTTGCTATGGTTTTTCAGGTTTCAGCTTTAGCTTTTGCTCAGGGTGAAGCTTTTTCAGATGCAGCAACCGGCGGCTTTAACGATGAAGATTTGCTGCGTGCAAAAGGAACAGACATAATAAATGCCAAAGGCGAAAAAATAATCCTTAAAGGTGTTAACCTCGGCAGCTGGCTTATTCAGGAAGACTGGCTTTCGCCCTATGAAGAAGTTGCCGATAATTATGAAATAATCGAAACTCTCATTGACCGTTTCGGCACAGAAGCGGCATATGAGCTGATGAACACCTATGAAGATAATTGGATCACCGAATACGACCTTGACAACATAAAGAAAATGGGTTTCAACTGCGTCAGAGTTCCTTTTTGGTACAGAAATTTCTATTCCGACGATAACGGAACAAAAATTCTTGATAAAAACGGCGAATGGGATTTTTCCCGCCTCGATTGGATTGTTGAAGAATGCTCCGAACGCAGGCTTTATGTTATCCTTGATATGCACGGTGCTCCCGGCTTCCAGAGCGATGCTCCCCACAACGGCAAGGGCGGCAGCTGCGGCCTTTATGACCAAACAGAATCAGGCGAATTCAACCGCAAGCTTACTGTTGAACTCTGGACCGCTATTGCAACAAATTTCAAAGGCAACCCTGCCGTTGCGATGTATGATTTGCTTAATGAGCCGATGTGTGATGTTGATGCAGGCGAACTTGAAAGAAGAAAGAACAACGAATATATTTATGCAATTCTTTATGATGCTGTACGAAAAGCCGATAACACCCATATAATAACAATGGAATGCATCTGGACACCGATTGCTTTACCTATGGCATGGATTAAAGGTTGGGATAACGTTGTTTATCAGGTTCATTTCTACAACAACTCAGATTTTATTTTCGCCCTCTTTCTTCTCTGGATGAAAATTACCCACGGAACCGTTCCGATGCTTATGGGCGAATTTTATCCCCATCAGAAAACAACCTGGGAAGGCTGCTTCAACACTATGGAAGCGCTTAACTGCAGTTGGATGCTATGGACTTACAAGGCATCCAACCACGGAATGTGGGAATCCGATTGGTGCCTTTTCGGTGCAAAGGACGGCTTTGAAAGAGCCAAAATCAAAACTGATTCTTACGAAGAAATTGCACGCAAATGGGGCAAATGCCTGCAAACAAAAGAAAATTTTGTTGATACAGGACATTACGCAAACGATGTTAAAGCCCATCTTGATTAAATTATTGTGGAGGCAAGACGGTGATTTTCAGAAAAATAACTGCATTTATCCTTTCTTTGACAATGGCTTTTTCCGCTTCGTCAATAAGCCCGGCAACTCTTGAAGAAAAAGAAATCAAAAATTTTGCCGAATACAAAGAATATCTTGATGAAAACGGCTGTGCCGCTGTAACAACGGAAGAATATGTCGGCATAATGAATGCCATAAATAAAGTTTTTCGTATTCTTATCGGCAGAGGCAATACACCGCCGGAGCATTTTAATTTTGTTGTTGACGATATGCTACGTGAAATCTGCGTTGATATTGCGGACAGAAGCGGATTTGATATGCTTCTTTTTGCCACTACTCTTCCTGAAAGCAATCAATTTGCAAAGCTTGTTGTTGAAACATTTCAGATAGATACAGCCTTACTGTACCGAGAGTTTTATGCAATTCGTGACAAATATTATAACGAAGGCAATATGGCAGCCGGTGCGATTTTTCATTTTATTGCACTTTATTTCAGCGTTATCGAAGAATGCAGAGCATATTGCATTCTGGCTGAGCAATTCGGAGAAAACTGTTATGAAATCTGCCTTGCTCTCGTTTTGAAAGACGGCAGCGAGGATGTTAACTACACAGGCATAATCATCAACTCTGAAACCGGTCAGGTTACAGGAAAAAACAACAAGGGAATTGTTGATATAGGCTACAATTTTTCGATTCCCGAACTTCTTGTATATGTCCCCGTCAATGTTTGGATGCGTGATTTCGGTTTCTGCCTTGCATATGATCTTTTCAGTTACGCAACTCCGCTTTTCTTTTATGAAACAAGACGTTTTAAGTTTGAGTATGACGGGCTTGAGTGGATGATTCAAGTCTGGAAGGGTAATTATCTTATCAGTAACGGTGCGGAAATCGGCATTTATAGCCGCGAAAAAGGCAGCTTTGGCACATATTATGACTGTGCCGACGATGAGCAGATGCTTGAAATGTCTATGCAGCTTTATCACGGAGAAGATCTGCTCTTTGAGCGTGCCCCCGAACTCCATTGGTGGATGACCGGATTCCAGATAAGCAACACGCTCTACACCGCAAACTCAATGACGCTCAAATTTTCAGTAACAATGAAAGACGAAGAAATGCTCAATGCATTTTGCGAATCTGTTGACCGCCATTACAGACACGATGTTTTCTATACCGTAGACGGATTAAACGTGAATATTGTATGGTAAAGCTTTTTGCCGAAGCGGTTTTTCCGCCGCTTCGGCAATTTAAAAATGGGTTAAACTATTTTTAAAAAAAGCTGAAAACCCCTTGAAATATTCTAATTTATATCATATAATAGCAAAGTAATTTTAATCGCTGGTATGGCTCAGTTGGTAGAGCAGCGCATTCGTAATGCGCAGGTCGTCGGTTCGAGTCCGACTACCAGCTCCACAGGGCGGCAGGTACATTATCTGCCGCTTTTTTATAAAATCCGGCAAACAGTGCTTTTGGTCACAATTTAGAAACAAAAGCTTTACAAACTGGTTAACAGATTTTATAAAACTATACTTGATTTTAAACAGAAAATCGGCTATTCTAATATCAAGAGATTTCGACACATTACCACAACACTCTCTGGAGGAATTATTTTTATGAAAAAATTTATTGCATTGACTCTTGTTCTTGTTCTTGCTTCAAGCTTTGCAGCTTGCAAAAAGCTTGACACAACAGACACCAACACAATAACAAAGCGTCCTTATTATGTTGACGCAGAAGGCAATACAATTTACGCAGAAGCTCAGACAAACGCAAACGGTGACGTTGAGTTCTTTGTAACAAACGCTAACGGCGAATCATCAAAGCTTGATAAAAACGACCTTACAATCGAGGAAATCACAAACGCTGATCAATATCTTGAAATTCTCGATGTTATTGAAAACAATCCGGATCAGATTCTTGACGAAACACCTCCCGCAAATCTTGAAATTGAGGGAATGATTCCTGACGATAATTTCAACAAGATTGATGTTGACCTTGATGAGAACGGAAATCCTGACCGCGATAATCTTTCATATCAGGAACTGCTTGAGTCCGGCACCTTCACAATTGAAGCAACCGTTCAGGCAACCGGTCCTGACGGAACAGTAACCTGCCCCTTCAATATTATAAAAGATGGCGACAAAGCATATATCGAAGCTTCAATTCCTGTTCAGGATACAAAGGGCTCAATCAAGGCCGGCTTCCTTAGTGATGAAGAAAAAACCTACCTTCTTGTTCCTTCAATCAGAGCATATCTTGTTGTTGACGACCTCACCGTTAACGAGCTCTTCCCAATGGAACAGATAAAACAGGATGTTTCGGAATCCGAAAGCTACTCGCATTCAGGCACAGTTGAATATAACGGCAAAACCTATACTTGTGACGTTTATGAAAACGAAGGCGCAACCGTTAAGTATTATTATGACGAAACCGGCAATATCGTAAGAATTGAAAGCACAACCGGTACAGATACCGTTATTACTGAAATCAAATCAATTTCATCAAAAGTTGACCAGTCAAAGCTTAAGCTTCCTAAGCACTACCTTGACTTCACAAGCTTTAACAACGGCGATGTTAATGTAGATTCTCTTGTCTGATGAAAAAATGTGCATTGATAACAGGGGCATCCGGCGGTATAGGCAGCGCAGCAGCGCTTCGCCTTGCCAAAGACGGTTTTGATATAGCCGCTTGCTATAACACTGATAAAGCCGGAGCAGAGGCCCTTGAAGCGGAGCTGTTAAAACTCGGAGTTAAATTTAAGATTTACCAAGCCGATGTTTCCGATTCGGCTCAGGTTAACAAAATGTTTTCAGACGCTGCCGATTATTTCGGCGGCGTTTCTGTGCTTGTTAACAATGCGGGCATTTCTCAGCAAAAGCTTTTTACCGATATAACAGAGGAAGAATTTGACCGCATAACCGCCGTTAACTTTAAAAGCGTTTTTAATTGCTGCAAATGTGCGGTCCCTTATATGGTCAGCCAAAAAGAAGGCAAAATCATTAACATTTCTTCAATGTGGGGCATTTACGGTGCGTCGTGTGAAACGGTGTATTCTGCAACCAAAGCTGCTGTTATCGGCTTGTCCAAAGCCCTTGCCCGTGAGCTTGCTCCAAGCAATATTCAGGTTAACTGCATTGCTCCCGGGGCAATTGATACCAAAATGAACAACAATCTTTCTGCGGCAGATAAGGCAGATTTTGCAAACGAAATACCTATGGGCAGGTTCGGCACTGTCGAAGAAATAGCGGGCATAGTGTCATTTTTGGCATCTCAAGACGCAAACTATATCACAGCTCAGGTTATAACTGCCGACGGAGGCCTTATTTAATGGTAATAATGACAAATTTATGTCTATTAATTTAGTTATAGTTCACAATTGATTTAAATATAATTTTGTGTTAAAATCTAATGTGTATACAAATCCACTTTTGATATGGAGGAAATATAATGGCAAATTGTCCTAAGTGTGGCCGTAAGCTCGGTCTTAAAGATTGGAAACCAAACTGTCCCGGTTGCGGCGTTAACCTTGTTTATTACGGAATGGAAGAAAGGCTTCTTGATGAAGCTGATAAAGCAGAAGCAGAGCATGCAAGACTTCAAAAAAGAATTGACAGACTTAAAGCTTCTTTTATCGGCTCGCCTCTCACAATTGCAAGAATTGTTCTTTCTCTTCTTCCCATCGCCGCACTACTGATTCCTCTTTGCTCGGTTACATACAGCGGCCCGTTTATTGAGCAAACAACAACCAACGTTAACGCAATTGAGATTTACAACTTTGTTTCTACTCTCAATTTCGATTCTCTCTTTACAATGATCGGCTCAAACCTTCTCGGCAATGCTTTCATCGGTATGCTCGGTTCTTTGCTTGCAGTTTTGCTTTCAGCCGTTATGCTTATTGTAAGCCTTGTTGCTCTTATGGGTGCTTGCGGCCCCAAAGGTAACCCCAGAAACTTAACTCTCAACTCAATCAGCATTGTTCTTGCAGTTGCTTCCATTTTCCTTTTCAATATGTTCTCAAATGGTATTTCTGCCGTGTTCCCTGATTTCTTCAGCGGCAAAATCGGTGCAGGTATCTTTGTTTACATTGCTGCCCTTGTTCTTCTTCTCGGCATCAACATCATCATCACCATTAAAGGCACTAACGTTAAGTATAAGCAGTGTTTTGTTGGCGGCATTCCTTATGAAGAATACCTTGAACTTGTTAAGAATGGCACACCTAAAGAGGAAATCCGCGCTATGATGACTGCAGCTCTTGAAAAGAAAGAGGCAGAAAAAGCAGAAGCTGAAGAAGTTAAAGCTTAATTAAAAACAAAAAAATTATCGGCAGGTTTTAAAACCTGCCGATTTTTTATTTTATAATTATTTTCTGGCATTCATTGCCGGCAAGAGCGTTGCTTACATTATCGGGCTGATGTCCGCCGATATAAAGCTCAAGCTTGCCGTCAGGCTCAATTCTGTTGCCCTCGCTGTCAACAGCTTTAAGCCAATAAGGATTAATTGTAAGGGTGATGTTTTTCTTTTCACCTGCATTGAAGCTGTTTGATTTAACGGCACAAAGCTGATAGTGGGGTGTTTCTGTTCGGCTGTCAGTGAAGGAGGCATAAACCTGAGTAATTTCGGTTGCATCAACAGCTGATGAGTTTTCAACGTCAACACTGATATTAAGCGTATCGCCTTCAGAAACAAGCTTAGCGTTTGAATAAGCAAATTTTGCATATGAGAGACCAAAGCCGAAGGGATAAAGAGCATCGCCCTCAATGTAGCGATATGTTCTGCCCTTCATTGAATAATCTTTGAAATCGGGGATGTTGTGGTCGCCCGCATAAAGTGTAACAGGGAGTTTGCCGGAAGGGGAAACCTTGCCTGAAAGAACATTTGCAATTGCAAGGCCGCCGAGTGAACCGGGGTACCAGGCGTGAATGAATGCTTTTGCGTGGTTTCTTACCTTTTCTCCGACATCAATTGAACTGCCGCACATAAGAACAACAATAACGTTATCGCAAACATCGCAAACAGCTTCGGCAAGCTTCTGTTGGGTTTTGGGCAGATAAAGAGTCTTCTTATCGCCGCTTGCTGTGTAATCGTCATCAACGCCGGTGTCTTCGCCTTCAACTGAGCAGTCAAGGCCGAGAGCAAGGATTGTTATATCAGCTTCAGATGCGGCGGCAAGTCCGTCGCTGAGCATATTCTGGAATCCGCTCCAATGGCAAAAGGCCTCTTCACAATAATTGGAGCCTCTTTCAACGGTAATGTCTGCTTCAGTAAACACTCTGCGAACACCGTCTGCAACTGTTATATATTCCGATGCATAGCCGTTGTAGTTGCCTTCAAGAGCTGTTACTGACTGTGCATTCGGGCCAACAACTGCAATTCTTTTTGCTGTTGTCTTATCAATGGGAAGAATTCCGTCATTCTTAAGAAGAACAACGCACTGTTCCGCAGCTTTAAGATTGAGTGCCTTATGCTCTTTGCAGTCAACCTTTGAATAAGGAATATCTGAAAAAGCCCTGACTTCTTCAAATTCACCAAGAAGATAGCGGATTGTGAAAAGTCTTTCTGCCGCAACTGTAATTTCTTCTTCTGTAATTAAATCTTGCTCATAAGCATCTATGAGCGCAGAATATGTATCGCCGCAGTTAAGGTCACAGGTGTTTTTAAGAGCAGCTGCAGCAGCTTCAGCGGCAGTTTCGGTAAACTTATGGAATTTATAAATATCACCAAGAGCTCCGCAGTCCGAAACAAAGTAACCGTCAAAGCCCCATTTTTTGCGCAAAACTTCTGTCATCAGGTATGAGTGAGCGCAGCAAGGTTCGCCGTTTGTGCGGTTATAAGCACCCATCACGCCTGCAACGCCGTCTTTAACGGTGTGCTCAAATGCAGGAAGATATGTTTCATATAAATCGTGCATTGATGACTGCGCATCAAAACCGTGTCTGTCATTTTCAGGGCCCGAATGAACAGCATAGTGCTTGGAACAGGCAGTTGCCTTATAAAACTCACCGTCACCCTGAATGCCTTTTACAAAAGCTTTGCCGAGTTCAGCGGTAAGGAAAGGATCTTCGCCGAATGTTTCCTGGCCTCTTCCCCATCTGGGGTCGCGGAAGATATTGATGTTAGGTGCCCAGAATGTGAGACCTTTGAAAATATCTCTGTCACCAAACTGAACGTGCTTATTATATTTTGCTCTGCCTTCAGTTGAAATAACGTCGGCAATTTCATTTACAAGTTCAGGGTCAAACGTTGCCGCCATAGCAATTGCATGGGGAAAAACGGTTGATGTGCCGGCTCGGGCAACGCCGTGCGAGCCTTCATTCCACCAGTTATATTCGTTTATACCGAGTCTTTCAATAGCGGGAGCATTGTAAAGAAGCTGTGAAACCTTTTCTTCAACAGTCATCTGAGCAACAAGAGCTTTTGCCTTTGCTTTTGCCTGTTCTTTGTTCATTTATATCACCTCATATACAAAAGAGGCTGCCCACTGAGGGCAGCCTCTTCAAATTTTTTCTTAACCGCCGATATTACCGATAAGACCTGTGATTACGGGAACGATTTTTTCGAAGATACCTTTAACAACGTTGATAACTTCTTCCCAGTCAATCTTTGATACAAGATCAGTAACTGTGCCGATGATTGCTTCAAAATCAAAATCCATGGTTTTGCCATCCTTTCGAATATTTTTACAGAACAAAGTATTCTGTAACTATATAAATAATATCACCTTACAAATAATTTGTCAACACAAAATTAGCTGTTTTGTAACACTGAGAGGGTGATTTTATGAAGTTTTTTGTATAAAAATGATTAAATTTCCATATGAGCAAAAAAATAACCGCCCTATTGGGCGGTTAAATAAAAAGTGTCGGCGTCGACCTATCTTCCCGGGCCGCTTCCAGCCAAGTATTTTCGGCACTGTTGAGCTTAACTACCGTGTTCGGGATGGGAACGGGTGGACCCTCAACGTCATCAACACCGACTAAAAAAAACGCAACGGCGTTTTTTGAATGCTTGTCTATTATAGCCACTGCAAACCGTTTTGTCAAGCCCTTTTTGAAAAATTTTTCAACTTTTTTCGACAAGGATATGTTTAATCAATGATCAAGGTGTTATAATAAAAATAAAATAATTTTAAAATACCTCTTGACAACTCCGCCTCTCTTTGCTATAATCTCTCTTGCAGTTGCGGATGTAGCTCATCTGGTAGAGCGCCACCTTGCCAAGGTGGAGGTAGCGAGTTCGAGCCTCGTCATCCGCTCCAAAAAGAAAGACCAAGTCATTGACTTGGTCTTTTTCAGTTTATATCAACTTTTTAAGGAGCCGTTATGTCACAAGCATCAAATTTAAAAAACAATCCGGACGCTTGCCCTCTCGCCAAAAAGTGTGGCGGATGTCAGCTTCAGAATATGACCTATGATCGCCAGCTTAAATGGAAGCAGGCAAGGTGCGAAATTCTGCTTAAAAAATTCGGCAAGGTTTCAAAAATAATAGGTATGGAAAACCCGTATAATTACCGCAACAAGGTTCAGGCAGCTTTTGGCAGAACAAGAAACGGAAAAATTATATCGGGCGTTTATCAGTCCGGCACTCACAGAATAGTTATGGTTGACAATTGCATGACCGAGGACATAACTGCGGATAAGATAATTGTTGATATTCGTAATATGCTCCCCAAATTCAAAATCTGGACATATGATGAAGATAAAGGCACCGGATTTTTGCGTCATGTTCTTGTCAAAAGAGGCTTTGCCAGCGGGGAAATTATGGTTGTTTTGGTTGGTGCTAACAGCTATTTCCCGATGAAAAAGAAATTTACAGCCGCTTTGCTTGAAAAACATCCCGAAATAACAACGGTAATCCTTAACATTAATTCCAAAGATACAAACCTTGTGCTTGGCGACAGAGAAGAAGTTCTTTATGGCAGCGGATATATTGAAGATACTTTGTGTGGCTGCGTTTTCAGAATATCGGCAAAATCGTTTTATCAGATTAACCCTGTTCAAACTGAAAAGCTTTATAATAAAGCAATGGAGTTTGCACAGCTTAACTCAACAACATCGGTTATAGATGCTTATTGCGGAATCGGAACAATCGGTCTTGTTGCCGCCAAAACCGCAGGCAGCGTTATCGGCGTTGAGCTTAATCCCGATGCAGTTAAAGATGCAATTTCAAACTGCAAACGCAACTCAATAAAAAATGCCCGGTTTTACTGTGCAGATGCAGGAGACTTTATGCAGACGCTCGCTCTGGAAGGCGAAAAAACCGATGTTGTTTTTATGGACCCCCCAAGAGCCGGAAGTACTCGCAAATTCATTGATTCTCTTGCTGCTATGGGGCCTGATAAGGTCGTTTATATTTCCTGCAACCCCGAAACCCTTGCAAGAGACCTTGATTACCTTGTCAAAAAAGGCTACACAGTCAAAAAAATCCAACCCGTTGATATGTTCCCACACACAAATCATATCGAAACGGTTGTTTCTTTGGTCAAACTTCCGCCCGATGATGTTATCAACATCAATCTTGACCTGACAAAGCTTGATATATCTATAAATGACGGCAAAGCAACCTATGACCAAATTAAGGCTTATGTGCTGAAAAAGTACGGCTTGAAGGTCTCAACGCTCTATATTTCCCAAATAAAACGCAAACACGGCATCGAAGTCGGCGAGGCATATAATAAGCCTAAAAGCTCCGACTCACGCATTCCGCAATGTCCCAAGGAAAAGGAAGAGGCTATTGTAGATGCGTTGAAATATTTTAAAATGATATAGCAAGAAAACCCTCATTGTAATTTGTTGTGATTACAGTGAGGGTTTATTATTTCATATCCTTTTATTGGTGATAGATGCAAAACGGCGGCAGAGAAAACTCTGCCGCCGAAATTTTTGTAGGGACTTATGCTGTTGAGCACATCATTTCATAGATTCTGCACGATGCGTAGTTTAGATTAACCGAGCGAGACTTTATTTGGCGTTGCGGTATTACTGCTTGTCGCGATCGTTTTCCGGGTTCCATTCAACAGGTTTTTGACCTGAATGCTTCACTCCGTAAATAGCAAACACGGTACATGAGCCTAAAACATATGGGATAAAATCATATTTTTCATTTCTGCCTAAGAAAAGAATAAATAAAGCCAAAAGAACAATCGCAACAATAATGATAACTGCATAAGCTATGCGTTTACGCTTTTTATTCATTCCCACCATCTCCGATGTATTTTTCAAGTTTCTCATCAATGTAAACCTTCGGATTATAATCTTTGGCATAAATGCAAATCTTTTTGAATAATTCTTTGTGTTTGCTGATAGAAGCTGTTATGGTGAGCTTTTGAGGAAGGTTTCTTGCGTTAATTTTAATTCCAACAACACCTATCAACGGCAATGTCTTTGCCTCAATACTGAAAATATCTTCATATTTTATATTGAAAGACAAAGCTTTTTTCTGTCTTACATCCTTGAATCTAAACGAATTTAGATGAACATAATTGTTATATAATTCAACATATTGATTCAATTTTTCTTTTGACATTATACACCAAAAGAAAACAGCAAACATTGGTATACCAAACACCATTTTTTTGAAAAATGATCCTCCAGGATCAAGATAATATGCAAAGGCGATTAATACAAGACAGTACAATACCGAAAACAAATATTGAGCTATTAATGATTTTTTACTGTATTTGTAAACCATAAATATTCCTCCATTAAGTTAACTGCTTGATATGTTATTCCAACCATAAGAAGCAATAAAATAAAAAGCAGTACCAATCACAAAACCTGCTGTAGCGTTTCCTCCCGTGGCGGCTGTTACAGCCAATCCTAATTCTATAGAAAAAGTACCTATACCCATGCCAGCAGCAGCATTAGCCAAATGAATTGGCAAATTTAAATTAAACTCTTCATCAAACATCAACGGATTGTAATAATCCATTAATATATTTATAGCTGTATCTATCACTGCAGATGCAAATCCCCCACCGTTCGCACCACCCATTACTGCATTACTAATATCTCTCAAATCACCAGATATACCTTTAAGATTCAAAAAAGCACTAAACCAATCTCTTCCTTCTAAAATATATACACCAACCATTAGTGTGTCTGCAAGTTCTCCTAATGTAGTATCATCGTTGGTGGTTCTTTCCAAAAAGTCAGAAAAGGCATTAATATCCATATTGTGCCTCTCGGCATAATCCTCAATATAGCAAAGAGCGCCTATGACAGTAATAATGCTTATTACCATTTTTTGAGTATCAGTTATATACCCCGTCGGGTCAACATACATCACGGGGTTATTCAGGCAATATGCATACATATTGGTACCTTGTAGATAGTCACCTGCCATAAGGAGCGAATCTGCGTTTATAAATCTACAAGTTTCGGGGTCGTAGTATCTTGATTGTAGGTAGTATAATCCTGTTTCTGTGTCATAGTAATAGCCACGGTAACGAATGGGATTTTTTATGCCGATAGTTGATGCCATTGAACCTGTTGTTGAAATCAGCTTACCCCATGCATCATAGGCATATTTTACAACTACCGTGCCTGTGCTGTCATATATGCCGATTACATCTCCTTGTAAATTAAGCAGATAGAAATACGGTGTTCCGTTATAAGTGAAGCCGTAAGGCGCTCCGCTGTTAGTATGTTAATTGCCGTCCCCTTGAGAGAAAGGTGGCAAGCGAAGCGAGACGGATGAGGTGGCACGAAGAGGATTTTTATTATAAATATTTATCGTACAAGCACCTCATCAGCCTCTATGAGACAGCTTCTCCTCAAAGAGAAGCCATGATTTTAAGCAACAGCTTTAAAGCCTTACACTTTCAAAGCTTTTAACACCCACAAATCAACCCTCAGTCTCTTCGCGAGACCCCCTTTTCATTGAATATTTTTTGTTTTGTCCTGCCTAACATAGAATAATATATCTAATTTTGTTCAATTTTTACTAAGAAATAAATCGACCACAAAACCGTCAATATATCCAAAGAATAGTATAGGTAAGATTTTTCTGTATAGAAAAGATAAAAAATATTGATCAGAACTAACAATACAGAAAAACACAACAAAAATAAATATGTTTTTTTTAGATTTTTTTTAAGATAAAGAAACAAAACGCCTTTAGTAAACATTTTTTTTAACAAGTGTGCGACTAACATAGAAAAAGCAGATGTAAAGGCGATCATAATTACAAACAAAACACTTGAAGAAACATCCAAAGCATCACACTTTTTGTTAATAAAATCAGATCGCTCTATAATTTTGCTGATACTTAAAAAAAACGACATATATATAAAAGATATTAGTATAATTTTTTTTATCCCCAAAGGCTGTTTCATATCGTAAATCCATTGTTTAATCACTATAACACCTCTTCTCATCTTACCCTATATCATACCAAAACAATTCAAAAGATGAAAACCCTTTGTTTTCTGTTCCGATATATTTCAAGGCATAAAATTTGATCAACTCATAATAGTTGTTACCTTTATCAAGCGTTATATAAATATTATATAATGCATATTCTCCAGGAGATACCAACTGAAAAATATTTCCTGATATTTCTTCAATGGTTTTTTCGCTTATATAACCTACAGCCCCAGCGACAACACCAGTAAATGCACCACCCAGCATATATCCTAACACCGTTGTTACCGCGATAGATGCTTTTTCAGTGGCAAAACTACCAATATCTTCAATTGCATTGGCCCAAAAATTCGAAATATTAAATGTATAAACTTCAAAATCAACGCCAACAATTTTTGGAGTACCATCATTATATAAAAGAACGTTAACTAAACCCATCATATCAAAATATTCGGCTAAATCGTAAAGAAGACACAAGCCAACAAGTGCCGTTATCATATCAACCGTTAACTCCGTTGATGATTTATACCCACTCGGATCCACATACATCACGGGGTTATTGAGGCAGTAGGCGAACATATTAGTTCCTTGGAGATAGTCGCCTGCAATTATGAGGGAGTCTGCATTGATAAATCTGCAGGTATCAGGGTCATAGTAACGGCTTTGAAGATAGTACAAACCTGTTTCTGTGTCGTAGTAATAACCACGGTAACGGATAGGATTTTTTATGCCGATAGTTGATGCCATTGAGCCTGTTGTTGAAACCAACTTACCCCATGCATCATAGGCATATTTTACAACTACCGTTCCTGTGCTGTCGTAAATTCCGATTACATCATCTTGGAGATTAAGCAGATAAAAATAGCTTGCTCCGTTGTAAGTAAATCCGTAGGGTGCTCCGCTGTTAGTATATGCAAAATTAATAACTTCACTGCCTGTCTTTTGGCTTATCAGCGTGCTTCCGACATAGGTGTATTTTGTTTCTACACCGTTTACTGTCTTTTTAGAGCGCATTCCGTTGAAATCATACTTGAACTGAAGCTGTTTTCCGCTTTTGCTCATTGATGCAAGCTGCCTGCCCTTTGACCAGGTCATTGCATAGCCTCTGTATGTTGTCGGGTTGCCGTTGGCATCATAGGCTATCGTTTCTCCGTCATATACTATCAGCGAATTCGGGACTGTTGTTGAGTTCGTTTGATAATATACGATATCCATAGATAATCCAAGCGTATCATTAAACGAA
>JAZNRJ010000011.1:0-29805 GCA_045590675.1 Acutalibacteraceae bacterium
GGCTTTATGGGTATGAACATGGCAGCAAATGCAGGCGGAAACTTTGATCCGATGGCACTGTATAATGCAGGTGTTCAGCAACAGCAGATGGCACAGCAGCAGGCTCAGGCAAACACACCTGCACCTGCACAGGCAGCTCCCACAGCACCCGCAAACGGTTGGAAATGTGCTTGCGGTGCAACTGTAAGCGGTAACTTCTGCACGGAATGCGGAGCTAAGAAACCTGCCGAAGAAGGCTGGACCTGTTCCTGCGGTGCAGTGAATAAAGGCAAATTCTGCCCCAACTGCGGACAGAAAAAGCCTGAAGGTGCACCGCTTTATCAGTGCGACAAATGCGGCTGGAAACCTGAAGATCCCCACAATCCTCCCAAGTTCTGCCCTGAATGCGGCGATAGATTTGATGAAAGCGATATTAAATAAATTAAAGGCACATTGGAAAATCCAATGTGCCTTTATCGTTAAAAAATAACCTTTTGCGGCATTCCGTCGTTTTCTCGTGATTTATCAGCAAGAAATACTGCAAGGTGACCTGAAAGTGAGTCTTGAATTGAGGTGCAAGAAACCGAAGGATTTTCATTTCTGCAATACGCTACAAAATCTCTGACTAAATCTAAATCTCCGCCGCCGTGCGTATCGTTATCAATTTTTAAGTTGAAAACAGTATCTGTGTGTTCACAACCGGGTGCTGTATTTATTTTTGAAAGCACAAATTCACCTTTTTCAAAGTCACCTTTGATTACGCCTTTAGTACCTGTAATATGGATGGTTCTCGTTCCGTAGCTTGTGCCACCAACCATATTGTGTGTGCCGGTTGCACCGTTATCAAAAAATACACTTACAGTCTGATGGTCAACTACATTATTATCGCTTTTATACGCGCAAATACCGTATGGACTTGTTTTGAGAAGATTAATCTTATCTTCAATTGTAGGATTTTCTATGTTCTCAAGTGCATCCCAAACATAAAATGACCATCTGTCAGGGTGGTTAATATATAGTGCTTTTGCTGAATAAAGGCACTCATCGACAAGCGGACAGTCAACGAGACATCTTGTACCGGAGTTTTCAGGTGCGTTTTCTTTAACGAATTGTTTGTTACTTCCGAAACTCGAAACAAGCTTTGGCTTTGTTTCGCTCATAAGCCACATCATTATATCTAAATCGTGGCAACATTTTGCAAGAAGCATAGAACTGTGGCATTTATCTGAATTGTTCCACTTGCCTCTTACATGACTTGTTGACATATGATGATAGCTTACGTATTCGCAGGTCTGTATGCTTATTATTTCGCCGATTTCACCGTTTAATAATAAATCCTTAATTTTACGGTAAAACGGTGCATAACGAAGCACAAAGCAAACCATAACCTTTCTGCCGCATTCTTCAGCGACTTTAACAAGTTCGCGTGCTTCTTCTTCGTTAACAGCAAAAGGCTTTTCAAGCAAAACATCATATCCGGCTTTTATTAGCGGGATCGTTGTTTTAATATGGATATGGTCCATTGTGCCGTTAATAACAGCATCGGCGAATTTCGGGACTTTAGCAAGTTCCTGTGCCGATTCAAAACATCCGGATTCAGGAATTTTAAAGCGTTTTGCAATTGATTTTCTGCGATGTTCATCGGGGTCTGCAACTCCGACAATCTGCATTTTATCGCTTTCGATTTCTGCAAGTTCGGCGTAAGTCAGGCTTCGATGGCCACCGCCAACAATAATTGTTTTTAATGGTTTAGTGATCATAGCAATTTAGTTTAAACAGTTTCCTCAATTTGAATTTTTATATCTGAACTTTTATTGTTCATAATTTCATTCATTTCGTGTCTTCTTTGCATAAGCTCAGAATACATTTTGTTTCTCATTTCTCCTGAAAGAGGATATAGGAATTTTGGGATTACTGCAAGTATACCTGTAATTTGAGGTATACCGGTACAAAGGGCAAAAAGCCACCATTTTGTTTTATCGGTTTGCGTTCCGATTGCAATTCCTTGTTTATATCCGATAGCATCAAGGATGAGATTTTTAGCAGAGTTCATAAACAAATTCTGAAGTTTGGTTATCAGATTTCTTGCAACACCTATTGTTGCTTCAACTCTGAATCCGTTTTTCCATTCGCAATAGTCCATCGCTTCATTGTAAAGTTCGGCTTTAACGACTTTTCTTATTCCGAATGCCCATTTGTCAAACCAAAGCTGTATGCCGAAAAGTACTGCCATTAATAATGGCTTCTGGTAATTCTTTTTTATTGAGCCAACAGCGAATAAAAGCAAATACCAAAATCTTGTGTATAAATCTTCAAATACCCATATTGCCTTTGATGAAAACTTTTCTCTTATCGGTTTAACGAAAGCATAGCTTATACTTCCGTTCATACTTGATGGTATGTTTGCGATTGTCAGTAACGAAGCGGAGCCCAATACATCAATAAAATAGTTTGTATTGCTGCCGCTAACACTGAATCCGCCAAGAAAATCTGAAACAGTTATCAAGAGAACAGGGTAATTGTTAATAACTGCTTTTAAACCTTGTTTTACGCTTGGAGCTTCAATTGATTGCATAACTCTTTCTCTGGATAAAATGAAGAAATATAAAGTGAATGCTGAAGAAATAATGCTGGTTCCAAGACCCATTGCAAGAAAAACATTTTTCAATTTCCATTTCAGAATGCCGTTATTAATCAGGTCAAGCAAGATACCCATAATATAGTTTGGCAAATCCTCGCCCATATAACCCGTCAGCAATTCAGCCATAGTTATTAACCGGGTTCTGTCATTAGGGTGTGGGGTTATTGTGGTCATATATCCTGCTTTGGCAATGCTTGTAAATGTTCCGGCTGTTTCATTAACAACGTTAAATGCAAAATAATATATTAATTTAGGAAGATAAGTGCCTGCGGTTCCGGGAAAAAAGAATGGTAAAAACCAAAACAAAGATCCGAGTAAAGTCATCGGAATCTGGAATGTGACCAGATAAGGTTTAAATTTTCCCCACCTTGTTCTTGTTTTGTCAACAAGAGCGGCAATTATAGGGTCATTAATAACATCCCAAGCTCCGGTAAACAGGCTTACCAAGGCGTTTGTTTTAAAATCAATATTAACAATGTCCCAAATAAATCGGTCAGTAAATTGGCCGATATTAAAAGCGTTTGAAAAGTCATTCAAAAGATATGCAAAAGTTTCTTTCGAGCCAACATAACGCCTGTCATATACCTTAAACTCGGATACTTTTCTGTTAGGGGAATTAGAGTTTTCTGTGTTCATTTTAATCCTCCGTCCGAGTGAATATTACGAAATAAAGGCGTTGCTAATGCAACGCCTATTAAATCTTACAGATTTTTGAGTGCTTCTTTAAGAGCAGCCATCTCATCCTTGCTTAAAGTTACGCCCTTACCCATTTTTTCGTGGTCGGGTGCCCATTCGCGGATATCAAACTTAGGATCTCTACCGTTCCAACTGATAAGGTTAAGTTCTTTTGTCCAACCTTTGGGATTTTCTGAAAGAACAGCAACGGATTCAACGATTTCATAAGTAAATTCAGGCATGAGAATTCTCCTTTCAACAATTTTACAGCTTCATTATAATATATTAATTTTAAAAAGTAAATATATTTTATAAAAAAATAATATTTTATGGTAGTAATTTTAATTTTTAGGTTATAAAAAATAGTTTGTCTGAATAAATTATAACAAATAATTTTAGAGAGGAGAAAATTATGAACGCAAAATTCAATTATGTCAATTTAGGACATTGTGAAAATGTTTTTGAAATTCCGTGCGAATGCTCATTTGATTCTGTTATAACTTTGCCGGATTATTGCCCTGAAATAAAAAAAATTCTAAAAACCGCAGTAAATATAAATAACGTTTCTACTCAAAATACTGCGGATTCAATTTCGGTTCGTGCTGATGTTATAGTTAGAATTATTTATGTAGGTGATAACGGAGAAATATCTGCATATGAACAGTTGAACAGTATTAATAAAACTGTTGAAACTTCAGTTGCACCTGACTGTTTTATAAGAACAAATATTAGTACTGAATATATTAATACACGTGCTGTAAATCAGCGCAAGATTGAAGTCAGAGTTATGTCAACGATTAAATTTAAAGGTGTTCGAAAAAAAGATGAAAAAATCCTTACCGATGTTAGTGGAGAAGGAGTTCAATCAATTTGCGATGAATATAATTATTCATTTGTAAATGGCATTGCAGAAAAAACTTTTTCTTTAACCGAAACAGTTGAATTGGAAAAAGATAAGCCGACAATTAAAGCGATAATCAATAATTTCGGTTATGTTTCTATTAACGACATAAAAGTTATAAATAATAAAGCGTTATTAAAAGGTGTTTGCAGGGTTACAATACATTATTTCAGTGAATCGTCTTCAATTGTTGAAGTGAGTGAACATTCGCTTCCCGTAAATCAAATTATTGAAGCTGATGGAATTGATGAAAAATCAATAATTAATCATTCTGTTAATATATTATCGTTTGAAGCAATACCAAAGTTAGATGCTTCAGGAGAATTACGTCTGCTTGAGTTGAATCTGAAGCTTAGCGGAATTATTACCGGTTACGAACAGAAAATCTTAACATTAATTAAAGATTGCTATTCAACAACGAAATCTTTGAATGCAGCTTCTAAAAAATTAGAAATTCTTGAATATGTTGATTCTTTTGATTCTTCTTTTCTAAACAAGGTTGTTTTTGAAAGCATAGGAGTTTCTGTTAGTTCGGTTTTAAGTGTTTGGTGCTCAGATCTTAAATGTTCATATAGCTTGTCAAATAACAATTGTCTTTTATCCGGAACATATAATGTTACTGTAATTTATTTGGATTCTGATAAGCAAATCGGAATTATCCAAAAAACTGTAGATTTTGAGAATACTTTTAACATAACTTTGAATACCGAAAGAATTGTTGTTGATGGCAATGTTCAGCTTTTGGGATGCTCGTGTTCTGTTACCGGAGAAAGCAGGCTTGAATTGAAATCTGAAATTTCGGTTAATTGTGTTGTTTTATCTTCAAGGTGCGTTGATTATATTTCAGAAATAACTTTAGATGAAAATAGCGAGATAAAAGAAAATACATATCCTTTGATTCTATACTGTTGTAATGCTGGTGAAAATGTTTGGGAAATAGCTAAAAGATATAACACTACCCTTGAAGCTATTAAATATGAAAACGATTTGACGGAAGATATTATCGCTGAATCAAGAATATTGCTTATTCCGGGAGTGTAATATGAATAAATATAAACAAAAGTGTTAAATTGTATAATGAAAGATTTTGTTTAATTTATTATAATGTATTTGCAGTTAAACTGTAATATTATCAGGAGGTAAAATAATGGATTTTGTTGCAGAAATTCTTGCAATGGTTGAAAAAATTCTTGCTTACGTAAACGAAGCAGAAGCAGCCGGCATTGTTGAAATTATTAAAAATTTCTTTGCTAACTTCTCATTTTAATGAAAAAGCGGTGCAATTTTGCACCGCTTTTTTGTTACAAAAATATTAAATTTAGTTACAATTTAAATACAATTTCTTCGTTATTATTGCATAATTTGCGATTTGTGTTATATTGTTTAAATGACTTGAGGTGATTTAATGGATGTTTTAAAAAATAAAATGTTATCTGAGTTTAAAATTTTTAGAAAAGAAATCAAAACACTTGAATATATATTTTGGTGGTTAGTCAGAATACTTATGATAATCGGTGCTGTTGATAGCCTTGATGAAGGTGATACAGGTCATTTGGTTTTGCAGATGGTATCCAATGCTGCAATGCTGTTTATTTTACCGGCTATACATATCTTGCCGAGAAAATACTTTTTCTTGGCAAGGCTCAGTTATCATAACCAAACGGCAGCAAGTATAATGATGTTGCTTGCAACATATTTAGGTAATTGGCACGGTTTATATGATGTTATTCCGGCTTACGATTTTTGGGTTCATCTTTTCAGCGGTGTTCTTTGCGTTTTTGTCGGTGTTGATCTTGCAAAAGCTTTAGCTCCCAAGAGTTCTGAAAACTTTGATTTAACAATTTCGTGTATTGTTGGTTTTGGACTTTCTTGCTTCGCTGCTGTTTTTTGGGAATCGTATGAATTTACCTTTGATTGCATTATGCAGGCCGGTACTCAAGCTTATGAGTGTGAGCCTGAAGAATTGTTAAAAACCTTTTGGAACGCAAAGGAAGGACAGTATCCTTTATTTGACACTATGACTGATCTGATGGCAGGTTTTTTAGGTGCTGTTTTTGGTGGTTTTATATTTAGAGGTTTCGCAAAAATAAAACTGAAATTTTAAACTATAATTGAAATATAATTATCCCGAAGTATTCTTTTTCATCATTTAGAATGTTATTTTAGAATACTTCGGGATTTATTTATTCGTCTTTTTTGTTCTCGGAAGATTTAGAATTATTTTTTATTCCTGAAACTGTCCAGCCAAACATTACTAAAAAAACCAGTGACGCTATTATGATCACAGTTTCTTTATATTTTTTGCTGTTTTCAAGTTTTTCGCTTGTTGCTTTATAAAAATCGGTTGTTTGTATTGCAGTTTCGGGGATGTTAATTATTGTGGTTTGTTCTTCTGATAATGTTTCTGAAGAAGTAACATAAATGTGAGTAATAATTACTTCTTTTTCTACATAATATACCGTTACATTGTTTTTGTTTTTCTTGGTTGTGCTTTTATGAGTGGTATTCTTCTGGCTTGTTTTAAATTCAAATTTCGGTATATTTATTATATTTTCATAATCTTTTTGCTTTGTTGTTGTTTTCTTCTTCTTGGTAGTAGATTTTTTGGTGGTTGTCTTTTTTTCTGTAGTTTTTCTTTCTGTAGTTTTTCTTTCTGTCGTTGTTTTTCTGACTTTTGTTGTTTTTTCCTCTGTGGTATTTTCAGCGGTTACTGGATTTATAAGAGCAGCAGTTGTCTCAATATATTCATTGTTTATGATTTCAAAATTATAATAATTTGACGGTTCACCCTGATAATCTATAAATCTAACGCTTCCTTTTATTGTCTGCGGAATGCCTTCTTTAAATCCGACTCTGATTTCCGCAATTGAGCCGCCTGTTTCATTAATGGACATAGCTCCGTCAAAAGTAAATTTATCTGAATTGTAATTTTCTTTGAACTGATTTGACGTTATGGTTACTTCGCTGCCTTCTATGTTCAGTGTAAATCCGGCACGAGTGTTATCGGGAGTCAATTCATTGTCACTCAAAATAATAGCAAAATAAACAGCATTTTCGTCATTGGCGATTTTAAACCTTATAATTCCTTGCGAAACGTTGCAGTTTGTTTCTCCGTTTGCAAGCAATACCGTTGATGCTCCGTCCCATTCGTAACCTGAATCCTTGCCATCACATATAACCGCAAACGTTTTGGTTACAAATGAAAATAAAAACAAAAAGAATATTGCTGTTGCGATAATGCGCTTCAATTTAATCACCTTGAAAACTTTTTGTCGAAGTATATCACAGCTGTTTCGCATTTTCAATATTATTCGACAAAATGACGGTTTTTTGGCTTGAAATGATGATTTTAATATGATAAAATCCAAAATAGAAAGGGGATAATTATGAAACCTATTGTATTTTTTTCGAGAGAAATCTCACCTCAAAAAGTTCTTAATTTATATAAAATGCTTGACATCGAACTTAAAGGTAAAGTTGCGGTTAAAGTTCATTCCGGCGAACAAGGCAACCAGAATTTTTTGCAGCCGGATTTTTGGAAACCGGTTGTTGATTATGTGAACGGTGTTGTTGTAGAATGTAATACCGCTTATGAGGGTCAACGCAACACAACTGAAAAACATATGAAGCTGTTTGAAATGCACGGTTGGACCGAACATTTTCAGGTTGATTTGTTAGATTCGGAAGGGCCTGATTTGCTTCTTGATATCAGTTCAGGCAAAAAAATAAGTAAGAACTATGTCGGCAAAAAAATAGCCAATTACGATTCTATGCTTGTTCTTTCTCATTTTAAAGGTCATCCGATGGGCGGATACGGAGGAGCACTTAAACAGCTTTCAATCGGTCTTGCATCATCATACGGTAAAGCATATATTCACGGTGTGGGGGACACAGATGCTTTTTGGACATCGGACCACGATTCTTTTCTTGAAGCAATGGCTGACGCTGCAGGTTCAGTTGTTGAATTCTTTAACGGAAACATTGCTTATATTAATGTTATGAAAAATATGAGTGTTGACTGTGATTGCTGTGCTGTTGCGGAAGATCCGTGTATGAAGGATATCGGCATATTGGCTTCGCTTGACCCTGTTGCGATTGATCAGGCTTGTATTGACCTTGTTTATTCATCAAATGAACCAGGAAAATCACATTTGATTGAGCGTATTGAAAGCCGTAACGGTATTCATACAATTGAAACTGCTGCAGAAATCGGTTACGGCTCGAGAGAATATAATCTTATTGAGATTTAAGTGGTCTTTATTCTTTATAAGGTGAAATGTTATGTTCAGAGATTTAACAAGAAAAAATAAACAGATTTCCGATCAGGAATGTATAGAAATACTTATTAATGAGAAAAGAGGAATTCTTTCTGTAATCGGTGATTACGGTTATCCTTACGGTGTGCCGATGAATCATTATTATAATACCGAAGACGGATTTATCTATTTTCATTGCGGTAAGCAGCAAAGTCACCGTAATGATTCAATTAAAGAAAATCCGAAAGTTTCATTTTGCGTTGTTGACAACGGAACAAAAATTGATGGAGATTGGGTTTTGAATTTCAGAAGCGTAATTGTTTTTGGCAAAATTACAGTTGTTGACGATTTGAAAAGCGTTGTTGATATTTCAAGAAAACTTTGCCGTAAATTTACTGATGATGAAGAATACATCAATAATGAAATTGAGAATTTTTCACTAAAAACCCTTTTATTAAAGCTTGAACCTGAGCATATTTGCGGAAAAACCGTAACAGAATCATAACAAAAAAGCTTGCCGCTTAAAAACGGCAAGCTTTTTTTAAGTTAATAATGAAGCAATTGCTCCAATTACGGTTACTGCAATTGCACTCAGAGTTTCAAAAAAATTGTCTGCATTTTCAAAATTAATCTCAAAACCTGCAGTTGAATCTTCAATGTCCGGAGTGAAACGAATATGATCAACAGAAATGTCAGAGCTTTCGTCTGAACTGAATTTAAAAACAATATCCTTTACTTCAGATATTTTGTTCTTGGTAAATGAAATTCCGCACTCGTTACCGTGAAGATAAAGCCTGTTGAGGTTGAATGTTAGATTGTGCCAATTTCCGTCAGCAGGAATAACAGCTGATGTGTCAAGTGAATTTTCAAATTCAGGGGAATACCAAACAGCTGAACCGGTTATAAAGCGTATTTCATTAAGCTTAACATCGTTTTTACCGTTATTTTTTATGTTTAAACTGATTGTTCCGTAATTTGAATAATCAGGGTCAACATCATAAAAAACAGAATTCTTGATGCCGTCTTTAAATGTCAACAAGGGAGAGATGCTGAATTTGGCTGTTTCGGATTTTAGGTTCATTCCTTTGTCACCGCTGAAAGCGTCGTTCTCCGTGAAAGCAATATTCGCACCTTCTGCTTCCCAAAGGGGATAATACTTGCTTACTGCATCGTTATGGGTGTGCCATACAGTGTCTGATTCAAAATCTGCCCAAGGTCTTGAGATCCATTTTTGTTTTATGTTATCGGCGTTTATTTTAAACTGTGAAACAGGGAAAGAAAGTGATCCGTTTTGGGTGGCGTATAAATTCGAATTTGTGTTGTTTACGCAATAAGCGTAAGTTGCCGAAATCGGATTATCAACCTCATCGGAGTATATTCTGATTGTGTTCTTATTGATTATTTCAGCATCTGCTCTTAAAAATATTCCGTCATCACCTGCCAATGCGAAGCCTTCGGCATAAGATCCATTGATTTTTAATCCGTCTCCTGTATTGCTAAAGGAAACATAAATGCTGTTTTCTTTTATTTCATAATCTGTAACGGCAGGTGTTGAATAGTCATTGCTTTTGCCATATACGAGACCTTCGGCGGCAAAAGCCATTCTTTCACCGATTTCGCGTTTGTGCTCGGGGTGAATCAGACCTGTTTCGGGCAGAAAAGTGAGCGGAAGGTCATAGATTGAAATTACAGCTCTTGAATCTGGCTTTCTTTTTTGCATATTAATAAAGTCGATATTTCTGTCAGCAACAAGCAAACCCTCGGTATCATAAAAATAAGAAGCAAGCTGACTGTAAATTACAGGTAACAAACCATTGTCGTAATTGAAAAGTTCGGTATAAGATTTCTGAAGGAGATCAAAGGCTCTCTCATATTCGTCAGCTGTGATATTTATATCTGATTCGCCCTGATACCATAACATACCGGAAAGTCTGAAATTTCTTGCAGGATTAATTCTGAGGTTAAAATTGGCAGTCATATCAAGGTAAATGTTGTGTCCGTCTTCGGTCCAATCATCAGCACTGAAATATGCACCTTTATTGATTAAATCGGCTTTAACCTTCTCTTCGGAATCAATAGCTTCTCTTGAAAGCCAGCTTACAATACCTGTTCCGCCCAGATTAAGGTTAAGAATGCCGATAGGCATATCAAGACTTCTGAGCATTTTATCGGCAAAATAGTATCCGACTGCGGATGTGCCGTAGATTTCCGGATTTTCTGCGGTTATCCATTTTGCATCTTTTATATCGTCGAGCGGTTCAAGAGGAAGAAGTTCGGTTGAGCCTTTGTATTCAGGGTAAGGGGGAGTTGTTAAAACTCTTATCCACGGGCTGAGTAATTCGCCGTTTTCCATCTGCTCTTTTCCGCCTTTAGCCTGACCGAGAGGGTACATCATATTGCTTTGGCCGCATACAAGCCAAAGTTCACCGAAAACAACATTTTGGAGTTTCTTGAATTCTGTACCGTTTTCTTTGAGGATGATAGTATACTGCTCGTATCCGCCTTTTGGGGCTGTGAATGTTACAGCGAATTTTCCGTTGCTAGAAATAGAAGTTTTACCGCTTGCTTTGATTTCACCGTTCAGAACAAGCTCGGAAGTTATAATTTCACCCGGTGTTCCGTTCCCTGCGATTACAGCTTCTTCGTTCTGCTTAAAGAGCATATTGTCGGAGTATACAGAATAAATGCTTGCGGATGTTTTTTTACTCGAAGAAAAAGCGGGTAAAGCACAAGTGAACAAAAATGTTGATGCAAGCAGAATTGATATAATTGTTTTAATCATATAGAGCCTCCCGTTGCTTTTTGTTTTGATAATATCATTTTATTTTTTTTATGTCAACTTGGAGTTTGTTAATTTAAATTTACTATTGTGTAAATGAATTTAATCTGTTATAATGGTAAAAAAACCAAAGGAGCTTTGCTATGAAAAAAACTCAATGGTATAAAGATGCTGTATGTTATCAGATTTGGCCCCGTTCGTTCTGTGACGGCAACGGTGACGGAATAGGCGATCTTGAAGGTGTGCTTTCTAAGCTTGATTATCTTAAAGAGCTTGGAATTACTTGTATTTGGTTTTCTCCGCTTTACTGTTCGCCCAACGCTGATTTTGGCTATGATATTTCCGACTATAAAAACATTTCACCGGATTATGGCAATAATGAGCTTTTTAAAAAGGTTCTTGATGAAGCTCATGCCAGGGGCATGAAGGTTATTATGGACCTTGTTGTAAACCATACCTCTGATGAGCATGAATGGTTTAAGCAGGGTATTGATAAAAACAGCAAATATCATAATTATTATCACTGGCGTGACGGCAAAGGCAAAAAACTTCCCAATAACTGGTCATCTCTTTTTGAGGGCAAGGCATGGGAATATAATGCTGATAACGGTCAGTATTATCTTCACCTTTTCTCTAAGAAACAGCCTGACCTTAATATGGAAAACCCTGAAGTACGCGAAGAAGTTAAGGACATTATGAAATTCTGGCTTGATATGGGCGTTGACGGTTTCCGTGAGGACGTTATTACTTTTGTTTCAAAAAGAGATGGACTCCCCAACGGTTTCCCCATTCCTCAGGCATGTGGTATGGAGCACTATGCTGACGGACCCAGAATTCATGAATATCTTACTGAATTCCGTCAGGTACTCAACAAGTATGACTGCTTTGTTGTTGGCGAAGCTCCGATGATGACGGTTAACAAAGCTCTTAAATATATCAAAGAAGGCCCCGGCCAGGAGCTGGATATGATGTTCCACTTCAAGCATATGGAAGCAGACTGCATATTTATGGATTGTCTTTGCATCGGATTTAGTCTTAAAAGACTTAAAAAGGCATTCTCTACATGGCAGAATGGTCTTTACGGTAAGGCTTGGAACGCTCTTTATATGGAAAATCATGACCACCCCAGAATTATTAACCGTTTTGGCAGTGTAAAGTATAGAACTGAGAGCGCAAAATCAATTGCGAATTCTTATATGCTCCAGTGCGGTACCCCGTTTATTTATCAGGGCCAGGAAATCGGTATGATAAACATTGACCTTCCTGAAGTTGAGGATTATCAGGATGTTTTTGCTGTTAATAACTATAAAACACTTCGTCTTTTAGGTTTTTCTGAAGAAAAGACAAAAGAACGCCTTAAAACTTCAAGCCGAGGAAATGCCAGAACCCCTGTTCAATGGGATGACAGTGAAAATGCAGGTTTCACAACCGGCACTCCGTGGATGCCTGTGAACCCCAAATACAAAGATGGAATTAACGCTAAAGCTGAAATGGAAAATCCTGATTCGATTTTCAATCACTATAAAGCTCTCATCAAATTCCGCAAAGAAAATCCCATTGCTGTATACGGAGCATATAAAGAGTATAATAAATCAAGCTCCGAGCTTTACGTTTATGAACGTACATATGCCGGTAAACGTTTGCTTGTAATTTGCTCATATTCAGATAAAGCGGTTGAGTTTAAAGCACCTGCTGGATATAATCTTTCTGATGGTAAGGTTATGCTTTGCAGCTATAACGATAACCCGGTTATCAATAACGGTTTTACAACCAGACCTTATGAAACAAGAGTTTACTATTTTGAATAAAATTTAACCGCCTCGTATGAGGCGGTTTTTGTTATATTATTTCATTAAAATATATTTTTTTAATTTTACAAGAATTCAGCGGACATTTGGTGTTATTTGAATGATAATATGAAACAAGGAAATAGTTTTCTCCGCCAATAACTGCAGGATAACAATATCCGTTGTTCGGATCATCTTCAAGAGCAAATATTTTTTCAAAGGATTGACCATCGTTGTCGCTTATTGCGCAAACAAGAGGTGTTCTGCCCCAAGTGTTATCGTCAGGTCTGATTATATAATTTGGAATCGGATTAAATACAGCAACCGTATATTTGCCTACTCTTTTCATAAGCAAAGGTGAGTCGGGTGAAGAGAAGAAACGGTTAGGTGAAGGTGTTGTCCAAGTTTCACCGCTGTCATTTGAATAGCATTCAAACTGAAAACCAAGATCGGTTCTTGAAAACGCTCTCAATCTGCCGTTGTTTTCTTCATAAACATAGGTTTCCTGAAGACCCGTTTCGCTCTTGTCGGCAAAAGGTATATCTTGCCTTTCGGCAATTTCTTGCCAAGTTCTTCCGTCATCATCTGAAGCGAAAATGCATTTGAGCCCGTGCTCAAGCAATTCTGCTTTGCCGTTCACAATTTGGGAATGTATGTTTGCCGGTAAAATGATTCTGCCGTTCTTTAGCCTAATTACATGGTCGTTCTCAATTACATAATAATTGATAAAATCATTACCGATTCTTTCGGGGGATGAAAATGTAATTCCTTCATCCGCGGAGCGTGCAAAATATGGGGCAGAGTTTTCGGTTTTAAGGTCTTTTCTGAGATATATCAAACCGACATCTCCGTTATTTAACCTGAACAGTGATGGGCACATATAGTTTCTTGATTTTTCATCGTGTTTGAAAATTATTCTTTCGTTTACCCACGTTTCACCTTCATCATAAGACATCAGAGAAGCAATATCTGCTGAGCATTCATCGTGCCAATCGTTTCCGTTGAATTTACTGTAAATAAAAAGAATTGCTCCGCTATTAAGTCTCAGAAAAGTTCCTTCTCCGTTTCGTGGATTGTTTTTTTTAGCTTCTAAGAATAAAACTTCCTTACCTATAATTTTCATATTTAAACCCCGTTATCTTTTTTATTAATTATATAATAAAAACTAATAATTGTAAATATGTTGACATCGTTGGATTTAAACTATATTATTTATTCAAACGAAAGGAGATTATTATGAAATTTTCTGATAAATTTGTTTATGCTTCACCTGAATATAATAACTACGATAAATTTATTCCCGCACCTCTTTTCAGAAAAAATTTTAACTTAGATCAAATTCCAGATAAATGTGAAATTACTGTAGGTGCTGCCGGATTTTATCGTTTATGGATTAACGGCACCGAAATTACAAAAGGTATACTTGCACCGTATATTTCAAACCCTGATGATATTGTGTATTTTGATTTTTACAATCTAAAAAACTATATTAATCCAGGCAAAAATGTTATTGGTATTATGCTTGGTAACGGCTTTCAAAACAATCCCGGTGGCAGCGTTTGGGATTTCCATGCTGCAAGATTCAGAGGTGCACCGAGATTTGCTTTTACTCTTCAAATAGATGATACAATTATTGAAGCTGATGAAACAATCAAAACCGCCCCTTCAGCAATATATTTTGATGATTTGCGTTGCGGTGAAAGATACGATGCACGCAATGAAATTGCAGATTGGAATTTGCCTGAATTTAATGATGATTTATGGTCTGCTTCTCGGTTTTGTGAAAAACCGAGAGGGGAGTTTAAATTATGTACTGCCGAAGCTGTCAAACCCACCGGAGAAAGAATAAAACCGAACAAAATATATAAAGGTGTTTGTGCGCCGTATTTGTCCTGTCATAAAAAAGCTGTTTTCTGTGATATTCAGGAAAAACCGCTTAATACCGATGGTTATGTTTATGATTTTGGTGTAAATAAAGCAGGATTAGTTGAATTGAATATAAACGGAAAACCCGGACAGAGAATTGAGATGCAGTTCGGAGAATATGTTGATGAACAAGGGAGACTACATTACGATAACATAGATTTTTATCCTGACGGATATTCGCAGCGTGATGTTTATATTTGCAAAGGCGAAAAAAATGAAACTTATCGCCCGTCGTTTACTTATCACGGATTCCGTTATTGTTTTGTAAGCGGAATTATGCCTGAACAAGCAACTGATGAATTGTTGACTTATGTTGTATGCAATTCTGATGTTGAAAAGCGAGCATTTTTTGAATGCTCTGATGCAACGGCAAATAAACTTTATGAAATGTGCTGTGTTTCTGATATGGCAAACTTTTATTATTTTCCTACTGATTGCCCACATCGTGAAAAGAACGGCTGGACGGGTGATATAGCTCTTTCGTCAGAACATCTGATAATGAATTATGACTGCGGTAAAAGCTTCGCAGAATGGTTGAGAAACGTTGTTAAAGCGCAAATGATTGACGGTTCTTTGCCCTCTGTTGTTCCGACTGGGGATTGGGGAAGAAAATCCGGACCTAACTGGGATGCAGCTTTGATTTATGTTCCTTACTATACTTATCTTTATACTAACAACAAGAGTATTCTTGAAGAAAATGCACATGCAATTTTTAACTATCTTGGTTTTCTTTCAACGCACAGAACCGAAAAAGGCACATTAGATCTTTATCTTGGAGACTGGTGCCCCGTAGGAAATGTCAGAAAAGCAACAACAGAGTTCACCGATTCGGTTGCGGCAATGAGTATTTGCTCCAAAGCTTCATACATTTTTGATGTTTTGGGACAAAAACTGCAAAAGAATTTTGCAGATGATCTATATAGTCAAATAAGAGAATCTGTCAGAAAACATCTCGTTAATTTTGAAACAATGGTTGCCGATGTCAGATGCCAAACTTCTCAGGCAATGGCAATATATTTTGATGTTTTTAATGAAAACGAGAAAAAAGCAGCATTTGACGTTCTGCTTGATATAATTCATTCAAATAACGATTTTATTGATTTTGGTGTTCTTGGCGCAAGGGTGCTTTTTCATATTTTGAGTGCTTATGGAGAATCCGACCTTGCTTATAAAATGATCTGCAGACCTGAGTGGCCGTCTTACGGTCATTTTATTGAGCAGGGTTATACGTCAATTCCCGAGAATTTTGTTATTGATGAGAACGACATCCATTCGCTAAATCATCATTTTTACGGCGATATTTCAAATTGGTTCATATCAAATGTTGGCGGCATAAAGTACAACCCTAACGGTGTTAATGAAGATCTGTTGCTTGTTAATCCATCTTTTATAAAAGAACTTGATTATGCAAAAGCAGGTTTTGTTTCTCCGTACGGAAAAATTGCTGTGGAGTGGAAGCGAAACGGTGATGCAATTGATGTTTTGATCGAAAAACCTTCTAACGTTAAATGTATATTCGATTTCGGAAAATATAAGAGTTCAAAGTACACTGCTTTTAATACGGAATTTGAAAAATTATCATTTTCAATTTATCCGGCATAATTTGATAATTTTAATTCCAATTAATTATTATGCTACTTCTTCTTTGCGGTACTTGCATTCAACATTTATATATGGTAAAGTATAATCAATCTAAAAGACAGGAGATTACAATATGTGTCAGTGTCAAGGTCCAAAAAGTGATTTCAGTTTGCTTGAACCTGTTCTTGCCAAATACGGAGATTCTTCAAGCAACCTTATTACAATTCTTCAGAAAGCTCAAGATATTTACGGTTATTTGCCCAAAGATGTTATGTATCATATAGCCGAAAAAATCGGAGTAACTCCTGCTGAAATAGTAGGGGTAGCGACGTTTTATTCTCAGTTCAGATTGACTCCAATCGGAAAGTATCTGATTATGTCTTGTCAAGGAACAGCTTGCCATGTTAACGGTAGTGAAAGAGTCAGTGCTGCTATTTCTGAGTATCTCGGAATCGGCAACGGTGAAACAACCGAAGACGGTCTTTTTACTCTTGAAAACGTAGCATGTCTCGGATGTTGTTCACTTGCACCTGTAATAATGATTAACGGCGAAGCATACGGCAATTTAACACCTGACTCTGCCGTAGCCGTTTTAAAAGATATTCGCGAAAAGGAGGGGGCATAAATGCGTGTTATTATTGGTGAAGGTTCTTGCGGCATAGCCGCAGGTGCTTCTAAAGTCCGCGCTGCTATTGAATCTCTTCTTGACGGAAGTGAAAAGTTTACACTTGGCAGTACAGGTTGCAACGGTATGTGTTATTTGGAGCCGATTATTGATATTTATGAAGGTGATGAGCTCATTAAGAGACTTGTTAAAGTAACACCTGACGATGCTTCAAATATCATAAAAGCTGTTAAAGAAAATGATTTTTCATACATTGAAAATATTGTTATTTCACCTGAAGATGAGGAATTCCGTAACCGTCAAACAAGAATTGCTCTTCGTCATTGCGGCTTAATTGACCCTGAATCTATTGATGATTACAGAAGCTCTGACGGTTATCAGGCACTTGAAAAAGTTCTTAAAACAATGACTCCCGAACAGGTTATTGAAGAAATTAAGATTTCGGGTCTTGCCGGCAGGGGTGGTGCAGGTTTTCCGACCTGGTTTAAGTGGAATGCTGCGCGTCAGAGTGTAAGTGAAACCAAATATCTTATTTGCAATGCAGATGAAGGCGATCCGGGTGCATTTATGGACAGAGCTCTTATTGAGTCGGACCCTCACAGTCTTATCGAAGGTATGCTCATTGGCGCTTATGCAATCGGTGCTAGCGAAATGATAGTTTATGTAAGAGCTGAATATCCGCTTGCCATTATTCACCTTGAAAAAGCAATTGAACAGGCAAAAGAAGCGAATCTTCTCGGCAAAAACATTCTCGGAACCGATTTTTCTTGTGAAATGAGAATAAAAGCAGGCGCAGGTGCTTTTGTTTGCGGTGAGGAAACAGCTCTTATTGAATCCCTTGAAGGTAAAAGAGGTATGCCCAGGCTTAAGCCTCCTTTCCCTGCACAAAAAGGTTATATGGATGAACCTTCAAACATCAACAATGTAGAAACTTTTGCAAACATTGCTTGGATTATGAATAACGGCGGTGAGGCATTCGCCGCAATGGGAACAGAAAACAGCAAGGGTACAAAAGTTTTTGCTCTTACTGGTAAAATCAAAAGAGGCGGCCTTGTTGAAATTCCAATGGGTAAAACGTTGCGTGATGTTATTTATGGCATAGGCGCAGGTATCCGTGATGATAAAAAGTTTAAGGCGGTTCAGATGGGCGGACCATCAGGCGGATGTATTCCTGAAGAACTGCTTGATACAGTAATTGATTATAAAGCGCTTGCTGCAACAGGAGCTATCATGGGCTCCGGCGGTATGGTTGTAATGGATGAAAGTACCTGTATGGTCGGAATGGCAAAATTTTTCCTTGACTTTACAGCTCTTGAATCCTGCGGAAAATGCGTTCATTGCAGAATCGGAACTGAAAGAATGCAGGAAATTTTAACACGAATTGTCAACGGTGAAGGCAAGCAAGGTGATATTGAATTGCTTGAAGAGCTTTGCGAAGCAATCAAAGACGGTGCTCTTTGCGGCCTTGGTCAAACAGCTCCAAATCCTGTTTTGACAACAATCAGATATTTCAGGAATGAATACGAAGCTCACATTAATGATAAGAAGTGTCCTGCAAAAGAATGTGTTTCCCTGCTTACATATTCAATTGATAAGGAAAAATGCATTGGATGTACGCTTTGCTCGAAGAAGTGCCCTGCTAATGCTATCGCAGGCGAACTGAAAAAGCCGCATACAATTGACCCCGATATTTGCATTCGTTGCGATCAGTGCCGTAAATCCTGCCGTTTTGGCGCAATTTCTGTAGAATAAGGAGGCGTTATTATGGAACAGATAAAATTTGTTATTGACGGCCGAGAAATAATCGGTAATAAAGGCGAAACCATTCTTAATATCGCCGCTCAGAACGGAATTGAAATTCCCAATTTATGCTATAACCGCAATTTGAAAATATACGGTGCTTGCGGTGTTTGCGTTGTAGAAGCCGAAGGTATTCCTAAGCTTTTGCGCGCTTGTTCAACCATTGCAAGTGAAGGTATGATTATTCATACTGATTCACCCAGGGTAACAAGGGCCCGTAAGATTGCACTCGAACTTATTATGAGTGACCATGAGGGTGATTGTGTTGCACCTTGTTCTTTAAATTGCCCTGCACACACAGATATTCAGGGTTACCTTAAGCAGATTGCTCTTGGCAATGACAGCGAAGCGGTTAGAATCATTAAAGAAAAAATCCCCATTCCTGCTTCAATCGGCAGAGTCTGCCCACATCCATGTGAATCTCATTGCCGAAGAAGACTTGTTGAAGAGCCGCTTTCGGTTGCTTATCTTAAAGCTTTTGCCGCCGACAGAGACTTGGACTCGCAGGACCCTTTTATTCCTGAAGTAGCTGATTCGTCAGGTAAGAAGGTTGCGGTTATCGGCGGTGGCCCTGCAGGTCTTACTGCTGCTTATTTTCTTAGACTTTCGGGTCACGATGTAACAATTTTTGAAGCTATGCCTGAAATGGGAGGTATGCTTAGATACGGTATTCCTGAATACAGACTTCCTAAAGGAATACTTGCTAAAGAGGTTGCAAATATTGAAGCTCTTGGCGTCTCTATGAAGAATAATGTTAGAATCGGCAAGGACATTTCGTTCGATACTATAGTAGATGAATTTGACGCAGTATTACTTGCAATTGGAGCTTGGAAAGGCAGCGGAATTCGTTGTAAGGGCGAAGATTTGCAGGGGGTTATCAGCGGTATTGATTTCCTCAGAGAAGTAAATATGGGCAAAACACCAGAAATTGGTAAGAATGTTGCTGTAGTCGGTGGTGGTAACACTGCCATGGATGCATGCCGAACAGCAGTTCGTTGCGGAGCTGAAAATGTTTATGTTATTTATCGCAGAACAAGAGCTGAAGCACCTGCTGAAGATATTGAAATTGAAGAAGCAATTGAAGAAGGCGTTCAGTTCCTTTTCCTTACAAATCCGGATGAGATTATTGGTGAAAACGGTAAGGTTAAAGCTGTAAAACTTCAGATAATGGAACTTGGTGAACCTGATGCATCAGGCAGAAGAAGACCGGTTCCTGTTGAAGGAAAATTCAAAACTATTGATGTGGATACAGTTATTTCTGCTATCGGCCAGAAATGTTCTCCCGAAGGATTTGAATCTATAGAGCTCACAGGCTGGGGAACCGTTGTTGCGGATAAATCAACTTGCCTTACTAATGTTGAAGGTGTTTTTGCCGCCGGAGATGCTACAAACGACGGTGCCTCAATTGCAATAGATGCAATAGCTGAGGCTAATACAGCAGCTAAAGCCATTGAAGCATACCTTCTTGGAATGCCGCTTGATTTTCACGAGCCATACTATTCTGAGCGAAATATTACTGAAGAAATGCTTGCTGATAAAGATAAAAAAGCAAGAGCAGTTATGGCCGTTGTTGATCCGGATGAACGTAAGAAAACATTTGATGCCATCATTAAAGGCTTTACAGATGAGCAAGCAAGAGAAGAAGCTAAACGCTGCCTTGAATGCGGATGCCATGATTTTGCTGATTGTAAGCTCATCCGTTATGCAAATCTTGCTCCCATTGACCCTCACCGCCTTGACGGACTCAAGCATGAGTGCTATAAAGAACAACGTCTTGTTTCAATTGAAAGAGACCAAGGTAAATGTATTCTTTGCAATCTTTGTGTCAGAACTTGCAAAGAAGAAGCTCAAAAAGGTATTTTAGGCCTTGTTGGCAGAGGGTTCAAAACCGTAATAAAACCTGAATTTGAAAATGATGCGACTATTATGGGTTGCAAAGATTGCCTTAAATGTGCTGAAATCTGTCCAACCGGAGCACTTAAAATTATTAAATAAAAATTCAACACCGTAGCTGATAATAATTCAGAAACGGTGTTGTTTTTTGTATATTTATATTGAAATAAGTAATTCAATGTGATAATATAAATTGAATTTACACGAAAGGGGTATATATATGTCTCATTTTGATATACCGTTCAAAGATAAAAACTCTGAACGCAAAATGCTTGCCCAGCGTATCAACAGGATAATGAAAGATATAAAGGGCAGAATTTTCTTTGATTCAGAGGATGCGGGCGAATTCTTTTTCAGAGACGGACAGTCAACAATTGATAAAATAAATGAAGGCGAATGGGTACCGTTTGGAAAAGATGATTTTTGGGGCTACCGTGAACAATATTGTTGGTTTAAACAGCGAGTTAAAATTCCTGAACGTTACAAAGGACTGAAGGTTGCATATGAGGTAAACCCAAACCCTCATTCAAGTTGGGATACCCGTGATCAACAGTTTATAATTTTTGTTAACGGTGAGATGGTTCAGGGTCTTGATGTTAACCATAAGTTTATTTTCCTCACAGAATGCGCCGAAGGCGGGGAGGAGTTTGACATCGCTCTTAACGCTTATTGTGATGACTGGACTTTTAAAGGTAAAGTTCAGCTTTCGGCGAAGCTCAAAGCTTATGATGCTGATGTTAACGCTCTTTATCACGATATCCGCATTCCTTGGGAAACAGCACACGCATATAATCAGGATAACATTTCACGTGTTGACATTATTAAAACTTTGAATGATGCTGTCAATATGCTTGAAATGGCAACTCCGGACAGAGATGTATTTAAAGCATCTGTTAAAGCTGCTTCTGAATATCTTCATTCCAATATTTACGGTGAAGAAAGCGATGTCCTTGTTTCCGCTGTAGGTCATACTCACATTGACGTTGCTTGGCTTTGGAGGCTTCGCCAGACAAGGGATAAGGCAGGTCGTTCTTTTGCAACGGTTATTAATTTTATGAATGAATATCCTGAGTATAAATTTATGTCTCCTCAGGCTCAGCTTTACGATTACGTAAAGCAGGATTATCCCGACCTTTATGAAAAAATCAAAACAAAAATTAAGGAAGGCCGCTGGGAAGCTGAAGGAAGTATGTGGGTTGAGTCTGACACTAATGTTATTTCCGGTGAATCGCTAGTAAGACAGTTCCTTGTTGGTAAACGGTTCTTTAAGCAGGAATTCGGTGTTGAAACAAAAATTATGTGGCTTCCCGACGTTTTTGGTTATACTGCAGCTTTACCTCAGATTATGAAGCTTGCTGATATTGATTATTTTATGACAACCAAGATTTCCTGGAGTGAATATAACCGCTTCCCGTATGATACCTTCCTTTGGCAAGGAATTGACGGCAGCGAGATTCTTTCTCATTTTGCCCCTAGTATGCGTGACAGTGATGAAGAACGCTTTCAGGCTACATATACTGCTATGCTTGAGCCTGCTTACATTATTCACGGTTGGCAACGTTACAGCAACAAAGACCTTGCAAAAAAAGAAATGTGCATTTATGGGCACGGTGACGGTGGCGGCGGACCGACCAGAGCGAACATTGAAAGCGGCATAAGAATGGCTGAGGGTGTACCCGGCTGTCCTCAGGTTAAAATGGAATCCTCACTTGATTTCTTCAAACGTCTTGACTCTGAAGTCAGAGGTAACAAACGCCTACCAAGGTGGAGGGGAGAGCTCTATCTTGAATACCACAGAGGAACTCTTACAGCTCAGGCACGTAACAAAAAGTACAACCGCAAGAGTGAGATTCTTTATCACGATGTTGAAACACTTGCTGAAACAGCTTCAATTCTTAACGGCTTCAAATATCCCTCAGATGATATCCTTGAATCGTGGAAGATTATTCTTCTTAATCAGTTCCACGATATTATTCCTGGTTCCTCAATTTCTCAAGTTTATGAAGATTCAAAAGAACAGTATGAGGCAATTGGTGAAAAGGGCAGAGCACTCGCTTCAGATGCAGTTAAAGCAATGGCAGCATCAGTTTCAACCGATTCTGAATCACTCGTTGTTTTCAATACCCTTGGTTTTGAAAGAACTGATGTTGTAATAACTGATATGCCCGCTCAGTCCGATTTTGCAATTCTTGATTCTGACGGCACAGCACTTACTTGGCAAAAAACTTTCGACGGAATGCTTGCTTTTCTTGCTCCTAATGTTCCTGCAAAGGGTTATAAAACCTTCAAAATTGTTTCGGGATCATCTGCAGTTAATAACGGCGTTGCCGCAACTCTTGACTCTGTTGAAAACGATTACTATAGGCTCAGCTTTGATGCTGATATGAACATTTCAAAGCTTTACCATAAAGAAAGCGGCAGAAACGTTGCTCCTGAAGGTGAAGTTCTTAACCGTCTTGTGGCTTATGATGACCGTTCACATGTTTACGAAGCTTGGGATATCAAATGCTATTATGATGAAAAATTCTGGAACATTGATAATGTTGTGAGTAAGGAAATCGTTGAGCAGGGTGCAGTAAGAACTGTAATTAAAGTTGAAAGAAGCTTTAATACTTCAACAATCAAACAGTATTTAATTTTTTATCCTCATTCTGTCAGGATTGATGTTTATTATGATATTGACTGGAAAGAAAGAAATGTTGCTCTTAAAGCACATTATCCGGTTGATGTCAACACATCCAAAGCAACATATGATATACAGTTCGGTAACGTTGAAAGAACTACTCACAATAATACGACTTGGGATTACGCACAGTTTGAGGCTTGCGGCCATAAATGGGCTGACCTTTCTGATAATAGTTTTGGTCTCTCAATACTTAACGATTGCAAATACGGTTGGACTATAAAAGAAGGTTCTATTAAGCCGACCCTTCTCAGAAGTGCAACAGAGCCGAATTATTATCAGGACAGAGAACGCCATACATTCACATATGCAATATATCCTCACTGCGGCGAAGTTAACTCTTCAGATGTTGTCTATGAGGGATATTGTCTCAATACACCGATGTATTGCGTTGCAACTGATTCTCATACAGGAACTCTTTCTGCTGAATTTTCGCTTATTAATGCTGATAAAAACAACGTCATTATAGAAACAGTAAAAAAAGCTGAGGACAGCGATGCTCTTATCGTCAGAGCTTATGAAACATGGAACAGAAGAACAGCTGTTAACTTTGCTTTCGGTGTTGAGATTAAAAGTATTTACGAATGTAACCTTCTTGAAGAAAAAGATATTCTTCTTGATACTGTTGATAACAAGCTTTCTGTTGAATTTAAACCATTTGAAATTAAAACATTAAAAGTAATTCTTAAATAATTTCAAAGAGCGTGGATTTGTCCACGCTCTTTTTCTCATTATTGCTCTTGCATTATTTAATCATTTATAGTATGATATACTTGTTATTATATGCAAAGGAATGGTTCAATGCAGTTTGTGGTTATGGACCTTGAATGGAACAACACTTACGCTAAAAAGGCGAACGGCTATATAAATGAAATTATCGAAATCGGTGCAGTAAAGCTTAACTCTGATCTGGAAAACGTTGATACTTTTTCGTGCATAATCCGCTCCCAAATCGGAAAAAAATTAAGAGGTAGTGTAAAACGTCTGACACATCTTACTAACGCAGATATTGACACGGGAATGCCATTTACTAAAGCGTTTTACACTTTCAGGAAATGGATTGGCAATGAAGAAACCGTTATTTTTACTTGGGGTGACGGTGATATACGTGTATTACTCGATAATTTCAAATATCTTAACGGCATCAAAGTTATTCCGTTTTTGCATTATTATTGTGACCTTCAAAAACTCTTTCAAAAAAATTACGTTTCAGCTAAAGGGCAACAAATCGGTTTGTTGACAGCTGCTGAGATTTCGGGCATTGATGCTGATATGTATATTCATCACAGAGCACTTGGTGACAGTATGCTTACAGCTGATATTCTTAAAACTTTTTTTGATTATGATAAATCTAAAGATGACATTACTGAATGCAATGAGGATTTCTACTCAAAGCTTGTATATAAAGCAAAGGTTATCAGGAACATTGATAACCCGCTTGTAGATAAAAAAAGGCTTTGCCATGTATGTGAATCTTGCTCAACATCGTGTGAGCAGCTTACCCCTTGGAAATTCCATTGTCAGTTTTTCAGAGCTAATTTTTATTGCGATAATTGCAATTTGACTTACTCTGTTGGTGTTCGATTTAAAAAATTATATGATAAGGTTGAGTTCAGAAAAATTGTTTCTGTTCTTGAGCCTCAAGTTGAAACTAAGGAGAATGAAGAATGAAGATTCTTGTTACCGGCGGTGCCGGATTCATAGGTTGTAACTATGTTTATTATATGCTTGGAAAGTATCCTGAATATGATATTGTTTGCCTTGATTCACTAACTTATGCCGGTAACCTTAAAAGCCTAAAAAAAGCTTTTGAGAACCCTAAGTTTAAATTTGTCAAAGGCAGCATTTCTGACAAAGAGTTGGTTAACAAGCTTTTTGCAGAAGAAAATTTTGATGTTGTTGTTAACTTTGCTGCAGAAAGCCACGTTGACCGCTCAATTGAAAATCCGTTTATTTTTCTTGAAACAAACATTATGGGAACAGCCTGTTTGCTTGATGCTTCCAAAAGATACGGTGTTAAAAGGTTTCATCAAGTTTCAACTGATGAAGTTTACGGTGATTTGCCGCTTGACAGACCTGATTTGTTCTTTACAGAAGAAACTCCTATTCACACTTCAAGCCCATACTCCTCCTCTAAAGCCTCAGCCGACCTTCTTGTTCTTGCATATAACAGAACTTATGGTTTGCCCGTAACAATTTCTCGTTGTTCTAATAATTACGGACCTTATCAATTCCCCGAAAAGCTAATTCCCCTTATGATTGTTAGAGCGCAAGAAAACCAAAGCTTGCCAGTTTACGGCGAGGGACTTAACGTCAGAGATTGGCTTTATGTTGATGATCATTGCAAAGCGATTGACCTTATTATTCATAATGGCAGAGTCGGTGAAGTTTATAATGTTGGCGGTCATAATGAAAAGCAAAATATCGAGGTTGTAAAAACTGTTCTTTCACATCTCGGTAAACCAGACTCTCTTATAACTTACGTTAAAGACAGAGCTGGACATGACCTCAGATATGCGATTGACCCTACCAAAATCACTAATGAACTTGGCTGGACACCTGAAACTAAGTTTGAAGACGGAATGAAAAAAACTGTTGAATGGTATCTTAATAATAAAAATTGGACTGATGATATTAAAAGCGGCGAATACGCTGAATACAGCCGCAGAGTATATGGTGAAATATAAATTTACAGGCACTTGCAAAAAAGCAAGTGCCTGTTTAGCGTTAAATATACTTTGAAGAAGTTAAGAAAATTAGCAATTTGAAAAGAATTCCAAAAATGAATGAAGCCGGAGTAGCTTTGCAATTAAATGTCATTCTTGCATTTAACACTGTACCGTCAAAATTAGTCAATTTTGCTGTAACAGTTGCTTTTCCGCTGCCAATACATCTGACAAATCCTGAATCAGAAATTAATAATACATCTGGATTATCAACTGAATATGTTATTTTTGAATAGCCGGCATTTGCCGGACCGACTGCAACATTTAGCTTTGTTGATTCCATAACTTTCAATTCACTTTTTTTGGCATATATTCTGAAAGATGTAACTTTATTTAATTCAAGATTTTTTAAAGCTGTTAAAATAGCTTGAGCTTGAGCATCAATCTCATTTTGTCTGTGAGAATACAAGCCGCTAACATCAACTGATAATGCGGCATCAACCTCAGAAAAGTCTTTATATAACGATTTGTTATATAATTTTGCTTTATCAACTGCATCGTTATATGCGCTGTAATCAGCGGGAACCGTATCTTTCAAGATATATGTTGTATATGTCTTTGACGTTATTCCGTCATACTCCTGGATAATTTCGCAATAATAATATCCGTCGTCAAAATCCTCGTTAAATGTTAGTGAAGAAGTTGTTTCGTTTTCTAACAATATCGAGTTTTCTTTTGACATTTCTTTGTTATAATACCATTGCATCTTAATATTGAATCCAACCGGAATAAAGAAAACGGTTTCGCTATTATCGTTAACGCAATGAGGTAATTGGGTTGCTACAAAAGGTATTGACTTAAATGTAAAATTATTTGTATTTGCATATTCTTCAATTTTGGAACCGGTCGGGGAGTACAGCGTGACACCATTAGTGGGATTATTGACTTTTTCAAATTTATTTGAAAGTAATATGCCACTATTGTTTGGAAAATTTTCAGCTATAACGATGCTTCTGCCATCAACAAATTTTATTGTTGAATTATAGAATGGGTCATTTGAAATCTGCGTGATACTTTCTATGTTGAGATATAAAACAGAATTACATCCGTTAAATGTTTTATCAGCAAGATCTGTTGTTCCGTTAAGAAATATGTTTTTAATCTGAGGGCAATTGAAGAACATATTAGGAACTGTAGCTAATAATTTTGGTGCATAAAAAGTTTCGAGGCTGGCCGGTAATTTAGGATATGCTCCGTTTGCGCTTGAGTTAACTTCAAAAGCCTTGAAAGACGGAAGCGCAAGAAGTCTGAGCGAAGTACAACCGGAAAATGCGTTTGAATAAACCGTTTCTGCAAGGGGAAGAGTAACAAATTCTAAAGAAGAACAGTTTTCAAATGCAAAAGCATTTACAAAAGATACATCGGGGAATGATGCATTTTCAAGTGATTTACAGCCGGAAAACGCTTGCCGTGGAACAAATGTCAGTCCTTTAATTTCAATATTTTTAAGTGAACTACAACCGCTAAAAGCATTGTTTGGTAATGAAACGGCATATTCCATTCTAAAGCTCACCAACTGAGAGCAGTCCGTAAATGCGTTGTTGCCTATTGAATAAATATAACTAAACATTAATTCAGAAACAGCAGCTTTTGAAAAAGCTCCTTCAGGAATTTGGGTGAGTTTACTTACATCAAGCTTAATTGTTTCACCTGTTATTGAGTTGATTTCTGAACAAACGTTGTAAAATGAATATTTACCAATTGTTTCAAGACTATCTAAGTGTAAGTAAGTTAAGTTTTTGCAATTATAAAAAGCAAAATCACCAATATTTTTAACATTTTCAGCTATAATTGTTCTTAATGATGTGCACTCTTCAAAGGCGGATGCATCAATGCTGGTAGCAGTTTGCGGTAATTGAACACAAACAATATCTGAAGAAGAGAACGCATTAGGTCCAATACCTTTAACTGTAACTCCGCCAATAGATTCAGGAATAGAAATGCTGGTTTCTGAACCTAAGTATTTCGTTATTTTTCCGTTATTATCAATTTCAAATGAAGTCTCTTCCGGATAAGTGGCAACGATTGCCATAAAAGTTGTAAATTTTGAACGGAATTTTCCTTCAGAGTAAGCAACGGCAGTTAGTATTAAGTTTTCACATACTGTTATAGGGCCGATATATTTATATGTGTTAGCAGAATACTTTGACGGGAAATCGCCGTTTGTTGAATAATAAATTTCAGAGTCAGGTGTGTCACACATTATTTCAAGAGAAAACGGCTCGGTATATATCTTGGTAGACTTTGAAAAATATGGGGGTTCAGTTTTGCCTGAAATAGTTGCTACATTATCTGAGATTTCAGGAGCATTAATTATGCCGAGGCCTAATTTTTTATCATCATAAACATTAGCCGGTTTTAATGCGTTATTTTCAAGAACTTTGATAACATCTTCCGGTGAACCGTTAGGAATAAGCGATTTAATTGTTGCAGCTAACGCAGAAACGAAAGGTGTTGCAATAGAAGTGCCACTAATTTTTATATAAGAATTATTAAGGTGTGTTGTGTAAATATTAACGCCCGGTGCTGCAAATGCAACGTCATCGCCGTAGTTAGAAAAATTAGCAACTTTATTTTCATTATTAATTGCAGTAATCTTTAAAACTTCAGGATATGATGCAGGGTAGTATGGATCATCAGTTGAGTCGTTACCTGCCGCTCCTACAATAATTATATCGTTATCATAAGCCCGCTTTATCGCAAGCTGCAGGAGGGGAGAGTTTTCGTAAAAGCCTAAACTTATGTTAATTACATCAACGTTGTCATTTATTGCGCAAATTATTCCTGCGGCAACTGTTGCAATTGTGCCATGACCAAAATTATTTAACACTTTATATGGTTTGATAATTATTGAGTCGCCGGCAGCATCTGCAATTACACCAGCTACTTGGGTTCCGTGTCCATTATCGTCCTTAGAACTGTTTCTTGTACCGCTTCCGCTTGTGTTAATTTGCGTTGGAACTACCTTACCATTAAAGAATTGGTGGGTATGTTCAATTCCTGTATCTATAACAGCCACAACCGTTTGTTCAGTGTGGACTTCTTTTTGTTTAATAATTTGATTAAATACTCCAAGGTTTATATGATCAGTTCCCCATGATAATGATTCTGTTGAATTGTTTTGAATAACTGTTGCAACACTAACCGGAGAATCAAACTCAACAAAATCAATATTATTGCGGCTACGATAATAATTATAAGCTTCAAAAGCTTTTTCGGAATTTTCAAATTGCAAGATCCAAATACCGTCAAAACCATTGACTACATCAACTGCGTCAAGAGTATCAATAAGTCCTGAACTCTTAACAATTAATCTTGATGTTGAAAAAAATGAGTCATTATGGTATTCTTTATTTATAGATGTGTTTTCATTTTCAACCATTATTCCAAGTTCTTGTGCAAATGATTGATAATCAGCTCCGTTTATGCTTTCATCAATGGCAACACTTGCTATCAACGGAAAGTTGGGTGAAAAAATAAACAGAACAGATACCAATATTATGACTAATAATTTTTTCATATTTTATCAGCTCACATATAATAAAGTTGAACA
>JAZNRJ010000012.1:0-5292 GCA_045590675.1 Acutalibacteraceae bacterium
TTTATCTTATATTTTCATTTTAACATATAAAAATCAAAATTTCAAGAGTTATTTTTCTATATTCACAAATTACTAAGGAGATATATTATGTTTAAAGAAATATTGATTAAAAGCAGATCATACAGACGTTTTTTTCAGAACGAGAGAATACCTTATATTGATCTTAAATATTTGATTGAATGTGCAAGATATGTTCCGTCAACCGTTAACTCACAACCTTTAAAATTTATGATAGTTTATGATGAAATCGACTGTGAAAAAGTATATAATACTCTTACTTGGGCAGGTTTACTGAAAGATTGGTCAGGGCCCGAAGTTGGTGAACGTCCGTCGGCTTACATTATAATTCTTGGTGATTTGTCAATCGGAAAGAATAAATTTATCGATGTTGGAATTACTGCCCAAACAATTATGTTAGCCGCAAATGATAAGGGTTATGGCGGCTGTATGTTTGGAAGCATAAATAAGCCTAATCTTATTTCAGAATTAAAAATTGACTCCGAAAAGTACTCGGTTGAATTGGTTCTTGCGTTAGGAAAGCCAAAAGAGAGTGTAGTAATTGTTGATATGGATTCAAGCGGAAGTACAGCCTATTATCGAGATGAAAGTTCAATTCATTATGTTCCAAAAAGAAGCGTTGAAGATTTAATTGTTGAGTAGTTATATTAGTATATGTAAAAAATATATATGTAGATTATTGTTGACAATATTGATTTAAAATGCTAATATAATAAAATAATTTTAGATGAGAGGGATTAATTTGTCTGAATTTTTTAACAATTTATTTGTTGAATTTATAGCTGAAATTACAGAAAATGCTTATTTAGTTATGAGATTGATTATCTCATGTATTTGCGGCGGATTTATCGGCCTTGAGCGCAGCAGAAGACAAAAAGATGCAGGCATAAGAACTCATCTAATTGTTGCTTTGGGATCAGCTCTTGCAATGATTGTTTCTAAATACGGTTTTTTTGATTTGCTTGAATTTGAAGGATTTAGAGCGGATGCTTCAAGAATTGCTTCTAATGTTATTACCGGTGTAGGTTTTCTTGGCGCAGGTGTAATTTTTGTTAAAGATGTGTCAATTAAAGGTCTTACAACAGCTGCCGGTATTTGGGCAACTGCAGCTGTAGGTCTTGCAGTTGGAAGCGGCATGTATACTATTGGTATTGCCGCTACTCTTATAATGATAATTATGCAGTTGATTTTGCACCGCTACCTTACTAAGCTTGAAAGAACTGTTAATGAGTTTACGGTTGTTGTTAATGATGTTCCGAATATTATCCAGAATTTTCAAGATAAACTTAAAGAAAAAAATATGCATGTAGAGACATGCAAGCTCTCCAGAAACCCTGATTCAACCATAAATCTTGATATTACTATTAAAAAATCAAGATCTACTTCGATGGATGAAATTATGCTTTTAGGTGAACAGGATGAAAATATACTATCAATTGAAATATAAAAAACGGTATGGTTTAAACCATACCGTTAATTTTTATTCATTGATTAAATTTACTTCTGTTTCTTCAGGTTTCTTGCTTGCCTTGCTTAATAAAACAAGAAGAAGACACCAGAAAGCTGCAAGAAGAACAAACAGAGCGCAAACAAGAATTGCGTTGCTTGATTGAAGCGCAAAATTAAGAATTCCGGCAAGGAAGGGGATATAGAATAATACTTCACCCTTGCATTCTTCAGCTGTTATTGTATCAACATTGCCGGTTGTGAGATTTATAATCTCAAGATTGGATGAATCGCCATAGGGAATAACAGAAGTAACTTTGCCGATAGTTGCCTGATTTTGTTGTTCAGTGCCGCTGTAAACAACTTCGTTTTTAACAATAAATGTGTTAATTGAATATTCATTAGCTGCTTTTGTTTTTGAAATTAAAAGGTCGCCTTGTGAAAGCTTAAGTGCTTCTATATCGGAGCAAAGCGTTGAAAGATTTATACCTCCAATTTCAAATGTGTCAAGAAATGTTGCGGTAAAACAACCAAGCAGGAATGTAACAACAGTTACACATAGCATAATAATTGAAATGATCTTGCCTGCAAGAATTCCTTTTGATTTGGTTTTTACAGGAGCATCTTCTTCAAAATCTTCTTCATTTAAAATGATTTCAGGCGAATATGTATCTTTTGAATCTGTAACTATAAAAGGAGAAGGTGTTTGACCGATTGGTGTGAGCGGACGGGGAGTTTTCTCATTAGTTTCAGATGAAATTCCCGTTATTATTGAATCTTCAGTATAGTTTTCATCAATGATAGCTTTTTCTTCCTGCTTTGCAGGTTCTTCCATTTCGGGGATAAGATTATCGTGAGTGGGCTCAGGTGTAATTTGAGATTTTATTGTTTCAGTAAAAAACAAATCAAATTCATCTATACTCTTAAGCTTGAATTCTTGCATTTCAGTTCAGCCTTTCGGTTTATAATTATTTATTGAAGTTTTCGGAAATATTCTTACATTCATCAGAAATTTCAACTGCGAGTTTTTCAATTTTTCCAATTAAAGCTGAAATGTCGTTTGTTCCGCTATCAGCAACAACAATCTTGTTTTCAGAAGCTTTAAGTGATTTGTTCTCATCTGATAATGACCTGCAAATATTCTTGAGTTTTTCATTGTTTGATTCAACTGTTTTTGCATAATCGAAAACTTTTTTATATTCAGCTTTAAGCATATTAATATACTGATTAACTTGTTCGCAGTCATAGCCGTCAGAAACTTTAGTAAATAAATCTTTATTTTCCATAATATTAGCCTCCAAACTAAAAATTTACTTCAATAATATATCATAAATTCTATTGAAATACAACCCGATTTTGTAAAATTCATATTTAAATAATAATTTAAACAAAAATATTTCAATAAATCTAAAATAATACTTGATTTTTGCTTTAAAGTATGCTAATATATCTTAGCACTTGAGGGTGTTATAAACAAAAAATAATAAATTACTTAGTGTCCCTAACTATGGGGGTGTAGCTCACTTGGGAGCCCAAAGCACTCAGAAACGCACCCTACAAAAATTTAATAAAAACCAATTACTTAGTGTCCTCAAACATGGGGGTGTAGCTCACTTGGGAGAGCGCTTGAATGGCATTCAAGAGGTAAGGGGTTCGATCCCCCTCATCTCCACCATCGGACACTAAGTAATATTTTTTTGCCTGCACATAATGAGTGTTTTTTATTATATAAGACTGAACGCAATACAACCGTATTCTTTGGATTGCGGTTGTTTCTTTTATGTGTTATAATACAAAAAAGACGGGAGGAAACAAGAATATGGCGATGTACACGATTTACGAAGAACCCATCTATTCATACTATCGTGATATAATAGAGTTTAATGTTAAATCTAGAGAATCTATAACTTGTGAAAAATTAAACTCTGCAATAAATCTAAATATTATTTTAAGTGTAGCCTGTTATGTTGAAGGTTTTTTAGAAGATAGAGGAAAATTATTATTAGGCTACTACCAAGTGATATTTGGGGAAGTTCAATTTAAAGAATTTGAACTCCGTAAGCCAAAAAATATATTCTTTAATAATGTAATTGAATTTTTGAATCGAAAAATCTCGCAATCCACGGGTATAGATAATTATAATAGCATATTCGAACTACTGACTAAAGAATCGTTTAAAACCAATGATGCTATTTCTCCGTTCATAGAAGGCATTAATGTATTGTACCAGTTTAGAAATGTAATTGCACACGGTAGACTAATTCATTTTTACGAGGTTGATTCTCATAACATCCAAGAGAAAGTATATAATGGCGGATACAAGAAAGCCGATGACTATTTAACTAAGAAAGGTTTGCTTTCTGATAAAATTAAGTATGTCGGTTCATCTCAAATATATTTCACTAATGAAATTGCAGATCATTTCAATTCATTAGCTCTAGATTTTACAAGAGCTTTTGATTCTTTCTTGGAACAGCACTTGTTAATCGGACCTACTCTAACCGAAAAACTCAAACAATACAATGAAAAACATAATACGAATTTGGATATATATTCATATCTCCGAAAACGAGCAATATCTCCTTATTAATTTTTTCAAAACACGAAAATCATAGTTTTATTAGCCGAGCAAAGCGCACATCACGTTCTGCTCGGCTTTTCTCATGCTACGCCGCGATTTCTAAGCCGTTGGTGAACTGCTCAAAGTCAATGTTAAACTCAATATTCAGTTTGTATCCTCTACTTACCTCAACTCGTTTAATTAAATAATTAACTATCATTTTCTTCTTTTCAAAGCTCGCATCATCATAAAGCTCTGCCCAAGAAATCAGTTCATCAAAGCTGTCGGATAAGTTTTTGAGTACACTCTCGCTGTCAGTTACATCATTTTCTGCATCAGTGCATAAATTCAAAAGCCTGCTACACTCTTTCTCCGATTCTTCAATCAGTTCTGAAAGTGTATCAGCCGAAAATGAACTTTCACCCTTGATTGCCTTAATAACCTCGGATTTCAGAATAGTAAGATTTTCAAACTCTTTGCCGTAAGCTGCCTTTAACATTGAGTACCTTGCTTTTCTTGCTTCAAGCTCGTTAGCATATCGTGACATAACAACATCATTTTTGGATACACCTTTCATCTTTTTGAAAATGCCACGGACAATCTCATCAATCAAATCATCAAGAATGTGCAGAGTGTAACCCGATTGACCGTCGCACTCCGTCTGTTTTCTACTTTTACCGTAGCAGGCATACCTTATTCGTTTCGTTGTATCAACAGAACCGTCTTTTCTTTTACGGTATCTTCCGCTTGTTGTAAGATTCAGCCTTGAGCCGCAGTGCCCACAGTAAACCTTGCCGGAGATAAGAGATTTACCTTTGGTGTTAAGAGGGACTGTGGAATTTTCTTTCTTCCTGTCCGAACGCTCCTTCATAATCATCATAGCTCTTTCAAACTGTTCAGGCTTTATTATCTGCAGTTCGGGTATGACCTCTGAACGGGAATCACCACTGCGAAGTACACCCGTATAAGTCAGGTTGCATAGAATACCTCTTATCGTAGCCTCATGCCACATTTTACCTGTTCTTGCTCTGTAACCATTATTGTTTAGCCACGTTGTAATTCTGTGTGCCCCATAACCCTCAGTAGTGTATTTGTCAAAGATAATTTTTACAACAATGGCCTCTTCGGGATTTATCTGCAAATCATAAAGCTCGTGTTTTCGTTTATTGAATCTGCCTCTTTTCACAAGGTCATATCCAAAGGCGGCAACGCCACCCTTGAAATGACCTGACTCAACTAACTGACCAAGACTTGTTTTTGTTCTGACT
>JAZNRJ010000013.1:0-27050 GCA_045590675.1 Acutalibacteraceae bacterium
TCCGGAGTAGAATGGATCAGTGCAACGCCTTCTTTCGCCATTTCCTCCGTCAGCTTTTCGATATCCCGCAGATCACCCCGGGATGCGCCGCCGCCATGGTCACCCACACCCCACAGGCAGAGATTTACTTCTTTATCGCCGCTCTGTTCCACGATACCGCGGATTTTGGATGCCGCATGGCCAAGACCGCTGTTGTAGCTGGAGGTCACTCTCTGTCCCATTACTTTGGATCCGTCGTAACCTACCCATGTAAAGGCATTGTCGGGCAGAGTCAGATCCCCCGGACCCGGTCTGCAGAACAGGTAACTGTCATAACCGCTTTTCGCCAGAATCTGTACCAGTCCTCTGGTATGGCCGAAGGGGTCAAAGTTGATAGCCGTTGTCGGCTTAACGCCGAATTTTTCCATAAAATAAGAGTTGCCTGTTTCTATCTGGCGCAAAAAGCCTTCGCCGGACGGCATAACGCAGTCGGGCTGAAGATACCAGCCGCCCATAACGCGCCACTTACCCTCTTTAACAAGTTTTTGGATTTTTTTGAAAAGCTCGGGCTCGTGCTCTTCAACCCACTCATAAAGCACGGATTCATTGTGGTTGAAAACGAAGCCGTCATATTCTTCGCAGAATTTTGCGGCAACTCTGAAAGTTGAAATAGCTTCGGCAATGCCTTCATCTCTGCCCCAAAGCCAAACGGGGTCAAGGTGAGCATTACAGAGTAAATGTATTTTTTTCATAATATATCCTCGTTATTAATGTTTATCGCAGATGTAGACGTTGCAAACTGCATCGGCTTTTCTTCTGTTGCTGAAAATTGCGGTAATTTTGATTTCTTTGCCCTGCATATTTTCGGGTAAATCAAAGAAAAATGTGTTGTTTTTATCGCTTCCGCAAACGCAGTGTTCCCATTGGTTTGCTTTATAATCGGGGGCTCTCATCGGGAAGCCTTTGAATTCGCCGCCGATTTCTGCAACGCAGTAAATGCCTTCCTCACCGTGAACGCCTTCAACAGCAACCGCAAGGCGTGAACCAGATTTGTAATCGGGGAGGGTAAAGCTGTTATATTTAATTACAGCTGTTTTCTTAAAGCGGTAATGTGCCTGCATATTGTTGGCGAAAGGCTTTTTGATTTCAACGGTTTTTCCGTCTTTTATCAGTCTGACGGAGTAGATTCTGTCAACGGGATTTTCAATTCTGAGATAACGGATTTTGCCGTTAATTGTGTAGCTTGAAACAACCTTTTTGCCGTGGAGTTCATACGGAGTGTGAGCGGTGAAAGTGATTATTTTTGAGGTGAAATTATGGTCGCTTACGCTCAGGTTAACCAAATCGGAGGTTTTCCATTCCGCAAGGTCGGTTGAATATTCGGCAAGGAGCGGAACCTTTTGCGTTTCAACCTCTCTTGTGGCATAATCGCCCGAGAAAAATTCAATTTCAACGCTGTCGCAGAGAATTTCTTCACCGAAGTCAACTCTGAGGCATCCGCCGCAAATCCGCCTGTTTTCATCAAGATATGTTTTGCTTTGTGAATCAAAGAATGTGTCGGTTTTGCCGTCAAACATATTGCCTGCATCGCAACCTCTGAGTGCAAAGTATTCCTGGCCGAAGAAAGCATCTCTTGCTGCTTTGACCTGGGGAATCGCTGTTTCGCCTGAGCGGCGCAGGCTTCTGAGCTCGAGGGCATCGTTTGTTATTGCGTACATTGCGGTTTCGTAAAGAAATTCGCCGTTTGAAGGTCCTTTTTCTTCATTATCAAGCGTTCCGAGAAATTCGGGCGCTTTTTCTTTTATATCTGTTTTTTCAGCAAAGGCAAAAAAAGTTTCGTTTCCGTTGTTTAAAAGAGTAATTTCTCCTCCGTCACATTTGAGAATTTTAACATCAACGGGAACTCCTTTTTTGGTTTCTTTAATTATTTCATATTCACAATTTTTGAGCATCGGTTCGGCTTCACTTGCGGCTGAAAGTTCAATAAGAGTTGCTCTGAACGGCATAAGCTCGATTTCAACAGTATCACCCATTTTGAAAAGACCGAGATGCTTTTCGTAAGGATGATGAATATTCAGCGCAATCGGATCATCGGTTTCGATTCCTGTTTCTTTGCCGATTTTTACGCTGATTTTCTTTGTTTGCCAGGAGTTATTGCCGGTTGAAATGAATTTTTTGGTTTTGCTGCCTCTTGAAACAGCATTATCGCCGTAGCTTTCGGGCAGGATTTTGCCTTCAACAAGGATTGCAGCATTCCTTGCGTGGAGGTTATAAACTCTTGCAAGCTTCGGCAATTCATCGTCACGCATCAGCCAGGGGTTGCCGTAAATTTCGGGAGCAAGAATAAGCGAGCGGTTGAATGCCTGATAAATCAGTTCATCCTCAAAATAATCAATCGACGATGAAATGCAAACGCCGTGGTCCTCGGCAAGGCGTTCAAGATTATCGGTATGGCCTCTTGTGAACATAAAGGCTCTGTTATGCATAGCCGTGTTTTGATTGCAGGAAAGAATGTCAACGTAAGTTTCCGTTCCGTTCCAAAGGTATGTTGTTATATATTTTTCCGCTTCATAAAACTCAAGGCGGTGGTTCAGCACAATCAGGTCAGGGGAATACTTTCTGCATTCCTTGAGCATATCGGCAAAAACTTCGGCCTTTTCGGGGCGGAGATGGCCGCAAACGCCGTCAAGCTTAAAAAGAGCAAAGTTATGGTCACGGCAAAGATGAACAAAGAATTCAAAACGCTCTTTCTGGGTTTCAGCTGTGTTGCCGTAACCGTCAGGGCTGCCCCAAAGGCCCATGCGTATGCCGAGTTCATCAGCCTTTTTAACAACGTTATTATATTCTTCAGGATACTGAGCACGGAACTTCTGACTGTCGAGGTTGCCGTAACCCTCGCTTGCGCCGTCAAAATTGCCTGCATCCCAGGCGTAAATTTTGATTTCCATTCCAAAAGTGTCTTTAAGGTATTTAAAGAAATCAAGGTTAATCAGAGTGTGTTTTTCTGTTGAACCTTCGTTTGTGTTGTTAATCCAAGAAAAATATTGAGGAATTGAAGGCGTCAGGTTATCGGCACCTGCTTCTTTTGCGGTTTTAATCATAACAAATCTCCTTGGCATTTGATGGTTTAAATATATCATACAGACTTTATTTTTGCAATAATAAAACCGCCCCGGCAATTAACCGAGGCGGTGAAAATTTGATTTATCAGCCGTTGAGCTCTTTTTCAAGCATAGCTCTGATAACGTCGGGTGAACCGGTGCCGCGCAGCTCTTTCATAACGCTGCCGAAGAGAGCCTGGAGAGCTTTAACCTTGCCGCCCTTGTAATCGGCAACAACTTTTTCGTTTTCAGCGATTACTTTGCGGACTGTTTCAAGAATAAAGCCTTCGTCAACCTTTGCGTTGAGCTTGTTTTCTTCGCAATATTTATCAACATCAACATCGCTTTCAAAAACAGCTGAAAGAACCTTTTTGCCTGCTGCACGGGTAATTTCTCCGCTTTCAACAAGCTCAATGATTCTGCCGAGCTTTGCGGGAGCAATGTCGAGCGATGCAAGCTCAAGACGCTTCATCTGACCCATGCATTCTGTAAGAATCCAGCTTGCAACAACCTTGGGGCTTCTGCCCATTGCAACAACTGTGTCAAACATATCTGAAAGCTTTCTGTCAGATGAAAGAACTGATGCTTCTTTGGATGCAATGCCCATTTCTTCATAGAGCGAAGTTTTTTCGTCTGCTGTTGCAGGCATACTTGCTCTGATTTTTGCAAGCCATTCATCGTCAATTACGATAGGCATAAGGTTGGGGTCGGGGAAGTAGCGGTAATCAGCCGCAGTTTCTTTGTTACGCATGGGGAATGTCCGTCTCTTAACGTCATCCCAGCGGCGTGTTTCCTGAACAAGCATTTCTGTGTGACGTTCAATTGCATCAATATGGCGAACCTTTTCAAATTCAATTGCGTCCTTGATTTCTGAAAGAGAGCTCATATTCTTGATTTCCGAACGCACGCCAAGCTCGTTTGAGCCCTCGGGGCGTACTGAAATATTAACGTCGCATCTCATAGCGCCCTCTTCGCACTCCGAAATACCTGCAAACTGAAGGCTTGATTTAAGCTTTTTAAGGTAAGTGATAACTTCATCGGATGAGCGGAAGTCGGGACGGCTTACGATTTCAATAAGGGGCACGCTTGTGCGGTTATAGTCAACAAAAGATGTGTTGGTAGCTTCATCGTGAACAAGCTTACCTGCATCCTCTTCAACGTGAATCTGCTTGATGCCGATAGTTCTTTCACCAATCTGAACGCTGCCGTCAACGCAGATGGGGTGGAACCACTGGGTTATCTGGTAAGCGCAGTGAAGGTCGGGATAATAGTAGCTCCCTTTATCAAATGTTGTGTACTGATTAATTTTCCAGTTGAGCATAAAGCCTGCTTTAACTGCAAGCTCAATTGCGTGCTTGTTGGTTACGGGGAGCATACCGGGCATACCGCTGCAGGCAGGGCATACGCAGTCATTGGGCTCTTTGGGGCTTGAATGGCCGCCGCAGGAGCAGAAAAGCTTTGAATCGGTGGAAAGTTCAACGTGAGTTTCCAAACCTATAACAAGTTCGTATTTCATTATTTACACCTCCACGCTTTTTGCAATGCTGAGAAGAACGCTCTCTTTGTATGAATCCGCAATAAGCTGAACTCCCTTTGTTACCATTGCAGGCATACCTGTGATTGATGGGATTGCGGTGAAGAAGCTTTCGGCATAAATTTTTTCAAAAGCTTCAAGAGCGTTATAGGGTTTATAGCTTGCCTGTGAGCAGGCAGGAGCAAGGATTGCATCATATTTTGCAAGAATTTCTCTTGCCTTGTCGCAAACTATGCGGCGGATACGCAGGGACTTATCGTAGCATTTTTCATATTTTGCTTTTGCAAGAACATCTGAACCGTAAATGATGGTTGCTTTTGCAAGAAAGCCCATTGCTTCTGAACGGCTCTTAACGTAAAGCTCGTCAATGTTTTTATAATCGGATGTTCTGTAGCCGTATTTAACACCGTCAAATCTTGAAAGATTGTTGGTTGTTTCGGCTGCCATAAGAATCTGCCAGGCTGTCTGAGCTTGCGAAACAATATCAAGAGAAACAGTTTCAACAGTTGCACCGTTTTTCTTGAGAGCCTCGGCATAAGAGTCAATGTTTGCTTTAACTTCTGCGCTTGCGGCATCGTAAAGCTCTTTAACAATGCAGATTTTCATTGCTGAAACATCTTCGCTTGTTGAATATTCGTATTTTTCTGCAGGGAGGCTTGTGCCGTCCTTGCTGTCATGGCCTGCGATAACGGTAAGGATTTCCTTAACGCTTTCAGCATCGGCTGCTGTAACGCCGATCTGCTCGCCTGAGCAAGCGCAGGCAATTATGCCGTAGCGTGAAACTGTTCCGTATGTGGGTTTAATGAAATCAACGCCCGAAACGGCTGCTGCACGTCTGGGTGCACCGTTAAGGTCAACGCTGAGAGCCGCTTTAACTTTACCTGATGCAACAAGAGCAGCTGCTGCACCGACAAGGTTGCCGTTTTCGGTTTCGGGGGCAAAATATGAGGTTTCACCCAGAAGGTCAAGGCCGAATTCACCGACATTTGTTTTGCCGGCAATGTCATAGCCTGCTTTTTCAAGTTTTTCAACAGCTTCTGCGCTGAAAAGAGGCTTAAAGTTTTCAAGCATCTTTGAGCCTGCTGTTGCGGGAACGCCTTTAACAAGAATCGTATCATCAACGGCAATTTTACCTGCCGCATTTATCTGGTTAATATAAATCACTTATCTGCACCTCACTTTACGAGTCTGGGAACCTGCCAGCTGTCCTCTGTGCTTTGAGGAGCACCTTCAAGCAGATCTTTACGGGCAAAGGGCTGATTTCTTCCGTCTGCTCTGAGAACGTTGGTCATAGGCATAACATAAACCATTGCTTCAACATCTTCTGTTGCGGTTTTTTCAAGTTCAGCTTCAATTTTGCCCATATCGTCAAGAATTTTCTGCATTGCTTTCTTTTCATCGTCAGCAAAGCTGAGTTCATTAACACTTTCAAGCTCTTTGAACCATTTTTCTTTGGTCATAACGCCACCCTTTGCGGAATTAACGGTTTCCGCAAAAGCTGAGCCGTCATTTTCAGAACCTGAAACTTCAACTGCGCCGCCCTTGCCTCTGATGCTTACGTTGGCTTCAAAGAGCTGAAGCTCTGTAACAACGCCCGGTGCACCGAGCATCTGGTCCTGAGCTGTTCCGTCGAGCGGGAATGCAATAACGTCTCTGATTGTTTCGGTGTCGGCAAGGAGCATAACAATTCTGTCAACACCGGGAGCCATACCTGCGTGGGGAGGAGCACCGAATTGGAATGCATTGTAAAGTGCGCTGAATCTCTTCTCAACCTCTTCTTCGCTGTAGCCTGCAATTTCAAAGGCTTTTCTCATAATCTCGGGGCTGTGGTTTCTTACCGCACCTGATGCAAGCTCAATGCCGTTACAAACAAGGTCATACTGGTAGGCAAGAATTGTTGTGGGGTCCATAGTCTCAAGTGCTTCGAGGCCGCCTTGAGGCATTGAGAAGGGGTTGTGAGTGAATATAATTTTATCTGTTGTTTCATCTCTCTCATACATGGGGAAATCAACAACAAAGCAAAATTCAAATGAATCCTTGTTGATAAGGCCGAGTTCTTCACCGAGCCATGTGCGAATAACGCCTGCGTTTTTATCAGCGATATCGGAGATATTATCGCAGATGAAGAATATTGTTTCGCCTTCTTTAACTCCTGTAAGCTCAACGATTTCTCTTTTTTCTTCTTCCGTCATAACCTTGCTGATAGGATCGTCCTTGAATCCGCAGTTAGCAGCATCGAGGAGTGTTATGTGAGCAAGGCCTGCCATCTTTGCCTGTTTTGTGGCAAATGCAAGGGACTTATCAAAGAACCATCTTTCATTCTTACAGGGAGCAACAATCGCTCTTACATATTTGTTCATGAAGGGTTTGAACTGAACTCTCTTGAACATATCTGTAAGGTCACAGATGATAAGGGGGTTGCGAAGGTCGGGCTTATCTGAACCGTATTTAGCCATTGACTCGGCATAAGGAATGCGTCTGAAAGGCGATGCGGTTACTTTTTTATCTGAGAATGTTTTAAAAATATCGCTTACAACGCTTTCGCAAACTTCAAGAACTTCTTCCTGAGTTGAAAAAGCCATTTCAAAGTCAAGCTGATAAAATTCACCGGGTGAACGGTCGGCACGGGCATCTTCATCTCTGAAGCAGGGGGCTATCTGATAATATTTATCAAAGCCTGATACCATAAGCAGCTGCTTGAACTGCTGGGGAGCCTGGGGCAGAGCATAGAATTTGCCTGGGTGCTTACGGCTGGGTACAAGGAAGTCTCTTGCACCTTCGGGAGAGGAAGCGGGAAGAATGGGGGTCTGAATATCAAGGAAGCCCCTTTCTTCCATAAGCTTTCTCATATGGCCGATAACCTTTGAGCGGAGAATAATATTATTGTGGAGAGCAGGATTTCTTAAATCAAGGAATCTGTGCTTGAGACGCAGATTTTCGTTTGTGTCATTTGAGCCGATTTCAAAAGGCAGCTCTCTTGTGCAGGTGCCGAGCACCTTGAGCGAATCTGCAACAAGCTCAACAAGACCTGTTTCAATTTTGGGGTTAACTGTGGTTTCGTCACGCTTTGTAACAACACCTGAAACTGAAATAACAGTCTCTTTGCTTATACCTTTAAGTAGGCTTTCGTCGTGAACAACAACCTGAGTTACACCTGTTTCGTCACGCAAGTCAACAAAAAGAACGCCGCCGTGGTCACGGATAACGTCAACCCAGCCTGCAAGCTCAACGGTCTGGCCGATATGAGCTTCTCTTATTTCGTTGCAACGGTGAGTTCTGTACATAATATCATTCCTCCATTACATGGTTTGCTTATAAAAATAAATAATCCCGAGAATTATGTGCAATAATTCTCGGGACGAGTAATTAAAACCCGCGGTGCCACCCGTTATTGATACAAAAAATGTATCCTCTCTTTTATTAAAATGTGGGTATACCGAGCGAAGTGTTGCCGGACTTACTACTCATCTGAAGTGCACTTTCAGCCTATGATGCACAATCTCTTGCAGACTTTCCACAAAAGCCGGGTCTTTGCTTGGGAAAGATTATATCAAAAAACCTTTTTCTTGTCAACTGTTTATTATAACAATATTTCTGTATCAATTATAGTATGCCTTTTTTGCAAAGAAAATCCCCGGTTGGAAGCCGGGGAAACAAATTTAGTATTAAAGGAGTGATTCGTAAAGAGCTTTGATTTCGGCAACTGATGTGTCTCTGGGGTTACCGGGACGGCAAGCATCGTCAAATGCTGACTGAGCAAGGAAGTCGAGGTCTTCAGCCTTAACGATTTCTTTGAGGTCAGCGGGAATGCCAACGTCTGCGGAAAGCTGTTTAACAGCATCAATTGCAGCTTTTCTTGCCTCTTCAAGGCTCATTGCTTCAACGCCTTTAACGCCCATTGCAACAGCGATATCTCTGTATTTTTCACCTGTTTCGGGTGCGTTATATTCCATAACGGTGGGAAGAATGATCGCGTTTGCAACGCCGTGAGGTGTATCATAAAGAGCACCAAGGGGGTGAGCCATTGAGTGAACGATGCCGAGGCCGACGTTTGAGAAGCCCATACCTGCAACGTACTGGCCAAGAGCCATACCTTCACGGCCTTCGTCTGTGTTTTCAACTGCACCTCTAAGCGAACGAGCGATGATTTCAATTGCCTTTATGTGGAACATATCGGAAAGTTCCCATGCGCCCTTGGTAATGTAACCTTCGATTGCGTGTGTGAGAGCGTCCATACCTGTTGCGGCGGTGAGACCCTTGGGCATTGAAGCCATCATATCGGGGTCAACAACAGCAACAACGGGAATATCGTGGGGGTCAACGCAAACCATCTTTCTGTCTTTTTCAACATCTGTGATAACATAGTTGATTGTAACTTCAGCTGCAGTGCCTGCGGTTGTGGGAACTGCGATAATGGGAACGCAGGGGTTCTTTGTGGGTGCAACGCCTTCAAGGCTTCTTACATCAGCATATTCGGGGTTGGTGATGATGATACCGATTGCTTTGGCTGTATCCATTGATGAACCGCCGCCGATAGCAACGATGCAGTCTGTGCCTGCTGCTTTGAAAGCCTCAACGCCTGTCTGAACGTTTTCGATTGTGGGGTTGGGCTTAATATTTGAATAAACTTCATAAGCGATTGCGGCACCGTCAAGAATATCGGTTACCTTTTTTGTAACACCAAACTTGATAAGGTCGGGGTCAGAGCACACAAAAGCTTTTTTAAAGCCTCTTGCCTTGATTTCGTCAGCAATTGAAGCGATAGCGCCTTTGCCGTGATATGATGTTTCATTAAGAATAAATCTGTTTGCCATGGTGAATTCCTCCATATTTCAATTTGAGCCGGGCTCGTTACTTTTTAATAATATCACAAAACGGTTGCACTTGTAAACACTAAGGTGAATAATTACAGATAAAAATTATAAAATAGCTATTGTAATTTCTTTTACTTTATGGTTTAATAAGATGCAATACGCTCGGCATAACTGCCGGGAACAAGAAAACAAAAAACAAATAAAAGGAGAAAAACATGAAAAAGATTCTTGCACTCGTTCTTGCTCTTTCACTTGCTTTCGCTCTTGCAGCTTGCGGCGGCAATGCAAATGAAGAAACAACAACAACTCCCGAAATTGAAACAACCGAAGCAGCCGCTCCTGCAGTTGAAAGTGCACTTGCTGTTCTTGAAGCAGCTTGGGCAGCTCACCCCGAAGAAGAAAAGATGTATTTCATGGGCGGCGACATGAACAATATGGTTGAAGGCGCTCCCGGTAAATATGACCTTGCAGATGCAGAAGCAGTTGAAGCAACTTTCGCTCTTCCTCAGGCAAACATTGCTATGGTTGACGATGCAGCTTCAATTATGCATGGCATGATGGCAAACAACTTCACTTGCGGTGCTTTCCACGTAACAGATGCAGCTAACACTCAGGCTGTTGCAGATGCTCTTAAAGATGCTCTTATGAACAAGCAGTGGATGTGCGGCTTCCCCGAAAAGCTTATTATTGTAACAGTTGGCAGTGACTATATTGTTTCAGCTTTCGGTAACGCTCAGACAATCGAAACATTCAAAACAAATCTTGTTGGTGCATTTGACGGCAATTCAACAGTTGTTTATGAAGAAAGCCTTGCTTTCTAATTTAGAATAACTGAACACACGGAGGAATTTTATAATGTTATTTTCAAGTATAACTTTCTTATATTATTTCCTGCCGTGTGTTCTTTTTTTATACTTTATTGCACCTAAAAAGCTAAAAAATACGGTGCTCCTTGCTGTAAGCCTTGTGTTTTACGCTTGGGGTGAACCGATTTATGTCTTGCTTATGGCTGTTTCAATCGCATTGGGTTATGTTTGCGGTTTGGCGGTTGAAAGATTCAGGGGCAAGACCCTTTCAAAAGTGTTCCTTGCAATATCCGTTGCGATAAGTCTCGGTTTTCTCGGATATTTCAAATATGCCGATTTCTTTATTGAAAATTTTAATGCCGCAACAGGCCTTTCGGTTAAGCTTCTTAACATCGCATTGCCAATCGGTATCAGTTTTTATACCTTCCAACTTATTAGCTACACAGTTGATGTTTACAGGGGGGAGAAGGCGCAGAAAAACCCGATAAATCTTGCAGCTTACGTAACAATGTTCCCTCAGCTTATTGCGGGTCCTATCGTAAGATATGCTGACATTGCGCGTATGCTTAGCAAAAGAGAGCATACGCTTGAAATGTTAAGTTCAGGCGTAACAAGATTTGTTCTCGGATTGGGCAAAAAAATCCTTATTGCAAATATCCTCGGTGAGCTTTGCGATATTTTTAAAGCATCTGATGATAAATCGGTAATGTTTTATTGGCTTTATGCCGTTGCATATGCGTTGCACGTTTACTTTGATTTTTCCGGCTACAGCGATATGGCAATCGGTCTCGGTAAGTTGTTTGGCTTTAATTTTATGGAAAACTTCAATTATCCGTTCATTTCTGCAAGTGCCGCCGAATTTTGGCGCCGTTGGCATATTTCGCTCGGTTCATGGTTCAGAGACTATGTTTATATCCCGATGGGCGGCAACAAAGTTTCAAAACCAAGATGGTTTTTTAATATCCTTACCGTTTGGTTTTTAACAGGTTTCTGGCACGGAGCGGACTGGACTTTCATTGTATGGGGCCTTTTCTTTGCAGCTTTGCTGACTGCGGAAAAGCTTTTCCTGAACAAGATTTTGGCAAAGTCAAAAATTGTTTCTCACCTATATGTTCTGGTTGCGGTTCTTGTCAGCTTTGTTATATTTAATGCCGCAAGCCTCGCAGAAGCAGGGGAGTATATCGGCGCAATGTTCGGCGCAGGCAAAATACCTGCTGTTTCAGATGAATTCTTCTATTATATCAGAAGCTACGGATTAACGCTTGCGATAGCCACAGTCGGCGCAACACCTGTTGTTAAAAAAGCTGTTCTTAAAATTAAAGAAAACAGTATCGGCAACCGCATTGTTTCAGTCGCTCATCCGATTGTTGTTGCCGCATTGTTGGTTGTTATGACGGCTTATCTTGTGGACGGCTCGTTCAACCCGTTCCTTTATTTTAGGTTTTAAAAGGAGGGGAAACGATGAAAACAATTAAAATTATTACAGTTTCAGCTTTTGCACTGATTATTTTCGGGCTTTCCGCCCTCTGTATCTTTTTGCCGAAGAACGATTATTCTGACAGTGAGAGAAGATATCTTGCCGATTTTCCTGAGCTTACTGTTGAGAGTATTGCTTCAGGCAGGTTTATGAGCAAGTTTGAAGATTATGCCCTTGATAATTTTCCGTTCAGAGATGCTTTCAGAAGCATCAAGGCGGCGGTTTCACTCAAAGTTTTCGGCAGACAGGATAACAACGATATTTATGAATATAAAGGTTATATTACCGAAACAGAATATCCGCTTAAAGAAGAGTCACTTGATAAAGCGATAAAAAAATTCAAAAGCATATCTGATAAATACTTGAGCGGCAAAAACTCAAACGTATATTTTTCTGTTATACCTGATAAAAACTATTTTCTTGCAGAAGACAGCGGCCATCTTTCGCTTGACTATGAAAAAATGATTTCTCACCTTACGGGCAAGATTGATTTTATGACTTATATTGACATTTTTCCGCTTTTGAGCATCGAAGATTATTATAAGACCGATACTCATTGGAAGCAGGAAAGTATTGTTGATGTTGCCGAATACATTGCAAACGTAATGGGTACCAATGTTAAGGCTGAATATAAACAAATTGAGCTTGATAAAGATTTTTACGGTGTTTATCACGGGCAGTATGCGTTACCGTTGGAAGCTGAAAAGATAACCTATCTTACAAACGGAACAATTGAAAACTGTACAGTTTACAACGGAGAAATTCAAAAGGACATTTCTGTTTATGATATGGAAAAAGCACACGGCAAAGACCCTTATGAAATTTATCTATCAGGCCCGGTTTCATTTATAACAATTGAAAACCCCAATGCCAAAACAGATAAAGAACTTGTTGTTTTCAGAGATTCGTTCGGCAGCAGCATTGCTCCGCTGATGATTGATGGTTATTCAAAAATAACTCTTATTGATATACGCTATGTTTTAACGGATATTGCCTGCAAAATGGTTGATTTTGAAAACGCAGATGTTCTTTTCCTTTACAGCACACTTGTTCTTAACAACAGTGATACGTTTAAATGATTAAAAATCCTGACTGACCGTCAGGATTTTTTTGTTTCATAAAGGGAGAAAAAGGCTTTATTATCGCCCTTTAGAACCCCTCTCTCAACAAAATAAATAAAGAAGCAATTTCTTTGAAATTGCTTCTTTTTCGTGGTACGAGTGTTCATAACGGATTCAATGAATAAATTGTTAGCGGCGGTTAAACACACATTGTTTCAAGCTATCATTAATAACTGAAATGATTTGTAAATTATGAAAACAATATTTTATCTTGCGAATTTATCATTGATACTGCTTGTGTTGAAATAAAACTTACCGACGGTTCTTGGTATCAATCGACTGCATTGCCGTTGAAAACAAATATGCAAACAATATGTATTAAGTACCGGGTGCAAAACGGATGTTGTTAAAGCTTTGACGCATTTCGTCAACCGTACCGGTTGCGATATAGTAATTATATTCGCTCGGAACGAAGCTTCGGAAAGTGTTGTGCTTAACAGCCGCAATATATGATGTTTGCGGTGCTACGGACGGGTCTTTATCTGTGGTGGTTTCCCTGGCCAGGACACCGGCAAGGAAATTCCCGTGGTGAGGCGTATAAATACCGATACCGAAGCTGTCGTCAAACTCGCCGATAAATGCCGACCAGTTTTCCGTTGTCTGGAAATTGGGGTAGCCTGCATCCGGCCAGAAAATAAGCTTATTCTGATATGAGTAATTTTCATCGCCGGTCCAGGGTGCATCGCCATTATAATAAACGAATCTGTTGAAGGGCTCTATACAGTAAAAGGCGGGAAGCTCCTGAGTTGTGTAGTATTCGGGATAACCCGAAAAATCAACGAATCTGCAGGCTATCTCAACGGCACCGTCGCAGATGCTGTAGGTTGCCTCCATATACGAGGGGCTCATATCCGTTGCAGGTTTTGCCCAGTCAAGGGGTCTGCACTTAATATAGATATAGTCATCGCCCACAACAAGGTCAACTATTTTGCTGCTCTCGTTATACTGATTTCCGCCCTGTACGGGGTTATAATTCCACTTGTGTTCGCCGTACATAGCGCTCTGATAAGCATCGCAATCAAAGGTGCCGTAGTAGGATTGCTGAACAAGTCTGCCCGTATCGTGACGGTTGATGAGATTAACGTTATTGTTGACGGATTTTACACCGTATCTATCCGAAGCATCCGAATCAACCTTGGTTAAGCCGTCAACCATAACCGCCTGCACGTTGGAGTCCAGGTCTTCAAGGTAATCCAGCGCGCCACCCCAGAGAAGATTGACACCGATTTTATATTCGCTGTTCTGAAGATAAACGTTTTTATCGGGCACTTCACGGTTGAACACGTCAACGCCGACAAGCTCAAACACCGCCGTATCTTTATCAAGAGGCTCAAGCGTTATTTTGCAAAGAGTGTTTGATTTCGTCTTGTCAAGCACACCGTCAATAAAGCTGTAAAAAGGCTTTGTGCCGTCCGATGGCTCAAGGAAGAATTCCTCGGAATACTGTTCACCTTTGAGCGTATATGTAATTACGCCTTTCATATATGAGTCGGATTTATAGCTGATGCCGTAATAATTGAACCAGCCGCAATCGGCATCGCCGAAATCAAACTCGGCTTTTTCTGATATAATACCGTTTTCAATTCCGCTTACGGACACAGGCGCAATTGCCTCAATTGCAAAATCCGTATCTGCTTTTGACGGCAGAAAACTGAAAAGATATGAGGGAAAAAGGAAAACAAACGAAAGAATAGAGGAAAGAATTTTTTTCAAAGCAATCACCCTTTTATGATAATTTTTATTTTTGCAAGTTTGTAATTCGAGAATCTGCGGTTGTTTTTCCGACCGATTTCATAACAATACCTTACGATTGAATTACATATTTAATATAACACATAATAATTGATTTGCCCACACTGTTTTATCATTCCATCAGTATTAATGCATGAACAATCGCCTGTATTCTGTTATAGTATTTCTTAGGTGCCGGGTGTCGATTAATCCAGATATATAACCTGTGAGCCTTGCCAGGAAAGATAGTTTTTCACTACACCGATTTCTTCAATCCACGCACGAACTTCAGGCGTCAGAAGCACAAGAGTTTCGTGGGAGTTGTCCCAAACCCATGAAGGCGTAGGCCACAGGCAGATTTCGGGGCCGACAGCTTCATAGAATTCTTTCGATACACCGGCCTGTCCGTGGTGTGACATTTTGCATATATCGCAATCCAAAAGCTCCTCATATTCGGGGTTTGCAAGCACCTTATTGCCTGAGCTTACACCGGCATCACCGGTAAACAATACGCTTTTTCCACCCAAATCCATACGGAATATCAAAGAGGCATCATTAACGTTTGTGAAAGCAGGGTCAAAAGTGAAAAGCGTGGTTATTTTTGCAGCACCGATATTAAAAACATCACCGTCGTTGATAATCTGTACTTTTTCGGGGAAAGCCTTACTTATTCTGTCAAACTCGCCCACCATTTCCGCACCTTCCGTTGAGTTGATGGAAGCGTAAAAGTCATACGGAGCATATTTAAGAATAACCTTGTCAAATTTCACCTGATTTGTGCGGTTTTCAGCCACTTCGTTAAAAACCTGAACGTGGTCAGTGTGGGGATGAGTCAGAAACCAAACGTCAATTTTCGGCACAATCTGCCCCGTGACAGCCCTGAGGTACTGAATGAAGTAATCGGTTTCAAATTTATAACCGCCGTCAATTGCAATAACCTTGCCGTCCTCGGTTGTGATAATAAAGCTGTCGCCTATAGCGTCTTCAACAGATTTGAGCATATGAATTGCGTTTTTGTTCATAGTGTTGGGAACGCCCTCTTTTTTAACAACGAAGCAGTACTTCACACTTCCAAAAAACGCCCTGATTTTGGCAAACAGTTTGTCGAAGAAAGCAATGAATACATTGTTGCCGTTTTCTTTTTCTGCAGCAGATAAAGCTGTCTGCTCAGGCTCAGCCTGAACGGCAAATGCCGGTGCAGCACATACAAACATCATAACCATTGCAAGAATAATTGAAATATATTTTTTCATATTAACCTCCGTTATATATTTGTTGGGTTGATTATATAGCAAAAACAGAAAAAGTTAATATCGTGTTTTCCATTGCATAAGCCAACGCTCGGCATTTCAGAAGCGAACTTTATGGAATCGGCAAGTGAAGTATCACCGCTGATATCGTTTGCAAGCTGTGTTTCTTATGTCTCGGGCTTTACGGACTCGGTGTAATTGCCGTAGCTGACGTTGAGCACAATCATTTGCGGGAAAGAAAGAATAAACGCAAAGTTTTTTGATAAATTCTGCCATATCATTTCCCTTTTTTAGCTTATTTCAGTGTGTTTTCACCAATCGGTCACCTTAATTTTATCATTAAGGTACAGAGAAGTAAATGACACATTTTAGTTAAAAAAGTGTCCTTATTCGCTTGATTGAATTATACCGCAATTACAGCAAAAACCTACCGTTAAATCATAATCAAAGTATAAAGCCGAGAACACTCAACGATTCACGGCTTCATCTGTTATAATATTTGCTTTACACAATATTCTTCTTTATCACACCCGCAATTTCTTATTTGGTAACCGTTTTGTCTCTGTATTTTTTTGGCGACATACTATGAAATTTACGAAAAACACGGTGGAAATAGCTGATGTTTTCATAACCTATAAGCTGCGAAATTTCCGAAATTCCGAGGTTTGTACTTTCAAGAAGAAAACAAGCATGAGACATTCTCTTTTCCTGCACAAGCTCCGTATAGGTTTTGCCTGTCAGCTTTTTAATCTGCTTTGACAGTGCATTGAAATCGTAAAAAAGCATCTGCGAAAGCTCAGTCAGGCTTCCGTTGGCAAAATGCGCCTCAATATATTTCAGTACGTGGAATATAAGGCTGCTGTCATCACCGTTATAATCAAGGTCATCAATATGACTGAGAAGCTGAAGCAAAATAAGACCCATTGTTGTTTCATTTATATTTCTTTGCTCCTGACGGTCATCAAGCAAATTCCAAATAAGATTTTCAATAAGATTCTGCACAGGCAGCACATCAGAAACTCTGAAATGAAGATAGCTTGATTTACCGTTATCGCCTCGCAAGCATTGAATTATAAAACTGTGCAACAATGATTCTTCGCTATCCAGCATTTTAAGAGCTTTCTCGAAAAAATGAGGCAGAACAATGAAATTGACCGCTATATCCTGTTCGCTTGAGGGCAAATTTTCTTGCTTGCAATTCTGGGTCATAAAAAGGTTATCTCCCTTATTAAGAACAACGCTTTCATTGTTTATAATGTTGATTTTTGTTCCTTGATACATATAAATAATCTCAACATAATCGTGGCTGTGTTCCGGAAAATGGTTAGTATTTGTATCGGCTCTTACCGCAATAAGCTTTTCTTTTTTCATTAACTTGGAGCCCTCAATGATGATTTTCTCATCATCATTTTTATTTTTAAGCAAAAAAGATGGATTATTATATGTGTGCATGATAAGTCTTTCTATCAGATCATTTCTCATAATAATCACCGCCTTTTACACACAGTATAACTTATTGCTGATGCTATTTCAACTCTTTTGTTGCAAATAAGGACACTTTTTTCTCTAATAATGACCTTTATTTTTTCTATATAAAATGATAAAATTTAAAATAGAAGGAGTATAATGGGAATGATTATCTCGGCAAATCTTGCTTTTTACATTGTTTAACAGCGGTAATTCCTGCGTTTTCAGCAGACTATGCCAAAGAAAATAATTATTTACGAAAACAAATTGCCTTGATTCTTTATCCGCAATAAACTTCTGACAGATGAGAAAGAAGATGAGGATTCCTTTATGAAGCTTAACAAAAATGATGTTGTGCTGTTTTCGGGTGACTCCATAACCGACGGAAACCGAGGCAAGTGCATGGATTGCAACCACATTATGGGTCACGGTTATCAGTATATAGTTGCATCACAGCTTGCACTCGAAAATGCGGAAAATATGCCCAAATTTATAAACAAAGGCTATTCAGGCGAGAGATCAGAGGAACTTCTTGAAAAATGGCAGGAGGATGTTATCGATAACAAGCCGACCGTCTTAAGCATTCTTGTGGGAGCAAACGACGGAGGACACGGCTATTTTACCGGAATCACGCCCGAGGAAACGGCACAGCGCTATGAAACAAACCTCCGTGCAATTCTTGAAAAAACAAGAAATGAGCTTGGCAGCATAAAAATCATAGTATGTGAGCCGTTTTATTATCCGCTTGATAAATCGGACTGTTCCTATAAATTTACACCGCATCCCGACGGAGTGGAAGGTCCCTTCCAAAGACCAGACAGCGGTGATCCGGAGGATTCCGTTGCATACCGTGAGGAGGCAAACGCAAGAATCAGGGCGGCAACAAAGAGAGTTTCCAAGGAATTCAATTGCATTTTCGTTCCTATTTATGATAAAATTAAAAAAAATGCAGAAAGATCGAGAATGGAATATTTTATCTGGGACGGAACTCATCCCACCATAGCGGGTCATATGATCATTGCCGGTGAATGGCTGAAAGCCGTTGAGAATGATTGACTTGAAAAAGAAAAACATAATTCCGCTACTCCGTGGGAACACAACGCAGGCACAAAGATTCTGTTCTGATCAGCATTGCAGCAAAAAACCGTTAAAATTTTCAAACAATTAATTGTTAAAATTACAGAAAGTCGGGTGAAATTATGACAACAGAAAGAGAGATTGTTGAAACTACCGATAAATCTGCACTTCTTAAAAACAGACGATTTGTCGGCATAAAAGAAACTGTTGCTTATGTTCTTGAGGATACTGCTCAGAGCCTGAATATCAACGATTTCAAAGAACGATACATATATGATGTTGTAAAAATCGATTTCAGCTATCTTGCAATTCAGAACATTGTTGCAACCGTGTGGGATACCTTCAACGATACCTTTATCGGTGTTATTGTTGAAAAGACCAGAACCCGTTGGGGTAAATTCAGACCCTATCTTCTTCTCGGTCAGTTTCCCCTCACTATTTTGGGATTATGGTATTGGCTGATTCCCTTTATCTTCCCCGATACACCGGGAGATTATCTTCCCAAATGGATTTTCTATTTTGCAATGTCAATCGTTACCGAAACCGCCAACACCTTCACCGGCATTGCCCGTTCAGGCTTCGGCTCAACGATAACACCGGAGCCATTGGACCGTTCGAGGCTTATTGCGACGGCTAATCTGATGTCGCATTTCGTTGAAGACGTTCCGAGGCAGATTTTCGGTATCATCTATGACCTTGTAATCAACAACAAGATTAAGATCAAGCTTCCCAAGCTTTTCGCAACCTTCGGTGTTTCATTTGCAGTTCTCGGTGCTGCTTTCTGCCTTTATTTCTTCCTCACCACAAGAGAAAGAGTTGCGCAGACCATTAAGAAACCGAGCGTAATTCAGGGGTTGAAAGCTATCATCACAAATAAGCCTATGTTTATTTGTGTGCTTTCAAATTTTTTCAACGGTTTCTCTGTCGGCACAGGCCGAGCAAACTTCTATATTGATGTTATCGGCTCTATCACATGGCAAACCATTGTCGGTATTCCTGCCTTCCCGATTAAATTTATCAGCTACAGCTTCGTCGAGCCTCTCAGAAAGAGATTTTCAACAAAGGCTTTGTGGATTTTCGAAGATGCCTGGACTGACTTCCTGTGGTTGACTGTTTTCGGAATAGGTTCAATCAATAACAACTTCCAGAAAAAGCATATTATTCTGCCAATGATGGGTATTGAAGAAATCTTCGAAATGTGTGTTTACGGCTTAAGACGAGTTATTCCCGCAGAAATAGGCAACGAAACAATGGACTACTGCGAATGGAAGAATGGCTACCGTGCAGAAGCTATGCTCGGTGTTGCACAAACAACAATCGCAAAGCTTCAGATGGCAGTTATGGGCAGTATCAACAGCCTTATTCTTAAGGGTATCGGTTACGTTCAGGGTGCTACTATAGGAACACAGAGTGACAGAACAAAATGGTGGATTTTTGCTCTTGGCACGGGTATTCCCCGCATCACAGGTGCTCTCGGTATCGTTCCCAAGCTTTTCTATCCCATCACGGCCGAAAAGCGTGATCAGATGTATGCTGAACTTCGCGAAAGAAGAAGCAAGGTTGCCGAAATGATGAAAACAGCAACCACAGCAGAAGAAATTTCCGAAATCGCAGACTCACAGTTCATCGTTAAATAGTTTTAATTGCGGACTCTGTATATTAGGGTCCGCAAAATATATGGAGAGATAAATATGAAAACATTTTTGTTTCAGGGTGATTCAATAACAGATGCAAACAGAGATGATGAGAATCAAGTTAATTTCGGCTTAGGCTGCGGATATGCGTTTTTTCTTGCTTCTGAATTTGAAAAGAACAATAAAGATAAAATCAAATTCATTAATCGCGGCAAAAGCGGAGACAGAATTACCGATGTTTACGCCCGAATTAAGGAGGATATAATAAATTTAAAACCCGATTATATGTCAATTCTTATAGGGGTCAACGATGTTTCTCACGAACTAACCATGAACTGCGGTGTCAGCCCGAAAAAATTCAGAATGATTTATGAGATGCTTATTGACGAAATCAAAGAAAGTCTGCCTGAAATTAAAATTATAATTTTAGAACCTTTTATCTTAAAAGGCGTCTGCACAGAAAAATTATGGAATGATTTTAATTCTGAAGTAAGAAAAATGGCTGAAATATCAAAGCAAATTGCAGAAAAATATGATTTTGATTTTGTTCCGCTTCAGAACAGGTTTGACGAATTATCAGGTGACTGCAACACAGGTTATTGGACCGCTGACGGCATTCATCCTACTATTGAAGGACATCATATTATTAAAGAAGAATTACAGAAAGTTATTAAAAAATATATATAAATACTGTGTCCGGAAGATTATTGTAACAAAAACAAAGCTGAAAACGAAAGAATACCAAAAATGAGCAATAATTCAATAAAGGCGGTGGCTGAATGACTGAATCAATCTGGAATGGCTTTAAGCGACTTGATTTTCTGTTTGAAGGAAGAGAAGCCGTTCTTGTTTTTCCCGAAAAGGCAAACGAAAACAAAAATTGGTTGTTAAAAACTGAATATTTCGGCGCTTTTCCGGAATTTGAAATTGAAATGGTGAAAAAGGGTTGGCATCTTGCCTTTATAGAAAACATTTCCCGTTGGTGTCTTGATGAAGACCTTGATTTAAAAAAGCGTTTTGCCGCATACTTATCGAAAGAATACGGCTTATATAAAAAATGCGTTCCCGTCGGTATGAGCTGCGGCGGATTGATAGCAAGCAAATTCGCAGCAAACTACCCGGAATGTGTTTCAGCTCTTTATCTTGATGCGCCGGTAATGAATCTCCTTTCGTGCCCTGCAGGCATTGGAAAAGCAAATAATGAAATGCTGCCGGAATTTATAGAAGCGACCGGCATGGATTTGTCGCAGCTTATCTGCTACAGAGAGCATCCCATTGATAAAATGCAATTGCTTCTGGAGAACAGAATCCCCGTTATACTGGTGTACGGAGATTCCGATAACATTGTTCCTTATGAAGAAAACGGTGCTGTTCTTGAAAAGTATTATCGGAAAAACGGCGGAATAATCGTTTCCATCGGCAAAGCAAACTGTGCACACCATCCCCACGGGCTGGAGGACAATACACCTATCATAGAGTTTGTTGAAAAATTTTCCGTATAATACCGCATTTTACCGAATGAGCATACGGAATTTTAATATTTCGTTATAACAAAAAACAAATAATCCGAAACTTTTACCGATTGGTGAAGTCTTCGGATTATTTTTGTTTATGCAGCCAATCTTTTTTACTGTATGTAAATACAAAGGGAAGCAGCTTCGTTATGAAGAGAAAAAGGATCTCGGCAACACTATCGGAAATTCCATAGGTTTCAAAAACGTTGTGTAGCTTGAGTCGGAAGCGCCCCTTGTTAGAATTTTGTTAGAAAAACAGCGTTTTTCAGACTTTTCTTAAAGGGTATAATCACAAACCACCGGTTGAACCGGTGGTTTGTGATTTTGTTGGTATATAAAATCTACGACTCAAAATTTCGACTTTGTAACGAATAAAACGTAAAATCAGAGTTACAGGTCAAACTATACGTACCCCTCAATTACCGCACTCTGAGACCGTTGATATACAACGGTTTCAGAGGCTCTATTTGTCTACTTTTTACACACTTTTGTTTTCGGTTTACTTTTTCTACAAACTTATTATAGTTGACTCAATATCAGATAAAATTCAGCAGGCAACATCTTTAATGATGTTGCCTGCTTCTTCTATTTTACATAAATTAAAACTTAAACAAACCGAATGTGAGAATTCTGATAATCCACTGCCAGAATGTGTATCTGACGGTAACTTCAAAAGTATCGGTGCAATTGCCGTAATTGACAGTTACGGTCTGTGTACCTGTCTTTCTGCTGTCATAACCGCTGACGGTGAGATTTTCCGCATCGGTAATAACAGTTTCTTCGCCGTCTGTGTTAGTATATGTTATAACAATTCCGCTAAGATCAATATCTTCGGCAAATGCATACACGGTTTTTGCAGGGAGAGTTTTTATTTTGATTGAATCGGTAACAACAAGAAGTTCGAATTCACTGAATTTGCTAACTTTAAAAACAAGGCATCCGTTTTCAACCCTGATTGTGCCTGCCGAAGTTGAAAGCTGTTCTCTGCCGCCGTTTACAAATCTGTGATATATGATAAAACATGTTCGGTTTTTATACTCTTCGGGAATGGGTATGCTGATCGTCACGGTATGTCCTTCGTTAGGTTGAACAACACCCGAATCTGCATTAACTGTTTTTATATTGTAAAGTCCTATTTGTTCATAATACTGACCGTCAACCATATAGACACCGCCGGGTTCTCTTTCTCCTTCAATCTCTTTAACATCAAGAGAAACGGGTTCGTCAAAAGCCTCGGGTGAATAGATTGCCGTAACATTGAATTCCTCGGATTTTGAAATACTGTTGAACACAGCGGTGAATGTCAGATTGTGCGAAGGCATTTCAGACGGAACTTCGGGAATCCATCCGACAAAAACATAGCCTTCTTTTTCGGGGATGTCAGGCACATTTATTTCTGCACCTTCTTCTGTTTCACAGACAATTTCGTTTCCGTCAATAATCCATACTGCATTATAGACAGCAGGGGTAACAATTACATTGCAGGATGCAGTCATATCTGTTCCGACTATGTTTGCGGTAACAGTTGTCTGTCCGACACCAATGCCTGAAATATAACCGTAGCTATCAACTTTTGCAACAGTTTCATCCGCAGAAACAAACTCAACATCAACCGCAATACCGTCGGTTACGATTGCTTTTAATGTTGCATTCTGATTTGCGGCAAGCTTAATTTCGCTTTTATCAAGGCTGATTTCAGCGGTCAGGCTGTCATATTCTTCCTGACATTCAGAGCAGATTTTCACGAAAACGGAATCTGATTTGTATGTCCAATCTGATTCTGTATGGTCGATTTCGGGGATATCTTCTGTGTAGTAATGTCCGCAATCGCAAGAGAATGATTTGAGACCCTTTTCGTTGCACTCTGCTTCAATTTCAACAGCTTCAGCATATGAGTGTGTGTGGTTAAAATGAATAGTTGCGTTCAGAATCGGTTCGTTATCGTTACCTATTTCAATCTTATTCCATTCTTCTTCGTTGCCACCGTAATATACATCTGTAACAGAGGTGCATCCGCTGAAATTCTGGTTATCGATAAATTTCAGAGATGACGGAATATATACGGTTTTTACATCAGCGCATGTCTTGAACACACCATATCCCAGATTTTTCAGACTTTCAGGCAGAGTTATATTTTTTAATTTACAGTCGAGAAATGCCAGGTCGTTTATTGTAACGGCATTTCGGGGTATTGAAAAATCAGTGAGATTGGTGCAGGCATAAAAAGCGTTTGAACCTATGGTTTCAATGCTGTCGGGAGCTTTTATACTTTTAAGGCTCTGAGCAAAATGAAAAGCTCCGTATTGTACGGTTTTTACGCCGTCGGGAATTGTGTATTCAGTATCGATTTTTGCTGAAGGGTAAATAAGAAGCACAGTTTTATCTTTGTTGAAAAGAACGCCGTTCTCATCGTTTGAGAGATACGGATTCTGAGAAGAAACTGTTATACTTTCTATATTAAAACTGCAATACGTTGTGCCTGCATCCATACTCTGAAGACCGCTGCCTACATTTATTTTTTTCAGCAAATCGCAGTAACCGAAAGCCTCATTGGCAACAGAAGTCACGCTGTCGGGAATAGTTACTTCGGTTAGGCTTGCGCTGTATGCGAAAGCATATCTGCCGATAGTTTTGACATCATTTCCGATAGTGATATCTGTAAGCTCGGGGAAGTCTATAAAAGCACCGTCACATATACTTGTTACACCATCGGATACAACAACGGCTTTTATTCTGTCATACAGAACTTCTTGCCACGGCATTTCAGATGTGGAACATTCATACATATCTCCGTTTCCGCTTATCGTCAATGTTCCCGTTTCTTCATTGAAATCCCACATAAGGTTTTCTCCGTATTCGCCACTCATTACAACATTTTCTGTTGCAGAAGCAACAAATGCTGTTGCAGAAAATATGATTGTAAAAATCAATAATACAGAAATTATTTTTGTTTTCATTATGTGTTCTCCTTGCTTTTATTTTTTAAAGCTCAGCTTCAAATTTATAGGTGTTTCCGCCTTCCGCAACAGAACCGATGTCGCCGTAAACACCTGCCATGGGTTCGTATCCGTTTGACTGAACCGCCGTAACAATGTATTCCCTTGAAAGCGTTGTGCCTGCATCAACTTCAATATTGATTGTGTCAATAACAGAGCCGTCAAGAGCAATTATGTCAATACTTACCGTTGCCTTTGCCTTGGTTGTTTGCTGAGTGGTTGACGGTTGAGTCGTTGTCGGTTGGGTGGTGGTTGTCGGTCTTGTGGTGGTTGGCTGAGTTGTTGTCGGTTCGGTTGTAGTCGGAACCGTTGTTGTGGTAGGTCGGGTTGTAGTTTGTTTTGTAGTGGTGGTTGTTGCTTTTTTAGTGGTTGTTGTTTTACGGACAGTTGTTTCTTCCCGTGTAGTTACTGCATGGGTTGTTGCAGTTGTTGATTGGGTAGTTGTTTCTTTACGGGTTGTGGTTGGTTTTGCGGTAGTTGTTGGTTTCTTCGTAACTGCTTTGGTTGTCAATGCAGGAACAGTTGTGTATTCCGCTTCGCTTGTCCGTTTGGTGCTTGCCCTTGTACTGCCTTTGGCTGTTTCTCCTTCTGTTGAGAAAACAGTTTCTGCTACAGTTTCCTGCAAGGTTATTTCATTAAATACATATTCTGTCGAATGAACAGGTGCGGTTGTGACTTCTTCGATAATCTGAGTTGTTGTTTCGGGTGCTTTATTCTTAACCACCGTCACAACGCCTGCCGTTGAACCGCCGATAACTGCCGTTGCCGCAACTCCTATCGCAATTTTTTGCGCAACGGATGCAACTGCAATTTTTGCGGCAATTCCTGTTCCTGCGGAAGCCGCGGCTGTTGTTGCCGTTGCGGTTGCGCCTGCAGTATATGCCGCAGATGCGCCTGCAACGATTTCTGCAGAAGCCGCACTTGCAAGGAATGCAGCTGAAGCGGTAACCGAGGTTTTATTAAGTGCCCAGATAAGAATTCCGCCGAGAGCCGCGCCGTAAAGAACATTTCCGCTTTTCTCAAACTTTGTTTTCAGATCTTTTCGCGCAGTATAAAGTCTGTTTTTGACCGTGCTTTCGGGAACTTCGATGCTTTCGGCAATTTCTTTAACACTCATATCACCAAAATACATCATCATTATGCAGGCTCTTTTTTCATCGGTAAGCTCATCAATTGCCGCCATAACTTCAAGGCGCAATTCTTCCTGATTCAGATTTTCTTCGGGGCAGAATTCAGCCTTCTCTTCGGGGATTTCTTTAAAAATTGTTTCTTCTTCACCTTCAAAAGCAATTCGGTTTCTGCTCTTGAGCAAATCCTTGCTCTTGTTTGAAACAATTTTAAGAAACCATGACATTATATTCTGTGAAGTGTCGATTTCGTTGATTTTTTCGAATGCCTTTATGTAACTTTCCTGCAGAATATCTTCTGCATCGTGTTCGTTCTGAGTTATTTTAAGTGCGATAAAATATGCTTTGGGGCTTGTCAGCTTATAAAATTCTTCAAAAGCGGATTGCTTTCCGCGCTGTATCTGCTTGATTAATCGGGCGATTTTTTTATTTTCGTCTTTCATTGTCTCACCTCAATCACACCAGTTTTTCCTGTTTCCATTATATCACATATCCGTCCGTGTTCAAGCAAATACAATTTTTCCCTTTTTTGAGTTCATTGATGCGGTTGGGTTCGGGTGCATCACCGTTCAGATAAACAATACTCTTTTTAATTGCCGTTCGAATATAGTTGCAAGGAGAATCGAATTTTTCGGCATAAATAAAAATTTTTTCTTCGCCGATAATCAATTCTGTCACAACAGTTTTTGCGTTCTCGTTAACTGCAATCTCAAGAGAATGTATGCCGTCAAGATTGACCCTTGTAGTTTTTACGTCATTTTTCATTTCACACCTCCGTTTCAAAGACCTTTCACTATTATTACGATTGAAATGGTCGGTTGGTCTAATATAATTTTAAATTTTTGCAAATAATTATTTTTATATTGACACCGTGGAAAAACTAATATAAAATATTAACGAACATTTGTTTGTTGTAAAATAAAATATTTTTATTTTTCGTCAATCTTCGGGAAAATTTTTTGCGTTTTCACTCCATAACAAGTGGGAACAAATATTTTTTGAAAATGCTGGAAAAATATATCCGCTTTCATTCCATATAAAGTGAATGGGTGTTTTCTGAAGCAATAGTCTTCGAACAAACTGTAAATTATCGAGATATCAGGAAAAATTTATTCCGTTTCACTCCTTTATAGGTGGGATGATAAAAATTCTTCGTAGTGAGGTGATGCAATTATATCGGACAACCCTAATTTAAGTTATATTGTTAAACTCCCGAATCAGATAATTACGATTCCGCAGGACAGCCATCTTGCGTGGCTTACGTTGTTTTACGCTCTTCCCAAAGAGCTTGTAATAAAACGTAAAGATTATCTGAGCATTCCGAGAAATCCGTATGATGTTTTTTACACGGATAAATACGATTATCTCATAAACGACGATACGAGGATTTTGTTTTAAAGCATTACGGAGAATTTTTAGATA
>JAZNRJ010000014.1:0-6531 GCA_045590675.1 Acutalibacteraceae bacterium
AAGCAGTGCAATTGTAAAATCCACTTTTGCACGAATCATCGAAGATAAAGAAACAGATATTGTTATAATTCCGGGAGACCTTACAAAAAACGGTGAAAAAGAAAGTCACACCAGTTTCATAAAAGAGCTTTACCAGCTTAAAGAAAGCGGTAAAAAGATTTTTGTCATAACTGCAGGACATGATTACGGTGACGATTCCTTCGCTTTCAGAGATGATAAAAGAATTTCTGTTCAGGGTGCACATTTTGAAAAGCTTCACGAAATGTATAAGGATTTCGGCTACATCGACGCAATAGCCTTTGATGAACCTACTCATTCTTATGTTGCCGAAATTACCGAAGGTGTAAGAATGCTGGCTATATGCTGTGACAGTCTTAATCAGCCCAAAGGAGCAATGGACGAAAGACTTATGGCTTGGACAAAGGAACAGATTGATAAAGCAAAAAAAGATGACTGCTCCGTTTTTGCAATATGCCACTACCCCATCATTCCGCCTGTACCTGTATTCGACTTAGTGGGCGATGCAAAAATCAAGGATTGGCGAAAGGTTGCTTCTTTTCTTGCCGATAACGGAGTCGAGCTTGTTCTGACAGGTCATATGCACATTCAGAGCATAAATGAGTTTTATACCGAAAAGAGAAACAGATTGATTGATGTTTGCACTGCCTGTCTTGTAGGCAGTCCTGCAAAATACAGAAAAATCACAATAGGCGAAACCTCTGCATTAAAAATCAAAACAATTGATGTTGAGGATTTCGGATGGGATATGAACGGTCTTACGGCACAAGAATATTTCCACAAGCATTTCTCAGATGCAATTATTGCACGTGTGCGTGGTGCTCTTAGTGGTGGCAAAGGAATTGTTAAGCATCTGAAAGCTTTCGGAAGAAAACGCTTTGATAAAATAACTGTGGGAACAGTTGAGCATCTGCTCTTTATTAAAAGCGATAAGGCTCTTAAGAATAAAAAGTTATCAGAGCTTGTTGGCGAAGTTGGTGTGGGAATCTTCTTAGGTGACGGTGTTCACACAGAAGACACGCCCGTGTATAACTTTATTTCAGGTATTCTTAAAAGATTTTCCTTTGTGCTTAAAAAGTTAGAACCCAAACTCAGCAAAAACGGTATCAAGGTTGATTTGAAAAGCATGCTTCTTAATACTATCGGAAACAATAAAGGCTTTCCGGATAACGATGCTGAATTTACGTTAAAGTAATAAAACTTAATTGTCTAAGGAGATTAAAAATGGCAAAAAAAATTATATTAATTGCACTATTAGTATCGGTTGTTTTTTTTGTATCAGGAATAATTTATTTTGAACTCGATCCGGAAAACAAAAATATCAATTTTGAACCTGCAAATTCGCAGAGTGAAACAGATACCACAATCAGATTTAATTCCGACGGCAAGCTTAAAATATTGCATATTGCCGACACGCATCTTAACTATGACAAGCATTTCGATGCATCAGTATGGGTAATCGCTGAAGCCTGCGATGTTGAAAAACCTGACCTTATTGTTCTTACGGGTGATAATACACATCCCAACGAAGACCCCGAAAAAACAAAAAAGCTCATCAACGCTCTGATGAATATATTTGAATCAAGAAATATTCCCGTTGCCGTAACCTTCGGAAATCACGATTCAGAGGCAGGTCCGATGTCAAGAAAAGATATTATGGATTATTATAATACCTTCTCTTGTGTAATAACTGCTGATGAATCCGTAAGCTTCAAAAACTGCGCAACATTCAATATTCCCGTTCTTGCTTCTGACAGCGACAAGGTCGGATTCAATCTTTGGGTATTTGACTCAGGCGATTATGATGAGGATGATCCGAAACACTATGACAGAGTTCGTACCGAACAGATTGAGTGGTATAAGGAAACCTCCGCAAAGCTTAAGTCTGATAACGGCGGAGAAAAAGTCAATTCAGTTGTATTTCAACATATAATTGTTCCCGAAATCTATGATGTACTTAAAAAGGTTGATTCAAAACAGCCTTATGCAATTGAGCATATTTATAATGAAGACGAATATTATGCCTTCGACCCCGAAAATGTGAACTACGGCACTCTCAACGAAAAGCCCTGCCCCGGATATTATAACGACGGTCAGTTTGATGCTTTGATTGAAAACGGCGATGTGCTTGCGATGTTTACAGGTCACGACCACACAAATGCCTTCGGTGTAAGAAATCAGGGGATTGATATCTTTACCTCTCCCATGACCCGTTACAAAGGTCTGGCTTACACAACTCAGTACGGTTACCGTGTTGTTGAAATTGATGAAAATGATACTTCAACCTATGATACAAGAGTTGAGCGTCTTTATGATGTTTTTGATTTTGATTATATAGAAACCGCAAAAGATAACGGTGACAAATATTCAAAGAGAATTGCTTTTGAGCTTGCGGTAAAGGGCAGTGTTCAGGAAAGCTTTATGAAGCTTTATCAATCCGTTGTTGAACTCATCACAGACAGAAAAGTTACATATCCGCATTAACCGGAAATATATTAATAAAACAATTAAGGAGCAATATAGTGTGAGTGAGTTTTTTAAGTTTGACCCTGCAGTTTTTGCAGTGGATAAATCTTATCAAATTATGATGCCCTGTGAAAAAGCCGGCCTTTTCTTTGTTAAGGTTAGGGATAAATTTTATTATGATGAATCCAACGGTATTATGCGTTCAAGAAATGAGATACACAGGGTTGAGGTGCCTATGGATGAACTGGATGAAGCCGGGGAATACACTGTCTGCATCCGACCTGTTATTGAAAGAAAGCCGTATTTCACCGAAACCGAAGAAGTACTGGAAAAAAGATATAAATTCTGTCCCATACCCGAAAAGGGTATAAGAGCTTACCACATCTCTGATGCTCATAATCTTATCAAAGAGCCCGTAAGGGCTGCGGAAACTTTCGGTGATATTGATTTTCTCATTTTAAACGGAGACATTATCGAACACAGCGGTGACCCTTCAAAATTTATTAACATATACGAAATATGCTCACTTTTAATGAAAGGTGAAAAACCCTGCATATTCTCAAGAGGTAACCACGATTTAAGAGGTGATTTTGCAGAGAAATTTGCCGATTACACTCCCAGTTACTTGGGTAATACATATTACAGCTTCCGCCTCGGTAATATATGGGGAATACTGCTTGACTGTGGCGAAGATAAGCCCGACGATCACGAAGAATACGGCTTTACCGTTGCCTGCCATGCTTTCAGGGAACGCCAGACTGAATTTTTGAAGAAGATAATCAAAAACAAAGAAAATGAATATGAGTTCAAGGGTATTAAGCATAAGCTTGTGATTTCTCACAATGCCTTTACTCACAGATATAACCCTCCTTTTGATATAGAGCAGGATATTTTCGCTGAATGGGCAAGACTTTTAAGAGAGAATGTTAAGCCTGAGGTTATGATTTGCGGCCATGCACACGAACTCAACGTCTATTATCCTGAAAATACTGAGTGGAACACTAACGGGAGTATAAGCCCTGTGGTAATAGGCAGCACAGTTGAAAAGGATGATGAAAATTATTTTGCGGGCTGCGGATATATTTTTAACCTAGATGAGATTAAGCTCATATTCACAGACAGTAACGGCAAAATAATAAAAGAAGAAACTGTGTAACAGAACAGTCTGATCAAAAACAGCAGGCAACATCCGCAAGATGTTGCCGTAATAAGATTATTTTTTGAAAACATTTTTCTGAACAAAAAACTTCAAAATTGTCTTAAAGAAAGGAACGGTTGCTATTACTTATAAGTGGGTGTCACAGTCTTTTCTTACTGTATAAAGTTTTTCTTTATCAAAAGAATAATATTCTGCAATAGTGAAGTTAGATTTTATTTCAAGAATATTTTTAAATATAAAATTCATCACAGCTTGTTTATCGTTATATACATCATTTTGATAATCTTCCCAATTTGCGACCTGGAAAGGTATGGGATTTTTTGATTTATGATGCCACAATTCAAATTTTCCTGCCAAAAAACTAATTGCCGCATTATAAAACAAAAACGCATTAATGTACAGAGGCGACCTATAATCACGACTTGCACATATGCTTGTGCATATAGCAGCAATCCATATAGCTGCAATCTCCTCCTCTGACTGTGCGTATATAAGCATTTTTGCGGTTTTTATTACACCTTCAATAGGTGGACTTTCAAACATCATAACAACCTCAAATATTTCTTTTTCAAAACGTTTTTTTCTACTATTAAGAGTTTTGTTATTTAGCCAATCTATACCGTAGACACTGGATTCATCCCTTTGGTTTATAACGGAAACGCTTTCCGGTATTACAGGAGTTAAGACTTCCTTTAACATAGGAGAGTCTATAGAATTCCATAGAGCATAAACATCTTCCCATTTCATTTGTGTAAACATAATATAGCCTCCATTTGATTAATTTCAAGGAAAGTATGTAAGATTAATTTTCAAAAACGTTTTTCTGAACAACGTTTCTTTTTTCAAAATGACATTGTATTTTCAAAAAGACAATTCTATAACAAAAAGAGCCCTGAAATCAGAGCTCAATAAAGACCAATTATAGTGTGCGATAAAAAATATTTCTTTCAATATTGCAATTAACAATATTTTTCAAACAAATCATCTTCACATCCATTTATTAAGGAATTATAAAGCAATCCACATGGCAGGACGAACAGCTAAATCATTATCATCAACGCCAGTACCGTATGTATTTACTGCACCAAGACTATCAGTATAAGCGCAATTTTCCTGATAATAACCAGACGATCTAAGCCACCACCAACAATGATTGTTTGCATTATTGTAAAACGTTCCATTAGCAATTGCATAATATGTAGGCTTAGTTTTTCTTGTGCTATTTGAACTGAAATACTTGTTCGCTTCAATGATACTGAGTAGAAATATTTGATCTTTCGTTGCGTTACCGGAATTAGTACTATATTCAGGATTTTTGTCCGTAGATACAGTTACTGTAGGGATCATAGCCTTTTCGTCAGCAGAAAATGCCGTGTTAATAAAATCATTGTTCAGCCACTTACGAAGAGAGCAAGTTTCCCACGTAATGTCCTCATTGCATTCATTATACGGCTTACAATCAATAGCGTATTTGCTAATAACAAGTACTTTTTCGCCTTTTTTATCAAGGATAATCCATTCAATGTCTTCAAAACCATTTGATGTATTGTTATCCTGTTCATACGAACCAAAAATAACGCAATCTCCAACCTTAGCTTCTTTAATCACTTCTTTCTTTTGTGTTAAACGGATATTATTAGCTTTATCAATTGAATCTCTAAAATCATTAAGGGATAAAAAAATGTTGTATGCTTCATCAAGCTTTCCAGTATTCATCAATGTGACCGCATCATTATATTTGCTATTAGGTAAAATAAAGGCATTAAAAACAATTACCAAAATAATAATTACCGTTAAAATAGGTGTAGCAATTATAGCAACCTTTTTAATTAGTTCCACTCTATTTTCTAACTCTTTACGAGCAATTTCCGATTGACGTTCAAGCACTATATTAAAGAAATAAGCCCCTAATTTGATGGAAATAAAAGTCAATTGCCCCATTGGGAGCGCAGTAAGTCCTGCATTCACAACGGGGCTTTTGTTTTTGTGTCATTTATAAATCATAGTTTGAAATTAAGTATTGAAAAGAACTTTAATTTTCTCCTTTGCAACCCGCTCATTGCAATACACAAAGTTAAACTCACCGCTAATTTGCATATCCGCAACAGTAAAGGTAGCAAGGTCGTCACGGCATCGGGAGATAGGTTCATAAGCAAAGGTAATTGCCCCGTTGTTTGCCACAATGTCGCATATTACGGAAAAATTGCTGACAGAGCTGCAACGCTTAAAGTTATCAAAGGAAAAACCACGGTCTGTAATGGCGTTATGTAGTAATGTTCTCGTTCCTGAAAACGGCTCTCTAACCACAATATTCTCTGCAAAAATCTCTTCGAGTGTCACAGTCTTATTTGCAAAAGGATGGCTTTTTGCACAGACTCCCACAAATGCTTCTTTCTTGTAAAGGTGGTAACCATATTTGGATTTGTCAAATACACCCTCTATAATAGCAAAATCGAGCTCTGCCTTTTCAAGCATGTGTAAAAGAACTTCGGTGTTATCAACTACCAAATCGAGCCTGTGGTTTGGCTCTTGCAGAAAGGAACGAATCTCCGGCACGATAACAAATTCACCAATGGTTTTGGTTGCACCAACGGTCATATGAACGGTATCGGTGGGAATGAACTTTTCACGGATATCTGCTTCCTCTGCCTTGATGCTATCAAAATAACGCTTTAGCCGCTGGGCGTTTTTTGTTCTTGACAGCGTCCGTCCATCATACTCAAACAGCTTCACACCGTAATAATTCTCCAAATAATGAATATGCTGTGTGACACCCGGCTGGGTCATATTCAGTTTTTCAGCCGTTCTGCGATAGTTCATTTCATCATAGAGGGCAAGGAAGGTAAGCACTCTGTAATCTAACATAACAATCTCCAATTAACTCATAT
>JAZNRJ010000015.1:0-36915 GCA_045590675.1 Acutalibacteraceae bacterium
TTCTCCAAGACTTGTAGGGTCGAGATTTGGACGGGCAAAGACTTTAGGAAGAACGCCTTTGAGTATCGGGTTCTCTTTTTCGATGGCATCCATAGCGTCATCTATAAATTTGCCGATCTTAGGGTCTTTGGCGTTAGAAACTAAATTGCTCCACCTCGCCATGGGTTCTGCGAGAAGCTCGTCATTGTGAAGGTCAAGTGTAGCCTTGCCGTCAACAAGATTTACTCTTTTAATAACATTACCGTTTGAAACAAAAGTGATGATGTTTGCGTTTTCGCCGTAAACAGTGATTGTATCATTGTCCTGGTCAACATCAATTCTCTTAACCTGAGGAGTGTTATCAAGCCAATATGCTTTTGTATCATAAACATCCTGCTCAACAAAGCCGGGCATTTCTTCCATACCGTTAAGCTCAACACCGTTTGAGAAGTGAGAAACTGAGAAGAACTGACCTTTTTCAAGACATGTGCGGAAAGCTTCAAGTGTAAGCTCAGGCATCCAGCTCATTGTATAAGCATCATTAACAGCTGTTTCATTGTGTGAGTCAGCAAATGTGTTACCCCACGGAACAACACCATTGGGAATTGTTTTCTGAAGAATCTGATCATAGAGGATTCTGTCGCAACGTGTGTGTGCGTCAGTCGCACTGTTGATGCCTGTACCGAGAGATGAACCTGCATAATCCATGAAAAGTCTTGCAAACTTTGTAGCATAATAATCATCAACCGGCTGTCCCACATGGTCAGCAGAGTCCTTGTCTGTATAAACAAACTCACCTACATGTGAAAGGAAAGAGATACCGCCTGCTTCCATAACGCCTTTTGAAGGAGTTTCATAGTCACCGAAAACACCTGCAAGACCCTGACCGTATTCAGCGTAATATCCTGTCAAATGGCAGTCAGCAATCGGAGTTGCCATATTAAGTTCGATTCCCAAAGGAATGTCAATCATACCGTTTTCGTGGGTTCTTGTAAGAACCAGGCCCTCTTTGGTTGTGTATGATTTATTCTCATATGTTCCGTCGAGATAAGCTTCGTAATCCTCCTGAGGGACAGGGATAATATCAGCCATCTGCGTGCGTTCTTTTTTGATAAGTCGCATAAGCGGAACAAGTTCGGGTTCATTGTTCCAACCGCGGTTAAGGGTACCGTGGTCGGTAAGGGCAACAATATCAAAGTCAAGAGCATAGTGCATCTGAACAAACTCTTGAATGGTGAGGAAACCGTCGCTAGCATTGGTGTGGCAATGGAGCTGAGTTTTGTAATTTCCCCAAGTATCCCAGTTGATTTCTTTATAAGGATTTTCAATGATATAGTTTTTCTTTTCAACTGCGGCAGGTGCATCGATTGATGTTTCAGAAACTGCCTTGTTTGTAGCAAAGGCCGCTGTCATAGTTCCAAATGCTATAATTACAGAAAGAAGAAGAGCGGCAAGCTTTTTAACTGTTTTTTTCAAAATACCATCTCCTGATTTTTGATATAAACATTATAACAAACTGTCTTTTAAATGGTCAATTGTTGTTTTTGTAAAAATAAAACATTGCGATTTGTTATTTATAACCAAATATCATCCCATAACAAAAAGCTCAATTAGCTTTGCGGCATTTGCAGCAGCCATGGGCAAAAATTCACCGTAATCCATATGAGATGAGCCGTCGGCACAGTCGGAAACCGCCCTTACAACGCCAAACGGAACACCGTTGGTATAGCAAACCTGCGCAATGCTTGCGCCCTCCATTTCGCACACGATTGCGTCAAAGTTATCCGTAATGAATTTTTTCTTTTCCGCACTTGCAATAAATTGGTCGCCCGAAGCAATAACACCCTTAACGCCTTTGACATCAAGCTTTTCAACGCAGCTGAGAAGTGTTTCAACAACACCTTTATCCGCAGGGATATTAACTGTGTTTATGCCCGAAATAAGGCCCAGCGGATCACCGAGGGGGGAGGTATCCATATCGTGTTGAACAAGGCTTTCGGCTACAGCAATATCTCCGATTGAAAGCTTTGTGCTAAGGCTTCCGCCAACACCCGTGTTGATTATTCTGTCAGGTGAATATTTAAGAATCATTGTCTGGGTACACATTGCTGCGGCAACTTTACCTATTCCGCAAACTGCCGTAACAATTTCTTTGCCGTGAAGCGTACCTTTAACGTATTCAACACCGCTTATAACTTCGCTTGTTTTGTTTTCCATAAGATTTTTTATTGTTTCAACTTCAATTTTCATTGCGCCGATAATACCTATCATAGCAATCACCTCCGTGAATTATGTAAATATCTTAACATAACCGAAAATAAATTTCAACTTTTCTGCCTTTTGCCGTTATCAATATTTATTTGTTTTTTGTTAAGAATTTACACTTGTTGCTATTGCTATTAAAAATAATTTATGGTATTATTACAATATATATTTTAAAATGGAGAAATTTACGAATGGAATTTTATATAATTTTTGCCCTGCTTGCAGTAGTTATTGTTCTTCTGATTATTCTTGTAAGCAACCAAGGCAAAAGCAAAAACGAAGCCGCAATTAATTCTTTGAACGAAAAAACATCAGAACTCAGCCGCTCGCTCGGCTCGGAATTTGAGCGCAGCCGCCGTGAAACTCAGACAGCTCAAAAAGATATGCGCGTTGAAACTTCACAGGCTTTGGCAGAAATGAACTCAAAGCTTGAAAAGCTCCGCCTTGACAATGCCGAGCAAAGCTCAAAAATGATTAAAGCAATGAGCGATTCGCTCAACACAATAAGGCTTAACAACATTGAGCAGAACGAAAAACAAAGCAAGGCTCTTTCCGATGCCGTTGACCGTATGAGAGAAAGCAACGAGAAAAAGCTCGAAGAAATGAGGGTGACGGTTGACGAAAAGCTGACTTCCACCCTTTCACAGCGTCTTGACAGCTCATTTAAAACTGTTTCTGACAGACTTGAAAATGTTAACAAATCTCTTGGCGAAATGAAAGAGCTTTCAAACGGAGTGACAGCCAACGTAACATCTCTTAACCGAGTTCTTACCAACGTTAAGGCAAGAGGCACCTGGGCGGAGGTTCAGCTCGGAGCCATCCTTGACCAAACTATTCCGGGTATGTATGAAACAAACTTTGCCCCCTCTTCCGCTTCAAAAGACAGGGTTGAATTTGCAGTCAGAATTCCTTCAAATGACGGTCAGTCAACCTATTTACCCATCGACTCTAAGTTTCCTATGGAGGATTACATAAGACTTTGTGATGCTGCCGACAGCGCCGATGCCGAGGCACTTGCCGCCGCAAGAAAAGCACTTGAAGCAAGAGTTCTTGCCGAGGCAAAAACCGTTTCAAAATACATCAACGTTCCCGTAACAACGCCTTATGCAATTCTCTACCTTGCAACCGAGGGGCTTTATGCCGAAATCGTTTCTTCCCGTTCAGGCGTTGCCGAAAAAATCCGCAGCGAATATAATGTTATGCTTGCCGGCCCTATGACGGTTACCGCTCTGCTCAACTCCCTTTCGCTCGGTTTCAGAGCAGTTGCCATAAACGAAAAAGCAAATGAAGTCAGAGTTTTGCTCTCTGCAGCAAAGGTTCAGTACGATAAGTTCGGCGTTGTTCTTCACAAGGCAAGGCAAAAAATTGAAGAAGCCGGCAAATCGCTTGACGAAGCCGATAAACGCAACGAAATTATCCGTAAAAAGCTTAATAAGGTTGAAGAAATCGACGGCATGAACGCCGATGATATATTAGGTTTAGAAGATAATTCAGATACATAAGGAGGAAATCACAATGAGAGACCCCAAAGAAATTCTTGCCCAGATGACACTTGAAGAAAAAGCCGCTTTGTGCGACGGTGCAGATTTCTGGCATCTTAAAGGAATGGAAAAATATGACATTCCTTCAATTATGGTTTGCGACGGCCCTCACGGACTTCGCAAAAAGGACTATTCAAAAACAGGTGACAGTCTTAGCAACAGCGTTCCCGCTATCAGCTACCCCACAGCTGCAACAACCGCAGCCTCTTGGGACCCCGAGCTTCTTTATCAAATGGGCGTTGCTCTTGGTAAAAAGTGCCTTAAAGAAGAAGTAGGCGTGCTTCTCGGCCCCGGCATTAATATGAAGCGTTCTCCCCTTTGCGGCAGAAACTTTGAATATTTTTCAGAAGACCCCATCCTTGCAGGCGAACTTGCAGCAGGATTCATCAAGGGCGTTCAGTCTCAGGGCGTAGGCACATCGCTCAAGCACTTCTGCGCCAACAGCCAGGAAACCCGCAGAATGACCTGCGATTCAGTTGTTGACGAAAGAGCTCTGCGTGAAATTTACCTCACAGGATTTGAAATCGCTGTTAAAAAAGGCAAGCCTTGGACAGTAATGAACTCCTACAATAAAATCAACGGTATGCACGGTTCAGAAAACAACCATACCCAGAATGAGATTCTCCGTGACGAATGGGGATATGACGGCGTTGTTGTTAGTGACTGGGGCGCAGTTAACAACAGAGTTCTCGGCCTTCAGAACGGCAACGATCTTGAAATGCCCTCATCATCCGGTGCCGGCACAAAGAAAATTGTTGATGCTGTTCAGAACGGCACTCTTGACATTAAATATCTTGACAAAGCCGCTCTCAATATGCTCAACCTTATGAAAAAAGCATCAGACGGCGCAAAGAAAAATTATCAGTATAACGATTTTGACGATCAGCCCTTTGCAAGAAGAGTTGCCGCAGAATCAATGGTTCTTCTTAAGAACAACGGCATTCTTCCTCTCAAAAAGAGCGGTAAAGTTGCTGTTATCGGCGAGCTTGCCAGAAAACCCAGATACCAGGGTGCAGGCTCATCTCACATTAACCCCACAAAGCTTGATAACGCTCTTGAAGAGCTTCAGAACGCAGGATACAGCGTTGAATTTGCTCAGGGTTATGAACTCAAGGCAAAGAAAGCCAAGAAAAATGCTGCCCTTGCAGCCGAAGCCGCTGAGGTTGCCGCAAGATGCGAAACCGTTCTTCTTTTCATCGGCCTTACAGATGAATACGAGGCTGAAGGCTTTGACAGAAGCCATATGAATCTTCCTGAAGCTCACGATAAGCTTGTTGAAGAAATCCTCAAGGTTAACAAGAACGTTGTTGTTATTCTTGCCGGCGGTTCACCCGTTGAAATGCCTTGGAATGACGGCGTTGCAGCAATTCTTAATTCGTATCTCGGCGGTCAGGCAGGCGCAGGCGCAGTTGCTGACATTATTTCAGGTGCAGTTAATCCCAGCGGTAAGCTCCCCGAAACATACCCCATGTGCTATAACTGCACACCGGCTAAGAACAACTTCCCCGGCAATCCTGCAAGCGTTGAATACAGAGAAAGCATTTATATCGGTTACAGATATTACGAAAAGATTGACAAGCAGGTTCGCTATCCCTTCGGCTTCGGTCTTTCTTATACAACATTTGAATATTCAGACCTTAAGCTTGACAAAACTGCAATGAATGATACCGATACTCTTACCGTTTCTTTCAAGGTTAAGAACACAGGCGCAGTTGCAGGTGCTGAAATTGCTCAGCTTTATGTTGCTGACAAGGCAAGCACAATCTACCGTCCCGTTAAGGAGCTCAAGGGCTTTGCAAAAGTCAGACTTGAAGCAGGCGAAGAAAAAGAAATCGTTGTTAAGCTTGCAAAGCGTGCATTCGCATTCTATAACGTAAACATCAACGACTGGTGCGTTGAAAGCGGCGAATTTGATATTCTTGTCGGTGCCTCCAGTGCAGATATCAGGCTCAGTGCAACCGTTAATATCTCCGCTCCCGCTGTTGACATTCCCGATTACTCGGCAGTTGCTCCTCTTTATTACACAGGCGAAGTTCAGAATGTTCCCGCAGAGCAGTTCGTTGCTGTTCTCGGCAGAGAGCTTCCGCCCGCAAACTATGACCCCAACAGAAAGCTCGGCATTGTTGACACCTTTGAAAGCTGTGCTCACACAAAGAACGGCAAGAGATTCTATAAGCTTCTCTCAACTCTTATTCCTGCAGGCTTTGCTCAGGCTATTGCTCTTCAGACCCCGTTCCGCGATTTCATCAGCATGAGCGGCGGCGTTTTCAGCGAAACAATGGCTGAAGGCCTCGTTAGATGGCTCAGCGGAGAAAAGGGCGGCATCCGTATGATTCTTAAGTGCATTCCCTCAGCAATCAAGGGCATCGGTCCGCTTCTTAAGAGCATCTGATTGGGAGGTAAAAAATGAAAAAGAAGTTTTATTTAAAAGTTCTGAGCGCAGTTCTTGCACTTGCCGTCCTTGCAGCCTGTCTGCCTTTGACGGTAAGCGCCGATACCGCCAAAATCCGCTTCGGCGTTATTTCCGACATTCATTATCTTGCTCCGTCACTTAAAAGCGACAGCAAGGAATGGGACGAATTTGTTCACGATAAGCACAAGGAATATAACGACCTTGATTCGCTTCTCAACAATGCGCTTGACGGCGTTGAAAGAAACGCCGTCGAGAACGGTGAAAACTATGTTCTTATCCCCGGTGACCTTACAAAAGACGGCGAGCTTGAAAGCCACCAAGCACTTGCCGCAAGGCTTGAAGCTTTTGAAAAAGAAACCGGCATTCAGGTTCTTGTTATTCCGGGTAACCACGACATCAACAACAGCAATGCTGTGACGTTTGAAAGCGGGGTTAAAGAACCTGCCGAAAAAACCTCTCCCGAGCAGTTTGCCGAAATTTACGCCAACCTCGGGTATGACCTTGCAGACAGCGCTTTTGTTCCCGAAGAAGGCAAAAAAGGCGGCATGCTTTCATACGCCGCAACCCTCGGAGATTACAGGCTCATCGCTATCGACAGCTGCATGTACAGCGAAGATAACGGTGCAGAAGGCAACGAACATATGACCGACGGCAGAATAGCTGACGGATTGCTTGACTGGATTGTTGAGGAATGCGCAAAAGCTGAAGAACAAGGCCTGACCGTTGTCGGCATGCAGCACCACAACCTTATCCCTCACATCGAAATTGAAGATGCAACTCTCTGGGCATTCGTTGTTCAGGAATGGGTAAAGGTTGCCGATGCATATGCGGATGCAGGCATGCACTACCTTTTCACGGGCCATCTTCACGCCAACGATACCAACAGCTATGTTTCGGATAACGGCGAGGTTATTTACGACATTCTGACCCCGACCCTCACCGGCTTCCCCAACTATTATAAAATTGTTGATTTCACCTCTGACGGCAAAACAACAACAATGGATATGCAGTCAAAGGAAATTGACGAATATCAGCCCGTTGTCAGCGATGACGGCACAGTTTACGAAAAACCCTTCAAAACGTCATATTCTTTTGAAAGAACTTTCGGCGAGGGCGGAATCAAAGCGATGCTCATGGGCGCAATCAGCCCCGTCATCAATGACGTTTTCAGCGATATTCAGGCAAGCGGAGGCCTCCTTGAATACCTCAAGGGCATGAACCTTGACCTTGAAAAAATCATTGTTGACGCTCTCGGCACAAACGGACTTGCTCTCGGACCCGTTGAAATTCTTACCGTAAGCGGCAACGTCATGGGCTTTATCAACGACCTTGCCTCGCAGATTGACAGCGTTTACGTCAACAAGCCCGAAGAAACAATGGCTAAGCTTGAAGCTATTCTTGACAAGCTTCTCAATTTTGAGCTTTCAGATATGCCCGCAACAAAGCTGACCGATTATCTCGGATACGAAGTTAATCCCGGCGGTTGCACACTCGGCGAATTTGCAACAACCGTTCTCATCTATTATTACGAAGGTGACGAGGATATTTCCGATTATCCTTATATCAGCGACGTTCTTGAGCGTTTTGACAGCGGCGTTCTTGCCGAAGAGGTTTTCAACCTTCTCAGAGAAGTTCTTGTGACCGACCTTGTGCAGAACGAGATTCTTGCGAATCTTGACTTCAACCCCGGTGAGCTTTTCCCCGAAGGCAACATCTTCTATGTTCTCGGCAAAGTTCTTCAGGGTATAACAGAAGCTCTTCTCGGCGGCGATAACAGCTTCATCAATCTTATTGAATCTGTTCTTTCAATTCCTCTTGTTCCCGAAGAATACAGCTCCATTGACGCAATTATCGACCACCTTGCAGGCGAATATATTACCTGGAGCCAGTTTGAATCCTGGGGCTACACATTCAACTGGATGCTCAGTTCTTTCTTCTTCGATGAAAATCCGGATAAATTTATGGATACCAACGCAACCTTCACTTATTCAGGTCCCGTTGAAGTTGAAGTTAACCACGATAACTACAGAGCACCGACCAACGTTGTTATGTCGCTTGGTGACGATTCATCAACATCAATGAACATCACCTGGCTCACAAAATACAGCGTAACGGGCACAGATATTGAGATTTTACCCTACAGCGAAAATCCCGAATTCACAGGCAAACCTACCAAAGATTCACGGGTTAATGCAAAAACCGAAACCGTAAAACGCAGTTATCCCGGCGCAGACCTCGGAATTTTTGCTCTCTTGCCCTATGAAAACGATTATGTTCAGCATACAATCACCCTGACAGGTCTTGAACCGGGCAGCAAATATTGCTACCGAGTTGGTGATGCTGAAAGAGACTGGTGGAGCGAAGCGGGCATTATTGAAACCGCAAGCGGCAGCGACGATGCCTTCACTTTCATATACGTCACCGACCCGCAGGCTCAGCGTCCCGACCATTATGACAGATTTGCCCAGGTTATTGACACCGCCTATGCCTCTCACCCCGAAAGCAAATTCATCGTTTCGGCAGGTGACCAGGTTGACTACGGCGAGAACATGAAGCATTGGAATTATCTTCTCAATTCCACTGATAATATTCTCAACCTGCCCATGATGCCCACAACGGGTAACCACGAGGACGAAGGTGCAATCCTTACAAACAATTTTGCGCTTCCCAACGTTCCTGAGCAGGATCTTGATTCAGGCGTTTATTATTCGTACGATTACAATAACGTTCACTATACCGTTCTTAACACAAACGATATTGTTGACGATAAGCTCAGCGACGGACAGATTGAATGGCTCAAGAATGATATTATGGGCAGCGACGCTGACTGGAAGATTCTTGTTCTTCACAAGGCTCTTTATTCCAACGGTTCGCACTTTGACGATTCTGATGTTGAAGGTATGAGAAGCCAACTTAACGCTCTTCTCCCCTATCTCGGCGTTGACCTTGTTCTTCAGGGCCATGATCACGTTTATCTGAGAACCGACGTTCTTAACGCAAATGCTGTTGTTCCCACAAAAACACAAACCGTTGAATATGACGGGCTTGAATATGAAATGAAGCTTGACCCCAAGGGTACAATCTATTCAATATGCGGAACATCAGGTGTTAAGGTTTACAAAACAAAGGACGTTGAAGCAACCGACAATTCATTCCCCAGAGCTCAGGCTCTTGTTGATACCGACTATTCAATGTTCAGCGCAATAACCGTTGACGGTAACGAGCTTTATTACAACGCATATGAGGTTGTTGACGGCAAAGTAAACAGAGTTGATTCATTTGCCATCAGCAAAACCGTTGAACAGGCTCCTGCCGACAAGCTCGGCTCTGACAAGCTTGCCGCTGTTGTTGCTGACCTTATCTCAACATTTAAGCTTGATGCATTCTGGAAAATCTTTAACGCTTTGTTTGATGTTTACGGCAAAATAATGAGACTTTTTTGGTAATCTGAAAAACATATAAAAACCGCCCTGCGAGCCTAAAATCTCGCAGGGCGGTTGGTTTTTGTTGATTAAGCTATGATAAATGTGTTCTCAGAACGTAATTCTTTTTGATAAGCTCAAGATCGGTTGCGTATGCGCCTGTGTTAGCTTTTGCGCTGTTATAAATAACAGTTGCGGCGGCATCATTAAACTCAACACCTGCAGCATTTTTATAACTGTCCTTATCTTCTTTATAGGTATCCTCACGGTAGAAGATAATATAATTCTTTTCGCTTACCTTTTTGTCGCCCTCATAAATAGCAACAACATATTCCAAAAAGTCGGTTGTTTCTCTGTAACCAACAATTCTGTCCTTTTCAAGAGTTATGCCGAAAGAAGCAAGGAGTTTAACCTGCTCTTTGGCAACAGCACTTTGGCTGTATTCTTCATTAATCTGCCCTCCGTTGCCTGCGCAGGCTGAAAAAGAACCTGCAATGGCAATAACGGCAAGTAAAATACACAATAATTCTTTCATAATATCTCTCCGTTGCATAACTGATAAAAGCCGCACCGAAGCGCGGCTTTTATTTTAACTTTAATTATGATTCAGCCATTGTTGTTGTTTCGGCAGGATTTGTTCTGTCGAGGCTGTATCTTACATTGCTTGAATAACGGAAGTTTACGGGTACAACACCTACATCTGCAAGAGTGCCGTTGAATGTAACTTCTGTTGCAACATCAATATTCTTAATGTATTCAATAGTGAGAACTTCGTCAGTCTGAACATCGGCTGTAATGATAATCTGGCAGTCTTTATATGTAAGAACGGGCTCTTTTGTAACGTCCATATAAGCATCAGACTTATCGAACTCTGTGAGAACATCCTGAACGCTGCCAATATCGTATGCCTTTTCAACTGTAGCAAGAGCAACGGGGTTCTTAAGAGTAACAACGATTGTTCTGATTGTGCCGTTATCAACGCAAGTTGCGCTTTCAACTTCGTCAAGAGTAATCTGGCTTACATATTCAGTGCCCTTAACGGGGATATCGTTAACGATGTTTGAATCTGCATATTCAACTCTTGCGCCGTCTTCGTTAAGCATTTTGCCTGAAAGTGAATTGATTGCTGCGTTAACATAATCGTTTTCACTCATAGGAAGATCGTTACCTTCAGCATCCTTTGCTTTGCCGATGCCTTTGCCAACGCTTACATCAACTGCAGCCTTAACCTTGTTTGCTTTAAGCTCATTGATATGAATATTGAAATATTCAAAAATGGTAGCTGTATTTTCCTGAAGTTTTTCAGGAGAATATGTTGTGTCTGTAATAACCTGGCTTTCTTCATCATATGAAGTTGTGATGTCTGTGGGAAGAGGAGTTTTAGCAGTAATGGTTGTGGTTGTTGTTTCGTCCTCTGTTGATGAATCACAGCCTGCAAAAACAAAAAGGAATGAGAACGCAAGAAGAAGGCTTATGATTACTGAAATTTTCTTAGTCATGAAATATTTCTCCTTTCGCAAATGGCTGGTACCTTTGCTATTGTTTGATTATATCACATCTTTAATAAATTAAACAGACATATTTTAGCAAATAATTGAATTTCGTTAAAAGGGTAAAAAAGCGACCCTTTGATTTGTCTAATTTGACTAAAATCAGACATCCAATCCCTTTTCATCAAAGAGGAACATTGTGTTAAGGCAGATATCAACGCCTGCTTCAATTGCTTTGAGGTCAAGATTTTCATTGGTATCAAGCCTTGTGTGGTAATAGCGTGCAGGTGCAGGATCCATAGCCGCAAAGCTTGCTGCTTTGATTCCTGCCTGACTCATTGCAGCCGCATCGGTTGCTCCGAGAGAAACTGCTTTAAAAGGAAGATCGTAACCGGCAAGCTTTCCGCCTTCCTTAACAAGGTTACAGGCACTACTGTCATTGCTTACAAGTCCTGTCATATCCTTGTTATAAATTGCCATAAAGTCAAAATCTCTTACTGTGTCAACAGCAACAAAAACTGTTTCGATGTCTTTTTCGTTTTCAAACTGCTTTGCATAAGCTTTTGCAAGAGCCTTTGAACCTCTGAGTCCCGCTTCTTCTGAACCCGTGCAAACGCTCCAGACTTCTGTATTTTCAAAACGGATATCGTGGTCGCTGAGGTATCTGGGCATCGCCATTGAAATAAGGCAGCCTGTAAGGTTATCGTTTGCCCCTTCTACAATCTTTTTGGGATTATAGAAAAGGAGGTATGCAAGGAAAAGAGGAATAAGGCAAACGGCTGCTATTGAAACAATTCTGATAACTGCATTGTTTTCAAAATTGCCGCTGATTGCCAAAACAAGAGCAACAGCACTCGAAACAGCAACAAAAAGAACAGCAATAACACTGATAATAATTGATGAAACAACAAGCTTGGGGCCACCCCAATATGTGAAGCGCCATTCCATAGCTGAATCTGCATGACCTGCAAAAATTATGCGGCGTTTAACTTCGCCCGAAGGTTTTCTTATTCCGATAAGGTTGTGAGAAGTCTTTTTCTTTGTGAAAGCGTCAAGGAATTCTTTGTATAAGAAAAACTCCGCACCAACACAAACAAAAGAAAACACAACCAAAACAAGTGCTGCAACAAGCATAGGTATTGCAAAAGCAGAAAGAAAATTGGCTCCAAACAAAAGAAGTGCTGCTGCTACCGAGCAAAATACCATAACTTGAATCCAACCCATAAACGCTCTTGGGCGAACATCAAACGGCTCAATTTTAACTTCGTCACAGCTTGTTTTGAGGTCCTGAGCCATCCATTCCTGAGCTTTAAGCTCTTCGACGCTGCCCGCATCTCTGGGTCCAACCTCTTTGCAAACTTTTCTTACGTTTCTTAAAACGTAGTTTGCATACATTCTTCTTTCCGATTCATAATTTTTAACGGTTTCGTTAACTTTCAAGAATTTTTCTCTCCCTTCGGGTTTTATTTACAGTTTAAATTTTTATTAACAATATAATTATATATTTGACAAGCGCTTTTATAAGCGTTAAAATATGCGTGAAACAAACATCACCGAAAGGCGTGTTAAAATATAATGAAAAGATTCATTTTTATTCTCGTTTCTCTTCTTGTTATTGCCGTAACCTTTCTTTTTCAGGAGGATGGCGGATATTTCAAATCGTATCAGACGGCTGAAACATCAACCGATGTTGAAACTGCAACTGATGCTGAAACATCAACCGATGCTGAATACGCTTATGCATATGCAGGCTTCACTCCGGCACTTGCAAACACAAGCCCTAAGCCTTGGTGCCTGATGCTTGTTAACAGAGATTTTATTTTGCCTGACGATTATGAAGTTATTCTTGCCCCTTCAATTGAAGCAGAGCCCGAAAGTTTAAAGCTTGACTACAGAGTTGCACCGCATTACAACGCAATGTACCTTGCCGCCCTTGAGGACGGAGTTAAGCTTTCGCCTGTTTCAGGCTACCGTTCCGTTGAACGGCAGACAAACAATTTTGAAGCAAAAATCAGCTCTTATATTGAGCAAGGATACAGCAGAATTCAGGCAACCCAGATGGCGGCAACAATTGTTTTACCACCCGGCACAAGCGAGCACAACGCAGGGCTGGCTATGGATATTCTCTCACTTGAGGAAGAATTTGAGCTCACCGTTGCGTTTGACTGGCTTTGCGAAAACGCCGCTGATTACGGCTTCATTATGCGCTATCCCAAAGACAAACAACACATAACAAAAATAATCTATGAACCTTGGCACTGGCGTTATGTAGGAATTGATGCAGCAAAAGAAATGAAAGAAAGCGGTCAATGCCTGGAAGAATATCTCGGCATTGCGGAAAGTTAAGGTTTGCGTTTGTTATCGGCCTCTCCGCCCTCTGAAATACCTTCTCTTTTCAAAACAACCGAAACGGTCTTAAACAAAATTTTAATATCAAACCAAAAGCTCTGTTTTTCGACATATTCTTTGTCGAACAGGGCTTTTTCTTCTATTGAAAGGTCATCTCTGCCGTTAACCTGAGCCCAACCGGTTATGCCGGGCTTAACGGAATAAACGCCGTAATCTGCTCTGAGATTTCTTATTTCTTTTTCTTCGGGAATAAGAGGTCTTGGGCCAACGAAGCTCATCTGTCCCTTAAGCACATTGAAAAGCTGAGGGAGCTCATCAAGGCTTGTTTTCCTGAGAAATCTGCCGCTTTTTGTAATGCAAGAATCCGCCTCGGTAAGATCAGCCGTTGCAGCAATTCTTGTATCGGTTTTCATTGTTCTGAATTTGTAAACATAAAACAGTTTATTGCCTTTACCTACTCTGTACTGTTTATAAATCACGGGACAGCCGGCATCAATCAGAATAATGAGTGCAAGCAAAAGAAATACCGGTGCAAGCAATATAATAAGAATAAGGCTCACCGTAAAATCAAAAATGCGTTTCATTTCACACCTCGTATGGGATGTTATGATTTTTTCGACCAGAAAATATAATCTTCAACAAGAACTGCTCTTGCCGGAGCAGCCTCAATACCATCATACTTGACAGGCGGAGCAAAAAGGAAGTATTCACCCGGCTCAACCTCGCTCAGGTCAAGGCCTTCAAGGATTGCAACACCTGCCTGCAAAAAAGCTTTGTGGGGCGGTGCTTCATTGCCCTTGCTGCCAACCGAAAGAGCATCTGTTCCGATAAGCAAAAGCCCTCTTTGCACAGCCTCTTCGGCTGATGAATCCATAAAAAACGCTCTTGAGCCGCCTTTAATAAGCAGCCTTTGACAGCTCTCTGGAAAAAAACGGTCAACATAATCACCGGTTATTACTCCCGATGGAACTTTTATCACCCTGCAAGGTCCGACAAAAGCTTCAAGCGGCAAGTTTTCAATTGTCTGCCCCTTTTGAATGAAGTGCAGCGGAGCATCAACGTGAGTGCCTGTATGTGCACCGGCAGAAACTTCTGTCAGGTTGCATATGTCGCCTTTATCAATTGAGCACGCTTGATTTTGCTTCGGTTCAGGGTCACCGGGGTAAACATCGCAAGAAAAAAACTTTCTTGAAATATCAATAATCTTCATATTCTAACCTCCGCACGCGGGGATTATTTTTTAAGAGATTCCATTTTAAGGTATGCGTTAATAAAGCCGTCAATATCGCCATCCATAACAGCATTTATATTACCGCTTTCAAATCCTGTTCTATGGTCTTTGGCAAGGGTATAGGGCATAAATACATAGGAACGAATCTGGCTGCCCCAGGCGATTTCTCTCTGCTCACCTTTGATGTCATCTATCTTGTCAAGATGTTCTCTTTCCTTGATTTCAATAAGCTTTGATTTGAGCATCTTCATCGCAACCTCGCGGTTCTGATGCTGGCTTCTTTCAACCTGGCAAGCGCAAACAATGTTGGTGGGTATATGAGTAATACGAACTGCAGATGATGTTTTGTTAACCTTCTGACCGCCTGCACCGCTGGAACGGTAATAGTCAATTTTAAGGTCATCGGGATTGATTTCAACTTCGATATCATCGTCAATTTCAGGCATAACTTCAAGTGAAGCAAATGATGTGTGTCTTCTGCCCGAAGCATCAAACGGAGAAACTCTTACAAGGCGGTGAACGCCCATTTCTCCCTTGAGATAACCGTATGCATTTTCACCTTCAAAAAGAAGAACAGCGGATTTAAGGCCGGCTTCGTCACCGTCAAGGAAGTCAAGTGTACTTACCTTGTAGCCGTGCTTCTCTCCCCAGTGCTGATACATACGAACAAGCATCTGATTCCAATCCTGTGCCTCTGTTCCGCCTGCACCTGCGTGGAAGGTGAGAATAGCGTTCTTGGAATCATATTCACCCGAAAGAAGAGTGCTGAGAGTCATTGCTTCAAGCTTTTTAACAAAGCTTTCAACAGCTTCCTTGCATTCGTCAAGCATATCAAGGTCTTCCGCTTCATCGGCAAGCTCAATAAGAACAAGCGAATCGTTATATTCACCCTCGAGTGAGTTGTAAGCTTCAACTTTATTTTTAAGCTGGCTGATTCTCTGCTGAACCTTCTGAGAATTTGCAAGGTCGTTCCAGAATCCGTCCTGAGCGGTTTGTTCTTCAAGCTCAGCAACTTCTGCTGTCATGGCATCAAGGCCAAGTGCTTCTCTGAGTTGTTTTAATCTTTCTTCATATTCAAGAACAGAAAGCCTCAATTCTTCAAACTGAATCATATATTTTCTCCTAATGCGTAATATTTCATTATGTATTATACCGAAAAACAATCGGAATGTAAAGAAGTTATAATTATTTTTTAATTAATAATTGAAATTTAGTTAAATATTAGTTAGAATATAAGATGTATAATTATATTCACAAGATAAGCCGCAAAGGAGGAATTGATATTGAATTACACAAAAGAAACTTGCAAATCTTGCGGCAAAGAATTTACGGAGGATGACGACATTGTTGTTTGTCCGGTTTGTGCAACCCCTCAGCACAGAGAATGCTGGAAAGAAAACGGTAAATGCATAAATGAAGGATTGCACAGCTCCGGATATGTTTGGACTAAGACAGCAAAACACTCTGAACCTAAAGCTAAAACGGAAACAAAATCTTTTTCTTCCGATTACGAATCATCTGTATGCCATATATGCGGCAGTGAAAACCCAAAAGAAGCGTTGCATTGCGGCAGCTGCGGGGCTCTCCTCGGCGAAGCGGAAAATAAAAAAGATGTGACCTGCTCTTTTTGCGGCTGCACAAACCCAAGCACCGCTTTTGCCTGCAAAGAATGCGGGGCACCGCTTACTCTTTCTTCAACGATGAATGATAACCCGTTTATTGAATCAACAGGTTTTGCTCCCGATGATATGATTGGCACAGTCAAAGCCGATGACCTTGCAAGATACGTTCAGAACGGTTCAAAAAATTATCTGCCTAAATTTAAAAAAATGGCAGACGGCAAGAAAACCACGTTCAACTGGGCAGCATTTTTCCTGGCACCTTACTGGTTCTTTTACAGGAAACTTTATAAAGTCGGAATCTTTTTTGCTGTTTTCTTTGTTTCCGTTTCGCTTCTTACATTCGGCATTCAGGATAACCTGTTAAACGCAATGGACGAATATTACGAAACAATCGAATCAATTCAGGTTGGTGAAAACAAAACACTTGCACAGGAAGATATTAACAAAGCACAGCAAGCCTCATCTGAATTTTTCAAAAAAGCTGCTCCAAATGAAGCTATATTAATCGGAATTGCACTGATTGAACGTATTATATGTGGCTTTACAGCCAACAGGTTTTTTTATAAAAAAGCAACTGCGGACATTGAAGAGATCAACAAAACAACCGACTCCGTTGCTTATCGCAAACTTATGACAATGCGCAGAGGCAGCGTTTCTGTGATTGCACTTTTCACCTGTTTCCTCGGAATGGAAGTGCTCACGCAGCTGCTGACATATATCGCAACCCTATTTATGTAATAACGAACAGGAGATTAGTGAAATGAAAGTTAGAAAAGCTATTATCCCCGCAGCAGGCCTCGGCACAAGAGTTTTGCCGGCATCAAAATCAGTTCCCAAAGAAATGCTTAATATCGTTGACAAGCCCGCAATTCAATACATCGTTGAAGAAGCGGTAGCTGCCGGAATCGAAGACATTCTTATTATAACAAACAGAGGTAAGGGCGCAATTGAGGATCATTTCGACCACTCATTTGAGCTTGAAACCCAACTTAAAGGCAATCCTTCAAAAGAAAAGCTTTATGAAGACGTAAAAGCCTGCGCAAACCTTGCAAACATCTATTTTGTCCGCCAGAAAGAAACAAAAGGCCTTGGCCACGCAATTCTTTGCGGAAAGAGCTTTGTTGGTGACGAACCGTTTGTTGTTCTCTATGGTGATGACGTTATTATTTCAGAAGACCCTGTAACAGCTCAGCTCTGCCGCTGCTACGAAAAATACGGCAAAGGCGTTGTTGGCGTTAAAGAGGTTTCAGAAGAGCTTATCAAGCTTTACTGTACATTGGATGTTACTCCCATTGAAGGCGAAGAAAGAGCAATGGACTGCCACAGAATTATTGAAAAACCCACTGCAGACCAGATACTTTCACTTTACGCAATTCTTGGCAGAGTTGTTCTTCCTCCTGAAGTATTCGGAATGCTTGAAAAAGGCCTTGCTGAAACTCCCGAAGGCAAAGAACTTTATCTTACCGACATAATGAGCGAACTTGGTGAAAAAGGCGAACTCATTGCTTACGATTTTGATGGCAAACGCTACGATATGGGCAATAAGCTCGGCATTATGAAAGCAAACTGTGAGGTTGCTCTTGATCACCCCGAAATCGGCGAAGACTTCAAAGCTTATCTCAAAGAACTTGTTGAAAAATTATAATAACATACAAAAGCTCAGCCCCCGATGTTCGTTATGAGCATCGGGGCTTTGACTATACCAGCTTAATCAAAAACAAAAAGCGGAGTATCCGAAGATACTCCGCCAAGCTATTTCAATTAAATTCTTGCGCTAATTTAATCAAACTTCAGCTTAAATTATGCTCTTTTCTTTGTGCAAACGAATGCAGCAGCAGCAGCTACTGAAACAGCTGCGAAAGCAGCGATACCAGCTACTGATGAACCTGTGTCAGGAGCCTTTTCAGCTTCTGTGGGTTCTGTTGCGATTTCGCCAGCATAGAGATCCTTGATCTTCTGCTTAAGAGCGTTGAGGAGATCGTTGTCACCGCCAAGGATGCCTTCAAGATCTTCTACAAGACCCTTAACTTCAGCTGCTGAAAGAGCGTCGATACCAGCTTTAGCAAGGTCGATGAGCTTTGTGATGATTGATTCGATGTCGTTCCACTGACCGTTTTCGGATTCAAGGATAGCGATGATAGCATCGATGATGTCCTTAAGGTTGAGGTTTACGAGATCGTGATCTTCTTCACAAGCGTCAACGTGAGCGTTGTAAAGAGCTTCGTCTGAGAATGTTGCGCCACAGTATTCGCAAACATTCTTGTTGCCAGCCTTAGCGCATGTTGCTTCGTGAGCAGCAAGAGCAGCATCTGTCTGGAAAGTTGAACCACAGTAACCGCACTTAACGTTTTCTACTTTAACAGCAGGAGCAGTAGTAGCGTCTGTGTCTGTTTCAACTGCAGCAAAAGCCATAGCTGACATTGAGAAAGCCATTACGAGTGTGAGTACAATTGCAAGTGCTTTTTTCATTTTGAACCATTCCTTTCAATATATAGATTGCAAGAGCAACAATTGTTAATTTATATTAACATATGTCGGACATATTGTCAACCTTTTTTCTTATAAAAAATGAATATTTAGGGTGTGTTTTTTGTTGTATATTGACAAATTAAAGAATAAATCCTTGTTTATTCTCCATAACCAACGAAGCAGTCTTCCTGAATTGTTGACCAAAGAACTGTTACGTCGGCACCGTTCTGATAATATGAATCGTCAACCATATTGCTTACGTCGCCTGATTTTAAGAAGCCGCCGCGTCTGAGACCGATAACAAAGAGATCGGCCATTTCAGCTGATTTGAATGTGATTCTGCCTCTTACCTTAAGCTCTGTTCTGGGAGCTGAATATTTTGTGAGCTGGCCCTTAACAAAGCCTGTTGCCCACCAATACTTACCGTATTCTCTGGTAAATACTTTCTTATATGTACCGGTATTGTTTTCTGACCAGTAGCAGTCAAGCTGCATATTAAGCCAATCTGATTTATCAGCGCAGTTGTAATGGTTAACATCACCTGTTGCACCGGTATATGTTCCTTCAGGAGCTGTGTAAACACCGATTTCAGCACCAACAAGAAGCCAGCCGTACTGACCTTTCCAGAACTGAATCATCCAGTCTTTGTGCTCATATGTGAAACGAATGCGAATCTGGTCAATGAACATGCAAGCTACGGGAGCCATCTGGTCATAAACTTCATTATAACCTGCATTCTTCTGCCAGCAGTCTTTATCATCGGTGTAATAATAACCGTGTTCAATATTCTTCTTATAGCCAAGAAGAGCGGGGTTTTCTGTGTTATCACCGATTGCATTATCAACAATATTTTCCATATCGCTGAGAAGCTTGGTGGGAGCTTCACCTGAATTGTTCGATGCAGGTTTTGATGCCTGAACGTTGTTGCCGCCGGCGTTCTGATTTGTGTCAGGCTTGTTGGGCTTTAAGGGTTTAACTGCGTTCTGAGTTGCCTGAACAACGTTGGAAACTATTTCACTGACGGGTTCTGAGGGAACCGGAGTTGTGAGAGGGGCAAAAGTCTGGGGTTCCTGAATGTCCTGAGTGGGAACTTCGCTGTTTGCTGAAGGCAAAGTTGTTTCGCTGTTTGCTTTGGCATCCATGCCGTTTTTAACAAGTATTCCTGCTGTTGCTGCACAGATTACCACAATTGCAGCAATTGCAATAATGATAATCTTTTTGGTTGTACTGTTCATCTTGGGTTCCTCCTTTATGTTATATTGTTTTAATTACCTGATATATTGCCAAAGGAATATTACATCCTTGCCGTATCTTTTGTAAGTATCGGGGGCATCGGGTCTGAATGTTGCAACGGAAGTGAATCCCTTGTTGGCAAGAGCTCCTTCAAAAGCTTTTGCTTGTTCAACATCCTTGAATGTGATTCTGCCGAGAATTCTTAAGGGGTTGGTATCTCTGAGATCGGCAAGCTGACCGTCAACAAAGCCGGTTGCCCACCAGAAAAGGTCATAGTTTCTTGTGAACTGTGATTTATAGTTGCCGCTGCCGTCTTCATCCCAGTAGCAAGTCATTTCCATATAAACCCATTCGTTTTTGGGCGCACAATCGTAGTGGTCGGGGGTATAATACTTGCCTTTTTCTCTTGTGTAAAGGCCGATTTCACCGCCGACAGTTCCAATTTCGCCGGAGATATACTGGCCCTTCCAAAGCTGAACTCTGTACTGCTTACCGTTATATTCAAACGGAAGCTTACAGGTATCTATATGGAAGTCAATAAGATTTGCACCAACATCGTAAAGCCAGTTATAGCCAAAGTTTGCCTGCATACAGTTGGGGTCTTTATCATCATTGAATATGTAAGGCTTTTTGCCGATAACATCATAGCCCTGATACCAAAGGCCTGCAATGCTCATATCCGAGGGAAGATCGCCGGAAGGAGTTGACTGAATAACATCTTCAACATCTGTTTTTCCGTGCTCAGTAGGCGGAACGGTCGGAGCTTCCGTTGACGGTGCTTCGGTCGGCTGAGTTTCTGTTAACTGAGCCTGAGTTGACGAAGGTTCGTTTGTTGCAGGCTGAGTATCAGCAACTGTGCTTTCAGGCTGAGTAGGAAGAGTTACACCTGTTAATTCGCTGAACGCTTCACCGGTTGTTGTTGCAACCTGCTCAATAAAATCGGTCACAGCGTTATTACTGTTGGAAGCATCATTTTCAGGAGCATTAGTCTGAATGTCAATTTTTGAATTGCTGAACTTTATAACAAGAACAGCTGCAACCGCAACAAAGCACACAGCAAGAACGCTGACTGCAAGCACAATTGCGTTTGAATTTTTCTTCATTTGCTTTCCCCTCTTTTCTTTGAATTTATTACTTCTCTATTATATACACTATGTATTTGTCAAACCTTGCGAGGCAAGGTTTGACTTGGTGGAGATGGCGGTAATCGAAACCGCGTCCGAAAAATCTCTGCAGGGACTTTCTACGAGTGTATCCCTTCTTTTAACATTCCCTCCCGTGCACGCCGAAAGGCAGGCTTACACGCTCAGTAGACAGATTGTTCATGACAGGCTATCCGCCGTTACCCATTCACGTTCACTGCTGATCGACGCCTCTTACCGGTCCGCAGTCCTACCGGCAGAGACGGCTGCTTATTTAAGCAGCGAGAGCAACTTTATTGTTGTCGTTTAAATTTTAATTTACGGATTTTATAGCGGTCCCGCCCCGCTACTCGCTTATCCGGGCTCGGATTCCCCGTCGAAATCCTTTCATCCCCATATATTTTAATTCCGAATTACGAATTGCGAATTGACATCGCTCTGTCGATATTGCGTTGCGCATCCTTTTTAGCAGCAACCTCACGCTTATCATAAAGCTTTTTACCTTTGCAAAGCCCGATTTCAACCTTGGCTCTGCCTTTTTTAAAGTAAACGCTGAGCGGCACTATTGAAAGACCTTCTTGCTTAACCTGAGAATAAAACCTGCGAATTTCACGCTTGTGAAGAAGCAACCTTTTAACTCTTAATGGGTCGCGGTTAAAGATGTTGCCTTGCTCATAGGGGCTGATATGCATACCGTTAACAAACATTTCACCGTCTTTAACGGAACACCACGAATCTTTGAGGTTGATTTTGCCCTGACGAACAGACTTGACCTCGGTACCGAAAAGTTCGATACCGGCCTCAAGTTTTTCAAGAACAAAATAGTCATGGTATGCTTTTTTATTTTGAGCTATTATTTTTATGCCGCTGTCTTTATTCATCAGTTTTCCTCTCCGCTTTCGGTAATAACAGCTTCAGCAGGCAATTATTACCGGATAGCGATTATACCACGCATAATATAAGTGTGTCAATATTCAAAAATTGTTGCAAATATTCAAAAAATTTTTTTATTTTTGTTTAAATTTACTTGAAATTGCGTTTTGAAGAGTCTGTTTTGGAAAAACTTCTCTTCTTTGCATAAAAGTCTCTCTTCTGTTTTTTCTCAAGAGCTTCCCTTTTCATTGCTGCCGCTCTTTTGGCTTTAACCTTTGAAAGAGGCTTACCTTTTTTAGCAGGCTTCTTTTTTTCTTCTTTGCCCAAATCAGGGTTTTCTTTATAAAGAACAATGCTTCCGCCGATAACCTGGATAACATCACTGCCCGTTGCCTCTGCCAACGCATCGGCAAAAACTCTGGGAGATTCAGGGGCACTTTCAAGCAAAACCTTTAATTTTATAAGTTCTCTTTTTCTCAATGCATCCGCAGTCTGAGCAACAAGAGCTTCCGACATTCCGCCCTTACCTATCTGAAACAGCGGCTCAAGACTGTTTGCCTGTGCTCTGAGCTGAGCTCTTTCTTTGCCTGTCATCAATTCATCTCTCCAATCTGTGCGGCGATTTCACGAACAGCCTTTCCTCTGTGGCTGATTGCATCTTTTTCTTCGGCGGTAAGCTGAGCCATTGTTTTTTCTCCGTTATATTCTACGGGATAGAAAAGCGGGTCATAACCGAAACCGCCGTTGCCTATAAGCTCATAGCCGATATAACCTCTGCATTCTCCTCTGGCAAGGAGCTTTTTGCCGTCGGGATAAACGCAGCAAACAACGCTCACATAAGCGGCTCCTCTTTCGGCGTCGGGAACACCTTCAAGAGCCTTGAAAAGCTTTTCATTGTTAGCATCATCGTTGCCGTGTTCACCGGCATATCTTGCCGAATATACGCCGGGGGCACCGCCGAGAAAATCAACGGCAAGGCCCGAATCGTCCGCAATGCAGGGCATACCGCTTTCTTTGCAGCCGCTTTCAGCTTTGAGAATTGCATTCTCTTCAAATGTTGTGCCTGTCTCTTCAACATCGGTAAGTTCTATCCCCGCTTCTTCAGCAAGCAAAACTCGGATGCCGAGAGGAGAAAGAATTCTCTGAAGCTCATCACGCTTTTTCATATTATGGGTTGCAATAATATAATCCATATCTATTATTCTCCGTCATTTTCTTCTTCAAACAAACCTTCGGCAAATTCTTTTGCATCGAAGGGTCTTAAATCATCAATGCCTTCACCAACACCTATAAACTTAACGGGAACTTTAAGGTCATTTTTAATAGCAAGAACAACGCCGCCCTTGGCTGTTCCGTCAAGCTTTGTGAGTATAATGCCTGTTATTTCGGCAACATCCTTGAACTCTTTTGCCTGGTTAACTGCATTCTGGCCGGTTGTTGCATCAAGAACAAGAAGAATTTCACGGTCAGCATAAGGAAGCTGACGGTCAATAACTCTGTAAATCTTGGCAAGCTCTTCCATAAGGTTCTTTTTGTTGTGAAGTCTGCCGGCTGTATCGCAAATGATTATATCGGCATTTCTTGCTTTGCCTGCCTCAATTGTATCATAAACAACTGCTGCAGGGTCAGCACCCTCTTTGTGTTTAACAATATCAACGCCTGCGCGATCAGCCCAGATTTCAAGCTGATCAATTGCAGCAGCTCTGAATGTATCTGCAGCGCCGAGAATAACTTTTTTGCCGTCAGCCTTGAAATATGAAGCCATTTTTCCGATTGACGTTGTTTTGCCTACTCCGTTAACACCTATAACAAGAATAACAGAGGGAATTGTTATCATATCAATATCTTCGCCGCCGCTGAGCAAATCGGAAACAATGCTTTTGATTTCCTTTTTAACATCCTTTGCTCTGCGCAGACCCTTTTTGAAAACGGAATCTCTGAGTTTTTCAACGATTTCGGTTGCAGTGTTTACTCCGACATCTGCCATAACAAGTATTTCTTCAAGATCCTCATAAAACTCGTCGTCAATTTCATTTTTGCCGTGAAGAGCAGAGTTGATTGCTCCTGTCATATTGTCTCTGGTCTTTTTCAGGCCAAGGTTAATCTTTTTAAAAAATCCCATACAGTACCTCTATATATAAAATGTATTGCAAAAAGCATAGTAGCAAGCAAAGCTTATGCTTCTCTTGCGTTTTTCATAATAATATCAACTGTTTTTTGAAGTGCAGAGTCTCTTTCAAGCTCTGCAGCTATTGCTTCAACAGAATAGAGAATTGTTGTTCTGTCTCTGCCGCCGAAATACTCGCTGATTTCTTTTTGGGTAAGGTCAGTCATTTTTCTGACTATGTAAATCGCAACCTGCCTTGCCTTTGCGGTTTTTGCGTCTTTCTTCTTTGAAATTATGTCACCCTGAAGAACTCCGAAGGTTCTTGAAGTTTCTGCAATAATTTTGTTAACAACAAAAGCAACAGGGCGGCTGTCATTCATTATATCTTTGATAGCGGAATGAGCCATCATAACGTTTATTGATGCACCTTCAATGTTAACAAGTGCATTAATCTTTTTAACTGCACCTTCAAGCTGACGGATATTGGATTTTATCTTTTCAGCAACAAACTGAACAACATCATCGGGAAGCTCAAGACCGAGAGTTTTTGCCTTGCGTTGGATAATTGCCATTCTTGTTTCGATATCGGGAGCCTGAATATCGGCAATAAGTCCCCATTCAAAACGGTTTCTGAGTCTGTCATCAAGAACATCAATATCTTTGGGCGAGCGGTCGGAAGTGAGAACAATCTGCTTGCCGTCCTGAGTAAGAGCATTGAATGTGTGGAAAAATTCTTCCTGAGTTGAACGCTTACCGGCTATAAACTGAATATCGTCAACAAGCAGAACATCGCAGTTTCTGTATTTTTCGTGGATTTCATCCATACGGTTTTTGCCGAGATTAATGCCGCCGATTACAAGATTAACAAAATCCTCGCCCTTTGTAAAAATAATATCCGCATCCGGCTTTTTCTTTTTGATTTCGTTGCTGATTGCGCAAAGCAGATGGGTTTTGCCTAAACCTGAATCGCCGTAAATGAACAGCGGGTTATATGCTGCACCCGGAGCTGCCGCAACCGCCTGAGCTGCTGCATGTGCAAATCTGTTTGACGAGCCGACAACAAATGTGTCAAAGGTATTCTGTTCAATACTCAATCCGGGTTGAGCCTGCAAGGAAGTTGCTTTCTGAACAGCTTTTTCTGCTGCGTTAGGATCAATAAACACAACCTGAACCTCAAGGCCGACAACCGCTTTAAAAGCTTCTTTTATTTCAGTGCCGAACTGCTGCTCAACAATCTTTTTAACAAATTCACCCGCAGCAATTTCAACCTTCATGCCGTCAAAACTTAAAATTTCAAGGGGCTTTATCCAAATATCAAATATAACATCGCCTAAACTGCTTTTAAGGTGTTCACACACCAAATTCCACATATCTTTAACGGAATCCATTTGTTTTCTTCCTCCTGTATTTTCCAAAGCCGCTAATACGGCATTTTAATGATAACGATACATAGTATAATATAACACAAGCCCCCACCATTTTCAAGTATAAATAAAATAAAATAAAAAAATGTTGACAGATGTGCCTTTTCTGTTATATAATAGGTTTCCTAAGGGTCTGTACCCTTGATTTGTTATGCTTAAATAGTCGTTGTTTCCGCTGCTGCGGACAGGCAATGATTGTTTTTTGCCGATGGAGAATCGGCCACAAAAATAGTGAAACGGAGGTTAGAAAAATGAAAAGAACTTACCAGCCCAAAAAGCGTCATCGCAAGATGGAACACGGCTTCCGCAAGAGAATGGCTGACAGAAACGGCCGCAAGGTTCTCGCTCGCCGCAGAGCAAAGGGCAGAAAGCAGCTCTCCTATTAATCTGAGAGGGATGTTTTAAGATGCCTAAGGCAACAACCTTAAAGCAAAACACAGAATTTCACCGTGCTTACGGCAGGGGTAAGGGTAAATCATCCCCCGCCTTGGTTACCTATGTTGTAAAAAACAAAGGTATGGGCTGCCGCGTTGGTATTACTACCTCTAAAAAGCTCGGCAGTGCCGTAGAGAGAAACAGATGCCGCCGTATTATTCGGGCGGCATTCTCCTCGGTATATCCTAAATGCAGCGGTAATTGGGACATTGTTTTTGTTGCAAGGTTCAAAACAAAAAAACTTAAAAGCAGCGACATTGAGCCTGTTATGGCAGAGCACCTGTCGCAATTAGGGGTTATCAGAGCTCAGACGGGAGCTGATTCTTAATGAAAAAGGTTTTGGTTGCGTTAATCCGCTTTTATCAGCGTTTTATTTCTCCTCTTTTTCCGCCCGTCTGCAGGTATCAGCCTACTTGCTCTCATTACGCCGTTGAAGCAATCAAGATTCACGGAGCAATCCGCGGGTCTTTTATGGCTTTATGCCGTATTTTAAGATGTAATCCCCTATTCCCCGGCGGATACGACCCTGTGCCGCCAAAGAAACACTCACATACGGAGGGCGAAAAATGACCGGACTTTATGAATTTCTCGGCGTACCTTTCGGTTTTCTGCTTAAGCTTATTTATGAAAGCATAGGTTTTGGAAATTACGCTGTTTCAATTGTTTTGCTCACTCTTATTTCAAGAGCATTGATGGTTCCGTCAACAATCAGCCAGCAAAAGGGCATGGCTAAAACTCAGCGCATTCAATCAAAAATCCGTAAAATTCAAGAAAAATATGCAGGTGACCAAAGAAGGATTCAGGAAGAAACTCAGAACCTTTATCAGCGCGAGGGCTACAACCCTATGAATGCCGGTTGCGGACCTATGATTTTCCAGTTTGTTCTTCTTTTCGGACTTATCGGTGCAATCTATTATCCTCTGAGCAACTTCCTCGGTATAGCAGATGCTGAAGTTGAAGCCCTCATAAACGCAGTAAACACGATAAATGCTTCAACTAACACCGGAATTATTCAGGAACTTATGGTAATTAAATATATTGAACCTATTACCGAAATGTTCAATGCAGGTCAGCTTCAGGGCGTCACAGAATCAACTCTTAAAGCTATTGCTGACATTGACTTCCAGATTTTTGGGATTTCACTTGGTGAAGTTCCCTCTGAACACAAGTTCCCCAGCGTTGTTTGGATTGTTCCTGCTCTTTCGTTCATTTCTTCTCTTTTAACAGGTATCCACTCACATATCAAGCAAAAGAACACAAATCCCGCAGCTGCCAACAATCCTATGATGGGTTGTATGATGCTCGGTATGCCTCTTCTTTCTCTTGTATTTGTTGTTAAATATCCCATCGGTATCGGTGTATACTGGATTGCCTCAAGCGTTTTCGGTTTCCTTTCAACCGTTATAATCGGTCACTTCTATAACCCCAAAAAGACGCTTGCTAAACTTATGATTGAAGAAACAATCGAACGCCGCTCTAAAGAAGAAAACACTAAACTAATTGCGGCAAACAAGAATAAAAAAGAAAATAATTGATTTAACATTACTTGGTGGTGAATTTTTTGATTAAAGAAGCTATCGGTATGGGCGCAAGCATTGATGAAGCTAAAGAAGCCGCACTCAAAGCACTTGAGGCCCCCGAAGATGCTGATGTCAAATTTGACGTTATTGAAATGCCTAAAGCCAAGCTGCTCGGTCTTTTCGGCGGCTCGCAGGCAAAGGTTAAAGCATCATACGAATTTGAAGATGATCCCTTTGCAAAAGCAAAGGATTATATTATGAATATTCTTAAAAACCTTGGCGTAGAAGAAGCTGAGATCACTGTTGAAGCTGATGACGAAGATGTTCGTTTCAACATCGAATGCGGTGATAACTACGGTTCGGTAATCGGCAGAAGAGGTGAAACTCTTGATGCCATTCAGTATCTCACAAGACTTGTTATCAACAGAGGCTCTGACGAATACAGACGTGTTTCAATAAACGTTGGTAATTACAGAGAAAAAAGAGAAAACACACTCCGTGCACTTGCCCGTAAAAACGCATCAAAAGTAAGAAAATACGGCAGAAATGTTGTTCTTGAACCTATGAACCCCTATGAACGCCGCATTATTCACACAACCGTTCAAGAAATTGAAGGCGTTACTTCCCATTCTGTTGGCAGCGACGGTGACCGCAAGGTTGTTATCACTCTTGAAGAAGGCGTTGCTCCTCTTAATTCCGGCAAAGGCGGCTATAACAGAAGCGGTAACCGTGGCAGTTATAACAAAGGCGGATACAACAGAGGCGGTAACCGCGGCGGCAAACGTTACGGTTCTGAAAACTCAGAATCTTCTGCTCCCGCAAGAGCTCCTCGCTCCGATTCAGCCGGTGCATCGCTTTACGGCAAAATCGAAATTAATAAATAATTTAGTATTAATGAATAAGATGAGTTATGCTGCTATATGCGTAGCTCATCTTTTTTTATTTAATCTAAAAGGAAAACCCCGCCCCGGCTTTCGCCGGAACGGGGTTTGTTAAATATTATAGCTTTAAAAAGCCGAACCTGCTGAGATTAGCAAGGAAGGGAAATGTTGAAGTCGAAATCAAAGATTCCGCCGCCTTCGCCTTCGCCTTCACCTTCACCGCTGCCTTCGCCTTCGCCTTCGCCTTCACCGCCGCCAAAGTCAAATGAGGGAAGTTCGATATCTTCAAACAAATCGCCAAGGAGGCCGCCGATAGCGTTTCCGAGAGCCTTGAAGAGACCGATTATGCCATCAATTGTGAAGAGGCTTGAGTTAACTGCAAAGGGAGTGAATGAAAGTCCATTATCAAATGAGATAGTGTAAAGAATGATGATATTATCTTCATTGGGATTGAGAACAGCTGTTTCCTTAGTTGCTGCTCTATCATTGTTCCAGTAAAGGATCTTGAAGTCCTTTGTGATAGCGCAGTAAAGCTTTCCGCCTGTGTCGTTTACTCTGAAGAGGAAGTCACTGTAATCCATCCACTGTGCCTGATAGATAAGAATTGAGTATGCCTTTGTGCCGTCATTCTTAGCATTGTAGCCTTCAATCCAATTTTCAGGCTTGTTGAGATCGTCAGGATTTTCAACATAGAATACCTTCCAACCTGTTGATACAGATGTTTCTGAGGGAAGGTTGCCGTTGGTTGATGCAAATGACTCAGTTCTGATTGTAAAGCCGGCTGCCTGGTATGTTGCATCACCGAACTCAACATCTTCACCGTAAGATGCACTGCCTGATCTCTTAAGAACCTTCTTGCCGTTTTCATCAAGGTTCTTGCCGTTGTTATAGTCAACATAAACACCGAATGTCATTGTTGTGTAAACAGCGATATAATCTCTGCCACCAATAATCATACCTGTTTCGTTGCTGCCGTCTTTGGGTGCCCAACGTAAGAATGTCTTGCCTTCGGGAGCAGCAGCGTTAAGCTTTGCCAATGTTTCTTTGTCCATGGGAGCGAACTGTTCAAGAGGTGTGCCAACCTTAACCATCATTGAGGTAAGGAGAGTTTCTTTACCGTTAACTTCATAGTAGAAGTTTGCCTTATAAGGCATAGCTTCCCACATAGCTGCAATACGGATAACTTCTTCGCCGCCGTAAACAGTTGAGCCGAGGAAGTCCTTAGTAATTTCAACAGGGAACTTGATGTTTTTGCCTGTAATTCTCTGGAATTCCCAACCAACAAGCTTATGGCCTGCCATTGAGTCGATAGGTGTAGCCTGATCTTCAGCTGCAACACCGATCTTGGGAAGAACAGCTTCTTTGCCTGTGTTAAGGTAAATGAACTTGGCTGTTGCAGGATCAAACTTGTCGCCAAGCTTATAAGCTTCAGCTGTGCAGATGATGTTGTTAAGACCTTCAGTCTGGAAGTAGAATACATATGTCTTGGGACCGAAGTTTGTGTTGATTGTAATGTTTGAACCGTTCTTTGCTGAAAGAGCGAGTGTGTAGGTTGTATCTGTTTCATCTACGGGAACGATTTCGTTGCCGTTACCATCTGTGAAGTTGATGAACTTATAGTCTTCATCAGGGCTTACAAGTGTAGCCTTGTCAACGATACGGCTGATTTCCATCTGATGATAGTTTGCAGCTGTGGGATAGAAAGTCTTTGTTACTGTTTCTTTTTCGCCAAGCCACTTGCCGTTTTCATCAAATGCATCTCTTGTATCTGTGATATTGAACTTAACCTTTGTATAGATGTAGATGGTGATATCATCAGCAACATCTTCATCTGCAAGATTGATAAGAGTCTGAGGAACTCTCTTGCCGTCTTCGAGTACATATGTGGTCTTGCCGTAAGCAATGTCAGCTTTATCTGCGTAATCCTTATCGCTGAAGGACATACCGGCATATGTGCTTATAAGACCGTTATTGGGTGTACCGTCATCATTAATCATTGCAAAAGGATGAGCAAGTTCAACACCTTCGGGTGCAATATCAGCAGGATCGATTGTTGCTCTTACATCATTGAAATCTTTGATGGTATATTCAGCTTTTTCTGTGTAATCTGATTTAAGAGTTACCCAAGCGTTGGTGTTATAATCCCATACCTTGTAAGTAACTGAGTAGGGAAGTTTTGTTACTTCAGGATAGATTGTTGCATTGCCTAATTTGTATGCACCAACACCTGCGTTTTTGCTTGTTGAGAATGTTTCGCCTGTTTCAGCGTTAATCCATTTTACAAATCTGTAGCCATCGGGAGCAACAAAGTCTTTTGCAAGCTTGAATGTTGCACCGGCTTCAAGTGTAATTGTTTCGTCGGGAGTTGCGTTTGCTTCATAAGCTTCTTTTGAATAGTAAGCCTTAACTGTGTATGCTTCGGGTTTCCAAGTTGCATATAAGTAAGTTGCTTTTGCGGGAACAACAATGCTAAGTTCGCTTGTTGCGATACCTTCAGTTGCAGCTTTTTCTGTTGCCCAGCCGTTAAATACATAACCGGCTCTGACGGGTGTGTCTTTAACGTTTTCTGCTGTAACTGTTGAACCGAAATCAGCTGAAACAGTATATGTCTGTTCGCCGCTTGCGCTGAATTTAGCGCCAAGACCGTTTGCGTTAAATACTACATTATATTTGCCAAGTTCATAAACTGCATAATACTTAACAGCTTCTTTGCCCATTGTCTGCTCGCCTGCTACGATTTTCTCTGCATCGTTTTCTGCAGTTGACCAACCAAGGAAATTGTAGCCTTCTTTTGCAGGATATTCTGCTTTAACGGTGTATGTTTCGCCTTCTTCAAATTTTTCAGTTGCGCCGAAAGCTGTTTCTTCACCGTTTACATCATATACATATGTTACTTCATATGTAGGATTCTGAGTAAAGATAGCAACATATGTTGCGTCTGCATCGCCAACCTTAATTGCAGTTGCACCGGTTGAGCTGAATGAAGTAATGTTGCCGTTTTCATCTGTTTCTGCAAGACCCCAGCCCTTGAATGCATAACCGTCAAGTTCAGGATTTGTGGGAAGAACAACATCTGTGTTTGTTAAGTCTGAGAACACACCTTCAAAAGCAGGAATATAGCCTTCGTCGCCTTCTTCACCTGTTGCTTCATATGTATAAGGCTTATAGGATTCGATTGAACCGTCTTCAGCATATACAGGAAGAACGAAGTTAACGTTCTTGGGAGTTGCTGAACCGATTGTGAACATATGCTCGGCATCTTCAATAAGGAAGTTATCGAGGGTGTAACCGGTTGCACTAAGCATCTTACATGCTGTAGCTCTTGTGCCGGAATCTGTTGATGTTCTAACATCAAAAGGAGCATTACCTGTACCGGCTGAGGGGTTGGTTGTTTTGTAGATTGAGTAAGTATTGGGATCTGCCCACATAAGACCTTTTGTACCGTTGGCAAGGTCTTCTCTTACTGTAATGTAATACTCATAGAAATACTCATCTTCATTGAACTCATAGCAGTATGTTGATGATGTATCTCTCTTATAACCTGTGTAATGTGTTGATACATCAGCCTGTGTAACTGTGTAGTCACCAACAACTTTATTGGGAAGAGCAAGCTTGCCCGCCTTATAAACGTTGCTGTTGCTGAGCATCATGCTGTTGAAGGTTACGCCTACACCGTTATTTGCAACATCAGCGTTTTCATTATTGGATACACCTGCTACTGCAGCTTCGTATCCGTTTGTTCCGTTTGTGATATCAAAGACTCTGTTATCGTGAACAAAACCGACTGTACCTGAACCGATATAAAGGTCTGTTTTAAGGAAAACACGAACCTTAAGCTTCATACCGGGGTCTACATAGTAGTCGGTGAGCTCATAGTCGCCGTCTGCATTGGGTTCATAAACTTCAGTTGCAAGATAAATGAACTCTTTTTTTTCTGATGCGAGTTTACTATAACTCTTAACACTTGATACACCTGCAGTTGCAGTTGCATCTTCTGCGGATACAAGACTTGCTGCAACCGAAACGGTGCTGAAAAGCATAACTAAGCAAAGCAGCAAGCTGAGTGCCCTTTTAAATTTGGACATTCTTTTTTCCTCCTTCAAAATGATTTGTGGGCGTCTGAACGCCATCCTAATTTAGACTATAGTTAGAGACTATAATCCATTATCGGTGATATTATGACACAACCCCCGAAATAAAGCAATAGTTATTTTAAAAATAATTTAAGTTTTATCCAAAGGTTTGTAAGTAATCGCCAAAAACTTGGGATTAAATTCGTGCAACTCCACCATCTTTGGCTGCTTTGGCAACTGCGGCGGCAACCGCAGGGCCAACCCTTTCGTCGAATGCTTCAGGGATAATATAATCGGCTGAAAGCTTATCTTCATCCACAAGATTTGCAATTGCATAAGCGGCAGCTAACTTCATTTCTTCTGTTATATCCGATGCCCTGACATCAAGTGCACCTCTGAATATTCCGGGGAATGCCAAAACGTTGTTGATTTGGTTAGGATAATCGCTTCTGCCCGTGCCGACAACAGCTGCACCCGCTTTTTTGGAAAGTTCGGGCATAATTTCAGGTGTTGGATTAGCCATTGCCATAACGACAGCATTATCAGCCATCGAAGCAACCATTTCTTCGCTGACTATTCCGCCGGCAGAAACACCGATGAAAACGTCGGCTCCTTTCATTGCATCGGCAAGGGTTCCGATTATGCGGTTTTTGTTGGTAAAATCCGCAAGTTCGTCAAATGCCGGAGAAAGAGCCTGACCCTTGCAGATTATGCCCTCACGGTCACTCATTATAATATTGCCCGCACCGCAAGCATTAAGAAGTCTTGCAATTGCAGAGCCTGCCGAACCTGCACCGCTCATTGCAACCGTGCAATTCTCTATTTTTTTGCCGACAAATCTCAGGGCATTGAGCACAGCAGCAAGAACAACAACAGCTGTTCCGTGTTGGTCATCGTGAAAAACTGGTATATCGCATTTTTCTTTCAGCTTTCTTTCAATTTCAAAGCATCTGGGAGCAGCAATATCCTCGAGGTTAATTCCGCCGAAGCTGCCTGCAAAAAGCGAAACCGCATTAACAATTTCATCAGTGTCCTTTGAGCGTATGCAAAGCGGAATTGCATCAATACCTGCAAATTCCTTGAAAAGCAGACATTTGCCCTCCATAACGGGCATACCTGCTTCGGGGCCGATGTCGCCAAGGCCAAGTACCGCCGTTCCGTCAGTTATAACTGCAACGGTGTTCCAACGTCGGGTGAGTTCATAGCTTTTGTTTATATCTTTCTGAATTTCAAGACAAGGGGCGGCAACGCCGGGAGTATAAGCGAGCGAAAGCTCCTCACGGTTTGATGCCTTTGTTCTTGTCTTTGTTTCAAGCTTGCCCTTCCACTCATAATGCAGTTTCAGGGATTCCTTCATATAGTCCATTTATGTTTCTCCGTAAGGTGAATTATTCAATGTAATTAATATTATTTTGCCCAGCCTTTGGAGCATTCAACAGCTCTCTTCCAGCCTGTATATATTTCGTCACGCTTCGCCTTTTCCATCTGAGGTGTGAAAACTCTTTCAACGCTTCGGTTATGCTGAATTTCTTCCTTGCTTTCCCAAACGCCTACGGCAAGGCCTGCAAGATAGGCTGCTCCGAGTGCCGTTGTTTCAACATTCTTGGGCCTGTCAACGTTGCATCTTATCATATCCGCTTGAATCTGGAGCATAATATTGCTTACACTTGCACCTCCGTCAACTCTGAGCTCGGTAAACTCAATGCCCGAATCAGATTTCATAGCTTCAAGCAAATCCGTCATCTGATATGTAATTGCTTCAAGAACGCTTCTTGCGATATGGGCTCTGTTAACGCCTCTTGTAAGACCAACAAGACATCCTCTTGCATACATATCCCAATAAGGTGCACCGAGACCTGTGAATGCCGGAACGAAATAAATTCCGTTTGCATCGGTCACACTCTCAGCAAGCTCATCACATCGGCTTGCCGAATCAATCATATGGAGTTCATCACGCAGCCATTTGATAACCGAGCCTGCATTGAAAGCTGAACCTTCAATAGCATACTCAACCTTATCACCTATGCCCCAGGCAACGCCGGTGAGAAGATTGTTCTTTGATTTTACTCTCTGTTCGCCCGTATTCATAAGCAAGAAGCAACCCGTTCCGTAAGTATTCTTAGCCTGACCCGGTTCAAAACAGCACTGACCGAAAAGAGCTGCCGGCTGGTCGCCGATTGCACCGCAAATCGGAATACCCTCAAGAGCTTCCAGACCGAGTATACCCTTTGCAACTCTGCCGTAAACCTTGCTTGAAGGAACGGGTTCAGGCAGAATTGACATAGGAATGCCAAGCTTATCGCAAAGAAATTTATCCCAGCAAAGATTATCAACATCAAAAAGCATTGTTCTTGATGCGTTTGAATAGTCGGTAACATGAACACTGCCGCCGGTAAGATTCCAGATAAGCCAGGTTTCAATTGTTCCGAAAAGGAGATTGCCTTCGTCTGCAAGTTTTCTTGCGTTTGGAACATTATCAAGAATCCATTTGATTTTTGTTGCTGAAAAATAAGCGTCAATCAAAAGGCCCGTTTTATCTTTTATATATTCCTCAAGGCCTTGTGCCTTAAGCTCTTCGCAAAGCTCGGCAGTTCTTCTGCACTGCCAAACAATAGCGTTATAAACAGGTTTGCCTGTTTTTCTGTCCCAAAGAACGGTTGTTTCTCTTTGGTTTGTTATGCCTATACCTGCAATTTCGCTGGGTTTAATCTGACCCTGCATAAGGCAGGAAGCAACCGCCTGAAACTGGCTGTAAAGAATGGCGAGTGGGTCGTGCTCAACCCAACCTGCCTGAGGATAAATCTGCTCAAATTCATTCTGAGCCTTGCTTACAATGTTACCTTTTTTATCAAAAAGAATGGCTCGTGAGCTGGTTGTGCCCTGGTCGAGTGCAAGAACATATTTTGACATCTGATTCACCCTTTCTTAATTTATACCAAAATATTTATAAGCGTTTTTATAGGCAATATCTTCTGCAATTTTGCAGATTGTTTTTTCATCATAGGGGTAAAGTCCCTTTTCAACCATATCACCAAGAAGACCGCAAACTATTCTGCGGAAATATTCGTGCCTGGGATATGAAAGGAATGAACGTGAATCCGTTACCATACCAACAAATTTGCCGAGTGCACCAAGATTGCCGAGTGCCTTCATCTGTTCTCGCATACCGTCAATATTATCGTTGAACCACCAGGCAGAACCGAACTGGATTTTGCTTTCGGCATCGGAATTCTGGAAATTGCCAAGCATTGTTCCGAGAACGTAGTTATCCTTGGGATTAAGCGTAAACAGAACTGTTTTGGGCAGTTTTTCTTTTACTGCAAGCGAATCAAGGAAGCGTGAAAGCTTCTGAGCGATTTCGCGGTCATCAATTGAGTCAAAGCCTGCATCGGGGCCGATTTTGTTAAACATAAGGGTGTTGTTGTTTCTCATCGGGCCGATATGAAGCTCCATAACAAAGCCTTTTTCATAGTATTTTTCTGCGAGGAATCCGAGGAGAGCTGTTTTGAATTTATCTGCTTCAACAACGGTTGCTTCGCCGCCGTCTCTCACTTTTTCAAATATAGCTTCAAGCTCTTCTTCGCTTGCCTCTTCATAGGGTACATAGGCAAAAGCGTGGTCACTTGCACAGCAGCCGAGAGATGCAAAAAAGTCAATTCTTTCCGCAAGAACATCGCAAAGAGTTGCAAAGCTGTCAATATCTTTGCCTGCGGTTTTTGCCATTGCATCAAGCCATGGTCTCCATGACGGCAGTTCAATGCCGAGAGCCTTATCGGGTCTGAATGCAGGCAGAACCTTACAGTTAAAGTTTTCTTCCTTTGCCAGAAGAACGTGAAATTCCAAGCTGTCTGCAGGGTCGTCAGTTGTGCAAAGATGTGAAACGTTTGATTTTTCAATAAGCTCTCTGGGTGTAAAGCCGCCCTGTGCGATTGCCGCATTGGCTCTGTTCCAGATGTCGTCGGCTGTGTCGGCATTAAGAATATCATAAATTCCGAAATAGCGGCGAAGCTCAAGGTGGCACCAATGATACATCGGGTTGCCTATAAGAGCAGGCATAATTGCCGCAAAAGCCTTGAATTTTTCATAGCCGCTTGCATCGCCGGTTATATATTTTTCATCAACGCCGCAGGAGCGCATTGCACGCCATTTATAATGGTTGCCTGCAAGCCAGAGCCACGCAATGTCGGCAGGCTGTGCATTTTCATATATTTCTTTGGGTGAAAGATGGCAGTGCCAGTCAAAAATCGGCATTTTGTCCGCCGCTTCAAACATTTTTACCGAGGGTTCATTATAAAGCAAAAAATCCTTATCCATGAATTCCTTTATCATACATACACCTCCGAATTATTTGCCGTTTTTACGAAGAAGCTCCTGCTTCATATCCCAGAGAAGCTGTGAAAGGTCAACATAATAATTATGCGGATTTTCAAATCTCGTGACTTCATC
>JAZNRJ010000016.1:0-12561 GCA_045590675.1 Acutalibacteraceae bacterium
CGCGGAACGATTGAGGTCGGAATTCCCGCCTGCGACGCGCACCACGAAACGAAGTAAGCACACCATTCACCCATCGGGTCACCGAAGGATGCGCCGTATTTTGTATAACCCGCGCTTGCATTCGGCGCAATCGGGAAGCCCGTTGAGGTATTAAGCTCCTTGTATCCCATCTGCGTTCTCGCAACCGCGATAAGGTCAGCGATATGCTGTCCCGTGTTACGGTGAGTGTTCGGGTAATTGTCGTTATATGCAAAGGACGAAGCCGCCATACCGACGAACATCACGACCGCCAGCATAAGCGCAACAAATCTCTTGCTTTTTATCAAATCACTCACCTCTTTCTTTTGTATTCATTAAATTTCTCAACCGAGCAATGCAGTAATTGCACCGACAAGTGAGCCGAGCGCAATAATGCCTGCAAGCACAAGCGCGATAATTCTTGTTGTTTTACTGCTCATTTTCTTTCTTCCTCTTTTTATTCTTACTGAATGCCGTTACAAACATTGAAAGGATTGAACCGCACGCGCCGACGATAAGGTCAACCATTGTATCAATAAGACCTGCCTCTGTGTCAAAGGCGGTGCGCTGAAGGTTAAGACCGTAAAGCCTGTCCATAGTGAACTCATAAAACTCCCAGCCGACAAGAAGCATAACACCGAAAGCGAGCGCAAACATCGCCGCGAGTGCAGGGCTGAGCACCTTATCCTTCGGGCGCTTCTGCTGGATTATGATTGCCAGCTCATAGCTGCCCGCCGTCGCGATATAGCCCGACATAAAATGCTCGGGAATATCAATAATATCGAGCGTGGTGAACTTGTTGATTGTTGTTCCGACAACGATTGCAAAGCACAAAAGAACGTTGAGCATCGTCTGCAGTCTGTACGGAACCTGAGTTATGAAGGTCTTTCCGCCGAGCCACTGAAACAAATCCCACAGATGAGTGAAGATTATTCCGAAAACTGCCTCGAGAAATTCCGTTGTGTAGCCCGAAAAGAGCATTACAACGCCCCAGACGAAAATCAATCCTCTGCAAATCCACCAGGTAACCTGATGCGACACGGGCAAGACAGGTATTTTATTAAAAGTCTTTTTCATAAGCCTGAACTACCTCATTATACATATATTGTGAGTATACATTATTTCTCAAATAAAATCAAGAGCACGGCGCAATGTTTCGGGTGGTAAAAATTACGTTACATCTTGATTATCAGCCTTGTTTGTTGTAAAATATTCCTGTTAGTTTTGAAAAAAGGAGATTTATTATGGAACAGAAATTAGTAGTAGGTAATATCGGTATGAAGTTCGGTATGTCCCATGTTGAGGGCGCTATGAACTACGGTGCTGAAATCGCAGCTATCTGTGACTGTGACCCCGAAAACCTCCGCTTTGCGGGTGAAAGATACGGCATTCCCGAAGAAAAAAGATTTTTGGACTATAAGGATTTACTCGTTAAGGATATCGATGTCGTAACTGTTGCAATTCCCGACCAGCAGCACAAGCAGGTTTGCTGTGAGCTTCTTGCCGCAGGAAAGCACGTTCTTTGTGAAAAGCCCCTTGCACTTACCCGTGAGGATGTTGAGGAAATCGTCAGAGCTGCGGACAAATCCGGCTGTAAGTTTATGGTCGGTCAGATCTGCCGTTTCACACCCTCCTTCGAAAAGGCAAAGGAAATCATAGATGCAGGTACAATCGGCGAGCTTTATTTTGTTGAATCCGAATACGCTCACGACTATATGCACATCGTCGAGAACGCTGACGGCTCGGCACATTGGCGAGCAGACCCGAAGCGTCACGGCGTTATCGGCGGCGGATGCCACGCTGTTGATTTGCTCAGATGGCTTGCAGGCGACCCTCAGGAGGTTTTTGCTTACGGAACGCATAAGCTTTTGCCTCACGTTACATATAACGATGCAACAATAGCAGTTATGAAATTTGATGAAAATCTTGCAGGCAAGGTGTTTGTTTCAACCGGCTGTAAACGTGATTACACAATGAGAACGGTTATTTACGGAACAAAGGGTACTCTTATATGCGACAACACTTCACCCACAATGACTCTTTTTACCGTTGATGAAAACCAGGTTACAAAAGAGCCGGAAATAATTGAAGTGGAAGTCAACAACCATAATGCGGTTAAGGAATTTGAAGTTTTTGCCGATGCAATTCTTAACGACAAAGATATTTTGACCGATGCCAGAGAAGGTGCAAAAACTGTTGCTGTCTGCCTTGCAATTGTTGAAGCATCAACAACCGGAAAGATAGTAAAGCCCGATTATAATTTTTGATGTATCAGCTTAGAATAAAGCAAAACAACCCTTGGGATAATCCAAGGGTTATTTTATTGTTATTTGTTGGGTTTTGATATGTGCTGCGTGCAAAAGCAACAGTCTTGAAAATTTTGTTTTTTTTATGTATTATAAATTTGTGAAAATTTGCGTTTATATGTAACAATTTGTTGCCAATATCCGTTATGTTTATGCAGGGAGGTGAGGCGATGGCAAATAACAATATTGAAAAAATATATCAGGAGCATAATAAAAGAATTTTTCTTTATATTTTTTCAATGTGTCATAATAAGCATATTGCAGAAGATTTGACACAAGAAACCTTTGTAAAAGCCATTGTTTCATTACCTGAAAACTGCAGCTCTGTTTTACCTTGGCTTTACAAAGTTGCATCTAACCTTACTTACGATTATTTCAGAGAGAAAAAGCGGTATTCTGATATTGAAACACATACAGAAATAATTGATTTTTCTTTTACTGACAGATTGATTGCGGCAGAAGAATATCAGTTACTTTACCGATGCATTCAAAAACTTGAGGAAAATGAACGTAAAGTAATAACTTTGCATTATTTTTCCGGGTTTAAGCAGTATGAAATTGCAGCGATAACCGGTCTTTCATATTCAGCGGTCAGGGTAATTGCTTCACGTGCAAGAGAAAGACTTAAAAAATTAATAGAGGAGGAACAAAAATGAGTTACAAAGATAAATTTGAAGAATATAAAAAAGGTAATCTTTCTCACAGCGAGATGCAGGAAATTGAAAATGATATTGAAAAGTTTGCTGTTTTGATGGAATATTTTGATGAAAAGATCGTATCGGAACCTGCTCCGCTTTTGCCTTCCTCTGACGATGAATTCTCTTTCTCGGAACAGATTGATAAATTTATAAACAGAAGGATAAAAAAGTCAACAATAAATACTTTGTTGGTTATTATATTGTTTGCGGCGTTCTTTTTGATTGGCATCGGAGGACAAGAAGTTTTGAGATTTTTGGGATTATCTCAAGGTGCCGCTCATTTTTTGTTTGGCCTTTTCAGTGCTGCATATTATTTCGTTAATTTTTGGCTGCTTTATACATCTTTCACAAGAAAAAAGCTGAAACCTGCCATTTTCATTATTATTTGGAATATTGCGTTAATCATATTGACTGTGATATTTTCAATGTCAATGGGAGATGCAGTTCCTTTTGCTATGCCTATAATTTTAGGGTTTTCAACGCTTCCGCAGTATTTTGCGGATATCTTTGATTCAAATGATTTTTATAACGCAATGAATAATATTGGTTTGCTGATGATTCCCATTAACATTATTATTTCAGTTATTGCCATTGTTTTTTCAAAAAAAGCAAAAGTTTTTAGACCTGTTTCAAAGAAAAATTCAAGATTTTTTATCACGATATTTTTGGCTTTTTCTATTGCTTTGTCAGGTGTTAGTACAGCGGTTAATTACTACAAAGGATTTTTTCCAGAAGACCGTCTTGGCTCTAAGTTAGCGGAGAAAACAATATATGAACTTGACGATGTATTTATAAAGTCAAATCCGCTTGATAAAACAGACGAAGAACTGAAAGAAATACTGGTTGACCTTGGATATGAATATTTTACTACAAATATTTCTTATTTAGAGGGTTATTACAGAAAAGGTCGCAGTGATAATATGACTGCAAGTTTCTATTTTGGTGAAAATAATAACGAATACCACAGAAATTTGAATATCAATTTTTCATATGACTGTGTGAACCCATATATAAAACAAGATAAAATGAAAAGAATCTCTGAGGGACAGTATTTTAAAATTGGCGATGACGAAACTTATGTTATGAAAGAACTTTGTTCTTTTGGTTTGTATCCGCATTCAATTGAATATATAGAATCAGGCGGAGAAAGATTTACTTCTTGTAAGGTTATTGTTTCTGTCAAGAAAAATACGAGTTATCCAAACGGATATGATGATTGGTTTGAATTTGAATTTGAAAACGGAAAACTTTCATTTTTTGACAGTTTTGCTGTTGATGAATCATAATATATCTAATATTATTAGTTTCATATTCTTTATTTTTATATTGATTTTACGACCTCAAAGTGCTAAAATTAATAAAACCCTATCAGAGGAGGCAATGTTATGGATAAAAAATTAAAAATAGGTATTTTCGGAGCCAGAAGAGGCTGCGGAATCGCTCAGGGCCTTACCCTTACCGAAAAAGCGTATATCAGTGCAGTTTGCGACTATGACGAAAGCACATACGAAGGAATTTCAAAATACTGCTGTGAAGAAACAAAATATTTCAAAGATTTTGATGAATTTATCGAAAGCGGGCTTGATGCAGTTGTGCTCACAAACTTTTTCCATCAGCACGCAAAATATGCAGTTATCGCTCTTGAAAAAGGTATTCACGTTCTCAGTGAAACAATGCCTGCAGTTACTATGGCTGAATGTGTAGCTATCTGCCGTGCATCGGAAAAAAGCGGCGCAATTTATATGCTTGCCGAAAACTACGCTTATTTTGCTGTCATAAGCAAGCTTACTGAAATCTATCAGGGCGGCACTCTCGGTGAAGCTCTTTACTGCGAGGGTGAGTATGTTCATCCGATGAGCCACGAGGAATATGTTCATTACACACCCACAACAACCCATTGGCGTGCACTTATGCCTTCAGGATTCTATCTGAGCCATTCATTTGCACCTCTTATGAGAGTTACAAACGATATTCCGGTTTCTGTTAATGCAAGAAGTGTTTATACTGACGGAATGCGTCAGGAGCGAGAGGGTGAACCCATCAAAGATGTTGCATCAATTATGCTTTGCACAATGAGCAGAGGCGCGGTTGCAAGAATTACAGGCTGGGCAAAATTCGGCGGCCACGGCAACTGGTACAGATTCGCCTGTGCTAAGGGTAGCGCTGAAACGGTAAGAGGCGATGAAGGCAAAATCCGCATTGTTTATAACGATTGGGAAATCCCTGAAGGCGTTGAAAAAGAAAAGGTTTCAACTGTCGGTTATCCCTTCGATAAGGATAAGGCAAGACAGTGCGGCCATTCGGGCGGCGACTACTATGTAGCTCACGAATTCCTTAGTTGTATCCTTGAAGGCAGACAGCCTTATTTCAACGCATATCGTTCATGCGCAATGTCAGCTGTTGCAATTCTCGGCTGGAGAAGCAGCCTTCACAACGGTGCGGAATATAAAATTCCCGATTTTTCAAACGAAGAAGAAAGAAAAGCATACGAAAACGACAATCTTTCGCCATTCCCCGATGAAAACGGAGTTGCAAACTATCCCTGCACAAAATATGATGCAGATAAATTTGATATCTGATATTAATTTTATACAAATTTGAAAAAATTAATCCCCGGCTCAGCCGGGGATTATCTTTTATGTGTTTACTATAATAACCAAAACATTTAACAGTATATCCCGAAACATCAACAACACCGCTTTTAGCTTCAAGGCTTAGGCAGGATGTGAGTTTTTTGTTGTTTAACAAACCGATGAGCATTTTTTACGCAGTTATCTGCCAAACATCCCTTTTAAGACTTAAATTCCTTATAAAGGGTCGCTGCTTCAGTTGTTGCTTTTTGCTTTGAGATAACAGCGAAAGATAGTTTTTACCGTTTTATCAGTTTGACATATAGCAATGCTCTGCATATGCCGTACCGTCGGAGTCAATTGATATTACCGTTCCGCCGGTAAGACCTTCGGTATAATAAGCACCGTATCCGGTTTTGAGTGTGTAGTTGAGTCTGATGCCCTCATAATAAATTTGAAAATTATTTGAGTGATCGTGACCTGCAAACATATTTTTAGTGCTTCCGAGTTCTTTGCAAACATCAAAAAAACCGTTGTTAACAGGTGAGCAGCATACGTCTTCGCCGCGAAGACCAAGTGCTTTGGGCGCAAGCTTGGGGTCAAGAGTTCCGGGCTCATTGCTGCCATATGCATTTAACCATGCATCTTTGTATTCATAAACAGGGATGTGCATAAAAACCGAACTTTCAACAGTTTTGCCCTCAATTTCAGAAATCCCGTTAACGGCCCATTTATACCACTCAATTTGGTTATCCCAAAGATGATCGTAACCGCTTACTGTTGAGCCGTCTTCAAGAGAAAATTCTGCGTTGTTATGAGTGTCAACCATAAAAAGCGTGTGGATAATTCTTTCGTTTTCGGTAATGTTTATGATATAGTTGCCATAGCCCATATTTTGGGGGCCAAACTCAAAAAGGCAGTTTTCGGCCTTGAAAAGAAGATAAGCTGCCCAAAATTCATTTATGCAGCACTGACCGTCGTGATTACCCATAACAGGTGCCCAGGGGATACCGTAACTGTCAATCTGATTGATAAGCTTGATATATGCAATTGTGCCCCAAGCGTTGTCACCCGTCAGAGTGATGAGATCAGGCTCAGTTTCCTTGACAAGGTTGTCAATCATCTCTGCTGTTTTTTGCCCTTGTTCTTCATAAACCAAATCATCTTTAAGCTGGATATCGGCAAGGTTAAGAATGATGAAATCTTTGTCGGGGTTCTTTTCAATTTTTGCACAATAATCAGATGTGAATTCATCCGTTGCCGACCACTCACAGAAAAATCTGCTTTCGCCCAAATTCACAACAAGTGCCGCTACAGGCGAAAGAACCTGAAATATTGAAAGGAAAAAGGCTAAAACAAGTTTTACAGTTGCCATAATGCACCTCTTAAAATCTTATATTTATTTATTAATTATAAGTCTAAAGTTTGAAACTGTCAACACAAATACCTGTTGCAAATAAAATTAAAGTTCTTCTGTCTTAAATGTTGTTATAACCTTCGTAATAGTAGCTATGGTCAATGCCATTCGTGTAAACCGCACGGTCATTGACCTTATCGGTTAAAGCGTTTTTGAGAATATGCTTGATTTCGATATCTTTAATAGGACTGCGTTCCATAGCGAGAAGATAATCTTCTTTGTCAACCTGACTCCAATCAATAACCATACCTATCTCTTTTTTGAGAATACAGTCAAGCCAGATTCGGGTGCTTCTGCCGTTACCCTCACGGAAAGGGTGGGCGATATTCATTTCAACATACTTTTCAATGATTTCATCAAAGGTTGACTGTGGCATTTTATCAATGTTATCGAGTGCCGCTTCAAGATACATTACGGGTGCAAAACGGAAATTGCCTTTTGCAATGTTAACTTTGCGAACTTCACCGGCAAAGGTATAAATATCATCAAACAGATATTTATGAATCGCTTTAAGAGATGCGAATTTGCCTGCTTCAAGTTTGTCAAGAGTGCCGTTTTCAAAAAGCTCGATAGCCTTTTTCTTGCTTATTCTTTCTTCAGCTTCGGCAAGTTCAGGAGAGCTTGTAATTCCTAATTTGTTTTCAAGAGCCATTATCCGCACCTCACTTTCATTCTTCGGGGATAAATTCCATAATATCGTCAACACCGCAACCCAGGGCAGCACAAATTTTGCCTAGGGTTTCAACGGTAACGTTTTCGCCCTTGCTCATTTTTGTTACGGTATAATTGCTTATATCTGCAATGACAGCAAGGTCTTTTTTCTTCATATCACGGTCAATCAGGAGCTTCCATAATTTTTTGTAACTTACAGCCATAATTACACCTCTGAATTGAATAAAATTATACTCATATATTATATCAATTCAGATTAGTTTTTGCAATAAAAAATAAAGCGAAAACTAAATTAAATTTCAAATTCTCTAAAATTTTAGAGTTTAAGAAGATACCTGCCGAGAAGAGATTTACAAATACTCCATTATATATATGACAAAAATTGCGATTTGTTACGCAAAAAGTTTTATATTTTTTCAATATTCTACCTTTTTCACAATATGGAACAGTATAACTTGTGCAATATTACGGCATAAAATGACAAAAACGGCGGAGAGAATGAATCTCCCTGCCGCTAAATATTATGATTGAATATCTTTAATTTAAAAAATCAATTTATATAGCAATTTTTCGACCTCAGCCACCTTTAAAACTTTTCCCATTGCAACAACCTTTTCATTAACAACAATGGCAGGCATACTCATAACGCCGTATTCCATAACTTTTGCCATATCGGTTATATACTCAACCTCAAGCGATAACCCCATATTTTTAACAGCTTCTTTTGTGTATTCATATTGCTCATGACAAGCTTTGCAGCCTGCACCTAAAACTTTAATGCTTTTGATTTCACCGTCAGAATTACAGCGAATTTCAGCAGTGTTTTCCGATGAACAACAATAGCAAGATGATTTCTTTTCTTCTTTTTTCTTTCCGAATTTAAACAGTGCCATAATGATACCTCCAAAATTAAATAATAAAGTTTTGTATTACGTTAAAGAAATAACCGACAATGATTATACCAATGGTGCATATCGCAACAAAAATACCAAGTAGTTTCGGTTTTACAGCCTTACGGAGCATAATAATTGAGGGCAAGGACAGAGTGGTAACACCCATCATAAAGGAGAGTACAACACCGAGCAACGCACCCTTTGCAAGCAACGCTTCGGCAATAGGAATCGCACCGAAAATATCAGCATACATCGGTACACCTCCAACCGTTGCAAGAACTACACCAAACGGATTATTGTCACCGAGTACCTTAACGATGAAATCTTCGGGAATCCAATTGTGAATAATCGCACCGATACCTACACCGACAAGAACATAGGGAGCAACTTTTTTCGCAGTAGAAACAACCTGTTCCCACGCATATTTGATACGGTCTTTGAAGTGTAATTCTTCCTGCGGAACATCAAGTGATTTACCGTTTCGGATATATTCTTCAACCTGATTTTCAAGATGAAGTTTTTCAATCAGTGTACCGCCGACAACAGCGATAATCAGACCGATGATTACATAAATAACGGCAACCTTCCAACCGAAAATACTCATCAGCAAAACAAGGCTTCCAAGGTCAACCATAGGCGAAGAAATCAAGAATGAGAATGTTACGCCAAGCGGAAGTCCTGCACTTGTAAATCCGATAAATAACGGAATAGACGAACAGGAACAGAACGGAGTTACTGTACCGAGCAAAGCGGCTATGATATTTGCGCCTATGCCGTGAAATCTGCCGAGTATCTTTTTCGTTCTTTCGGGCGGAAAATAACTTTGAATATACGAGATAATCAAAATCAGAACACCGAGTAGCACCATAATTTTTATGGTATCGTAGATAAAGAACTGAATACTTCCGCCGATTCTGCTTGAAGTATCTAAACCGCAAGCATTTAAGATTGTTGCAATAAGCCTGTTCAGCCATTGCATTCCAAGGATTTCATTTTGAAAGAAATCCCAAGTCGTTTTTAATACACTCATAAAAATCTCCTTTCATATAAACATATAGAAATGTATCTATACATAAGTTTTAGAATATGCCGTGCGGAAAAGTATCGAATTACTTTTCACAACACGGCTTGCTTTCATCTGTGCCGTCAAGAGTTGTCAGGGTTTGCAGATATTTAACTGCACACTCTACGCCTTCAGATGAAATGGAATAGTGCATCCATTTACCTTCTTTGCGACCAACCACAATACCCGAATCGCAAAGTATTTTCATATGATGTGACAGAGTAGGCTGTGTAACATTAAGTTCGTCAAGAATTTTGCAGGCACACTTTTCACCGCTTGTCAGCATCTTCAAAATGCGGATACGGTTTTCATCACAAAAGGCTTTGAATATCAATGCCATTTTTCTTTCATCCATTTTAAATCTCACCACCCATAGATGTTTATCTATATGTATTATATGCGACATATAGATAATTGTCAATGGATTTCAAAGAATAACTTTTAGAAAATGGCGGCAGAAAGAAATGAATCTCCCTGACGCTTAACGTTTTATTATGGTTTAACTGTTACCTTCAGCAAACGTATCGTAAGTAAACCTTGCGCCGAGGCGGAAGCCTGAGATGAAACTGTCTGTGATGCTGACTGCAAGAAACTCATTGTGTGCATTTACATATTTCAGAAATAAGTCTTTTTCTTCGCCTTTTAATGTTGAATCAAGAGCTTTTTCATTTTCAACAAGTGCATTCAGCTTTGATTTTAATTTTGCGGCAAGTTCGGGACTGAATTCCTGCGGTTCAATGTTACCATAATAGAATTCTTTGATGAATCCTGACATTTTATAAACCTCCGTAAAGATTATTTCTGCAGTTATATTTTAATCATAAATCAGCTCAACGTGGATGATTTCTTCGGCACGGTTGCGGATGTTGTTCATTCGGGCAACCCACAGCATCTGGTCTTTGATTTTCAGCCTTTCGTTCACACCTTCGGCTTTTGCCATCTGCTCAATGAGTCGGTCAAGCCTTTCGGTTGCCTGCTCGTTCACATCGGCAAGGTGACTGTGCAGTTTGCAACGGAGAACGAGTCTGTTGTAAAGTGCCGGGTGATGCTCTTTGAGGTATGCGAGACGTTTTCTGCCCCATATTCCGATTGGACGTTTATCGGCTTCGGGAAGGGTTATGTTCGGAATGTAATAATCACCGACGAGTGTGTATGCGAGACCTGTTTTTTCATCAATAATAAATTTTTTCATTATAAATTACCTCCTGTGTATTCCATTCTGTTTTGCATTTTCGCTTGATTTTGCTCTCCGTTCATCGGAGTAGGGTGCAGTCAGTCTGAAACCGAATCTGCCTTTTTCGATTTCAAATCTTAATCCGCCTTGTTCATCGTCGTCGAACTGTCGGCAATACTCGGGATATTTCTCCGCATACTCCGTAAGACGGTTTTTAAGGTTGGTGTTGTGAGTGTAAATTTCTACGAGCGGACTTTCTTCATTGAAGTAGATTTCCGTGTGTTTCTGACGTTTCTTTAAACCTGTTTTCATAAATACCTTCTTTCTGTGAAAATAGTATGGTTTTTGTAATTTTTCTTCGGCTCTACAGCCGTAAAAGTGAGATCGTTATCCGATAGAAACAGTCCAAATGATGCAGAGTTCATTTGAACTGCTGCTATTCGGATTTTTGTGTTTTTTACAGTTCTTGAAAATTTTTCAAAATTATGTAACCTTTATCTGTTTTGAATTGTTATAATAGTGAAAGGACCTTTCAAGCGGTGGTGATTTAATGGATAGTAACGATTTCGAGCGAGTGTTCAAAAGAAATAATAAACGGTTGTTTCTGATTGCACTTTCGTTCACGGCAAATCAATATGATGCAGAGGATATTCTTCAAAACTCTTTTATGAAACTGTTGAAAACAAAAACAGAGTTTACGGATGACGAACATATTGATAAATGGCTTACTTCGGTTACGGTGAATGAAAGCAAAAATCTTCTTAAAAGTGCGTTCAGAAAAAAGAGTGCAGATTTTGAGGATTACGTTGCAACATATTCTTTTGAAAGCGATAAAAGTGAGGATTTATTCAACGCCGTTATGTCGCTGCCTAAAAAACTGCGGACGGTAATCCATCTGTTTTATTACGAGGATATGCCAATCAAAGAGATTGCCGATATGCTCAATATCAAACAATCTGCGGTTAAAACAAGACTGTGCCGGGCAAGGGAACAGTTGAAAATTCAGCTTGGAGATGATTGGAATGACGAATAAAGAAAAATATATCAGTTCTTTTTCAGGTGTTGAGCCGTCTGACGAAATTAAAGAAAGGATTTTGAATATGGCATCAACAAAGAAAAGATACTCTTTTAAAGCTCTTGCTGTGGTGTTTGCCGTTCTTATTATGGTTGCAGCAGCTATGCTTACCGCAAATGCCGCAACGGACGGGGCGATTGGCGAAAAAGTCATTGAACTCAGCAAAGAGATAACCGATAAAATCAGTGTTGTAGTTAACGGTAAAGAAATCGAAGCAACGTTTAATTATAAGCCGATAACAGACGAGAATGGAAAAACAAGTATTGTTGAAATTGTTATTCCAGAAAACCTTCCTGAAAATCTTCCCGAAAAAGAACAGGGCGAAGATGAGATTGTTTTTGAATTGAATGAAGTGATGGAAGATGTTTTTTGTAAGTTCGTTATTCAAAAATCGGAAGAAAGCACCGAAAATGCTGAGATTGATTTGAAAACCGAAACCGACAATGTTATAGTGATTGTGGAATCTGAATAAGATTTGATGCTGAACAGTAAAAACAAAAGAGCTAACTGACATCAAAATCAGTTAGCTCTTAACTTTTGTTTGTAACAAAGAGAACCCCTGGCTCTGCCAGGGGGATAAAAAAGCTTTAAGCGAGAGGAGACGTAGACAAGAAAAAAGCTCCTTGATATAGTAGAAGTGGTTTGCCGACCACACAACTAAAACATCAAGGAGGT
>JAZNRJ010000017.1:0-4888 GCA_045590675.1 Acutalibacteraceae bacterium
GTGTGACAGAAAACGTTGAAGAAAAATCGGATTGTCTTCTGAATGAGCTTTGGTGCAACGGTGACAGAGCTTTGTTCCCTGAAACTATAGAGGTGCTTGAGTATTTCAAAAGCCGTGGCTACAAAATGGGAGTTATAAGCGACACCTCACCGTCGCTTGAATTCACATTGCAACAGCTTGGTATTGCAAAATATTTCTCGTCATTTACTGCAAGCTCATTAGTCGGTGCAGGCAAACCGAGCCCGATTATTTTTGGTGCTGCGCTCAAATCACAGGGGGTTACCGCCGAAGAAAGCATATTTGTTGACGATTGCAAAGATGAAGCCGACGGCGCAAGAGAACAAGGTTTTACAGCATTTCATCTTGACCGAAGCGGAGAAAACAATGACGAATGGACGATACAAAATCTGAAACAGTTGATTGATTTCGTTGAAAGAATTTGATTTAAAGGATTTGGTACTATGAAATTAGTTATAATATTTGGTAATTTAGCTGTCGGTAAAATGACTGTCGGGCAAGAACTCACAAAGATTACCGACCTTAAATTATTTCACAATCATATGACTATTGAGCCGGTAATAGAAATATTCGGATATTACGAGGGGAAAACAGTCAATAGATTACGACAGGTTTTCTTTGAAGAGTTTTCAAAGAGCAACAATTACGGAATGATATTCACCTATGTCTGGGCTTTCGACCACCAAGGCGATTGGGATTACATAAATTATGTTTCCAATTTATTCAAAGAACAGGGTGCAGAAGTTTATTATGTTGAACTTGTTGCTTCACAAGAGATAAGACTTGAAAGGAACTCAACAGAAAACCGTCTTAACAATAAACCATCAAAGCGAAATCTTGATTTTGCAAGAAAAGACTTGCTTGATACCGATAAAAAATACCGCACTGAAAGCTATGACGGTGAAATAACATTCCCGAATTATATTAAGATTGATAACTCAAACTTAACACCCGATGTTGTTGCGAATATGATAAAAGAAAAGTTTGATTTGTAAAGGTGATATTATGATTGACTACACTAAAATAAATTCAGAAACTTGGGATTCGTGGGCTGATGAAGGCTGCGAATACACCTTGCCCATAAGTCACGAAGAATACGAGAAAATTACTGCTGACAATTATTCTGTTATTCTCACGCCCTGCATTGCTGTTCCTCACGAATGGCTTGGTGATTTGAAAGGCAAAAAAGTGTTGGGACTTGCAAGCGGCGGCGGTCAGCAGATGCCCGTGCTTTCAAAGCTCGGGGCGGGTTGTACTATATTTGATTATTCCGACAGGCAGCTTGAAGCAGAGAAAATGGTGTCCGAAAGAGAAGGATACAATATCACAATCGTCAAGGGTGATATGTCAAAAACGCTCCCCTTTGAAGATGAAAGCTTTGATTTGATTTTTCATCCCGTTTCAAACAACTATGTTGAAGATGTTTATCACGTTTGGAACGAGTGTTACCGTGTGCTCAAAAAGGGCGGCAGATTGCTTTCGGGTCTTGATAACGGCATTGACTATTTATTTGAAGAAGATGACCCGTTGAAAGTGGTCAATCCCCTGCCGTTCAATCCTCTCAAAATGCCGAAGGTACGGCTTGAGAAAATGATTGCAAACGGCGACGGCGTTCAGTTCAGCCACACTCTCGATGAACAAATCGGCGGTCAGCTTAAAGCAGGATTTACTCTCAAAGCATTATATGAAGACCGTGACCCAGAAGGCGGAAACATAATCGGCAAATATTATCCGCAGTATGTTGCTACATTTGCTGTGAAATAAGGTGAAACTATGTGCAATCCGGAAGAAATTATATTTGAGATTAACAACATTTCAGAACTTAAAGAATACAAGTTAAATCATAAAATAGAACTTGCAAACAGACATTCATTCAACAAACATCTCAGACTATGCAAGCCGATACATAAAAGGTTGTTCTTTAAAGGTGCATCCAAAAAAGATTGGAAAAGCTGGCTTAATGAAGGTACAGAGTATTATCTTTTATTCATTGATGATAAACCTGTTGCCCGCTGTGCAATTGAAAGATACAGTGATGCCGCATGGGAAGCTGCTGATGTAAAAACGGCTTTGAATTACCGTAACAAAGGCTTGTCTAAAGAAATTGTTTCTTTTGTTACACGAAAAATATTGGAACAAGGAAGAACGGCAACTTGCTCTACAATGCCTGATAATTATGCTATGTTAAAAGTAATTGAGTCGTTAGGATATAAAAGGAAATATGATTATGACTAAAGTTTATTTCGTCAGACACGCTGAACCGAATTATAATAACCGTGATGATATGTCAAGAGAACTGTCTGCCAAAGGAATGGTCGACAGAGAACTTGTTACGCAGTTTTTGTCGGATAAAAATATTGATGTTGTTTTATCAAGCCCATACAAAAGAGCTGTTGATACTGTTGCACACTTTGCCGACAATAAGGGCTTGAAGATAGAAATCATTAATGATTTCAGCGAACGCAAGGTGGATAGTATTTGGATTGAGGATTTTACTGCTTTCAGCAAAGCTCAATGGGATGATTTTGATTATAAATTGTCTGACGGCGAAAGTTTAAACGAAGTTCAAAACAGGAATATTTCCGCATTAAACAATGTCCTTGAAAAATACGAAGGCAAAAACATTGCAATCGGCAGTCACGGCACAGCTTTGAGTACAATAATCAACTACTATGATAAATCATTCGGATATGAAGATTTCGAAAGAATACGCACCGTTATGCCTTGGATCGTTGAATTTACTTTTAAAAATGACGAATGTATTTCAATAAAATATGTTGACTTGTTTTCGCTATAACAAAAATTATTTCTGTTAAGGAGATAACAGTATGTATAAATCCGAATTCTGTGAAGTGCATTACGAAGAAAACTACAATGTTGTGTTTGTAAAATGGAAGAAGTTTTGTTCCTTTGATAACTACCGTGAGCCACTTTACTATGCACTTGAAATAATCAAAGAGCACAAGTGCAACTATGTTGCAGACACACGCACAGGTTTTGAAAATCATCCCGACGATACAAAATGGGTTGCCGATGTTTTTATGCCGACAGCGGCTGAATACGGATGCAACACAATATGGTTCATCATTGATAAAGAAAACTCGTTGAAAGAAGAACTCGAAGGTCAGGAAAGCGACTCCTGTGATAAAATTGCATTCAAATATATTTACAGCTTGGATGAGGTAGCTAAATGAAAATAGCAATTTTAGGCTATGCAGGCAGCGGTAAAACATATCTATCCGATTACATAGGCAAAAATAAAAATATCCCTGTCCTTCACCTTGACGATATCAAGTGGGACAAAGAATGGAAGCCTGTTGACGATTCACTTATACTACCTAAAGTTGCAGATTTTATGGAAAAAGATGCTTGGATAATTGACGGATACTACACATATCTGCTGATAGATGAACGATTGGAAACAGCAGACAAAATAATTTTGCTTCTTCTGCCGAGAACAACCTGCTTTTTCCGTGCTTTAAAACGCACAAAGGCACGCAGGCAAGAAGGATATAAAAACGACATGAATTGGTGGTTTGTAAAGTTCATTTTGTTCGGTTGCAGGAACAAGGAAAGACGAAAGTTTTATGCTGAAATTGCAGAGAAATATAAGGACAAAACCGTTGTTCAGAAAACAAGAAAACAGGTTGAAGAATTTATGAGGAGTATATAACTATGCCGCAACACCCTTTTCCGCCTCTATATGATGAAAATTCAAAAGTGCTTATTCTCGGCAGCTTTCCGTCGGTAAAATCCCGTGAGGAGATGTTTTTCTACGGACACCCGCAAAACAGATTTTGGAAAGTAATTGCCGCCGTAACGGATGAAGAAACACCTGTTACTATTGAAGAAAAAAGCAGACTGCTTCATAAGAATCACATTGCACTGTGGGACGTGATTGCTTCGTGCGACATTACGGGCAGCTCCGACAGCAGTATTAAAAACGTTGTTGCAAACGACCTGACGGTAATTCTTAAAAGCGCTGACATTAAGCAGATTTTCGTCAACGGCAAAACAGCAGAAAAGTATTACAACAAATATATCCGTGACACTATAGGCAGAGAAGCCCTCTGCCTGCCATCAACCTCCCCCGCCAACGCAAGCTGGAAATTAGAAAAGCTGATTGAGGCGTGGAGCGTTGTGAGAGATTTTACATAATGCAAATAATAAAAGCAAACTATGCCGGCAGTTTGAACGAAGCAGGCTGACAAAAGTAACATACAACTTAATTGATTTAACTTTTTACAGGGACGCCCCCTACGATTAACAAATTAACCTGCTGTTTCAAGAATATACTTATTAAAAATTTTTTAAAAAGTTTAAAATAGGGCTTGATTTTTTTAAAAAAATAGTGTAAAATCCTGACTGTTGACTTATGGAGAGTTGTCCGAGCTGGTCGAAGGAGCACGATTGGAAATCGTGTAAGTCGCTAAAACGGCTTCGAGGGTTCGAATCCCTTGCTCTCCGCCATAAAAATGAGAGATATCATCCGATATCTCTCATATTTTTTTGCAAAAAAGAGAGGAAGGGATTCGGAAGCCTGTTAAGAAAACAGTCCGGTGGACTGTTTTTAGGGCGTGGGATTACACTAACGTATATTAACAAACAAGCAGTAGCAAGCGTGGTACGGCATAAATAATACTATCAACTACCCTTGCTCTCCGCCATAAGTATGAGAATGACCTTATGATATCTCTCAATTTGTTTTTTAGTAGTATGGATATCTAAAACCTATTTACAATAATTATCATTGTAAAATATTTTAACACTAAAACTTGAATTATTATATTAATTATGGTTTAATTGACTTATACAGTTTTATTGAAAAGAGTTGTAGCGTATGAAAAAATACTATAAAGGTATAACAACC
>JAZNRJ010000018.1:0-14740 GCA_045590675.1 Acutalibacteraceae bacterium
AAGCTGCTCTTTGAAAACTCCTATATAAACCCGGATAAATCTCTTTGATTTGTCCACAATTTTTTCGCAGGCTTCCATAGCATTATCAAGCAAATTGCCAATGATTACACAGAGTTCAACATCATTAACACTGCACTCTTCGGGGATTGTTGCAGTAACCTCATAAGGAATATTTCTTGCTTTACAGAGTGCAAGTTTACTGTTGAGAATGGCATCTGCCATAACATTACCTGTTTTAACAACCGTATCAACTGTGTTGAGGTCAACAGTAAGTTCGCCGAGATAGTTGCCGAGCTCGGTGAGATTGCCCATTTCAAGTGATGCACGCATAACCTGAATGTGATTTTTATAATCGTGACGCCAACCACGCATTGTTTTATAAATATTCTGAACTTCCTCGCAATGCTTTGTGATAAGGTCATTCTGATATTCGGCAATACGCTTGTCCGTAAAGTTGCGGATATATCTTTTTGTGAAAACAACCGCCAGAACTGTTGCAAGCAAAACACCTGCAACCGCTGCGGTAATAATCCAGTGATTCATTGATTAATACCTCTGTAAAAATTGATGAAAGCCATATTTACATCGTTATACATTCGCCTTGAAACGGGAATGCTTTTGCCGTTATCAAAGACTAAATCTGTTTTGCTAATTCTTGAAATATGCTGAATATTAGCTATGTATGAACGGTGACATTGAATGAAGCTCTTATCAAGCATTTTGGCAATATCCGAAATCGGGAGCTTAACATTGTATTCGCCGTTTTCGCAAACAACATTGCTCGAATGTCCGAAGGCTTCAACATAGATTATATCTTTAAGATTAATTTTGAGGCTTTCATTATCAACCGAAAGCAGAATGAATTTTTCTTCTTTCTTCAGGTTGTCACAAGCCTTTGAAAGAACCTCAAAAAGCTTTTCTTTCTCAACGGGTTTAATCAGATAATGAAGTGCCGAAACATCATATCCACGGGAGATATAATCGGGAAAACCGGTTATAAAAACAATCTGCACGCTGTTGTTGCTTTCACGGATTTTTTCGGCAAGCTCAATACCGTCCATCGCTTTCATCTGAATATCGAGCAGAAGAATATCGAAGTTTTTGTCTTCCTCATACTTGAAAAGACACGCTTCCGCACTCGCAAAACCCGAAATGTTTACGGCGGTTTTGGTTGCCTTTGCCCACTCCTGCGTGAGCGATGTCAGATATTCAATTTCAATCAGTTCATCATCGCACACAGCAATATTGAGCATAGCATTCGTTCCTTTCGCTTTGGATAATATAATTTTAGTTGCAAACGGAATAAATGTCAATGGTGATGTGACTAAGATGAATCACTTTGTAAAAGTGGGTACCCACTTGCCCTGCTTGCCAAAGCGTAAAACAGCAGATTTGTGATTAATATAAATAACAAAAATAAATGCTTGCCGACAGAAAAATCTCTGTTGACAAGCATTTTTGTTATCCGAATATTTTTAAAATCAAGGCAACTCTTCTGAAACTTCTGAGTTCTGAGGGGGTGACAGATGATTGAAAGCAGTTATCTACGAACGATACTCCACAGAAGGTCAGAGAGAAGAATCCATTTAGGGTCAGTTGAGAGAATGCACACAGTATTGCTCTGCGAATATTATTATGTCACACAAAAAATATATTCCCATTTTGTAAAATTTGGCGCAAAAACGGTCAAATTTGACAAAATACTCCACAAATAAAAATTTTTATGTTATACTTATAAGGTAAAGTCTATAATTTGAATATCGAGGAGTGTTGTTTATGAAATTAAATGAAAAAACCAAAAAGATACTTACAATTATCGGTGCGGTTGTTATTGTGGCAGTTTGTGCCGTATGGTTTCTGAGCAACGATTTGGAGCATATTGAAGACACCAACGGTGCTGATAATTTCAGATTGCAGACAATTACAGATTCAAACATAATAAACCGTGATGTAGGAGCAATGGGTCTGAAAAAATCAACTGATGCAATATCAAACACAGTTACTTATTCTTCGGATAAGTTTACGGGTGTTGAAGAGCTTTACGGAACGAATATATGGAGCAACCGCTTGGAAATCACAATCAATCATGCAAGGGTTGATTACGGCAATTTTAAAATAGTTCTGCTTGAAGACGACAGAATCGTTCATGAATTTGAGCTTAATGAATTGACTCAGACATATGTGCTTGAAAATCCGAACGGTTATATTTCACTTCGCATTGCAGGTGAAAGTGCAGGCTTTATGCTTGATTATTATATAATCTGAACAGAAAGGAACTGATTGCGTATGAGAAATATCCGCAAAATTCTTTCGCTGGTTTTGTGCTCCTCTTTTATGCTCGGCGCATTCGGCTGTGTAAAAACGGAAAAACCCGTCACGCTGACCGAAGAAGAAAAAGCATCGCTTCTTGAAAAGGCATATATTTTTACTCTCCCTCTTATGATGACGGATGCAACGGTTACCGCAGCAACCAATTCGGTTGAGGTTACCAACGCAAAAGCTCCAGCAAACCGCTTCATCCACGCTGAAGCCCTTGCAACCGCAGAGTTCAAAAACGTTGTTACACCTAACGTTGACACGATTTATTCTCAGATGATGCTCGACCTTTCACAGGATGCGGTAGTAATCGAGCTTCCGAAAACAGAAAGATTCTGCACCGCCCAGCTTCTCGATGCCTATACAAACTGTGTTGACATTATCAATGCGTCAGATTTTGAAAACGAAAGCGAAAAGTTCATTCTAACGGGCGTCGGTTTTGACGGCAAAATACCCGACGGCATGAAACAGATTGAATATCCGACCTCAATGGGCTGGATAATCATCAGAACGATTTGCTTTGATAAGGAAGACGAGCCAAATGTTCACGCGATTCAGAATATGATGAATACGTATACTCTCAGCCAGCTTGAATCGGGCAAAACCGATGAATATCCCGACGGTACATATAATGAAAAAAATGATTTTATTCCGTCGGAACACGTTATGAAGCTTTCAATGCAGCAATATTTTGACAGAGCAAACGCTCTTATGAAAGATAATCTGCCAACACAAGCAGATGCTCCGATGATGGCGGAAATTGCAAAGATAAATGTCGGACCCGGTCTTGAATTCAACAGTTCGGTTTTCGGAGATGATGCCGCAGAAATCTGGCAAACTCTTGTTTCGGGTATCGTTGAAACAGCAACAAAGCAATCTCTTAAGTTTTTCACAAAGAACGGCAACTGGTCTTATATGGGCAAGCCGATTGCCGAATTCGGAACGGAATATGCTTACCGTGCATTTATTTCTGTTTTCGGTCTTGGTGCAAACCCTGTTTCTGTTGCGGTTTATCCCAAAACCGACGTTGATTCAGACGGCAACAGACTCAACGGCAGCAATAAATACATTCTTCATTTTGAAAAGGATGAGCTTCCGCCCGTTGAGGGCAACGGCTTCTGGTCGGTAACGGCGTATGACAGCTCAAACAATTTCCTTATTGATAACGAAATCGACAGATACTGCATCAACGACAGGAGCGATGTTACTTATAACGAGGACGGTTCGCTGGATATATATATTCAGGCTGAAAAGCCCGAAGGAAATGAGTCAAACTGGCTTCCCGTTCTTCAGGGTGAATTCCACCTTGTATTGAGAATTTATATGCCTGAAGAAACCGTTGTAAATAATGAATGGCAGACCCCTGCTTTAAGAGCAGTCAAATAAAATCGGAGGTAACAAAATGAAAAAAACAGCAAAAAAAGTTCTTTCTGTGATACTTGTATTATTGATTGTTGCTTCAAGCGTTGTTTCAATCGGACTTAACGCTCTGGCTGTAACACCGGAATATATTTATACAGACGGAAAAAGAACAGGACTCAAAAGCGTACTTATGGATGACGGCATCCGTTATTTTGACATTGCTGACGGCGGTATGCTTGATGATGACCAGAAGGTTCCTGAATTCTATATTCATGCTTTGACAAAAGAATATGAAGGCGCTTCTGCTGTTAAAACATGGGCGACAATTGCGTCTCATATATTTGAGGATGCAGGCCACGGTTCGGGTTACGCAGTAAGTGATGGCGTGAACGACACTATGTTTGATGCGTTTTTTACAGAAAAAAATCCTGTGTACGACGGTTCAATGGACCTGATAGATGTGCTCAGCAAAACCGAAGGGATTAAAGAAGGTTCGCTTGATGAGCTGGTTGGCAGCGGATTAAACGAATCAACGGGTCTTACATATTTTTCAAGCCTTGAAGCTGTTCAGAAAAAGATGGCGGATCTTATCTGTATTGACGGTCTTTCGTCATATGATTCCGAAACGTTCCTTGAAAAAGCAACGGGCAGCAAAACAGGATTCGATATTGCAGATGACGGCAACGGCAAACCCGTAATAGCTTCTGTTGCATCGTCTGTCTCCACATTCGGAACATCGGGATGCAGTGCCTTTGCGCTTGCTTTCTATGATTTTGAGCTTATTCCTTTTGTTGCTGAAGGAGTGGAATTCATAACGGCGGCGGAAGGCTACGACACACTGGATGATGCGAGTGACGCAGGTGCCCCCGGCGTTAAATATAATACATCGTCAACGGGCGAAGCTTTTGTAAGCTATACCACCAACCCTTCCCGTGCAAGTGCAAGCACATCAATCAGCTTTTCCGAGTCGAATTCCGTTTCGGTTTCAAACTCTATGCAGAGCACAAAATCTCATACTTACGGTCACTCGGTCGGAGTGGGTGTCAATCTCGGTTTAGGTTTTCCTAAAATCGGACTTAAAATGGGAGCGAGTATGAATTACGGCTTCACCACTCAGGATACAATTTCCACGGCTTACAGTGAAACAAAGTCACTTACCGAATCAACATCCAAAACCGCAACTGCTCAGATTTCTCTGCCTGCACACACAAAAATCGGTATGTCTCAGCAGAAAACCGAGTCCGAAATTGTTCTTGATTATGACTGCCCTGTTTATATCACATATAAAGTTGCCGTAATCGGTATCAACGGCACAAACTTGATTTCGGGTCTGACCCCTAAGATCGGTTCGGTATGCACAGTTTTCGGTTCATCCGAAACTGTCAAGGGCATAACCGCAACAGAAAACCTCAACAAGAGAGCAATTCAGTATGCAGATATGCCTTCTTTCGAAGAAAGCCAGTATTATCACAGCTCGGATGATAACAAGAAAGGCATTGACTGGAAAACAATAATTGATGCAAAACAGAAAGACACCGATAAGAGTGTCAGAGAATGTGTCAACTGGATTTGCGGAAACATTCCTCTTTCTGCCGCAGGCGCAACGCTTACTATGAAACAGAACGGCGTTGAAACAAGGATTACGGATATCAAGCCTCTCTATAACCTTAAGATTGTAACTGCAGGCAGCACTACCGCTTACAGCCTTGCAAAGGGCGGCTCAATTGACCTTCTTGATATCAGCACTCAGGGCTTCAATCAGTACGGTGTTCCTTATCACGGATATCTTCCTCTTAGAGGCTCTTGGTCTGTTTGTGATGCAAACGGCAATCCCGTAACAAACGAGATGGGCATAACCATTGAAAGAACCTCTTATACTCAGATTTTAACCGCCAACGAAATCGGCGATTATTACGTGCGTTTCAATATTGACGAAAAAACATACACAGATGTTGACGAGGAAACAAAATATATCACCAATGCGGATTTATCCACATATCCCATAGTTAAAATCTGCGTTACCAATACGGGCGAAAATCACAACTGCATTGCAGGTGACTGGGTAACAACCATTCCCGCAACCTGCTTTATGGAAGGTGCTCAGGTTAAGAATTGCCTTACCTGCGGCATTCAGATGGAAACAAGAATTCTTGAGAAAACCGAGCATACACATATGGTTGTTTCAAGTTCCGCCTCCTGTACCGAAAACGGCTCTGTTGTTACCACCTGCGGAGTATGCGGTGCGGCAATAAGCAGTGAGGAAACCGAGGCAACGGGTCACGATGACGGCATCTGGAAGGTTGATTTTGAAGCAACCGCAGAGCACGACGGTCAGATGTCAAGATATTGCACAAAATGCGGCGATATTCTTGAAACAAAAGCAATAGTGCTTCATAACCACGAAAAAGGCTATGAAAAAATTATAAATCCCGCAACCTGCACGCAGTACGGCGAAAAAGGCATTTTCTGTAAAATCTGCGATGCAATGTATGCAACCGAGCAGACTGAAAAAACCGGTCACGGCGAAACCGTTGCCGAAACCTCGATTTTGCCCGGCTGCGTAACCGCAGGTGAAGAAAAACTTTATTGCAAAGATTGCGGTATGCTTGTTGGCACAAAAGAAATTCCGGCAAACGGTCATACCGACGGAGTATGGTTAAAATCTGTTGCACCCACTTGCACCGAGGCAGGCGAAGAAATCCTTGTATGCACAGACTGCGAAACCGTAATTGATTCAAGAGCCGTTAAAGCGCTTGGTCACGACGACGGTGTGTGGAAAGTTGATTTTGAAGCAACCGTTGACCATGGCGGTCAGATGAGCCGCTATTGCTCAAAGTGCAACGAAGCTCTTGAAACAAAGGAAATTACTCTTCATACCCATAAACTCGGTTATGAAGAAGTTATCAAATCCGCAACCTGCGTTGTTGACGGTCTTAAGGGCAAATTCTGCTCGGTCTGCGGCGTATGCTATGAGACCGAAGCAATTCCCGCAATGGGTCACGGCAAAACCTTTGCTGTTACAACCTTAAAGGCAACCTGCACCGAAAACGGCGAAAAAACTCTGTTCTGTTCGGTATGCAATGAGGCGGTAGGCACGGAGACTGTTGAACCCAACGGTCATTCGGGTGAAACCTACGTTGTTTCGGTTAATCCAACCTGCACTCAGGCAGGCGAAGAAATTCTTCGTTGCGATTCCTGCGGTGAAATCATCGGCAAAAAAGAAATTGCTGCAACGGGTCACAGCGCTCAGTGGCTTACCGTTGAAGAAGCAACCTGTTCAAAATACGGCAAAGAAGAAAAAACCTGCACAGTATGCGGAACTGTTCTTGAAACAAGAAGAATAGAAAAAGAGGCTCATATTCCGGGCAAATGGGAAATCACGCAGCCCTCAAGCTGCACTCAGAGCGGTCTTATGCAGCAAGCTTGTGCCCTTTGCGGTGCTCTTATCGGCGACCCCGTTGTTATCAATCCCCACGATCACCAGGCGGGAGAATGGGTAACCGTAAGCGAGCCCGGTTGTGAAAACGAAGGAGAAAAAGTTCAGAGCTGTACGGTATGCAAGGGTGCAATCGCAACTCAGACCATTCCTGCACTAGGCCATACAGAAGGCACGTGGATAATGTTTATTGAAGCAACTTGTGAAAACAAGGGCGAGGAGCATCTTGTATGCACCCGTTGCGATCATATCATTGATAAGAAAGGCATTGCCGCTGTCGGTCATACTTTCTCGGAATGGCATTGCGCAAACAACGGTACACATTCAAGAACCTGTCTCAACTGCATGGTTATTGAAACAAACAATTGCGATTATGCAAAAACCGCAAAAGCTTCGACCTGCACCGAAGGCGGTTACACAACATATGTCTGCACCGTCTGCAACCATACCTACATTTCTGATTATACCGATGCAAACGGACATAACTGGAGCGAGTGGACGGAATGCGCCGAGCATTGCTGCCACGAAAGAAAATGCCTTACGGAAGGCTGTCATGCATCCGAAACTCAGGACCATAGTTGGGGAGAATGGGTTTATAATGAAGACGGAAAATGCTTTAAAAACGGAACAAAAACAAGAAGCTGTCCCGTTTGCGGAGCAACCGAAACCGAAGAAGCACAGCACACATCAACAATCGACAAGATTTTCTATCCCGTTATCGTTTTCTTTGGCAACATTGTTCATAAAATTATTTGGATATTTTCGCTCAACTGGCTCTTCCCTGAGCTGACAATTACCCCAAAAATCTGAATATAATATCATAGCCAACGGATTAAAATTGAACTCTGTTCCAAGTGTTAGATGCTGTGTTGTTAACAATGGATTTCAGGCAAACAGACCTTTGAAACATAATAAAAGTTGAGGCTAAACAAATGAAAAAGTTTTTATCAGTTACTCTTGCAGTTATAATGATTGCTGCAACGCTTCCGTTTGCTTTTGCAGCGGAAAAGGAAACGGTTATTCTTTATACAAACGACGTTCACTGCGCAATTGAGGATTATGCGGTGCTTGCAGCTTACAGAGCGGAGCTTGTTGCTCAGGGCAAGAATGTTATCACCGTTGATGCAGGCGATGCAATTCAAGGCGAGGTTATCGGTTCAACAACCGAAGGCGAAGCTATAGTTGATATTATGAACGCAGTCGGCTATGACTATGCTGTGCCCGGCAACCACGAATTTGATTATGGCATGGAGGTGTTCCTTGACCTTGCACAAAACAAGGCGGAATATGATTATATCAGCTCCAATTTTTATAATCTGACCTCCAATACGCCTGTTCTTAAACCCTATGCTGTTGAAGATTTCGGAGCTTATCAAATTGCTTTTGTTGGCATTTCAACTCCGGATACAGTCACTTCAACAACTCCCGAATATTTCAAGGATGAAAGCGGTAATTTTATTTACGGATTTCCCGTTTATCCCGGCGGATTGACAAACGAAGACCTTTACAGCAACATTCAGGATAGCGTTGACAAAGCGATTAATGGCGGTGCGGATTATGTTGTTGCGGTAGGTCATGCGGGAATTATCGGTTCGAATGACGGTTGGAAATCAAGCGATATCATTGCAAATACCGACGGTATAGACTGTTTCATTGACGCTCATTCCCATGAAACAACGGAAAAAGCCGTCTACAAAAACAAAAATAACGAAGATGTTTTCCTTACATCAACGGGTGCGAAGTTTGCAAACTTCGGGGTGCTCACAATCAGCGGCAACAACAAAAGCTTTGAACTTATAAATCCCGATAATGTTGATATTGAAACAATGTCGTCAGACGCAAAATCGGCTTACAGCGCCGTTAAGGAAAAAATCGACGGTTACAACGAAGATATAGCATATCTTTTTGAAGAAATAGGCACATCCGAAGCAAATCTTATTATCTATGATTCCGATTCGAGCAGAGCCGTCAGAAAGAGAGAAACCAATGCGGGTGATTTTGTTGCCGATGCTTACCGTGCGGTAACGGGTTCTGACGTTGCAATAGCTAACGGCGGCGGTATCCGTGCTGAGGTTGAGGTCGGAAACGTAACAAGAAAGATCCTTATGGATGTGAATGCATTCAACAACAATATGTGCGTTCTTGAGGTTACGGGTCAGCAGATTATTGACATACTTGAGCACGGTGCCCGCAAGTGCCCCGAAGAACTCGGCAGCTTTTTCCAGGTTTCGGGTATGACATTCGAAATCCACACATACAGAGAAACTCCCGTTATTACCGATCAGCTTGGTAATTTTATCGAAGTTGACGAAACAATGGAACGCCGTGTTCAGAATGTCTGCATCGGCAGCGAACCCGTTGATCTTGACAAGAAGTATTCACTCACAGGCAGCACTTATGTGCTTCTTCAGGGCGGCGACGGACTTACAATGCTTGACGGCGCAAGAGTTCTTCAGCAGGAAGGACTTCCTTGCGATTCCGAAATGCTTATCAAATATTTCACGGAAACCCTCGGCGGAAAAATAACTGCCGAAAAATACGGCAACCCCGACGGTGACGGCAGAATAGCGATTGTTGACGAAGAACCCGTTATCACAGAGTGCGAGCATATATGCCACAAGGACGGAATTCTAGGATTCTTCTGGTCGATTGCAGCATTTTTCATTCATCTTTTCAGAATTGAAAGCATATGTGACTGCGGAATGGTTCATTAACAGTTTTATGAAACTTGAAAACTGACCCAAGGAGGAAATTATGAACGGCATTACCATTATGATAATCTCTCTTGCTGTCTTGCTTTTGTCATATATTCTGTACGGCAGGTGGATTGCAAAAAAATGGGGAGTAGACCCCAAAAGAAAAACTCCGGCTTACGAGCAGCGTGACGGCGTGGACTATGAGCCTGCACCCAAGAGCGTTGTTTTCGGCCATCAGTTTGCTTCAATCGCAGGTGCAGGTCCTATCAACGGACCGATTCAGGCAGCCATATTCGGCTGGGTGCCCGTATTGCTTTGGGTACTTATCGGCGGTGTATTTTTCGGTGCTGTTCAGGATTTTGCAGCTATGTATGCCTCTGTCAGAAACAAAGGCAGAAGCATCGGCTACATAATTGAAAAATATATCGGCAAAACAGGAAAAAAGATGTTTCTGCTTTTCTGTTGGCTTTTCTGCATCCTTGTTGTTGCGGCATTTGCCGATATAGTGGCCGGCACTTTTATGGGCTTTACCGTAACTGACGGTGTGCAGAGTGCAAACATAACGGCAAACGGTTCCGTAGCAACCACATCGGTGATGTTTATAGTGTTTGCGGTTGTTCTCGGTCTTATCCTCAAATATGCCAAATTGCCGACAGCCGTAAATACCGCCGTTGCAATTGTAATGCTTGTTGCATCTATAATTATCGGTCTGAAATTTCCTATGTTTCTTTCTCTTGATGTATGGCACATTTTTGTTTTTGTTTATATTTTTATTGCATCCGTTGTGCCTGTATGGATTCTTTTGCAGCCGAGAGATTATCTCAACAGCTATCTGCTTGTTGTAATGATAGTTGCGGCAGTTATTGGCGTGTTTGTTGCAAATCCTCAGATTAATCTGCCTGCATTTGTGGGATTTGAGGTTGACGGCAGCTATCTTTTCCCCATCCTTTTTGTTACTATTGCCTGTGGTGCTGTTTCGGGTTTTCATTCATTGGTTTCTTCGGGTACGGCATCAAAGCAGATTAAGAATGAAAAAGATATGCTTCCCGTATCTTTCGGCTCAATGCTTCTTGAAAGTATGCTTGCCGTAATCGCTCTCATTGCGGTTGCTTCTTTTGCAAGCGGTGAAGCGGCTGCACAGGGCTGGAATACTCCCGCACAGGTTTTTGCAGGTGCAGTTTCAGGATTCCTTACAACTCTCGGTTTACCCTCTGATATAGTTTATACTCTTATCACTCTTTCAATTTCTGCCTTTGCGCTGACTTCCCTTGACTCTGTTGCCCGTGTCGGCAGACTGTCATTCCAGGAGCTTTTTCTTGACGATTCTATAACTGATGAAAACATGGGTAAGGTCAGAAAGGTGCTTACAAATAAGTATTTTGCGACAATTATTACCCTTGTGCTTGCATACGCTCTTACTCTTGTGGGCTATAAAAACATCTGGGCACTTTTTGGCGCATCAAATCAGCTTTTGTCTGTATTTGCGTTCCTTGCATGTGCGGTGTTCCTCAAGAGGAGTAAAAAGGTAAGATGGTTTATGTATATTCCTCTCGGCGCAATGCTTGCTGTAACTTTCACAGCTTTAGGCATGACGGTTTACAACAAGGCAACGGCACTGATTATGTCTTCAAGCACAGACATTTTCGGCGATGTACTTCAGCTTGTGTTTGCAACACTGATTATTATTCTTGGTGTCTGCGTTGTGATTGAAGGTTTCAGAAAGCTTTTCAAAAAAGGCGACAGAGAAATAAAAAGTGAGGTAAGTGTATGAAAAAAGCGTTATCATTAATTCTCGCAGCGGCAATGCTGTTTGCTTTTGCTGCCTGCGACACAAAAGATGCCGATATGGTTGCCGAGCTTGGTTTGAGTGCAGACACAAAAGCGGCTACGGAGCAGACGGTAAAGATTAATTCTGCAATTTATTCCGAGCTTGATTTTGAAGATAAAACGGAATATGAATTTGCTGTAAAGGGACTTATAGATGCGCCCGAAGAACTTGAACTCAAGGATGCTGACGGAAAAGTTATCTGGAGCCAGAAGGCATACAGCTTTGTGAACAATTATGAAGAATGTCCCGATACCGTAAATCCAAGCCTCTGGGAAAACACTAAAAACAACCACGCCTACGGCCTTTTTAAGGTTTGTGAAAACATATATCAGGTCAGAGGTTATGATATGGCAAACCTTACTCTTATCAAAGGTGATACAGGCTGGATAATTTTTGACCCTTTGATGAGCATTGAATGCACTCAGGCGGCAATGCAGCTTGTTGAAAAGAATCTTGGCAAGCTTCCTGTTAAAGCCGTTATTGTTTCTCACCCCCATGTTGACCATTATGGCGGAATCAAAGGCGTTATTAATGATGAACAGGTTGCTGACAGCAGTCTTACACTCGAAGAACAGCTTGCAAGCGGCTTGATCCCGGTTATTGTTCCCGAGCATTTTACCGAACACGCAGTGAGTGAAAATCTCTATGCAGGTAAGGGTATGGGAAGAAGAGCGTCTTATCAGTACGGCGTTTTCCTCGAGCAGTCGGAAACAGGCAAAATGGCAATGGGAATCGGAATGGGTCAGTCAACGGGAACGGTCGGCTTTATCAGACCTACATACGAAATCAGAAACACGGGTGAAGTTTACACAATTGATGGCGTCACAATGGAATTTCAAATGACTCCCGGAACTGAAGCTCCCGCAGAAATGAATATCTGGTTTCCTGAAATGAAAGCGCTTTGGGTTGCCGAAAACTGCACAGCAACTCTTCATAATCTTTATACGTTAAGAGGCGCGCAGATTCGTGACGGAAATGCATGGGCGAAATATATAACCGAAGCAATTGCTCTTTACGGCAATGATGTGCAGCTTACCTTCCAATCGCATAACTGGCCGCATTGGGGCAATGAATTCATCAATGATTACCTTGCGGATACAGCAGCTGTTTACAAATTTATAAACGACATGACTCTCACTTACATAAATCAGGGCTACACCTCTGATGAAATTTCAAATATGATTGAATTGCCCGATGAACTTGCAAAGAATTGGTATACCCGTCAGTATTACGGCACGGTTGCCCACAATTCAAAAGCGGTTTATCAGAAATATATGGGTTGGTACGACGCAAACCCTGTCAATCTTAATCCTCTGGAGCCTTCTGAAAGTGCAAAGAAATGGGTCGAATATCTTGGTGATACGAATGAGGTTTTACGCAAAGCAAAGGCTGATTTTGACAAGGGAGAATACCAATGGGTTGCAGAGGTTACGAACGTTCTTGTTTTTGCCGACCCCGAAAACAAAGCGGCAAGACTTCTATGTGCCGATGCACTCGAACAACTCGGATACCAGGCTGAATCAGGAACGTGGAGAAATGCTTATCTTTCCGCTGCACTTGAACTGCGAAGCGGAAATGCCGCACAAAAGGGTGCAAATACAAAAACAGACGGTAGTCTTATCAGAAACATGACTGCGGAAATGATATTTGACTATGCCGCCATTCTGTTGGATAAAGAAGCAATTTCAAAAGAAAACTTTAAAATAAATATTGTTTTTTCGGATACGCAGGAAAAAATTATGCTTCATTTCAACAACGGAGCATTGTTGCAGTACACAAACAAAAATTCGGATGACGCAGAGCTTACCGTAACCTGTCCTCAGAAGGCAATTGCGCTTATCCTACAGAAAGATATGAATAAAATCAAAACTTCAATGAAGCTGGAGGGCGATGCTTCAAAGCTTGAACTCATCGTCAACAACCTCAATCAGTTTGATTCGGCAGGCAACGCCAATTTCAATATAGTTGAGCCTTAATTTAGTTTCTTTAATTCTACCATAGAGGTGCTTTTTCATTGTCCCTTTTTAAAGGAACTATTCATTAATTCAGGGCTCTTTATGTAAAATACATTCCGAACAAATAAGAATTTCTAAGAAGGATGACAAATTATGTTCAGAAAAAGTATAGCTTTTTCACTTGTTTTAACTATGCTGCTTGGCTTGCCGTCAGTCGCATATGCCGAAGAATGCGTTCCCGAAAAGGAAGGTTATGTGCTTGATTTCAGCACAGAATTTAATGATGGTAATTTAAATACAGAGTATTGGTTACCGCAATATCTTCCTCACTGCACTGCCAATACAGAAGGCTCCTCTGCAAGGTATAAAGTCGAGAACGGTTGTCTGAATTTGTATATCACAAAGGATTCGCCTGATTATTTCGGCGGTCAGCCCGGCTCTGTAGACCCTGATAACCTTCTATGGATAGCTAACGGTATTCAAACTTGGGAAAAGAACAATCTTCATCCCGGCGGTGCTCAACAGAACCAAGTTGAGCCTTATGAAGGATACGCAACACAGTATGGCTATTTTGAAATACGTATGAAAATGCCTGATACCGGTGGTGGCGGATACGCTTCATGGTGGCTTATAGGCACACAGGATGATGCAGCTCCTGACGGAACAGGTTCTGCTCAGAATGCCGAAATAGATGTCTTGGAAACCTTTTTTAAATCGCCGGGAGTGTTTGAACCTAAAGTTCACGCTTGGGATGATCCCAATCTTGACGAGTGGGCAAGCAGGGTTGAATTGGATGGCAACCCAAGCGACTATGTTAATGAATTTCACACCTATGCTATGGACTGGAGACCCGAAGGAATAACATTTTATGTTGACGGAAAAGAAGTGGCGCAGACGAGGGAATCACCGCAATACAGAATGTGTATGATTTTGTCTATGTATATTAATTCTGATTTCAGCGGTTGGGATGAGCCCGAAAATAATTATCCTATAGAATGGCTGATTGATTATGGGCGTGTCTATAAAGATCAAAACGGGTATGACGAGAGCAACCGCCTTACTGAGTTTGAGCGTTATATAAAATATATGTAGGACCCGCTGACTGTATTCGGACAGCGTATATTATCATTTTTTCAACACCTCTGTA
>JAZNRJ010000019.1:0-10873 GCA_045590675.1 Acutalibacteraceae bacterium
TGAAAAAATTTTAAAAAAGGAGAGTGCGAAATATGTTTCTCTTTTTTACAAGAATAAAAAATTTATTCGACAAAAAAATATCAATTGACAATAATGTAATTGTAACTGACAATAGAAAAGTATTTCTATCTTATTGCACAACAGACACTCCTATTGTTAAAATAATTAATGAATTTTTAAAAAACGAATCACTAAACAGTATTGAAATTTCACAATACACTGAAGTTAGGTATAAAGAGAGTTTTGTTAGTTTTATGAATAGTATCCAACAGCATCAATTTGCACTTTGTATTGTAAGTGATGGTTATTTAAAATCATCAAATTGTATGTATGAAGTAGGAGAATTTATTCAACGCAAAGATTATAAAGAAAAATTACTATTTGTTGTGTTAAATGAAAAAGATGGTAGTTTTTATAAGGATGCAGACAATAGATTCAATCTTACGGTAGCTGATGTTTATAACGGATTTGATAGTAAAATTAAATATATCAAGTATTGGCAGGCTGTTTATCAAAAACAAAAAAAAGAACTTAAAAACTTAAAAAGCTTTAAAGCGAGAAAACAATTAAAACAAGATTTAAATAAAACCAAAAGGATATATGAAAAAGACATCTCGGTATTTATAGATTATTTATCTGAATATAACGGAAAAAGTTTTTCAGAATTATACGAAAATAAATTCAAAGAACTTTTAAACTATATTCTTCCCAACGAATATTATGATAAGATTTTTAGAGAATGCGATAGCTTTAATTCCTTGTTATATTCATCTATAGAAGAAATAACAAAAATCACTCACACCGATTATACTCAAGTGATTTTAAATTTAAAAATTAACGCTCATACTTCTGGACTTATTGTTGTTGCTGATCATATCCCTAGTTATAAACAAAAGTACAGATTGGTAGATACTAATGGCATAATAGGCGACACTTTTTACAAATCTAAAATTAATTGTATTAGTAATGCTAAAAAATCTACAACTTATTTTTGTGCTGTATGTGAAACCAACTCAGAACTTGCAATTCCTATTAGCATTTTAGGAAAAACAGTTGGTGTAATCAATTCAGAAAGTGACCATTTGGAATATTACAATGAAAATATAATAAAACAATTAACAGATTTATCCGTTGGTTTAGCTAAACGACTCAATGAACTTGGCTATTCACCTGAAATGTCTATCAATAGTTTTAAATATGTTTCTATTTAATTTGGTACAAAAGGTACTGTTGCTTTATCACACATATGTTTTCTCAGCTGGTAGACCAGATGAAGGTCAACGAGGGCATCACAGAACAACTAAAAGCAGATGACCAAAGGGAATGGGTTGCCCGTATGAATAATATAAAAGCAAGGGAGATTGTTAATCACAAGCTGATTTTCACGGCATAAACACATCTTGAAAATATAATCAGGTGCAACGGGATTTAAATTCTGCTACACCTGATTTATCTTTTTATACTATGTTTTTCTGTGGGGTGTCAGGGGTGAAAACCCCTTAATTGCGGATTTGTACGTTCAAATCCATTGCTCGCTAAGACAAATGCCACGATTGCCAAACACTTTTGAATTTTAAATCAACACTTTTGCAACACAACTTAAAACTGTTGACAAATTATTCTTATATTGTTACAATAAATAGAAATTACTGAAAGGCAGGTGGACAAGATGACAATGATGATTAGCACAATGAATCGGAGAGCCGTTTTGTCCGTTTGCGATTGATGTAATTTATATCTTTCTGTGAATTGCAGGCATCTCCGTTTTGGAGGTGCCTTTTGTTATTAAGGAGGCAAAAAATGAAAAGATCAAAAATAATTTTGGCTGTATGCTTAACATCAGTTGCTATGATTGTTAATTTCATATTAGCTATCTTTTTTCACGGTGAAAGTGGTGCAAATATATTTACTACGGTGAGTGGTTGGGTAAGCGGTATTGCTACAATTGTGCTTGGTGTAATTGCAATTAAAATAAACGCTAAATATAAAGAAGAAAACGACACTTTTTTACAAAAACAAGATGAAATGTTTTGGAAAAACGAAAAGAAATCCATAGTGGAATTGTACAGAGAACAGGTGATTAAATGCTACAATAATTTTATCGCCTTAAATTTTACTGATATTTTAAATCAACTTATCGCAAATGAAAATAAAATTGAAGCACCCGTTTTTAATCTTTCAATTTTAAGTAAGATACAAACTGAAAAGCATAATATGTTTTTTACATTATCAATTTGCAAGTATTATTTCAATTACAAGAAAGAGTTATTTGATTCATATAGTAAGTATTTAACACTTCTTTCTGAAATGGTAAACAATTATGATGATATGATATATAATAAAAAGTTTGAAATGGGGGAAAAACTGCAAGACACATATATAGAAGTTATCAATTATTTTAACATTCATATTTCAGAAATAAATGTATTCTTATCAACGCATCTATACTCAAAATCAAAAGAAGAATTATCAACAATGCTTAACGAAATGCGATCCAAGCAACTGGATTGGTGGGAAAACACTAATTGTGAAAACGAAGATAATATCCATAAAAATCCAAATACAAACGGAGATAAATAATATGTCTGAATTTATAAAAGGAATGGATTTATGCGAAGGCTTTTTCAATGAATATGCAAAACCGATTATTGAAGAGCACTTCCCAAAGTTAAAATACTCAGCCGGGTTAATTGGCTACGGTTCTGATGTATTAGGTTATGATGATGCAGTTTCTACTGACCATATGTGGGGGCCTCGCTTTTATTTGTTTTTGAGTGAGACTGACATTTCAAAGAAAACTGATATTATAAATGTACTTTCTGACAATCTACCCTATACATACAAGGGTTACAGTGTTAATTTCACCGAACCTGATCCAAATGATTGCGGTGTTCAGCATCCTGAATTTATAACCGAAGGCAAGGTTAATCCATTGGTGTTTATACACACTTTTGATGAGTACCTGAATGAACAACTTGGCACAGCAGATTTAGATAATATTTCACCTTTTCAATGGCTTGCTTTTTCGGAACACAGACTTTTATCATTGGTATCAGGCAAGTTCTTTGTTGATGGTCTTAACTGTTCAGATAAACTCAAAAAAATCAAATATTATCCCAATGAGGTCAAACTATATATGATTGCTTCTAATTGGGACACAATTGCGTCGGAACAGGCGTTTGTTAAGCGTTGCGGTGAATGTTGTGATGAAATAGGTTCGCAGCTTGTCTGTGCAAGAATTGCAGAACGACTGATGAGATTATGTTTCTTATATAAAGATACCTATGCCCCTTATAGCAAGTGGTTTGGAACTGCGTTTGTCAAACTTGATATTGACGAAAAAATCAAGCAGACAATCAGCGATGCTTTATCGGCGAACTGCTTGGTAGAGCGTGAAAACAAAATCGTTGAAGCACAGGCTTTGGTTGCAGATATGCACAATGTAAGCGGTCTAACTGATTATGTTGATTACTGTATTGAAAACTATTTTGGCAGAAATATTAAAGTCATATTTGCCGATAAGTTTGTAGATGCAACTATGAAAGAACTAAAAAATACCGTATTTGCAAACACTCCGTTAATTGGAACATTAAGTCAAGTTGGTGGATTTTCGGCATTTGCAGACGAGAAAGAGTTTTATCCGCAGATTATGAGATTGTATGGCGAATAAAAGGAGTTGAATTTATGTATAAATCCGAATTCTGTGAAGTGCATTATAACGAAGAATACAATGTTGTATTTGTAAAATGGAAGAATTTTTGTTCTCAAGAAAACTACCGTAAGCCTCTTTATTACGCACTTGAAATAATAAAAGAGCATAAGTGTGACTATGTTGCCGACACACGCACAGGATTTGAAAATCATCCCGACGATACAAAATGGGTTGCAGATGTTTTTATGCCGACGGCGGCAGAATACGGATGTAAAACAATATGGTTCATCATTGATAAAGAAAACTCGCTGAAAGAAGAACTCGAAGGACAGGAAAGTGACTCCTCCGACAAAATTGCATTCAGATACATTTACAGCTTGGATGAGGTTACAGAATGAAACTGATATTATCATCCTGTGATTTCAGAAACGAAAAATCACAGCAAGTAATTGTGGATAATTTGCCTTATCCAATAGACAAATGCAGACTGTTATTTATACCCAACGAAAAAGCAACGGAAGAAGCTATTTCAGGCGATGTGTATTATGACCGTATGCAAGAGTTTGGATTTGCAAAAGAAAATGTTTATGTGTTTGACCATAACAATCCTGACAAATTCAGAAATCTTGATATTGATGTTGTCTACATAAGTGGCGGAAACACTTTCGGAACACTTAACAAAATCAGGAAAAGCAACTTTGATAAAGATATAATCAGATATGTAAAATCGGGTGCTATTTATATTGGCGGCAGTGCGGGTGCACATATCGCTTCAAAGAATATTAAACACGTGGAAAACTACGATGAAAACATAGTGGGTTTAACCGATTATTCGGGATTGGGTTTGCTTGATGGTGTTTTGATTTGTCATTATACAGATTCACGTAAATATGATTTTGAACAGCTTACCCAACATAGCAAATTTAAAACATATGCCCTAACAGATGAAGATTCTCTTGTTTATGAAGAATAGCGTTATTAAAGACAGGTGATAATTTTGAAAATCAGAGTAATGACTGCTGATGATTATGATTCCGTAGCAAAGTTATGGACAACTTCAAGCGGTGTGGGTGTTAATCCCGACGATTCAAAAGAAAACATTTCAAAGTATCTTCAAAGAAATCCGAATACAAGTTTTGTTGCAGTTGAAAACGGCGAAATTGTCGGAGCCATTTTAGCAGGTCACGACGGATACAGAGGCTTTATTCATCACACCGCCGTTTCAGCCTCACACAGAGGAACAGGAATAGGAACAAAGTTAGTAAATGCTGCTATTGATGCAATCAGAAACGAAGGGATAAACAAAGTTGTTTTGGTTGCATTTAAAACAAACACTCTCGGAAACAGCTTTTGGGAGAAGCAAGGTTTTGCAGTAAGAGAAGATTTATATTACAGAGATTTGAGAATTAATAATTAAGTTTAAATATAGGTGAAGCCATATGGAATTCATATCGAAAGAACCCATAAATAAAGGTTGGTCATGTGACAAGAAATACTGTGTCACAACTGCTGACGGAACTAAATATCTTTTGCGTGTCACTCCGTTTGATAAAAGTGCGGACCGTGAGAATATGTACCGTATGCAGCAAGAAGTTGCGAAACTTGGTATTCCTATGTGCAAGTCACTTGAAATTGGTGAATGTGATGAGGGTATTTACATATTGCAGACTTGGATTGACGGCAAAGATGCAAATGAGGTTATACCGTATCTTGCAGACTCTGAACAGTATGCTCTCGGTCTTGAGGCGGGCAAAATTCTGAAGAAAATTCACTCCATTCTCGCACCTGAAAATCAGCAGGATTGGGAAACCCATATAAATGATAAGGTGGATTTGAGAATCAGAAAATATAACGAATGTCCTCTGAAATATGATAACGGTCATGCTTTTATTGATTTCATCAACGAAAACCGTTGTTTGCTCAAAGACAGACCGCAGGTGTTTCAGCACGGTGATTATCACATCGGCAATATGATGATTGAAAACGGCAAAATTGTTATTATCGACTTTGATCGCTACGATTTCGGCGACCCGTGGGAAGAATTCAAAAGCATCACTTGGTGTGCACAGGCTTCTCCGCTTTTCGCTTCGGGTATGGTTAACGGATATTTTGACAATAATGTGCCTATGGAGTTTTGGAAACTTCTTGCGTTGTATATCAGCCTTGGTACAATCACTTCTCTGCCTTGGGCAATTCCGTATGGTGAAGGTGAAATTAAGACTATGCGAAAGCTCGCAAACGAAGTGCTTGAATGGTATGACAATATGCAGAATCCCATACCGAGTTGGTATTTCAAAGGCTATTATTTGCAGTACATAGATGGTTTGCCGTATAAAATGAAAGCACCTTTCGACTTCAGCTTTATCAGCCAATACGGAAAGGTGTTTAAAGTGTTTGACGACCAAGATTCAGGTAATATCTGTTTCGGTACAGAAAAAGATGGTGAAAAGTATTTTGTAAAATTCGCAGGTGCACCGACTGAGGCATATAACGGCACTCCTGAAGATGCAATTGAACGTTTGAAATCAACATTACCAGTATATGAGACTTTGAAACACAAAAATCTAATCGAGTTTGTCGAAGCAAAAGAAACAAATGACGGATTTGCAATGGTGTTCAAGTGGGTTGACGGTGACTGTATGGGCAGAATGTACCCTGCAGAGCATCGTAGATTTATGAGTTTACCCATTGCGGACAGGCTTAATGTTTTCGACGATATACTAGATTTCTTGGACTACACCAATTCAAACGGATATGTTGCAGTTGATTTTTATGACGGTAGCATTATGTACGATGCCGAGAATCGAAAAACAACAATCTGCGACATTGACTTTTTCGGAAAACAACCGTGTGTCAACGATATGGGCAGAATGTGGGGCAGTTCAAAATTCCAATCACCCGAAGAATATCAACTCGGTGAAGATATTGACGAGGTAACAAATATTTACTGTGCCGGAGCTTTTGCGTTTGCGCTGTTTAGCAATTACAATCGCACCCGTGATGCGTGGCAACTATCAGAAGAAGCATTTGCAGTTGCGACAAAAGCGGTAAGCGATAATAGAAATGAGCGTTATCAAAGTATAAAAGAGCTAAAAGAAGCGTGGGAGAAAAGTTTATGATTAAGATAGCAACCCCAAGCGACACAAGAGTATTAGCAGAATTAGCAATACAAATGTGGAGCAATCACACAGTATCGGAACTCAATACAGATTTTGCCGAGATTATAAATAGCAATAATGCTGTTTGCTTTATAAAATATGTTGATGATATTCCTGTTGGTTTTGCACAATGTCAGCTTCGCCACGATTACGTTGAGGGAACACACTCATCTCCCGTCGGTTATCTGGAAGGAATTTTTGTTGTTCCCGAATATCAGCATAAAGGATATGCAAAAGAACTTTTGCACGAATGTGAATTATGGGCAAAAGAAAAAGGCTGCTCAGAATTCGCAAGCGATTGTGAACTCGACAATACAAACAGCTTTAATTTCCATATGGTAATGGGCTTTGAAGAAGCTAACCGTGTTATATGTTTTAGGAAAGAGTTATAATCAGAGGTAAATAGAAATGCTTGAAAAAATGAATGAATTTTTCGATAAACGGTTAGACGGTTATGATGAACATATGATGACAAATATCGAATCGTCTGATGTGTTTTATCCTTATACTGCCGACTGTTTACCCAAGACCAACGGTGTAAAAATCCTTGACCTGGGTTGCGGTACGGGTTTGGAATTGGAACATTATTTCAAAATCAACCCTTCGGCAAAAATATCAGGTATTGATTTGACTGAATCAATGCTGAACGCATTGAAAAATAAGTTCCCCGAAAAGAATTTGACATTGATTTGCGGCTCATATTTTGATGTTCCGTTTGGCGAAAACACTTTTGATGCCGCAATTTCGGTTGAATCTCTGCATCATTTCATAAAAGAAGAAAAAATTCCGCTTTATGCAAAACTCTGCAAAGCATTAAAAGTGGGCGGGTATTTTATTCTTACCGATTATTTCGCCTTGTCCGATGAAGATGAGAGAACATTCCGAAACGAGTTGCTCTGTCTTAAAAAGGAACAAGGCATTGATGACAATGAGTTTTATCACTATGATACCCCGTTGACCGTTGAACATGAAACCGAAGCCTTGTTTAATGCTGGTTTTTCATCTGTCGAAGTACTGAATAACTGGGGTGCAACATTCACGTTGAAAGCGACTAAATAGGAGTTAATATGACAAACCAAGAAATATTAGAAATCGCATTACAGCAATCGGCGTATGACTGCAGCTGCAATGCAGAGGATTTTCTATCAACCGAAAACAAGGTTGTTTTATCACAGAAAAATGAAAAAACAAGGGTGTATATGCCCTTGCCGCTTGAATGTGATTTGGTATCATACGGTAACAATATCGTGGCACAGGTCAGTCCGAGAATGAAAGAAACCGTCGAGTGGTACATAGGCAAATATGCCGTTGAGCATTGCTTTGAAGCACCCAATGTTATTGCACTCAATGAGAAATTAGCAGAGTTTGGCTATAAAGTCTGCTTTATGGCGGAATACTTTCTGCCCGATGTCAACGAACTTAAAGAATTACCCTGCGATTATGAAATAAAAGTTTTACACCCCGAAGAATTTGAGCAGTATTACAACGCCGAGTGGGGCAACGCTTTGTGCGAAAATCGAAAGCATCTCGATAAACTTGCTGTCGGTGCGTTTGATAACGGCAAGCTTATAGGACTTGCAGGCTGTTCAGCAGATTGTGATACAATGTATCAGATTGGCGTTGATGTTCTGCCTGAATACAGACGAAAAGGTGTTGCCTCCGCAATCACAAGCAGACTTGCTCTTGAAGCATTGAAACTCGGCAAAGTGCCGTTTTACTGTGCCGCTTGGTCGAACATAAAATCTGTCCGCAACGCTATCAAAAGCGGATTCAGACCTGCGTGGGTAGAACTGACGGCAAGAAACAGCGAATTTGTTGATGAGATGAACAAGTAAGAAGGTGTTGCATAATGGTTACCACATAAAACAATTAGTAGATAAAGTATAACTTAACCTCTCCTGTTTGCTGTTGGATTTATGAGGTTAGAAATTTAACAACAAGCAAATCTATTAGATACATTTTTGCATAAAACCAGATCTTTTTTGCTTTAAATATTGCCTAAATAACATTTTAGATTATAATTTGTTTAATGATATTTTTATATGGAGTGATTTATAATGAAAACAGCTTCAACGATAATTATTACCGACAATAATCTTGATAGTGCGATTTGTGACGAATTGAAGCACAAATATGATCACAACATTTTAGTAAAAAAAGAAGTTGGAATTGATAGTGAAATGATTGTTCAACTTGTTATAACGCTTTCCGGCATTGTTACAGGTGAAATCATTAAAATAATTGCATCATGGATTTCAGAAAAAATTAAAGAGCGAAAAAACCGAAAGTTTCAGAAGCCATATAAACAAGAACTAAAACTTATTTATCCCGACGGAAAAACAATTATTCTTGTTCGCTCACAAGATTTAGAAGAAATCTCATTAAATAATATCGAAGAATTTTTGCGTGAAATTGAAACATTATTAGAGGAGCTTCAAATTGGAAGATAAAATACCTGTAATTAATTATTGTAGTGATATTATTCTTTTTGAACAGTGGAAATACTATGATATTTATTTAGAAACTGTAAAAAGATATAATTCTTTTTGCGATTTCGAACCAGACGATTTTACAATCTATATATGCAAATCGCTTAATTTATTTTCGGGATATGACAAAGAAAATGATTATATTCTTTTTGACACGCAGTTGGCAAGATTGTTTTTAAGGTGTAATGCCTTATGGCAAGACAAAGAACTTCAAGAAACTGAATTTTTTTCTCACCTATGTTTTTTGGTTTTATTGCATAAAACCGTTGTTGAAGAGCTTGTGTTTTTTACCGTAGCTGCATTGGATTTGTTTTGCGAAAATATGACATCCTTAGCCGATGAAAGATTTTGGGAAGATTTTGATTTCGATTCAGTTTTTAAAACAACACACATACAAAATATGATTACTTTTGGACACGAAATTTATCACAGATTTTTAGAACAAAATCCTCAAAAGAAAGATTTAATATTTAATCAAGATGATGAAATTATAAATCTTGTTGACAACAATAAATTCCAAGACTACGATCAAAATCTTTTGGAAGAAGGTGTATGTGACTGGTTTGCAGTTAAAATATTGTTGGATAATGCTAAAGACGAACATGAAAAAAATAATATTATTCAGGCATACATTTTTTCTTTATTAAATTTATCTCTACTATCTTTACTGAAATCTCTTGGAACAATTCCAGAGGATACAGAAATATGGGGTAAAAAATCAGAAAAAATACTTCAGAATTTACAATCAAGAATAAACTTTTTTACTGAACACCTTGCATATTATTCAAAGACAAATAACGAAGATAAACTTTTTCTTTTTTTCATAAAAACCGCATCTGCAAGTTTGGAACGCTTTTCTTCTATTCTAAAAGAAAATATGGATAATATTTTAGACAAATTCCCACGGAAAGTTATAGAAAAAAATGATGGTGACTTTGTAAAATATTATCCTAAAATTGGATATAGAAATAAATTCAATGATTCTATTTCAAATCTAACTAAACTTGCTCAAAATCTTTTACTTGGAAAACTTGACGTTTTTGATTGCTGTATTTTTCCAGAATCTGAGATCAGTTAATTTGTAGACCAACTAATTAGTTCATATATTAAAAAAGCAGAATATGACTCCCAAAAAATTTGTTAACAGTTAAACTGACCACATTAATATTTTATTTAAATCTCTTATCCGTTTTTTATTGTAAAACTTTCACAATTATACATATTCGCATTTGTCGAAAACGGAGAAAGTCTGAAAAAACAAAAATTTTTGCGTAACATTTTGCGATTTTCGTCATTTATATATAGAAGTTCATTTCTGTATTATGAATGAGGAAGGTATTTTTATGGATTCGTTAGTATGCAGTGCAGCAGAAAAGGAAGCAACCAAAGCTAAACTGATTGAATTTATGGAGCAAAATGATATTGCATATAATCTGCTCGATTGTTGTGGTTGTGACAGATTTTGCATTGATTTAAGCGATAAAGAAGACGTTTGCAAAAAGCATTGTTGCAGTTCTGGAATTATAGTGCAAACAAGCAATAAAGATGTTTGCAGAATTTATCCTCACGAAATT
>JAZNRJ010000020.1:0-23934 GCA_045590675.1 Acutalibacteraceae bacterium
AGTGCGCTCTTATTTGCCACAAACAGTTCGCTCCACATAAGGTCGTTTATTCGTGCTATTCGGGTAAGATCACGGAAGGAGTCGCCTGTGAACTTCTCCATATCTTCCTTATCGTTACAGGTCATAAGCGTGATCGCTATACAGTGGGTAAGCTGTGAAAGAAATCCTATCATCTCGTCGTGTTCCTCGGGAGATAGGGTCATCACGTTGGAAAAGCCGAGCAGTCTTCCAAGCTCCATACAGGTCTGTATGGCCTCGGGAGTATTCTTCTCGGTCGGCGTTACGATGTAGTTTGCGCCGACGAACATTTTATCGGTGCTGTTTTCAACGCCCGAAACCTCCCGGCCTGCCATCGGGTGAGCTGCAATAAACTCAACATCCGGGCGAAGCATTTTTTGCACTTTATAAACTATACTGCATTTGACACCGGTTACGTCTGTGATAAGTGCACCGCTTTTCAGAAGGTTTTGATTTTTCTCAATCCACTCTAAGAAGATATGGGGATACAAGGCGAATATTACTATATCAGCTTCTCCGATTATTCTTTCATCAAGCTCAGTTGAACCCTCGTCAATCAGGTTTTCCTTGATTGCATAGTCGAGTGAACTGTGTTCTTTTGTTATTGCACTTATATGAAAACCGAATCTTTTAAGCACTCTTGCATAGCTGCCACCTAAAAGACCAAGTCCGACAATAAGTATTTTTTTGCTTACATCTACTATCATTCCAACTTCACCTCTGCCCCGAGTTTTTTTATATTTTCAAAAAATCCGGGATAACTTTTTTTGACTGTTTCTGCACCGTCAATTGCTCCGCCGAACTTTGAAAGTATAAGTGAAAGAGCCATAACAATCCGATGGTCATTGTGTCCGTTCAGAATTTCTGTTTTTGGGGGAAACTCCAACTTAGGTACAGTTATTGCGTTTTCACCGAAAATCAGTCCGCCGCCGATTTTTTGCAGCTCTTCGTGCATTACTTGCCCGCGGTCGCTTTCTTTCACTTTCAAACGGTCTGTGCCTGTGAGAATTGCACCGTTTTTAAGCGATGCAAGAGCAATGAGCACAGGGCCAAGGTCGGGACAGTCTGCAATATCCAGGGTTGGTGCACCTTTTGAAATATCATTAAAGTATTCTTTGTATATTTTATCACCCTGAAGGCTGTTGACGTTAAGGTTGCTGATTTTAACATCAGAACCGATATAATTGAACGCATCAAGAAAAGCAGCGTTTGAATAATCTCCTTCAACAGGGCCTGAAAAAGAATGCAGTCGGGATTTTTTGATTACAATATTAAATGCATCTTCAAACTCAACGTCAGCTCCGAACGATTTCAAAGCCGACAGCGTGAGATTGATATATGATCTGCTTTCAAAAGGCGGTATGATACGGATTGATGAGTTTTCTCCGAGATACACAAGAGCAAAAATAAGACCTGTAATAAACTGACTGCTTATGTCTCCTCTGATTTCGTATTTTCCGCTTTCAAGCTTGCCGCAAACAGTTACCGAATTTCTGCTCTTTTTAAATTCAAAGCCGTTCTCTATGCATAACTTTTCATAAACGTCAAGAGGTCTTTCTAAAAGCCTTGAACTGCCTTTTAAAGTGATTTCTTTTTCCAAACATAATGCAAGGGGAATAAAAAATCTTAATGTGCTTCCGCTTTCTCTGCAAGGCAGAACAGTTGACGTTGCTTTCATAAAATTCTCAGGATTTATAAACACTGTGTCTTTTTCAGTGCAGATTTCAACGCCCAAGGCTTTCAGGCAATCAATTGTGGCGAGAATGTCTTCGCTGTAATCAACGCCCGATATAACACATTTTTCTTTTGATAATGCAGCGCCTATCAGGTATCTGTGCGCCATACTTTTTGACGGCGGTGCATTTATATTACCCTTAAGATTGCAAGGGCTAAAAATCGCTTTCATACTATTTACCTTCTGTCAGATAATCAATAGCTTCGAGATATCCGTCTGTGCCGCGACCTGTTATTGTTTTTGCGCAGGCAAGGCGAATAAAACTGATTTGCCTGAAATCTTCTCTTTCTTCAACCTTTGAAATATGAACTTCGACGGTCGGGATATTAACTGATTTCACCGCATCGAGAATTGCGATGCTTGTATGAGTGTAGGCACCCGGATTTATAACAATTCCGTCTGCATTTCCGTAAGCTTTCTGAATTTCATCAACAAGGTCACCCTCGTGGTTAGACTGAAATATTTTTACATCTATACTTTTCAAGTCGCAATGTTTTTGGATTTTAGCAACAAGGTCAGCGTATGTTTCTTTTCCGTAATGTTCGGGCTCTCTTATACCGAGCATATTTATATTAGGGCCGTTTATTACAAGTATTTTCATATTATCAGCTCCGTTCTTGCTTTTAAAATAAATTCTGCTTCCTCTTCAGGTGTTGCCATATCCGGAACGATAACATCAGCTGTTGCTTTATAAACATCAATTCTTTCGTTATAAAGCATTTTCAGTTTTTCGGCTGTATCCGAAAGAGGTCTGTTGTCTGTAGGTAAAAGCCTGTCAGGCTCAGCGTTAATAAAAAACAGTTTTCCGTTTCTTTTAAGAGAATTTACGTTTTCTTCACGCAGCACAGCACCGCCGCCGGTTGAAATTATCTGACTTCCCTTTGATGAGATGTCTCTTATAACTTCGGTTTCCAAATTGCGGAAATATTCTTCACCTTTAAGATTAATCAGTTCTTTTATGGTACAGTTGCAACGCTTTTCAATTTCTTCGTCCGTATCAACAAAGCTAAACCCTTCAACGTTCAGAAGTTTTCCGACCGTGCTTTTGCCGCTTCCGGGCATCCCTGTCAAAACGATATTTTCTTTTGAAGCAAGAACCGATGCAAAAACATCATCTGCAACCGATTTGGGGATTTCGGTATCAAGAAATTTTTGAACCGCAACAACCGCCTGCATTACGAGCATATAAAGTCCGCCTTCAGCTTTTATGCCTTTTGCTTTTGCGCTTAAAACAAGATTTGTACAAAGCGGATTATATATTGCGTCCACTACACCTTCCGGCTTTTCAAATGCAGAAAGGTCAATCGGAACACAGCCGCAGTCAGGATACATTCCTGACGGGGTTGTGTTGATAATCACATCAGTATCACCGTGTTCCTTTACCGCTTCTTCATAGGTTATATAATCTTCGGATTCTTTTCTGCTTACGGTGATTATTTTGCCGGCTCCCATATCTTCTGCTAATACACGCGCTGTTTTACTTGTGCCGCCTGTTCCGAGAACAAGAACTTTTTTGCCTTTCAGGTCAATTCCGATTTTTTCTATAAGAGCTTTCATGCCGTAGTAGTCAGTATTGTAGCCTAAAAGCTTGCCGTTTTTGTTTACGATGGTGTTAACTGCGCCAATACGTTTTGCAACATCGCTCAATGAATCAAGATACGGCATTACCGTCTGTTTATAAGGTATAGTTACATTTATGGCATTGAAATTCTTTTTGCTGAAGAAGGGTTCTATCTCATCTTCGCTCAGCTCTATAAGTTCATATTCGTAATCAGCAAGCTTTGAATGAATTTCTTTTGAAAAGCTGTGCGTTAACTTCTTGCCTATACAACCGTATTTTGCCATATCTTAATCACATCCTTTGAGCCAATCCGTGCCGAATCTCATTGCAAGCATATCGCAGATAACAATTGCCGTTGCAGCATCCTGAACAACTCTTGCTCTGTGAACAATAGCAGGGTCGTGTCTGCCTTTCGGCTCAATAACGGTTTCTGTCATATTCTGAAAATCTACTGTGTTCTGTGGTTTGAAGATGGTTGGAGTAGGCTTGATTGCTGTTCGGAAAATTATCGGCATCCCGTTTGTGATACCGCCGTTTATACCGCCGTTATTATTTTTTTCTGCAACAATTTTTCCGTCCGTTATCTTCAACGGGTCATTTGCACAGCTTCCTTTCATATCGGCAAATTCAAACCCTGCACCGAACTCAATTCCCTTTACTGCGGGAATTGAAAACATCATATGGGAAATAAGACTTTCTGCTGAATCAAACCAAGGTTCTCCCACACCTTCGGGAATACCGATTACTGCAGTTTCAAGAATTCCGCCAACGCTGTCGCCTTCAGCAGCAGCTTCAAGAATTTTGTTTTTCATAGCGTCTTCACAGGCATCGTCAAAAACAGCAAAAGTCTTTTTGTTTAACGCCTGAATATCAGAAATATATTCTTTAAAATCCGTGTCAGAAACTCCGGCGCATTTTTTAACATGAGTGCCGATATGAATGCCTTTTTGTTCCAATGCGGATTTGCATATTGCTCCTGCAGCAACAAGGCCTGCAGTTATTCTTCCGCTGAAATGTCCGCCGCCTCTTGAATCCTGAAAACCGTGATATTTGCACTGCGCCGTGTAATCAGCGTGAGAAGGGCGTGCAACGGTTTTCAACTGAGCATAATCTGAACTGTTAACATTTTCGTTCGGTATAAGAATTGTCAGGGGAGTTCCGGTTGTTTTACCGTTTATAAGGCCGCTGACAATTTTGAATTCGTCTTTTTCTTTCCTCGGTGTAGAAATTTTTCCGTCAGGCCGTCTGAGAGTAAGCATATGCTCTATATATTTTCTGTCAATTTCTATTCCGGGTGCGAGTCCGTCAATAACAGCACCTATATATTCGCCGTGGCTTTCACCAAACAAAGTGACTGCAACGCTGTTACCGAATGTGTTTTTCATCTGTATCATCCTTTCAGACAATTCTCTGCCATATCTATAACCTGACTGAACTTCAGTGTTTTCATTTCATATGTTCCTATCTCGTTAACAACTGTTACTGTAACAGAATCTCCGTCGGCTTTTTTATCATGAAAAGCCGCTTCTCTGATTTTGTTCCAATCAAAATCCAACAGATTAAAGAGTCTACACTTTTTAAGAACATTAACAACTCGCGGCCTTATTTTTTCATCGCACATAGGGATAAGGCCAAGGGCTACACACTCTCCGTGATAAAGTTCATCCATATTTCCGCTGCTTTCTATACCGTGACCGATTGTGTGCCCGAAATTGAGTATTTTTCTGATACCCGCTTCTTTCTCATCCTGTTCCACAACGGATTTTTTGATGTTAAGTGAACGTATAATAATCTCATCAATATTATCTTCGATATTTTTATTTTCAAATATCTCAAAAAGCTCGCGGTCAGAGGTGAGTGCCATTTTTATTGCTTCGGCAAGGCCGTTTGAAATCTGCCTTTGGGGAAGTGTTTTTAAAAGCTCAGGGTCAATAAGAACTTTTTTAGGCTGATAAAAAGCACCGACAATATTTTTTATACCGCCGAAATTGATGGCGGTTTTTCCGCCGATAGAGGAATCTATCTGTGAAAGAAGTGTTGTTGGAATGTTGTAAAAATCAATGCCTCTCATATATGCCGATGCAGCAAAGCCTGAAAGGTCGCCAACAACACCGCCGCCTACGGCAGCAACACAGTCTTTTCTTGAAAAACCGTTTTCCAGCATTGTGTGAAGAAGTTTTTCAAAAGTTTCAATGCTTTTTGATGCTTCACCCGACTCAACGGTACATATAATCGGAGTTTTGCATTGTTTTGCAAGCGTTTGTGCATAAATCTCAGGAACACCTGAATCGGTTACAACAAGAACTCTTCTGTCTAAGTTGAGATGTTTTGATGCTTGTTCAAGAATTCCTCTTTCAACAATAATATCGTAACTGTTTTCTTTTAAATCCAAATGTATATTCATATCAGTAGCTCCTATATCTCGCTGTGCGGTGCAAATGTTCCTGCTATTTTCAGCTTGTCACACACAGTGCTTAAATCCGCTATCATTTTTTGACCTTCTTCGGAGTTTGTCGTGCCGTCAATTTCTATATAGAAATAATACTGCCACGAGTGTTTTTTGAGAGGTCTGCTTCTGAGCGCCGTCATATTGTAGCCGTATTTTCCTATAATGCTTATTGCGTTTGCAAGAGAGCCGGCTTCATTTTTAACGGTGAACATCAGCACAGAGCTTGTAAGCGACGGTGATTCAGCTCTGACCTTTGAAAGAACTGCAAATCGGGTTGTATTTTCTCCGCTTTTATTGATATTTGCTTCAAGGATTTTAAGTCCGTATATTTCAGCGGTTTCAACGCTTGCGATTGCACCGAGAGATTTATCATTCGTTTCCGCAACTGTTTTTGCTGCAATTGCGGTGTTGTTTGCCTCTTCGGTATCAAAACCGCGAAGCTTGATATAATCGTGACATTGACCGAGAGCCTGCGGATGGCTTGTAACTTTTTTAATATCATCAACAGTTGAGCCGGCAACACCAAGAAGATTCTGATGAATTTCAAGCTCGTAAATTCCGTTTATAAAAAGACTGCCGGAAAAGATAAGATCAATGGTTTGCCCAACTTCACCTGCATAGCTGTTTTCGATTGGGAGCACAGCTATATCTGTTTCGCCGTTTACAACAGAGTTATATGCGGATTTGAAATCTCTGAATGAAATTCTGTTGCTGTTAGGGAAAATTCTTCCTGCTGCTATATGTGCAAAAGCACCTTCAACTCCGCTGTATGCAACTTTCAGACCGTTTTGCAAGCGGTATTGATAAGCACAGGAAATGCTCATAAGATTTTTGATATAATCAATATAGTAGGCTTTGATAATGTCATCATCTATCAAAGCGGAATTGTTTTTAACAACAGCTTCTTCTCTTTTAGGGTCTGAAATCGGAAGCCCGAAATCCTTTTTATGCTCAAAAACCATTTCGGCAGCTCTCATTCTTTCAATAAACAGTTCTGCCATCTGAGCATCAACTCTGTTTATAATTTTTCTTGCTTCATCCAATTTGTTTGACATATTCGGACCTTCCTTTCAGAATGGAAAAAGCCTCACTTGCTTAAGTTACAAGTGAGGCTTTGAAAATACTTTCAAAATTATTCAAGTAATTTCTAAAAAACTGTTTCACGCTCTCACAAGTAACTTTTTCATAGCAAAATAAGCATAGCCAAAATAAAAAGCTACGCTAAAGCTAAAGAAATATTTACTTGCACTTGAAAGAGCTAAGTTCATATTTATTACCTTCATAACTGAATTTTTCTAAATTATATTCCTGTGAAAACCAAAAGTCAAGATGAATTTTAAAAAAATATGATTTGCCAACTTTGAAAAATTGGGCTAAATTGCAATTTAATCGTAGAAACGATCTTTGAACACCCGTACATAACCGTTCGGTTTATATCAGGCAGAAACATTACCGCAAAAAACAATTTGTTATAAAAGCCCCATACAGTAATCTGTACGGGGCTGAAATTCAATATATACCTTTGAAAAAATCGGAATAATTTTTGGTCAGACCAAAAATTTTCTTAAAGAAGGCGATTATTTTATCAAAGAAACCTGCTTTTGATGTCATTGTCTGTTCATCGGATGAAACTTCGTTACCCTGTGCATCATAAACTGTTGCAGTAAATGTTGTTTCACCGCTTGCGGAAGGTGAAATTGTGCAAATCTTGCCATTGTCCGATACAGTATAGGCAAATTTGTCATTATCAGCTACCCACTTAATTGTCCATCCGTCAGGCAGAACCTCAACATCAGAATGGAGAACAATGCTGTCACCGTAATTGATTTCGGTACGCGAAGGTTCACGGATAGAAACGCCTTCATCAAACTCTTCAACAATTGCATAATAACTGAAATGCGTTGTTTCAAAAACAAGATAACCGTCAATAAATTCAGACTGAATTCTTTCAACTGTATTGTTGAGTGTGTTTATGTAACAAACATAAGATGTGTTGCTGTTATAACCTTCAGGAAGCAAAAGCTTAATTCTTATTGAGGCTGAAGGCTGAATTTCTTTTCCGTCCAGAGTCATAGAAATTTCATACACAACAGACCTGGTTTTCCGGGGATTATGATTAATAACATCCTGTGGATTTTTATCCGGACTTTTTTTAATGATAAAATCAACTTCACCACTGTAATCTTCACCCGAATATTCAAAAATCGCCTCTTCATTATTTTGGCTAATTCGTTTTTGCTTCGGCATTTCAACATCGTCAAGCATTATGTGACAATCTTTACAATGTCTTCTCTTTTTTCCTTTTTTATCAAAAGTTGGTTTATCGTAGATGTCCCAATTTCCGGGTCGGTGATCTTTTTTCTTGACATCTCTTGTTTCAAGAATTTCACCGCAATCCGTGCAACGTATAACCTCTTTACCTTTTTCTTTGCAGGTGGATTCTTTTTCAATCTGCCAGTTGCCCGGAGTATGGTCGGCAGGAATAACGGTAACTTCACTTAAAGCTTCACCGCATAATTCGCAGGTTACATAAGTTTCACCTTGAGAAGTACATGTTTTGGGAATATTTATCGTAACCGGCTTATGCTGGCAGACTGTAGGATGCTCATCCGAACAAACGGCGATTTGAGATGGTGCAAACAGCAAAAGCATTTCATACATCAAATCTGTAACAGAACATATAGAGGACTCGTTGTAACACGAATGATGAAAATTTATCCAAGACTCATATACTGCTTTCTCTTCAGCTACGGAAGCATTATGCATATCAATTTCATCATTTCCCTCTGTTGTGCAAACAACGCCTGCGTGAATAACGCTGTAAAATCCGGGCAAATGAATACGCAAATCCTCTCTTTGTATTATCCAATCTTCGTAATACAGAGGTGTTTCACCTGCGAATGCCACACTTGTAAATGCATATCCATCAATTGATGTTACTGATTTCGGAACATAATATACAGTTTCATCGCTGCTTAAAGGATATTTGATGAGTTTAGTTTTGTCTTTATTAAATAGCACTCCATCCTCAGTGGAATACAGCGGATTGGTTTCACTGACTTTGATTTCATTAGCGTTTACCATACCCAGGAAAAGTAATTCCTGTATATTATCTGTAATTGTTAAAGTAAAATCAGAACAAGAAGCAAAAGCCGTTTCATCTACATTTGTAACACTTGACGGAATGACAAACTCTTTTTGATTAACAGATGCTGCAGGAACACATAAAAGCATAGTCATATCTTTAGTGTAAAGACCGGTGTTCCCATTATCGCAAAAACACAAGTTTTCTTCCGCAACATCGAATGTTTCCAAACTGTTACAATATAAAAACGGAGCAAAATTAATTATTTCCAAAGTTTTGGGAATTGAAATTGATTTCAGATTTTTACAGTAAATAAATGCGTAGCTCCCGATTTCTGTAACGCCTTCAGGAATAATATACTCCTCAACATTGCTTTTGGGCGGAAGCTGAATTAATTTAATTCCTTTTTCATTTTTTTCATATAATGCGCCATATTCATCGTTGAAATATTTAGAATTATCTTTGTCAACTATATATCTCTCAAATTCAACATTCGAGAACATAGGCGCAGGACCAAGATTAGTAGAAATACTATCAACTCCGGCAGGCATATGCAACTCTTTAATTTTTGTTCCGGCAAAAACTAATCCGTTGATAGATTTCAGATTGCTGGTTTCATTAATTATTATTTCCTCAAGAGCTTCGCAACACGTAAAAGTTCCGGCATCAATTATTTCAACGCTGTCTGCAACTGTAACAGATTTAAGATAAGCGGAAGCGGTGAAAATGCTGTCAAGTTTTGTTACACCTTCAGGAACCACATATTCGGTAAATTCCGAATTGTTTCTGGGCAAAAGATAAATTGAGGTTTTTTCTCTGTTAATCAAAGCACCGTACTCATCAACGCAAAAATATTCGTTTCCTTCGGCAACGGTTATTTTTTCAATACGATAAAGACTTGAAGAAAATGCCGCATCTCCGATTTGTTTCAGTGTGGATGGAAGATGAAGGCTTCCGGCATTAGCACAATTTAAAAATGCATTATCACAAATTGATACAGTGCCTTCTCTGACCTCATAGTGAACATTCTCACTTAACGCTTCGGCAACTTTGTTTATCGTTTCCATATCTGAAGAGGAAAAGATGTTTGAATCAAACATACCGTAATTGCTGTTATAAGTTTGGACTTCAATCAGATGATTACCAACATAAAACATACCCTCAATCCAATTGGTTTCATCATTGTAATATCCCGTATCTATAAATGCATAGTAACCTATATCGGTAACATTATCGGAAATAGCTATTTCTGCAAGATTATCGCAATATGCAAAAGCATACTCACCAATGTTTGTAATACCGTTATGAGCCGTTACACTTGTAAGGTTATCACAATCGTAAAATGCATAATCACCTATACTGACAACAGGATAGCCATCCAAAGTTAACGGAATTATAACATCACCGCCGATTTCGCTGTTTGCATCGGTTATTGTGGCATTTCCGTTTTCGTCAACGGTATAAGTATAACCGTCACTTGCATATTCTTCTGAAGACAACGCTTCTGCGTAAAGCAATCCACCGGAGCCCGGCAAATTGATTTCTGACAATTCCAAAAGCGGTGCAGTGCCCAAAAGCATCATTGTGGCAAGCATAATTGAAATTGCTTTTTTGAATAAGTTCTTCATTGTTATTCTCCTTTGCATATTAATGCGTAATTGAGGATCCATTCTACGCATAATATTTTATCATAACGTACTTATATCTGCAATTATGAATACTGTAAAAATTAATTATGTATATTTATATAAACTAAATAAAATAAAACAGCATAACAGAAACTTTTTCATCAGAGAAAATGGCTGTTAACAGGGCTTATTCAATTATCAATTGCTTGATGTGGTTTTGTTCCGTTATTCTTATCTTATTATATCTGCACTTGTTTTTATCGGTATAATCTTATTTGTTATGTCTATAGTGATTTTCAAAAAGTTCAAGAACAAACAAGTCATAGGTGATTGTTAATGTAATTTAACAACTTATAAAATGCAAACATCCGAACGTGTCACCAATGATGACGATGTTCGGATGTTTTGACTTTTCAAAAATTCTGTCACTTAACAGAGTGAATAGTGAAGAAGCAGTAGTGAAAAAGTAAATCCCAAGTCCGTTAAGACTTGGGATTTCTGGTGGAGCGCTATGGTTTAAATCCGAACCGAAAGCGGCTTCTATTTCTTCGAGTGTGATGGTTTCCGTACCATCTTTGAAGTTGTATGTAAACACCAGTTTGTCGTCATAAACATATACCGAGTTGACAAAGGTGTCTATTATCTGTCTTTGATAGTTTCTGTTGTTGGGATTGCCGCCTTTGAATCGGCTTATCCAATTAACAATTCTTTCTTTTGAGTATTTCGGGCGTCTGATTTCCGCCCTCAATATTGCTGTTTTCAGATTTCTCTGCTGTTCTTCAAGCTGTTCAAGTCTGCCTTTGGTTGATTCCGTCAGTATTCCCGACTGAATCGCATTCAGCATATTTTCTATCGCTTTTTCGCATTCTTTTAGCTGAGTTTGCATTGCGGGAATCGTTGTATCTTCCTGCTCTTGCATTTTCAAAAGCGCATCTGCTATCCTCTCAATTTCCTCATCTTTCAAAACTCTGGCTACGGTCTGAAGAACCACAACCTTTTCAATCCAATCCTTTTTGATTGCTTTTCTTGTGCAACCGAGATGCCTTTTTGCACCGCCGCATTTGTAATAATAATGCTTGACTTTTCCGGTTCCGCTTCTTCCTGATTCGCCTGCCATAATTCTGCCACAGGTTCCGCAGAAAAGTTTTGTTGTGAGTAAGTATTCGTCTTCTGCCTTCTTTCGGGCAGGAGCTCTTTTATTTTTTGCCATTCTTTCCTGAACTCTCTCAAACATATCTTTGTCGATGATTGCAGGTATGCCGTCGGGAGTAACCACATCACGGTATCTGTATTCACCGATATATTTTCTGTTTGTGAGAATGACACTCACTCCGTTGACTTTGAACTTTTTGCCGTTTCGGGTTTTGAGTCCTCTCGAGTTGAGTGCATCGCAGATTTCTTTGATTGATTCACCGTTGTCATACCGTGTAAAAATCTCCAACGGTATCGCCGCCGTTATCGGGTCAATCACAATATTCTGCTCATTGTCGGAACAATATCCGAGCGGAAGTGTTCCGCCGTTGGTTTTGCATTTGAGTGCGTTTTCTGTCTGCCCTCTCTGTATTTTCTCCGAAAGCTCTGCCGAATAATATTCCGCATAACCCTCAAGAATTGATTCGAGAATGATACCTTCGGGTCCGTCTGAGATATTTTCTTTGACCGACATAACCCTGACACCGTTCTTTTTAAGAATGTGTTTGTAATGTGCACTGTCGTATCGGTCTCTTGAAAATCTGTCGAGCTTCCAGACGAGTACAATATCAAACAATCTCTTTTCGCTGTCGGCAATCATTCTCTGAAAATCGGGTCTGTCATCGGTACGGGCAGAGAGTGCTCTGTCAACATAGCTGCCGAGAATTGTGATTCCGTTTCGCTCGGCATATTCCGTACATTCACGAATCTGACCGTCAATTGATTCTTCACGCTGACTGTCGGAAGAATATCGTGCGTAGATAACTGCTTTCAATCATCTGTCACCCCCTCAGAACTCAAAAGTTTCAGAAGAGTTGCCTTGAGTTGATGGTTTGCTCTGGAGTTGGGGTCAAAGCACATTTCAACAAACTTTTCCATTTCGGGACTGTACTTTGTTTTGTGTTCATACAGTCTGCCTTGCGGATTATCCGTTCTGCCGTAGATGTAGTCCAAAGAAACATCATAGTAATCTGCAAGCTTAACCATATTTTCAGGCGAAGGTGTTGCCGAGCCGTTTTCATATCGGTTGATGCTCGACTGTTTCATTCCCGAAATCTGGGCAAGTTTGTTTTGAGAAAGACCCACACTTTCACGGAGCTCTTTCAGCCTTTTGCTGATGATTTCCATCGTTTCACCTCCCATATTTTATTGTGTAATCATTGTAGCACAAACAAATATAGTTGTCAACTACAATTTTGCATAAGAGTCAAAAAGGGTTTATTCAAAAAAATTATCCTCCGACGGATTAACCGCCGAAGGACTTAAAAATCTTTTTCAGATTCTTTTGTAATTTTGTTACTTCATATCCTTGTGATTCATAAAACTTATGAGCATTCACACGCTCTGCACCTGAACAAAGCCTGATTCCAACTGCACCGTTTTCTTTTGCCCAGATTTCGGCTTGCTTCAGCAAAGCAGAGCCAATACCGTTTCGTTTATAATCGTTATCAACAGCCAAGCCCAAACAGTTTTTGAAATTATCTGCATAGATTACATCGTAATTTACAAGATGAATGTAGCCGACAACTTTGTTTTCGGTTTCAGCCACAAAAATAACTTGTGTTTCATCATTCAATACAGCCTCAATTTTGAGCTTTTGCTTTTCAAAATCATATTCGTAACCTAGGCTTGTTTTGTTGATATAATAAATATCTTCTGCATCGGAGATTACGGCTTTTCTGACAATAAATTTCTTGTTCAATTTCGGATGCCTCCATAAACTGGATTTTATCTGAGGTAAGCTAAAAACACACCTATACCGTACCCTAATTGATACAGCGCATAGATTGTCATAAGTACAAGAAAAATTTTCTTGATAATTGATTTCTTATTTGTTCCTGTGGTTTTCCGTTTTAAAAAATTGATTTGTTTTTTCATTTTGCTACCTCCTGTTCGTATAAATAAAAGGTAGCACTGTGGCTCAAAAATTACTATATAATTAGGGTTGCAATTATGTAAACTTAAAGTTGCACTTAGTAATTAATGCTGTTCTGTATATTGGCTATGGTTTCTCCTATTACATATCCCATTCCATAAATAAAACTAACAATAACAGCAATGCAAACACAAATCAGCAAAACATACAGTATCATAAGTAATTTGCGTTGCTTGTTTGATAAATTGGAAACAAAGCAATTCCAAACCGTCAACAAACCCCTAGCTTCATAAGATGTTGTTTCCTGATCACTTTCAGTTTCTTCTACTCCTCGCATTAAATAATCCAAAGAAACATTAAAAAAATCACTCATAAAGAGAAGTCTTGTCATTTCCGGATATGCATTATCATTTTCCCATTTTGAAATTGATTGTCGGGATACATCTAATAAATCCGCCAGTTCTTCCTGAGAGATGTTCTTATCTTTTCGTAATTTATATAAGCGTTCTCCGAATGTCACACAAATCCCTCCACAAATTGTAATTTGCTGATTTCAACTTTGTATTTCTTTTTGAAAAGTGTACCCAACTCTTTCTTTACCGTCTGCGGTAGTACAAGGTCCTATTTCTGTTGCTGAATAACCTGATGATAAATAAAGTGTACGGGCAGCGATGTTATCTTCTGTAGTGTGAATACCGATTTTTTTATAACCTTTTTCTTTTGCTATATCTTCAACCACAGACAGAATGTATCTGCCAACACCTTTATGTTGATAAATCGGTTTTACCTGAAGCATACCTATCCATAATTCTTCGGCTTCAACATCTATTCTGAACCAAGCAACAGGATTATCTGAACTGACAACATAGTATGAGCAATCCTTGTCCGAGAGCAGTTCCTTCCAAGCACTGTGATTTCTGCAGACACCGTGAAGTATGTTTATATTTTCGTTATATGTTTCATTAATAAAAGCAATATCTTTTTCTGTTGCAACGGAATATATCAGTTTATTCATTCATAAACCTCCGTAAAACTACATCTTCTTCAAATCCTCATAAGCTTCAATCAGCCATTGATGAGGCATTACCAACAAGTTGTTATCAAATTGATATTTGATATAAAGGTAACAAGCTTCATCCAATGATTCTATTGTTGCATATTTTAATAGATCATCGCACGAAGGCACACCCTTTTGATCCCAAGATATTTTATCTGCAATGAATATAACCTTATCATACACACTTGCATTTTTTCTTAAAGTTGTGTGACACTCAATCGCATTCAGAATATCCGAATCGATAATATCAAAATCTTCTTGTGCAATTATTTTTGAAACTCTTTGATGCAACAGAGCGTGATACTTTTCTTCTGCAGGGTCTATTTCCAAACCATGCATTATTGCAAAGTCATACATTTCTTGCGGTGTCATTATTCCGCTGATATCGTGAAGTAATGCGGCAACCTTTATCTTATCAACATCAAGATTATATGCTTTTGCCAACTCAACAGCTATGCTTGCAACATCTTCCACATGATTTAATACGTCAGCTTTATTGTTATTCAGATATTTGTTTTTGATTAGATTAATTACATCGTTATTTCTCATAATTATCACCTAACAACTTCTTTTGTTTGTATTTCGGAAGTTTGCCAATAACCGTTATATAACTGTGGTCTGCCATTTCCAAAATCATTTCATCGGGAACACTGTCGAGAGGGAATGTGTTGAAATACGGTTGTTGAACCGGCGGACAATGATAACCTCTTACAACAATATCAGGAAACAGATGTCTGTAAAAATCGCCCTGCATTCGCTCACAATTCAGAGTTGCCATTTCTTTGCCTTTGAGGATAAACAGCTGAGCAAAGATTTTCCCTTCAACCTTAATTATATCGCTGTCAGGACCGAAAGGATGGTCAACATATGCTCCGTTTTTCGAAAGACAATAATTGAGTAATTCGGAATATGTCATATGAAAACCTCCTTCAAAATTTGTTTATTTACTGTATTCGGATACAGAAAATGCAATGTTTTCATTATCTCTGTACTCTTTTCGTGATTTGAGTTTCATTCCTAGACTTTCGCAGATTTCATCAAGATTATTTAAATCGCTGTACATTCTGCAGTCTTTAAGAATTTCAAGTGTTTCTTTTTCCGTAAATCCGAAAGGTTTTAAAACTCTGTACTGACGCATAAACGCATTGTTTCTTGAATTGACAATAAATCTGCCGTTATCTGTCAGAACTCTTGAAACCTCTTTCAACGTTTCAATAATTTCTCTGGATTCATCCAATCCGCAATAAGTACAAACAGTATCAAATGTTTTATCTTTGAAAGGCAGATACCAGAAATTCGCACAAACGGGAATGATTTTCTTTTTCTGATATTTAGCGATACCCAAAGCATTTCCGAGACAATCAAAGCCAATATCGACAGTATAAAGCTCACATTCTTTCGGCATATATAATGCGACCGAAGCCGTACCGCCGCCCGCACCCGTTGCGAGTTCCAATATTTTATCTGTTTTTTCTTTGCATACAACTTCAGCAAAATAACGGTATCTGTCCCAGAATACTCCTGTACCTTTGACTTTTGTTATTGTTCTCTTTTTGCCGTTACGCTTTTTGCTGAATTTTTTGAAATCTTTAAGTTGCTTTTTTCTGATATTTCCGCTTTTGTCACCCACAATCCAATCACTCGTTTCTCTTCGTTTATACGAATCGAAAGCTTTTATTATATTTTCTTTTGTGCCGTGTATCTTTTTTATGTGGTTAACATAAATCTCGTTCCAATCTTCGATAATGCCTGCTTCCATTTCGCTGAAAATCTTATCGATTTCATCGGGATGTTCCCAAAAAATTATCTCAAGGAGCTCACGAGCCCAATCGGGATTTGTTTTTTCAGGGAGCAAAATCGGAACGTCTTTGATTATAGGATAGCTTTCTTTACCGTCTGTTGTAACAAGGGATTTCTTATTTGAAACTAATTCTTTACGGCTTTGAGGTGCAACAAAAATCATTTTTATTCTCCTACGTTTAAGGTTAATCAGCGTTCAGATTTCAACAATGCGTAATAACAAGCATCACAAATACCCTGATTATTCCAATCGGAACTACGCAGTGTTCCCTCATATTTCATTCCGCATTTCTGCATAACTTTACCTGAATATGGATTTCTCGGATCGTGTCTTGCTTCAATGCGGTTTACATCTACTACATCAAACAAGAAATCCATAACCGCCTTAAGTGCCTCTGACATTATTCCTTGATGCCACCACGCTCTGCCAAGACAATAGCTGATTTGCATTGATGAAACCTCTTCGTTCATAAAACCTACAGCGATAGCGCCAATCGGCTCATCGCCGTTTTCTTTCAAAACAATACCCCAATGATAATATTTTTCATTTGAATATTGTTTTACCCAATCATCCATTATCCTTTGACTTTCTTCTTGATTTGAATGAGTTTTCCACATCAAAAACTTTGTGACTTCCGGATCTGACGCCCAATTCTTAAACATTGCGGCAGCATCTTCAATCTCATATCGTCTTAAAATCAATCTGTCTGTTTCTAACCTTTGCGTTCCGCAATGTTTCATATCTGTCACTCCTTTAAAATCGGTATTTCTGAATTTAATTATAATGCTCATCAGCATTTTTTGCAACACTTGAATTGACGGTGAATCTGATATATAATTTAAGACAATAAAAAGGCAAACGAGGTGATTCAATGAGCAAATATTACAAATCCAAAAGCATAAAAATTGAATCAACGGGAAAGAAAATCGAACTGCTGATTTTTCAGCCGACTCTGAATTCCAAGCCTAAAGAAAAAACTCCTGCAATTTTATGGATTCACGGCGGCGGTTACATAACGGGTATGGCAAGAATGATTTATATGTCACGGGCCATTGACCTTGTCAAAAAGTACGGTGCGGTTGTTGTAACTCCCGAATACAGACTTTCAAACGAAGCACCATATCCCGCCGCATTGGAAGATTGCTATGCCGCTTTGAAATATCTCAAAGAGCATTGTGATGAACTCGGAGCAAACAGCAGTCAGATTATGGTCGGCGGTGAAAGTGCAGGCGGCGGACTTGCTGCAGCACTCTGTATGTATGCCCGTGACAAGGGTGAAGTAAACGTTGCGTTTCAGATGCCGCTTTATCCGATGCTTGATAATCTCGATACCGAATCGTCAAGGGATAATCACGCACCCGTATGGAACACAAAACTCAATCGTTTCGGTTGGAAGAAATATCTCGGCGATTTATATGGAAAAGACGTTCCGCCGTATGCAGCTGCTGCCCGTCAGACCGACTATTCAAATCTTCCGCCCGCTTATACGTTTGTCGGAGATATTGAACCGTTTTATTGCGAAACGCTGACTTACATTGACAATCTGAAAAGTGCAGGAATTGAAGCAAAGGTTGATGTTTATCCAAACTGTTTTCATGCATTCGATATGCTCACACCGTTCAGAAAAGTCAGCAAAGAAGCGATAGCAAAATTTGAAAAGGAATATCTGAATGCCTGCGAAAAATATTTCATAGAGCAGAATGATTGTTCAAAAACATAACTGAATTGAAATCACAAAAATCACCGTTGCAGTAAATTGTACCGCAGCGGTGATTTCTGTTTTGTTGCTACTTGTTTGCTTGAAAGATAAGGTTTTGCACTTTTTAGCAAGCAGTGCAAACCTACGTAGGATTTGCATTTTGCTTGCCGATTTGCCCTATTTGTAACTTGGCAAGCAAGGCAAATGTGGATACAACCTTGCCAAAAGTTGCTTGCAAGTTGTTCCGATTTTCAACCGTTCACTAACTTAGCAAGCAGGGCAAGTGTGTATACACTCTCGCAAATCCAGCTCGCAAAATCGTTCCCGTTTTCACCGTTCACTATCTTTGCAAGCAGGGCGAGTGGGTACCCACTTTTGCAAAAACCTCATTTTCAAATCATGCCGATTTACAATTCGTTCATAATTTTTCTCATCGGTTTTTTACCGCTTGTTGGAGAATTTCTTCCCCAAACCCCTAACAAAAATCGGAGAGAATTTTTAAAAATCTTCTCTCCGAGCTGCGCCCGCTGGGCTTAATAATAAAACACAATTAACAATACTTGCCATACAAATTTGCTATATTTCTACTATCTGTGTTTTCTGCAAAACTTGTGAAATCACCATCTTGAGACAAGAATGTAAGTTGCTTGTTTTTTCTCAGCTTGTCAAATTCATCCTTTCCAAAAATCTTTATCAAATTCGAAATATATAGTGCTTTAGCTCTCGGATTATGATACAAAATATAAATGTTTACAGCATTTGAAAACATTTCCGAGATAATGTCCTTATCTGTTAGATCAAGCGAATGACCCATAACAATTAATGTGTAGTGTCCTATATCACCTGAGAAGCTACTAATCCACCTTAAATACTCTGAATCAGTTTCATACATTGTTCTTTGAAAATATTTTTTAAAGGAAAGCAAAGATGTATCAACTGTTTCAAGCTCATCAAATTCGTCGGGGTTTATACCTAATACAATTTTGTTATTGATATTTCCATGCAAGTGATATGAATCGTTATTAGAATAAAATTTCTCATAAGTATTTGTGTAGTTAAATGTTACAACTAAATTAGCAGGAGATAATGCCTTGAACAGTTCAAAGTTTTTTTCTTCTTTTATAAGTTCCAATGAATTCTCCACAAAACACCTAAGATATAATTTCAAAGCATCAGCCAAATTATTCAATTCATTCGATAATACTTTTGCAATTTTTTCTTTGTCTATAATATAATTTTTGGAATTAAGAGGATACTCAACCGTAAATTCGGCTTTGACCTTGTGTGATGGATCATTAATCATGTCAGTATCTATCTTTTCAAAAAAGAATCCGAAGAATCTGATTATGTATTCTATATCTTCAGAAAATTCAGCATAAATGTTAAATTTGACTTTATTGTTTTCAAAAAAATCTTTAAACGCTTTGACAACAAATGCAATTTCTTTCTCAAAGTCAATCCAACCAACATTTTTGTTGAAGGATTTCAGTAGATAGGAAAACCAAATATTGTTTTTAGTTAAAGAAATAATCTCTCGTATTTTGTCATCATTTAACAAAGTTATGTCAAAAGTTTCTTTGTGAGCACTGTAGCAATCTGTTATAAACTCATCCTTACTCTGAAGAGTACCAGATGAAAAAACATCACCTATGCTTCTCATTTCATAAGAATAATTATTGATTAAAAAGTCAACGGTGTTTAAAAAATTTATATATTGTGTAGGGAGTTTGTAATAAATATCAAAACCATTCCCAAGCAAAAGAACGTTCATCTTTTCACCTTCAAAAATCTTTTTTCTTAATTATAACAAACCTAAATATTTTGTCAATTTTGATAAATACATATCAATCCAGCATCCATAGAAATTTCGGTTGTTGAGGTGTTTGTGATTTGAGAAAAGGGATAGCAAGGCGCAAGGGTTACCTTGTCTGATGAAATCAGCGGAACTGTGTCCCGAGTATTTCGAAGAAATCGCAATGTCACCGAAACGGTGTATAATTGCGCACTTTTACAAAGTGGTTGTTCAGTACGAAAAATCTATTGATGCTATCTCCGCTTGTAACTGTGTTACTAAACACATTTGAATTTAAAATCAACACTTTTGCAGTACAACTGAAAACTGTTGACAAATTATTCTTATATTGTTACAATGTAGAAAATTACTGAAAGGCAGGTGGACAAGATGACAATGATGATTAACACAATGAATCGGAGAGCCGTTTTGTCCGTTTGCGATTGATGTAATTTATGTCTTTCTGTGAATTGCAGGCATCTCCGTTTCGGAGGTGCCTTTTATTATTTAGGAGTAATATATGAGCTTAGAATTTCAAGGCATAAAGCTGATGCCGATATCAGATTTAGGTATCAGTCAGCTTTATCTGAATAAAAAGAAACTTGATAATATTTGCAAATGGTTTTGTCCCGAAGATTCTGAACAGTATCCGCCTTTACCGGTTCATGAATTCGGTGACGGCAGATACACTTTAACAGACGGACACAGCAGAGCTTATGCTGCATACAAAGCAGGTGTTGCACTTATTCCCGTTGCTTATGATACCGACGAAATTGTTGTGTCTGATATAGGATTACTTCAATATCGTAACGATATTGAGTGGTGCAAAAGGCACAAGATATTTACTGTTGCTGATTTTGAGAACAGAATTGTATCTGACGGACAATATAAAAAGCTTTGGATTGATCGATGTGATAAAAGTTATAACCTCTTATCACAAACAACCGAAGCTGAAAGAGAGATATTAGCAAGAAAGCAAGAATCTCTTTTTCTGTATGGCGCAAACGAAGATTTATCAGTCTTGTATTTTGAAGATATTAACGGAAAGCGATTTGAAATTAAAAACAAATAGTCCAAGGAGTTTGTTATGAAACACAAAGCAATATTCTTTGACCGTGACGGAACACTGACATATTTTACTGCTGAAAAAGAGGCTTGGCGTAACGAGCAAATCAGCAGTTGGAGCGGCAAGCCGTTTGAACTTGATTACGATAAAATGATGGCTTTGTTTCACCTTGCAAGCGAAGGCAGAAAGCCTTGGTACAAAACGCTTGATGACGAGCGTGAATTTTTCAGAAGATATTACTGTCACCTGCTTGTCGGTGAGGGTGTAACAGAAAACGTTGAAGAAAAAGCGGATTGCCTTTTGAATGAGCTTTGGTGTAACGGTGACAGAGCATTATTCTCTGAAACAGTTGAGGTGCTTGAGTATTTCAAAAAGCACGGATATAAAATGGGTGTTATCAGTGATACTTCACCGTCGCTTGAATTCACATTGCAACAGCTTGGTATTGCAAAATACTTCACGTCGTTTACTGCAAGCTCGTTGGTCGGTGCCGGAAAACCGAGTCCGATTATTTTCAATGCTGCACTTGAAGCACAAGGCGTAACCGCATTTGAAAGCATATTTGTTGACGACTGTAAGGAAGAAGCCGACGGCGCAAGAGAACAAGGCTTTACAGCCTTTTTCCTTGATCGAAGTGAAAAAAACAACGATGAATGGACTATTCATAATCTAAAACAGTTGATAGATTTTATTGAGGAATAATTATGAATAATAATAGTTTGAATTGGACTTTTGATACAGTTGCAGACACCTACGAAAAACTGCGACCCGGATATGTTGATGAGTTGTATCAAACTATCTTTGATTACGCACCAATCAATAATACAAGCCGTGTTGTTGAAATTGGCATTGGCGGCGGTCAGGCAACATTGCCTTTTCTCAAAACGGGTTGTGAGCTTATCGCAGTTGATTACGGTGAAAACTTCTGTGAACTCTGCCGTGAGAAATTCAAAGAGTACCCAAACTTTTCGGCAGTTTCAGGAAGGTTTGAAGAAGTTGAGTTGAACAGCGAGTACGATTTGATTTATTCCGCTTCTGCTTTTCATTGGATACCCGAAGAAATCGGATACAAAAAGGTCTTTGATAAGCTGAAAAACGGCGGTGTTTTTGCCCGATTTGCAAACCATCCGTACCGTGATAAATGTAACCCTACTTTGTCGGAAGAAATGGATCGAATCTATGCGGAATACTATTACAAATACCACAACAAGAAACAAGAACCACTTGTTGAATATTCCGAAGCTCAGGCTCGGAACAGAGCATTGATTGCTGAAAAATATGGTTTTAAGGATATTCAATACAAGCTGTTTTACCGCACACGCACATTCTCAGCAAAAGAATACATAATGCTTCTGGGTACATATTCAGATCATATCGCTATTGAAGAAAAAATCCGAACAGAGTTCTTTTCAAAGATAGAAGATGCAATTAACCGTCACGGCGGAGAAATTACTATTTACGATACAATAGATTTACAGTTAGCAAGAAAATGAGGTTATTATAATGATATTTGAAGAAAAGAAAATTGTATTGAAAAATGGCGTGGAAGCTATATTAAAAACCCCCGAAATTGAAGATTCCGAAATGTTACTTAACAGTATTAAAACTTCCAGTGGTGAAACAGAGTTTCTTTCTCGCACAATTGAAGATTGGGAGAGTGTTACCATAGAAAGCGAAGAGAAATTTATTCATAATGTTCGTGAAAGTCAGAACACATTGTTTATTGCTTGTTATGCAGACGGTGTAATTGCGGGCAACTGTGACATCACTTTTAAAACCGGCAGCAAGACTTCCCATAGAGCAACAGTGGGTATCGCTCTTCAGAAAAATTATTGGAATATCGGTATCGGTTCAGCGATGTTTAATGAAATGATAAAAGCGGCAGAAGATCACAACGGTACAGAAATTGTTGACCTCGAATTTATTGAAGGAAACAACCGTGCCAAAGCACTTTACGAGAAATTTGGATTTCAAGTTAAATCGGTCAAGCCCAATTTCTTTAAATTAAATGACGGAACATATCAGAACTTGGTTTATATGCAGAAATATTTGTAAAATGATGATATATTCAAGAGAGGAAATAATAAATGATATTTGATGAAAAGATAATAATTTTAAAAGACGGCATGAAAGCATTACTTAAAACTGCTGAGATTGATGATGCCGAAAAAATGATAGCGTTTTTAAAGCTGGTTTCGGGTGAAACCGAATTTTTATCTCGCTATCCCGAGGAATGGACAATGAGCATTGAGCAGGAAAAAGGCTGGATAAATCATTTTAGAAATGCCGATGACATTCTGAATATAACATGCTTTATTGACGGGGAAATTGCAGGAAACTGTGATGTCAGGTTCCCGAGTGCAATTAAAACATCTCACAGGGCGGTTATTGATATTGCAGTACGCAAAGATTTCTGGAACCTTGGTATTGCATCACACATGTTTCCCGAATTAATCAGAGCTGCCGAAGCTCACGGCTCTGAAATTATGGAGCTAGAATGCTTTGAAGGCAACGAGCGTGCTATTGCTCTTTATAAAAAATTCGGATTTGAAGTTGCTTCTGTTGCACCAAAAGCATATAAGCTGAAGAACGGCACATATCAAGGCAAGGTCTATATGCAGAAATATTTGTAAAAGGAAGATATTATGAAATTAGTTATAATATTCGGCAATCTGGCTGTCGGTAAAATGACGGTTGGGCAAGAGCTTGCTAAAATCACAGACCTCAAGCTGTTTCATAACCATATGACTATTGAGCCTGTTATAGAGATTTTCGGATATTATGAAGGTAAAACGGTACACAGATTAAGGCAGGCTTTCTTTGAAGAGTTTTCAAAAAGCAATAATTACGGAATGATTTTCACTTATGTGTGGGCATTTGACCACAAAGGTGATTGGGACTACATAAAATATGTTTCCGAGTTATTTAAAGAGCAAGGTGCAGAGATTTATTATGTTGAGCTTGTTGCTTCTCAGG
>JAZNRJ010000021.1:0-3560 GCA_045590675.1 Acutalibacteraceae bacterium
TCATAAGAAGCCCTGAGTTGTTTAACGGCGAATTATCGCAGGACGGAAAGGAGAATGCCGTGTTCAGAAAAGGTTTTCCAAACAAATAATAAGGAAAAGTCGGAGGCCAAGCGGTCTTAGGAAGACAACACTTAGCTACAACTCCTTGGCTCACAGAACGACATGGCTACGATCCGACTTTCATAAGAAGCCCTGAGTTGTTTAACGGCGAATTATCGCAGGACGGAAAGGAGAATGCCGTGTTCAGAAAAGGTTTTCCAAACAAATAATAAGGAAGTGTATAAATGAGTAAAAAGAAAAAGTTCAAGAAACAAAGCATAGCTCGCATGATGTTTGAAGAGGCAAAAAGCTTTTTTGCAAAGTACCCGAACAACGTTACAAGAAGTGCTTATGTTAAAAATTACCGCAAGTTCATTGATTATTGCAGAAGAGAATTTGACTGCAAAACAGCCGATGAATGTAAGGAGCATATTGCTGATTATGTAGATTACCTTGTTCAGAAGGAACTTACCCCGAGCACTATTCACACTTACATCGCTCCTGTTGCAATTTACCATGGAATACCTATGGAGCAGATTCAAAAGCCGAGAAGATGTGCTGCACACAATGTTCGTTCCCGCAGCAACAACGGCAGGCAGTACCGCAGCGACAATGATGAAAACAATCCCCAATATGCACGTTCGGTAGATTTTCAGAAGTGTGTCGGCATCAGAAGAAATGAGCTGGTCAATCTTCGCGGCAACGATTACACACAAGATGAGAATGGAAACTTTTTTGTAATCGTGAGAAAAGGAAAAGGTGGCAAAAGACAGCTGCAGAAGATTCTCCCGGAAGATGTTGAGTTTGTGAAAAGCTATTTCTACGGAACAGAAAGCAAGGTGTTCGATCCGGGTGAGCTTAATAATCAGATTGACTATCATTCACTCCGTGCCGCACAGGCAAAACGAGCTTACAAGTATTACCTCGACAGAATAAACAACGAAGAAGGCTACCGGGAGGAACTTGAAGATTTGATCTGTAAGCATTGGAATGAGCGCTGTCTGGATAAGAGAACTAAGAAACCAAAGCCAATAAACAAATCTGATTTTACCGGGACATACAAGCTCAGGGGTGAGAGCAAAAAGCACGCAATAAAAAACGGCCTGCCGACCGAATATGACCGACTTGCCGTTCTTGCTACGAGTATATTTCATCTCAGTCATTGGAGACTGAATGTCTGTGTGTCCAACTATCTGATTGCCGTATAAAAACTCTTGTTCAGAAAAGAGTTAATCATTATCTGTGATAAACGCATCTAATGCAAAACCTGCACCGTGTTTAAATCCGGCTTTGTAACTGTCAAAGTCGATGTCTCCGGATATAACACCCCATAGGTTTACATACTCAATAAAAAGACTTTTTTCCACATCTGTAAGTTTTTCTTTAAGTACTGCTTCTATCTCACAAAGCTTATTGAAGTCCTTTTGAAAGTCTGAGTTTTTCTTGATTTCACGCATTTGCGGTTCAAGATTGCCGTAATAAAAATCTTCGATAAATCCCATTTGCATTACCTTTCAGAGCAAAGTTTTGATTGGGTTATACTCGGTTTCGCCGGGCAAGCGGTAACTTACAGGTCTGCCTTTCACGGTAATTAACCCTTCCGGTAATAACAAAGCTTCATACTCATCGTTAAAAATAAGCTTAACCATATTATCGGATTTAGGGCTTATAAAGGCAACAAAAAGCTCATCTGCGAATTCAACAACGGCATAGCCCACGGAAGGAAGCCTATCCGGGTCGTACCTGATAACCGTCCCTTTACGGGTGTCGGCAAAACTATTGTCTCGGGCAAAGAATTCGTTTTCGTTCAGTTCAATATTGGGGATTCTACCAAGATAAAAAAACTTCAATTGTTCTGAAATGAATTCTTCCGTAGCGTCAGGAACAAGTGACTTAATTAATGCTTTTGCAAAAGGGAACGCAATCGGAGCAAGGTTAAGGAACTTGTCCGTAATATCCGGCGGTAATTTGTAGGCTTTGAAAGATTCCTCTTTCAGTCGTGCTGCAAGCTTTTCATGATTGTTTTCCATTCAATATATCCTTTCATACTTTATTGTCAAAAGACAAGCTACAGTGTAAAGGATAATTACGTACAAATCACGTACAAAATACGTACGAAGCGCAAATTTTAATTCAGTCTTACATACTTTCCTTGAAGACATTAATAAAGAGTATTAAAAAAGAAAGGAGAGCGTGTAATGATTATAGTTGAAGATAATTACTCAGTTTCAGTTGAAGAGGCCCAAAACATTGTTGCTTCTTGGATTGATCTATGGCTTGAGTTTTGTGACGAAAAGCAGAATGCACAGACGGATAACAGTTCAGCAGCCTAACAACAGAAAAACGGCGGTAATCATAGGTGCCGCCGTTTTTCTATTATTTAACAATAAAAAAAGATACCCAAACTAAACCGTTTTCATAGAATAGTTCGGATATCAGATGATTGGTGACCCGGACGAGAATCGAACTCGTGTTACCGCCGTGAAAGGGCGGTGTCTTGACCGCTTGACCACCGGGCCGTATGAGCCGAGAGTAACTCTCGGCTGTTTGTGGTAGCGGCAGTGGGACTTGAACCTACGACACTCCGGGTATGAACCGAATGCTCTAGCCAACTGAGCTATGCCGCCACAAAACGCTTGCTTATTATATTATAACCAAGCGCATTTGTCAATACTTATTTTTAAAAAAATTTAAAAATTTTGTCAATTTGTTTTTTGTTGCTGAAAGGATTTTAAAGAAATACCGCAGCGCATTTGAAACATTGGCAAAATAGAACACGAACAAGAGTAAGGTCGATTCATGAATCGACCGTAATATACCGCCATATATATTTTAAACGGACAATTCGTGAATTGTCCCTACGGGATGTTTAACAAGAAAAAAGAGGTATGAACCGTAAAAAGTTCATACCTCTAAATTTATTATGATACCGGAATTTTATTTAATTCCGAATTCCTAATTATTCCATTCCGTCGGTGAAGTTTTCTTCCTTGAAGCGCAGGATTTTCTTTGATGCACTCTTGAGGAATTCCTTGCGGCGAAGGGTGAAGGTTTTGATGTGCTTATACTGCGGAAGCTTTTTGTTAACCTCTTTTACAACCTCTTTGAACAGGGTTTGCAGGTCGTCCTCGGTGTAGTCGTCCTTGCCGAGAACTGCTCTGACCTCTTCATCATCGGGGAAGATAGAAGCCTTGACTATTGTTTCGCCCTTTGCGTTGGTGTCTGCGTAAACCATAGCCTCGTTGACAACGGAGTTGAGGGTGAGGTGGTATTCAAGCTCTTCGGGGTAGATGTTTTTGCCGTTGCTTGTAACGATAACGTTCTTACTTCTGCCTGATATGAAGAAGTGTCCCTTCTTATCAACGTAGCCGAGGTCGCCCGTGTGGAAGAAGCCGTCGGAATCAATAACCTTTGCGGTTTCTTCGGGGTTGTTGTAGTATGCGAGCATTACCATGTCGCCCTTAACGCAGATTTCACCAATTCCTGTTTCGGGGTCAGGATTGATAATCTTTGCTTCGCTG
>JAZNRJ010000022.1:0-104968 GCA_045590675.1 Acutalibacteraceae bacterium
GATAGCGTGTGTCGGTGTTTGTGAGGCCGTGGAATTTTTCGGGGAGGGGAAGAAGTGATTTTGAAAGAAGGCGGAGAGCTTTAGCGTGAACTGAAATTTCGCCTCTTCTTGTTCTGAAAACAAAGCCTTTAACTTCGATAATGTCGCCGATATCCCACTTTTTGAAATCAGCAAAAGCTTCTTCGCCGATTTCGTCAATCTTAACGTAAATCTGCATTCTTCCGCTGAGGTCTCTGATATCAATAAAGTTTGCTTTACCCATATCGCGGCGGCTCATCATACGTCCGCAGATTGAAACGTCCTGATTTTCAAGCTCTTCAAAACGTTCAACAATTTCAGCGGTTGAAATGCTCTGCTCTGCAAGAGTAATCTGGAAGGGGTCGTTACCCGCAGCCTGAAGAGCCTGAAGCTTTTCAACTCTGATTTGTCTGAGCTCGTTTTCGTTAATTTCAACAACCTGCTCCTCTTCGGGAGCGGCATTAACAATCTTTTCGTCTGCCATTTTTAAAAATCCTTTCTCTGTCAATAATGCGTAAAAAGCGACAGGTGCACCTTGCGGCGGCTGATTCCTATCGCTGATAATGGTTCTGATTATTTGGAAATTGCAAGAATCTTAAGCTGAATGATTTTGCCCGAAGGGGTGTGAACGTCGGCAATTTCACCAACCTTTTTGCCCATGAGAGCTGAGCCGACAGGTGAGAGGTCGGAGATGATGCCGTTGTCAAGGTCGCTTTTGCCGAGGATTTTGTATTCGATTTCTTCTTCAAATTCCATATCAAATACAGTAACCTTTGAACCGATGTGAATCTGCTCGGTTGTGAGCTCTTCTTCGTCAAGAATTTTTGCATTACGCAGGTCAGCTTCAAGTTTAGCAATTTCAGCCTCAAGTTTTGCCTGCTCGTTCATAGCTTCATCGTATTCGGCATTTTCTGAAAGGTCACCGTGTGAACGGGCTTCTTTGATTTTTTCGGCAATGTCATCTCTGCCTTCAGTTTTGAGCCTGTTAAGTTCTTCACTGAGCTTGTTATAATCTTCGCGGGTAAAAACAGTCTGTTTTTCCATAGTTTTATATATCTCCTTTGACTGAAAGATTTAGTACGATCTTATTATCTGTCTTATTATATATAATATAAATATTATTGTCAAGCCTTTATTGCTTTGCGAACATAGCATTGAAGGCAGTTTGCGTTGTTTTCGGTGCATCCTGTGCACGTTGATTCTACGGTTTTGAAAACTGAATTTATGTAATCGCTGCATACACAGAGTTCACTCAGAGCACCGGCAAAATCTATTGGCTCAATGTCCGGCGGCAAAAGATTCTTATGATAGGGGGTCAATTCAATGCCGCTGCATTCAATGCGCAATGCACCTAATGAGCTGTGTTTGGATGTTATTAATGCAGATTTTGACATAAGCGGAGTGTAAGTGCCGTCACAATTAACGATTATATCCGGTTTTTCTGTTTCTTCATAAAATGAGCGGATGATAACCGATGCACCGTATTCTTCGTAAGCTTTTGCACAGGCAGAGGCATATTTTTCGGGGTGAGCGGTAATCACTCTGATTTGCGAGGAAAATTTTAGCAACCGGCAAAGTTCTGACGGAAGGTGAGCGTTTCTGTCTGTAACCGTAAGAACGAATTCTGCCGGAGAAAGATAGGATTTTTCAAGCAACTGAACAGAAGTATTAAAAACAAGTCGGGATATAAATGAAGAGGGGATAAACCGATGTAATCTGCATAAATCCGGTATGCCTACACTCCGGGGAGCTACAATTCTTGAAGTATATCTCCCGCATCTTTTTGCCACAGAAATCCAATTAATTCCGCGTTTTTCTTCGCAGACATTAACTAAATAAAAAGGCAGACCTTTTTTTGTGTTACAGATAATCGGGAGAGAGCGATTGATTCTTTTTGCTTTTCTTTTTGATGTTTTTTTACTGTAAGGCTTTATATTTAAAACAACAAACACATTACCGCACCTTTCATTGAAAATCATATTCTTTAAAAACATATGATTTCAATGCTGCAGTAATGTGTTATTTCAGTTTATTATTCATCTTTAAAAACAAGCTCAAGTTCTTCATCGGTAAGTTCGCGGCAACTGCCTTCTTCAAGCGAAAAATCAAGCTTAAGTGAACCTATCTGTATTCTTCTGAGCTGTTCAACGTGGTTGCCGACTGCCGCAAACATTCTTTTAACCTGATGATACTTACCTTCTCTGATTTTTATTTCAGCAGCAGGTAATCCGTAATCGGTTGTAAAGGGTTTGACCTTTGCGGGCAGGCATTCTGTTCCGTCATCAAGTGTTATTCCGCTTTCTAATTTTTCAATGTCACAATTGTAAAGCGGATATGATAAAACTGCCTGATATGTCTTATAAACGTGATGAGAAGGGCTCATAATTTTATGGGCAAATGCACCGTCGTCTGTTATAATTAAAAGGCCGGTTGTGTCTCTGTCAAGCCTGCCGGCCGGAAAAAGAGAACGTCTTTTCAGTTCCGGAGGGATAAGGTCAACAACCGTTTTTTTAGCCGGGTCACGGGTTGCACTGATAACACCTTGAGGCTTATTGAGCATAATATAAACGTGTTCTTTTAATGTAAAGTTATATCCCTTTACAGATATATCATCCGTCTCAACATCTATAAGCTCTTCAGCTCTTAAAACAATGCGTCCGTTAACATTAACAGCTGAATCTTTTATCAGCTGACGTGCTTCTTTTCTTGAAACGTTGCAGTTGAGTGCTATTAATTTATCAAGGCGTTTAAGACCCATATCGCACCTCTAAAAATAAGAAATTTATGAAAAAAGGGCCGGTTATTAGCCGACCCTTAAAAGCTGTTTAGCTAAAATTATGCAAGTTCTGCAAAGTACTTGATTGTTCTAACCATCTGGCTTGTGTAGCTGTTTTCATTGTCATACCATGAAACAACCTGAACCTGATAGAGGTCGTCAGCAATCTTCGTAACCATTGTCTGAGTTGCATCGAAGAGTGAACCATATGTGATACCAACGATGTCGCTGGAAACAAGTTCTTCTTCTGTGTAGCCGAATGAAGCTGATGAAGCAGCCTTCATAGCAGCGTTGATGCCTTCCTTAGTAATATCGTTGCCCTTAACAACTGCAACAAGGATTGTTGTTGAACCGGTGGGAACGGGAACTCTCTGAGCTGAACCGATGAGTTTGCCGTTGAGTTCGGGGATAACAAGGCCGATAGCCTTAGCAGCACCTGTTGAGTTGGGAACAATGTTAGCAGCAGCAGCTCTTGCTCTTCTGGGGTCGCCCTTTCTGTGAGGACCGTCAAGAACCATCTGGTCGCCTGTGTAAGCGTGAACTGTTGTCATAATACCGCTCTGGATGGGAGCGTAATCGTTGAGAGCCTTAGCCATGGGAGCAAGGCAGTTTGTTGTGCATGATGCAGCGGAGATAATGTTATCTTCAGCTTTAAGAGTGCCTTCGTTAACGCTGTAAACGATTGTGGGAAGGTCGTTGCCTGCGGGAGCAGAAATAACAACTTTCTTTGCGCCTGCGTCAATGTGAGCCTGGCTCTTTGCCTTTGAGCAATAGAAGCCTGTGCATTCAAGAACTACGTCAACGCCGATTTCGCCCCAGGGGAGTTCAGCAGCGTTAGCCTTAGCATAGATTTTGATTTCTTTACCGTCAACTGTGATGCTGTCTTCGCCTGCAACAACTGTGTCAGCAAGAGCATATCTGCCCTGAGCTGAGTCATACTTGAGAAGGTGAGCGAGCATTGCGGGGTTTGTAAGGTCGTTGATAGCAACGATTTCGTAGCCTTCTGCGCCGAACATCTGACGGAAAGCAAGACGACCGATGCGTCCGAAACCGTTAATTGCAACTTTAACTGCCATGGTGAATTACCTCCAAAAAATAAATTTTTAGTTTTTGAACCGTATATATTTTATACATTTTTGAAAAAATATGCAACAGTTTTTTGATGTTTTTTTAATATTTGGTATTCTGAACAAAAATTACCAATTATGTTGCCGAAAGGGTGCAAAACTGACAAATTATTTGTGGTATTTGCCACCGCTTGAAATCATAAACGCCCTGTAAACCTGTTCAAGGAGCATAACTCTTGCGAGCTGATGAGGGAAAGTCATCGGGCTCATTGAAAGTCTGAGGTTTGCTCTTGCTTTAACTGATTCCGAAAGTCCGTGTGAACCCCCGATGATAAAACAAAGATTGCCAAAGCCTTTAAGAGCATAACTGCTGATTTCTTCGCTGAGTTTTTCGGAAGAAAGCATTTTTCCTTCAATACACATTGCTATTACTGCTTCATTTGATGAAATTTTGCTGAGAATCTGTTTTGATTCCTCTTCAAGTGCAGATGCGATTTGAGCGTCGTTGGGATTATCGGGCAATCTTGACGGAGCAAGTTCCGTTATTTTTAATTTGCAGAAAGCTCCCAGCCTTTTCTGGTATTCTGCACAGGCGGATCGGAGATAATCTTCTTTCAGTTTGCCGATACAAATAATGTTTATATTAATCATAATTATTGTTTCCTTACAGAGCGATCATTGAGTTAAGGTCTCCTGCTACATTCAGAATATAGTCGGTATTTTCTGTTGCGCCGGCCATAGTCATACTTGCTTTTGTTGTTTCGTAAGCAAGGGAGGGAATATTGTTTTCTTTGCTGAGGTGACCCAAAACAAAACGGGTTGTGCCGGATTCCAACAGTTTAACCGCAGTTTCTGCGCAAGCTTCGTTGGAAAGATGACCGTGGTTTGAAAGAATTCTTTCTTTAAGAAAAAACGGATATGGGCCGTTTTGAAGCATACCTTTGTCGTGGTTGGATTCAAGCAGAATAAGGTCGCTGCCGTATATTGCATCCATAACAGTATCGGTTACAATGCCGAGGTCGGTGGCAACGGCTATTCTTTTGCAGTCGGGAGTAACAAAAGTGTAGCCCGTGCTTTCGCGGCTGTCATGGGGAGTTTTATAAGATTTAACAAAAATTCCGTTTTCTTCAATGCCTGAATCGGGCATAACATATGCAGGGAATTTGCCTGACATAACACCGGATTCTTCCATGCCGCAAAGTGTGCCTTCGGATGCATAAACTCTTATTCCGTAGCGCGAGGCAAAAACACGGATTCCGTTGATGTGGTCGGTGTGCTCGTGAGTGACAAAAATTGCGCTGATTGATTCGGGGTCAACGCCTATGCTGCTCAGAGCGAGCTCGGTTTTCTTGGCACTTACGCCTATATCAACAAGTATTCCGCCGTGAGAAGAGCCTATGTATGTGCAGTTTCCGCTGCTTGATGAATAGAGTGAACAAAATCTTGCCATAATATCCTTCCAAAAATAAAGGGCTGTTCATAAGAGCAGCCCGATTTGTGTTTGTTTTAAATTTTAACCAACGCTTGAAAGAGCATCGGGATCGGGTAAATATACCCTTTTGATTGTGGCGCCGAGGTTTGAAAACTTTTCAACAACATCTTCGTAACCTCTGTCGATATGAAGTATATCTTCAATTTCGGTTGTTCCTTTTGCTGCAAGACCTGCAATGAGCATTGCTGCGCCGGCTCTGAGGTCATCAGCTTTGACAGGGGCACCTTTAAGCTGTTCAACACCCTGAACAACAGCAAGCTGACCGTCAACCTTTATTGAAGCTCCCATTCTGTTGAGCTGTTCGGCATAGCGGAATCGGTTTGACCAGATGCTTTCGGAAATAAGGCTTGTTCCGTCGGCTAAGGCGAGCAGCACGGCCATCTGGGGCTGCATATCGGTGGGAAAACCGGGGTGAGGCATTGTTTTTATGTTGCATTTGCCCGGCCTGTGGTCAAGTGCAACTCTGACAGCGTCATCAAATTCTTCAACCGTAGCTCCGCATTCAACAAGCTTTGTTGAAATTGATTCAAGGTGCTTGGGGATAACGTTTTTAATCATAACATCGCCGTAAGTTGCGGCGGCGGCAACCATATATGTGCCGGCTTCGATTTGGTCGGGGATAATTGAATATGTGCAGCCGTGAAGATTTTCAACGCCTCTTACCTTGATAACATCAGTGCCGGCGCCTCTGACATCAGCACCCATTGAATTCAAGAAGTTGGCAAGGTCAACGATATGGGGCTCTTTAGCTGCATTTTCAATAATGGTAAGACCTTTTGCTTTAACTGCTGCAAGTAAAACGTTAACGGTTGCACCGACAGAAACAACATCAAGATAAACAGGTGCACCGGTGAGGTTTTCTGCTTTTGCGTCAACAATTGCGTTTTCTTCAATAGAAACGTTTGCGCCGAGAAGCTCAAAGCCTTTTATGTGCTGGTCAATCGGTCTTGCACCAAGATAGCATCCGCCGGGCATAGCAACTTTTGCTCTGCCGTATCTGCCAAGCAAAGCACCGATGAAATAATAAGAAGCTCTTAAGTGCTTTGTCATATCGTGAGATATAACATAAGAGTTTACGTGGCGCGAATCTATTCTTATTGTGTTTTTATTAATTAGACTAACCTGAGCACCGAGATGATTGAGGATTTTCATCATCACATTAACGTCGCTGATTGATGTGGGAAGGTTTTCGATAATGCAGACATCCTGCGAAAGAATTGCCGCGGGGATGATGGCGAGAGCGGCGTTTTTTGCTCCGCTGATTTCAACTTCACCGCGAAGGGGAGTGCCGCCTTCTATGACTATCTTTTCCAAGAGTTTTCCCTCTTTCATTTTTGATGATTTATAATAACAGATAAAAATTCAATACATATGCCAAAATATTATAACACGTTTTATTTGGTTTGAAAAGTATTAAAGAGAAAAAATATACCTGAATTTTTGCTTTTTTTCGTTATATGTTTGTGATATTTTCCGAATTTTTGATAAAAACAGACTTTTAATGACGTTCTACACTATATAGTATGAAATTTTTGTGCCTGCATACATGTTGTAATTACGGCAAAATTTTTTGTTGTAAATGCTAAAAAACAAGGTGTTTTTTGCTTGATATATAAAATGTGTAAAATGTGTTGTTTTTTTATTTGTTAATTCTTGACAAACGGAGCGCAAACGGCGATTTAATTATACTCTATGCAGAGCAAGTTCACTAAAATGATGGTGTGATTTTTGTTCAGTATGACAAGCTTTTTTCGATAAATACAAAATTGACAAAAGCTTTGGTTTTTATGTATGATTTGAAAAATTTGTGAAAAATGAATAAATTATCGGGTAAATTTAAAAAAAATTCAAAAAAAACTTGAAAAAAGAGTGCGTTTTCTATTGCAAAATGTTTTTTTATTGTGTAAAATGTATATGTCCCGATGGTCATTTTGTCTAAATTCACAAATGAAGTTAAGAATAATCAAATTGAGGGGTAGTTTATTATGTCCAACAGAATTTTTCAGGGTCTTGTTCATCAAATGCGTGATGCGGTTGGCAGAACTCTTGGCGTTATTGATGAAACCGGAACTATCATTGCTTGCAGCGAGCTGAGCAAAATCGGTGAGGTTATTTCAACCGCATCTGAAGTTTTTGCAGACAATGAGCTTCATTATATCAACAACTGCACTTTCTATAATTTCGGTTCACACGTTCAAACGGAATATGCGGTTTTTGTTGAAGGAACCGATGAGCTTGCAGGCAGATTTGCGGCTGTTTGCTGCGTTTCACTTGAAAACCTTAAGCAGTATTACGAAGAAAAGTTTGACAGGGGCAACTTTATTAAGAATGTTATTCTCGATAATATTCTTCCCGGTGACATCTATCTTAAATCAAGAGAACTCCGTTTTAACAGCGAAGCAACAAGAGTAGTTCTTCTTGTAAGAATCAATGACCATAATGACGTTTCTGTTTTTGATGCTGTTCAGAACCTTTTCCCTGACAAGAATAAGGATTTTGTTATCAATATCAACGAACATGATATTGCAATTGTAAAAGAAGTTCGCAACAACATAGAAACAAAAGATCTTGAAAAGCTTGCACGTTCAATTTCTGATTCTTTGAGCACCGAGCTTTACACCCATGTCCTTGTAGGTATAGGCACAACAATTGAAGGCGTTAAAAACCTTGCACGTTCTTTTAAAGAAGCTCAGATTGCTCTTGAAGTAGGCAAAGTTTTTGATACTGAAAAAACAATTGTAAGCTACGAAAATCTTGGTATAGCAAGGCTTATTTATCAGCTTCCCACAACTCTTTGCGATATGTTCCTCAGAGAAGTGTTCAAGAGAGGTTCTATTGACAGCCTTGACCACGAAACCCTTTTCACCATTCAGCGTTTCTTTGAAAACAATCTTAATGTGTCCGAAACATCAAGAAAGCTTTTTGTTCACAGAAATACTCTTGTTTACAGACTTGAAAAAATCAAAAAGCTTACAGGCCTTGATTTAAGAGAATTTGACGATGCAATTGTGTTCAAAGTAGCTCTTATGGTTAAGAAGTATCTTGACGCAAAGCCGGTTAAATATTAATTCGGTTTAAAAGTCACATTTCTGTTTCATTTAATAATTAAGGATTGATATTGTGATTGAATTTAATAATGTAAGCAAACGGTATGACAACGGCACCGAAGCGCTCTCCGATATTAACATAAAAATTGAAAAAGGTGAGTTCGTTTTTGTTGTAGGTTCGTCAGGCGCAGGCAAAAGCACATTTCTTAAGCTAATGATGCGTGAGGAAGTTCCTTCAACCGGCACAATCGTTGTTGACGGAGCTGTTTTAAACAAAATGAAAAAGAGAGAAATCCCAAAATTCCGCCGTAAGCTCGGCATAGTTTTTCAGGATTTCAGGCTCATTCCAAATATGACTGTTTTTGATAATGTTGCATTTGCAATGCGAGTTATCGGAACAAAAGAAAAGAAAATCCGCAGACGTGTTCCCTTTGTTCTCAGCCTTATGGGTCTTAACGATAAGGCAAGAAATTTCCCCAGGGAGCTTTCGGGCGGTGAGCAGCAGCGTGTTGCGTTGGCAAGAGCTTTGGCTAACAACGCCGAAATCATCATTGCTGATGAGCCTACCGGCAACGTTGACCCTCAGATGAGCTATGAGATAGTTGATCTGCTTATGCGTCTTAACGAAGCCGGCACAACTGTTATTATGGTTACTCATGAACACAGCCTTGTTCGTTGCTTTGATAAGCGCGTAATTATTCTTGATAAGGGTTCTGTTGTTGCAGATGGCGGCACACTTATCAGAGAAGCTGCAACGTCTCATATTAACGCTGCAAGCGAAATTACAAATGAATATGTTGTTCCTCCCGAGGAGGATTATTCGGCATACGTTGAAGACAGCTCCGTTCAAACGGATAGTGAATTCATTATGTCCGGAGAAGAAACAAATGCGGACGGAGGGGAAGAATAATGGGTAATATAGGTTATTTGACTAAAGAAGGTTTCAGAAACCTTAAGGTCAACAAGCTTATGTCGGTTGCTTCAATCACCGTTCTTTTCAGCTGTCTTATGTTGGTTGGTATTGCTTTTATGCTTCTTGTTAACATTCAAGCTTTCATTTCAGGCATTGAAGCTGAAAATGTTATTATGGCTTATGTTAAACTTGAGGCTAATGAAATAGAAACCGCACTTGTCGGCGAAGAACTTAAAGCTGTTGATTTTGTTGAAAGCGTTGAGTTTGTTGATAAAGAAACAGCTTATGCTGAAATAAAAGAAGATTTTGATGAAAATCTGAAGGCTTATCTTAACGGAATCGGTGAAAATCCGCTTCCCGATGCATATAAGATAACGGTATCAGATATGAATATGTTTGAAAGCGTTGTGGGGAAGGTTAAAACCGTTCATAATGTTTTGCGTGTCAGAGAAAACAGTGCACTTGCAAGGCAGCTTTCAGGAGTAAGAGATTCAGTAACATATATCAGCGCAGGCATAATTTTGCTTTTGCTTATTGTTTCGCTTTTTATTATTTCAAACACCATAAAAGTAACAATGTTCAGCAGAAGGCTTGAAATCAGCATTATGAAAAGCGTTGGTGCAACAAATTCGTTTATAAGATGGCCGTTTATGGTTGAAGGTATAGTAATAGGTGTTATTGCCGGCTTGCTGGCAACCGGTGCTGTTTGGGCTATATATGAATTTGCCCTCGGCTCGTTTACTGCGGTTCTTTCAACTTTCGGCACAATACCTGAAGTCAGATTTATTGACTATGCACCGTATATAGCAGCGGCTTTTGTTGTAATCGGTATGTTTACAGGTGTGTTCGGTTCATCATCATCAATAAGAAAATATCTTAAAGAAAGGAAGTTTGTTGAGCTTGAAAAATAAGATAACAGTTTCATCAACGCTCAAAAGGCTTCTTTGCCTTGTAACTGCATTTGTTGTTTTGTTAACAGGTGCGTTCTCGGCCTTTGCGGAAGAAACCCTCGATGATTTAAGAAATGAATATGACCGTATTGAGCAGGAAATTCAAAAGAACGAAGCTGCACTTGATAAGGTTGAGCAGGATATTGAAAAAAAAGAAAACGAGATTGACGGTATCCGCGATGAACTTGATAATATTAATCAGCAGATAGAACTTTTGGATGAGCGCATTGATTTGCTTAACAATGATATAGGCACTCTGCAGATAAGTATTGATGATATTAACGATGAAATCGGTGCGGTTAATCTTCAGATTTCTAATATTGAAATTCAAATCAATACAACCAATGCTCAGATTGACAGCACAAGGGAGCTTCTTTTGGGCAGGATAAGAGAAAGTTATATGACAGGTGAAGCTTCAACGCTTGAAATCCTGTTTTCATCAAGCGACATTGCTTCTTTCCTTGCACGCAAGGAGCTTGTTGCAAGAGTCAGCGAAAACGATACACAGCTTATTACCGATCTAACTGCAGACCTTGCAGAGCTTAACGCTCTTGAAACCGAGCTTCAAACCCAGGGCGAAACGCTTGAACTTAAAAAATCAGAGCTTGACACCCAGATGACAACTCTTACAGATCGTGAAGCGGACCTTGCAGACAGCAAGAACGCTCAAGAAGATAAAAAGAACACGGCAACCGATAAATACGAGCAGATTCAGGACCGTCTTGAGGAACTTGACAAGGACAGCGAAGAGTATAAGGCTGAAATTGCACGTCAAAAGGCCGAGCGTGAAAAAATTGATGCACAGATTGACGCTTACATTAAGGAACACGGTTCGTCTCAGGGTGACGTTCCTGATGAAGAATTCAACAACGACGGTAAGATGTCATGGCCTCTTAAAGAAAAAAGCTATATTACAGCCGGCTATCCTGCCTATTCAAACGGTGATGCTCATTGGGGAATTGATATTGTTTGCTCAGACGGAAAGAGCAACGGCAAGCCTTTCTATGCCGTTCAGGGCGGTGAGGTAATTATAGCATCCGCTAACGGTAGCTGGAATTACGGTTTCGGTAACTATTGTGTTATCGACCACGGTGACGGTACACAGTCGCTCTATGCTCATGCCAGTGCAATCAATGTCAGCGTTGGCGATGTTGTTCAAAAAGGTGAAAAGATAGGTAATATCGGCAGCACGGGTAATTCATCCGGACCTCATCTTCACCTTGAAATCAGAGTTAAGAGGTCTGACGGCAGCGTAAGCCGAGTTAACCCCCTTAATTACGTTTCAAATCCTTATAAATAATAGAAGGCGGCTTAATTGCCGCCTTTGTACTTTGAGAAAGGAGTTTGCTGATGAATAAAAAAGTATCGTTAGGCGTATGCATTTCGCTGATAATTATTGCGATTACCGCGACTTTTGCCGTAACAATGGTTGCTTCTCAGCAAATTTACAACAAAATAATCAGTAATATATCGCAGCGTTCTCAAATCTATTCTTCGGTTGATGAAATAAATCAGATTATTTCAAATTTCTATTACGGTTCGGTTGAAGATATAAATGCAATGAATGCAGCCCTTTCGGAGGGGTATATCAACGGTTTGGGGGATTCAACAAGCCGCTATCTCAATTCGTCGGAATATTCATCGTATACCGAAAAGCTTGAAGGCGGAGTTACCGGAATCGGAGTTGAAACTGCTTATAACTATTCAACGGGTGACTTTGTTATTACTCATGTTTACAGCGGTTCGCCTGCTGAGGCGGTAGGGCTTAAAGCTTACGATGTTATAACCGCAGTTCAGGATGTAACCGTAACAAGAAACAATTATAACGCTTTGAACGAAAATCTTTACGGCAGCCTGCTTTCTTCAGTTCAGGTTGAATTTGAGCGTGACGGCGAAACAAAGGTTGTTGAACCTATGCTCGGCTTTGCCACTCCAAGCGTTATTGGCGAGCTTAAAGGTGAAATCGGATATGTTAAAATCAGCGGTTTTTATAAGAACACTGCCGAGGAATTCAAAAAGACACTTGATAAACTGAGCACTGAGGGCGCAAACGCTTTCATTTTTGATGTGAGAAACACAACGGACGGCACAATAGATTATGCAGCTGAAGTTATAGATGTAGTTGTTCCCACCGTATCTGGCAATATAGCGGTTGCAAAAGATAAAAACGGAAATGTTTATAAAGAAAAAACATATACCTCTGAAAGCTCAAGCATAAACAAACCCATTGCCGTTCTTGTTAATTCATACACAGCAGGACCCGCAGAGCTTTTTGCTTGTAATCTCAGGGATATAAGTCAGGCACAGATTGTCGGCTCAAAAACAGCCGGTGTAGGCACAATGCAGGAATTGTTTCCGCTTGAAGACGGAGGCGCGGTTCTTCTTACAGTTGCACTTATAGAACCGAAAAACGGAGCGGATGCTGTTTATAACGGTAAAGGTATAGTTCCTTCTGTTGAGGTTTCTCTCCTTTCGGGCGATGAAGCCAACCTTGATTTGCTGACAGACGATCAGGATAACCAGCTGACCACAGCTTTGAATATTCTTTCAAATCAGTGACAAAAAACGGATGTCTCACAAGTGACACACTTATGAGACATCCGTTTTCAATTTATAGTTATCTTTCAATTACATATGTTGCGTATGCAAGAGGCTCGCCTCTGAGAAAATCAATTGCAGTAAGAACAATTCTGTTTTCATAAACACTGATGAAATAACCTTCTGATGAAATCATATTACGGTCGCTTGGGCTGGTGTCAAGATCAGAGTCAACTCTTCTGGGGGCAGAAACGCTTGAAACGTGAACAAGCGTTGCATATGTTCCGTTGTAGTCGGTAATATTGAGTTGCTCATTATATTTATTCATATCGTGGGCAAGATGAGAGTGGCCGTTGAAGAATATAACATTGTGATATTTCTGAAGAAAGCCTCTGAATCTGACTTCGTCTGCACAGCCCTGAGTATAAACAAGGTCATATGTTGCACCGGCACTGTTGATTATGTTACCTTCGCCAAGGCTGTTGTTGCCTTCGTTGTCAGCGAAAAATGTATGGAAGAAAAGATAAACTGTAGTATCTTTATATGTTTCAAGTTGTTCTTCAAGCCAGTCAAGCTGTTCATCGGTAACAAGGCGGCTTTCGGGTCTGTTATAATCCCAGAACATCTGTGAGAAGAATATGAAAACATCGCCGTTTGCATCCTCGGGTGAGTAAACAAAGTCAACTCCGTTTTCAGCAACATTAAGAACGCCCTCTGCTTTGTTTTCACCGTAAACGCCTGCGTTGATGTTTGCTTGCCAGCCTTCAAGGTTAAGACCTTCGCCTACATCGTGGTTACCAGTGCAGGTGTAAACAGGGAAGCTGTAATCAGAAACGATTGAATTGAATTTTTCAAAAGAATCAAGTTCTCCGTCGGCTGAGAGGTCGCCGGAAATGCCTACCATAGACACGCCCATTGCATCAAGATAGTTAAGTGCATTAGGGAAAGTCAGCATGGCATCGTCGCTTGTAAGAGAAGATGAATATCTGTTAAAATGAACGTCGCTGAGAGCACCGAAGTTGTAAATAGCAGCTTCATCGGTGCTCTTTTTATTTTCAGGGAGCTCCATTGAACCGCAAACAAAATTCATTCTGTAAGCCAAAACATATTCGGCACCCTCGGGGATTGCTGTGAATGAATAGATTTCAGTTGAACCTTCGCCTTTTTCAACCTTAACTTCGGCAAACTCGCTGTAAACCGATTTATAGCCGTTAACTTCCCGCGAAAGCTTTTCTCCGTCTTCGTTGCCCCAGTAGAGCTGGTATTCGCCGTTAATATCTGCGGTGAGAGTGACTGTGCCTGCGGCTGAATAGGCTTTGCCGTTGGTGAAATCATATTCAATTTCAACATTGTTGAAGCCAACGTTAAAACTCATAGCGTTGAAAAGGATAACAATTGGCATAAGCAAAGCCCAGAATTTACTTGCAAATTTAAACATAATTTTTCCTCCTCAAATTTTATGCTGTTTCAGTTGAACGGCTGTTATAAAGCTGAGCATAGAATCCTTGTTCTTTCATTAATTCAGAATGTTTTCCTTGCTCAATGATTTTACCGTCTTTCATAACAAGAATAATATCTGCGTTTTTTATTGTTGAAAGCCTGTGAGCAACAATAAAGCTTGTTCTTCCCTCCATCATTGCTGAAAAGGCTTGCTGAATTTTAATTTCCGTACGTGTATCAATTGACGACGTTGCTTCATCAAGAATGAGCATCGGCGGCAGACATAGCATAACCCTTGTAATGCATAAAAGCTGCTTTTGACCCGCTGAAAGGCCTGAGGCTTCGTCCGAAAGAACGGTGTTGTAACCGTCGGGAAGTCTTTTTATAAAGCTGTGAGCGTGTGATGCTTTAGCTGCGGCAATTATTTCTTCATCAGTTGCATCAGGCTTGCCGAAAGCGATGTTTTCTTTTACAGTGCCTTCTTTAAGCCAGGTATCCTGAAGCACCATTCCGAAGTTTTTACGCAAAGAGCTTCTTTTTATATTGGTTGTTTTTTTGCCGTCAATTTTAATGCTGCCGTCATTAACTTCGTAAAATCTCATCAGCAGATTGACAAGGGTTGTTTTTCCGCATCCCGTCGGGCCGACTATCGCAACTCTGTTGCCGCTTTCAACATTGAGATTAAGGTTGGTGATAAGCTCTTTTTCTTTGCTGTAAGAAAAAGAAACGTTTTCAATGCTGATGTTGCCGTTTGTGTTTGAGAGCTCAACGGCGTTTTCGGGGTCGGGAATTACGGGCTTTTCTTCTATGAGTTCAAAAAGCCTTTCAGCACATGCAAAGGCATTCTGAAGCTCGGCAAAAACGCCCGATATTTCATTGAAAGGTTTTGTATATTGATTTGCGTAGCTTAAAAAACAAGTCAGGCCTCCGATTGTTATTGAACCGCTGAGAGCTGCAAGCGCACCGGCAAGGCCAACGGCGGCATAAACAATATTGTTAACAAAGCGTGTTGACGGATTGGTTATTGATGAAAAGAAAATTGCTCTTAATGAATACTTGGCGTATTTTTCATTGATTGAATCAAATTTTTCAAGAGCTTCATCTTCACGAGTGAATGCGGCAACAATTTTTCTGCCGCTGATTGTTTCTTCGGTATATCCGGTTAATTCTCCTCTTGCCTCTGACTGTTTTTTGAACATTGAAAAAGTTTTGGTTGCAATGAATTTTGCAACAAACAGAGAAAGGGGAGTGAGAATTACAACAACAAGTGTAATTTTAACGTTAATTGATAACATAAAAGCAAGAGTACCCAGTATTGTAACAATTCCTGTGAAAAGCTGGGTGAAGCCCATAAGCAAGCCGTCTGCAAACTGGTCGGCATCTGAAATAACTCGGCTTACAGTTTCACCTGCAGGCTTTGAATCAATATAGCTCAGCGGAAGAATCTGCAGCTTATTTATGGCATTGTTGCGCACGTCGCGAACAACCCTGAAGCTGATTTTGTTGTTGAGCATATTCATTATCCATTGAACCAAGGCTGAAACAACCGCAAGCAGCGCAATAGCTGTGAGCTTTGGTATAAGTGCTTCAAAGTCAACGTTTCCCTTACCTGTAACCGTGTCAATTGCTTTGCCGGCAAGTACAGGAATATAAAGGCTGATTGCAACGCTGATTGCCGCAAAAATTACCGAAAAGAAAAGGTGGATTTTATATCTGCCAACATAATGCAGAACTTTTTTGACTGTTGAGGATTTTATTTTGGTTTTCATGCCATATCCTCCTCTGAGTCAAATTGTGAAAGATGGATTTCTCTGTATACGGAGCTTGTTTCCATCAAAGATTTGTGCGTGCCGATTTCTGCCTTGCCGTCATCAAGAACTATTATTTTGTCTGCGTGCATTATGGATGATGTACGCTGAGATACAATAAAAACGGTTTTGCTGCCCTGTGAAGCTGCAATAGCTTTTCTCATTTCAGCATCTGTTGCATAGTCAAGTGCGCTTGAGCTGTCATCAAGAATGAGAATGTCCGAATCCTTGATAAGCGCACGTGCAACGGCAAGTCTTTGGCGCTGACCGCCCGAAAAATTCCGCCCGCCTTGTTCGACAACTGCATCAAGCCCTCCGTCTTTTTCAAGAACAAAATCTTTTGCCTGAGCTTTTTCAAGAGCATTTAATATTTCTTCCTCAGTTGCATCGTTTTTGCCCCAAAACAAATTTTCTCTGATTGTGCCTTTAAAAAGAACGGATTTTTGAGGAACAACGGCAATTTTTTCGCGAAGTTTTTCTTCGTTCCATTTGCTTAGCTTTGTTCCGTCTACAAATATTTCTCCTTCGGTTGCCTTGTAAAAAGCGGGGATAAGGTTAACCAAAGTTGTTTTGCCTGAACCGGTTGAGCCGATTATGCCGACGGTTTCGCCTTTTGCTGCGGTGAAAGTTATATTTTCAAGCGAGTTTTCACTTGAACCGTTATAGGCGAAAGAAACATTTCTGAATTCAACGGCAGGAGCCGTTGCGTCGGCTGAAACTGAATCGCCTGAGCTTTCTTCGGGTTCAATTGCAAAAACAGCGTTGATTCTGCCGGCACAGGCTATTGATTTGGTTACGCTGATTGTGAGATTTGCAAATTTGATAAGCTCAACAAGAATCTGGGTCATATAGTTGTAAAGTGCAACAACCGCACCCTGGGTAATAATACCTGTATCAACTCTGACAGCACCTGCGTATATTAGAACCGCAATTCCAACGTTGATTATAATGCAGGTAACGGGATTCATTAACGCTGATATTCTGCCGGTATATTCCTGAAGCTTTGTTAAAATTTCGTTTTTTTTCGTGAATTCATCAATCTGACTTTGCTCTTTGCCGAAAGCTCTGATAACTCTTGCACCTGTGAGACTTTCTCTTGTTGTTGAAAGAACCTTATCAAGAGCGTTGCGGACTTTTTTGTAAAGCGGAATGCAGAACATCATTATTCCGAAAACAACAATCATAAGAGCGGGGATTACCGCCGCAAAAACCAAAGCGGCTTTGCCGTCAACGGTAAAAGCCATTACCATTGCACCGATAACAACAAACGGAGAGCGTAATAAAAGCCTGAGTGTAAGGTTCAGACCGCTTTGAACGCTGTCCATATCGCTTGTCATCCTTGTTATCAGCGTTGAACCTCCGATTGAGTCAAACTGCGAAAAAGAGAGCTTGTTTATATGCTCAAAAAGCATATGCTTTAGCCTTTTGACAAAATTAACCGATGCCTTTGCTGAAAAATATTGAGCGGTTAATGAAAACGCAAGGCCGACAGCTCCCAGAAGCACAAGCACTGCACACATTTTTATTATATAGTTTTTATTGTTTAAAGCTATGCCGTTGTCAATTATAGCTGCCATAACAAGAGGCACGAGCAGCTCGAGCGTAGCTTCAAACATCTTGAACAGAGGAGCAAGCACGCATTGCAATCGGCTGCCTTTAATTGCCGCAATCATTTGTTTCATATAATCTAACCTTTAAAAAGAGTTTTAATTATTTATTTTACCATAAAATTGGTCTCGCTGCAAACAAAATATATCAAAATCTTTAATAAGTTTATAAAAACGCATATAATTCTAATTAAGAAAAAATATTCATCTGTTTTATGTTATTATTTATATGATTAATGTAAAAAAGAAAGGATGATTTTTTGAAAGCCACTAAAGTTACACATTTTGGTATAGCTAGAAAAATTGTTGCCAATATGACTTCGGAAAGCTGGGAAACCATTCCTCACATTTCTTATATTTATGAGCCTGAGGTTTCGCATTTTGTTGAAGTTGCAAAGGAACTCAATGCTTCAGGTAAATTTCCGGTAAAACTTACTGTTAATACACTTATGCTCAAGGCTCTTGCCGAAGCTTTTAAAGCTGCACCTCAGCTTAACGCTCACATCAAGTTTAACCGTAAACTTGTCAGAGGCGAAATTACCGAATATGACGAGATTCATGCAGGTATGACGTGGATTTTGCCAAGCGGCGAAATGATGACAATTAATCTTCATGACATAGGTAACAAAAACCTTGTTGAGCTTGCAGAGTACGTTGCTGATGTTGCAAGAAAAATCGGCAATACCGATATGAACGAAGTTATGTTTTCCGTTTCGTTTAACGATACTATTGATAAGCTTAAAAAAGGTAAAATCAAGCAAGCGATTCTTCGCCTTATAGGCGCAAAAACAGGTAAACATAAAGTCAAAACCCTAAGCGGTCAGGCAAAGAAGGATTATTACTCAATCCCTGAGAGTGACAGACTCACCGCTTACGATATAAAGCAGGGAACGGTTACAATTTCAAACATCGGTTCTGTAACAAGAGATATTCCCGGCAGAGTTGCTCTTCTTGCTATCATTCCGCCGCAGATTTTTGTTTGCTGTATGGGTTCGATAATCAAAAAGCCTGTTGTAAAACAGGATGAAAACGGTAACGATGTTATTGCTATCGGTCAAGAAATGCCTATTGACCTTGTTTTTGACCACAGAGCTCTTGATTTCGGTGATCTTATTCCTTTCATCAGAAAACTTGAGGATATTTTTAAAAATCCCGAGCAGATGTACGGTTGGTAAATAAAAATTAAGCTGTCTCAGTTGTTTGGACTGAGGCAGCTTTTTGGTTTTATTCTTCGATTGCGCTGAAATCTTCTTTGTCTACACCGCAAAGTGGGCAAACAAAATCTTCGGGAAGATCTTCAAATTTTGTTCCGGGTTCAATTCCGTTATCGGGGTCACCGATAGCTTCGTCGTATTCCCAACCGCAAATGTTGCAAACATACTTCATAGTGATTACCTCTTTCTTTTTTATTGTGTTAGTTCTGCTGCAAGTGCTTTGATTTGAGCAACAGATTCATCACTGAGAGCAGAATTTATTTTAACCGGGTTTTCAGCAAAAATTAAGTTTTTGCTTTTTTCAAACATACCGGTCATAACCTTAACAGCCATAGGTGCCCAGCTTCCGTTTTCAACAAAGGCAACGGTTCGGTTTTGATAGTTTCTTTCAGTAAGGTGATTTATAAATTCACGCATAAACGGAAAAACATCGGCATTATAAGTTGTTGTTGCAAGCACAAGTTTGCTGTATCTGAATGCATCTTCAACAGCTTCAGCCATATCGCATCTTGCAAGGTCGTTAACAACAACTTTTGCGGCTCCGTTTGATTCAAGCTCTTGAGCCAAAAGCTCAACAGCTTTTTTTGTGTTGCCGTAAACAGATGTGTAAGCAATCATAATTCCTTCTTCTTCCGGCTGATAGCTTGACCACTTATTATATAAATCAAGGTAATAACCAAGGTTTTCATTGAGAACGGGTCCGTGAAGGGGACAGATTGTTTCTATATTAAGTGCGGCTGCTTTCTTAAGCACTGCCTGGACCTGAGCACCGTATTTGCCGACTATTCCGAAATAATATCTTCTTGCTTCGCACGCCCAGTCTTCATCAGCATCAAGTGCACCGAATTTACCGAATGCATCGGCTGAAAAAAGAATCTTATCTTTGCTGTCGTAGGTCATAATAACCTCGGGCCAGTGAACCATTGGGGCGGTTACAAAGCTGAGCGTGTGCGTTCCGAGTGAAAGAGTGTTGCCATCGCTTACAACGATTTTTTTGCCTTCAAAATCAGTTGAGAAAAAGTTTTTCATCATTGTAAATGCCTTGGCAGAAGCAACAATTTCAGCCTCGGGATAAGCAGCAACAAAATTAGCTATGTTAGCTGAATGGTCGGGTTCCATATGTTGAACTATAAGATAGTCGGGTTTTCTGCCTTCAAGAGCAGCCTCAATGTTACCGAGCCATTCATCGGTGAAGTTGGCATCAACGCTGTCCATAATCGCAATCTTTTCGTCAATTATTGCGTAGGAGTTATACGCCATACCTTCAAGCACAATGTACTGACCTTCAAAAAGGTCGATTTTCCTGTCATTAACGCCGATGTATTTTATGTCTTTTGTGATGGTCATATGCTTTTACCTCTTATGTTTTAATGAGCGGAATAATTATATCATATCATTTTAAATAGTTCAATAGTTTAAAGTTTTCCGCTCACAAATTCAGAAACATTTTCCGCTTTTGCAGTCAACGGCATTGTCACCGCGGTAGCAAAGCTCGTTTGGACACTGACCGTTTTCTATAAAACTGCTGATGTTTGTGACAGTTGTTTCGGCAATGTTTTCGAGAGCTTCTTCTGTCAGAAACGCCTGATGTGAGGTTACAATTACATTTGGCATTGAAATAAGGCGTGCCAAAGTATCGTCTTCAAGAATATGCCCCGAATTATCTTCAAAGAAAAGGTCTGATTCTTCTTCGTAAACGTCAAGGCAAGCGGCACCGACCTTGCGTGACTTTATTCCTGCAAGCAAAGCCTCTGCATCAACAAGAGCACCTCTTGATGTGTTAAGAATAACAACGCCTTTTTTGCATTTATCCAATGCGGTTTCGTCGATGATATGGTAAGTTTCATCGGTAAGCGGACAATGGAGTGAGATGATGTCGCTTTTTGAAAAAAGCTCGTCAAGTTCAACATATTTTACGGTATCGCCGTTATCAAGTCCGCTTGTCGGGAATTTATCATAAGCAAGAATCTTCATGCCGAAACCGCGGCAGATGTCAATGAAAACTTTGCCGATTTTGCCTGTTCCTATAACACCGACTGTTTTGCCATGAAGGTCAAAACCTGTCATTCCGTTAAGGCTGAAGTTGAAATCTCTTGAACGTATATAAGCTTTATGAATTCTTCGGATTGAAGTCAGAAGCAGGGCGATTGCGTGTTCGGCAACGGCATAAGGCGAATATGCAGGAACTCTGAGAACGTGAATTTTACCGAAAGCATATTTCATATCAACGTTGTTGAAGCCGGCACAGCGCAGAGCAACGATGTTAACGCCCATTTCGCAAAGGCGGTCAATAACTTCGGCGTTAACCGTATCGTTAACAAAAACACAAACACCGTCAAAACCGTTTGCAAGATCTACTGTATCTTCGTTAAGCTTTGTTTCAAAGAATTTAAATTTTATACCTTGTTGTTTACCGTACTTTTCAAAAGACGGTTTATCATAGGGCTTTGTATCAAAGAATGCAATTTTCATAACAAAATCCTCCTTAATCTATAGTTATTATATAACAATCAAAATTATATATCTGTTGAAAAAACAACAAATTAAATTTATTTTGCAGCAGAAGATTATATAAGAGTTAAAAGCAAATTTACACAAAATTAATAATACCTGATTGAATTTGAAGCTGATATATTGTATAATTAAAAATAAGAAAATTAAAGGAGGGTTTATATGAAAATTAAAATGTTTTTTGCGCTCGTACTGTCAGTTGCTTTGATTCTGATTTCGGCATTGCCTGCCTTGGCTAATTCTGCCCAGACTCATTGGCAGGGAGTATCCGCTTTAGGCACATTGATGACCGAAAAAGACTGTCCGGTTGTTGTTGAACACGAGCTTTTAACTTTTAATTTGCAAAACTTTCCGCCTAATTATTACAATAGGGAAGCCTATGATTATTCAGGTTCAGTAACCGCACGTTATACTTTTGTAAATCCTGCAGAATATGCGATAAAAGCTACGCTTGCATTTCCTTTTGGCGCATATCCTTCGTATATACACGATTATTATTATAACCCCGATATTTCCGATTATAATGATAAGCCGTACAGCGATACCGACAGATATGATATTACGGTTAACGGAAATGAGGTTGAAAAACAGCTTCGCCATACTTATATTTCTTCGGATTATTCTAATTCTGACCTTGAAAAAATCAGCGATACTTATATTACGGACAGCTTTTATCGCCCCGATTTAACTGTTACAAAATACAGCTATAAAGCTCAGGGAATAACAAAAGAAAACTCAGCATATGCTTCATTTGCTTTGAATGCTGATGATTCGAAAACAAAAATACTTATGCAGCCCAACAGCGGATATGATTACCACGACGGCAATCCGACAGCGGGAACCTGGGTTGATAACGGAACGGAAATCGCTGTTTACGCAATCGGCGAGCCTTATAAAGCCGCCCCGTCTTTTACCGTTTATGAAAGCGGTGCGGAAGAAAACGTTACCAATGGCGAAATTATTTTGATTTCAACCGAAACGATGACATACGAAGACCTTGTTTTTACAAATTATGATGAAACAAGAGGAATTTCAAAGGTTGACTGGTATAATGCAGTTGTTGAAATGCACATAAGAGCAAATGCTGATTCGGGCAGAATGATTGATTCCGGTGCAATGCTTACACTCAGCCGAGATTCGCTGATGAGATGGTATATTTATGAGTTATCGTTTGAACCCGGCGAAACATTGGTTAACGAGGTTACTGTGCCGATTTATCCCGATATTGATGAGAGTTATGAGCCGGCGGTTTATGATTACACATATCTGCTTTCACCTGCAAAAACCTGGAAAAGCTTCGGAAATCTTGATGTTGTGATAAACACACCTTATCATATTGTTGAAAGCAACATTGAGTTTAAAAAAGATGCCGAGGGTGTTTATACCGTTTCGCTTAACGGCTTGCCTGACAGTGAGCTTGATTTTACCCTCAGCGAATCTGAAGCTCCCGAAAAAATAAAACACGGTTATTTTCTGCCGATTGAAATGATTATCAGCTTCAGTATTATTGCTTCAGTTATCGCCGTTATAATAGTTGTGTCAGTTCTGATAAGAAAAAAGTTTATGAAAAAAACAGAAAACTGAATTGAGGGGGAACGGTAAATGAAAAAGCATATTAAAACAATAGCTCTTGTTTTGGCTATCGTTTTGGCATCTGTATCTCTTTATATGAATTATAATCTTTCAAATGAGATAGACAGTCTCAAACTGTCACTCAACAACAGCGTTAATTCTTTATCTCAAGAAATTGGCGGTATATATAATAATGTTGATGAAAAACTTGAAGAAAAAGCAAGTATTCTCGCAACATCTTCTTATGAATACGGTAAACCTGATATTGCGGGCGGAACTGTCGATATTGATTTTTCACTTCTTCCCAAGGAATACACAAACAGTACCAAGGCTGAAATTGTTTTTGAGGGAGCATCTTATCCTCTTGAGTTTAAAAACGGTTCTTACAGAGGCTTAGTCACCGTTTCACTTTACAAAGAATATATGAATGCTATGAACGTTGTTCTGACCGACGGTGAAAATATAAGAACGGAAACGCCTGATTGGTCGTTTTCTCCTGTTGGTTTGTTGGGTCAGATTAATATTAACGATAACGATCTTTCAATGCACGGCAAATATGAAAAGAATGAATACGTCTCAACTCTCAGCGGAGTTCTTGAGGTTCAGTTTTATTGCAAAAAAGATATAGCTTCTCTTAAAGAACTCTGGCTTGTGCACGAAGTTGACGGCGAGGTTAAATCCAAAATACCTGTTCCGCTTAATACGGTTGCCCCGACAGGCGTAAATGTATCACCTGATTGGTATAACGAAGACTCTGAATACAGCAATGCTTTGTATTATTTTAAAACTGAGCAGAATTTTAAAGCACCGTACAATAGTGTTCAGGTTGTCTATGTTGAAGCCGTGGATTCAAACGGTTTGCGTTACAGAACTTCGGTTGGCGAAGGAACAATAACACGCAAAGTTGTTACGGCAAATGACCACAGCTGGGACAGCGACTATCGCTATACTTCAAAGATTGTTGATGCAAGCGGAAAAATTCTTTGGGAATCAATATGAAATGAGAGTTTTTGACTTCTTGTGCGAATAATAAATGAATTCGGAGTGTGATTTTATGGCAAAGCTTGAAAAGACTGTAAACGGAGATTTTAATGAAATTCTCAGCAGAATTGAAAAAGGTATACTTAACGGCAGCGCAACAGCTTCAATTGAGGACTCAAGCGATTTCAGCGATAATGGTGCCAGGTGCAGCGTGCGTGTTTTTGAACGTTATAGCTATACCGGTTCAAACCGTGTCAGCCTGAGTGTTACTCTTTTTCAAAACGGAGGGCCTGTTCGCATTTCTGCAATAACCTCGGGTGGCAGCCAGGCTATGCTGTTTAAGGTTAATACTTTTGGTGAAGAAGCTTTTCTTGATAAACTTGCTGAACTTCTTTAATTCTTTTTGCTCCGAATCAAAACACATAAGGAGCGGATTATTATGAAAAAGAAACTCGCAATAATTATTCCTGTGGCAGTTGTTTTGGTTGCTGTTCTGGTTGCGGTGCTTTATGCCAATTCAATGTCGCTTTCAATCTCAAAAGGAATCTGTCTTGTTGCGGATAACGGCTCTTATTTGCTGATTGATGAGCAAGGGCCAATTCAGATGAGCAATTCTGACCGCACTGAGATTTTTGACGGCCTGAAAACCGGCGATGAAATCCTTGTATTGCATAACGGAATAATGGAATCTTATCCGGCAAGAACCGGCGTTTATTTCCTTGTTAAAACAGGGGAGGGTAAAGAAAAACAGATTCCACAGTCAACCGTTGATTCCCTGATGGAGCTTGGATGGATTAAAAAACCAACACACGAGCATGAGCTTGCCAAAGTTCCTCAGGTCAGCGAACCTGAAGAACCCAATGTTTATTGCGGTAATACGGTTACAACGTTTATAATCCACGGTGCTGAATTCAGCATTATGTATGGCAATTCCGTTGCGGTTACGGATATGCTGCGAACGATTGTTTTTGACCCGCAAAAGCTTTGCAAATGTTTGCCCGAATTTGAAATCAGAACCGAGTTTGGCGATGAAACATACGGCGTTAATCTTTCTCAGGGCTATGTGCGCTGCAGTGAGGGCCAGGCGGAACTGACACAAGAACAAATTGAAATTATAGAAAAAGCAAGAGACGAAGCTGTAAATCAATGTATGTTTATAGACTAAAAAAGCTCCGATGCAATCGCATCGGAGCTTTAATTTTAGATTTTACTGATTGTCCTTACCTTTAATGATGTCGTTAATCATAATGTAGAACTGGTCGTCTTCAAAACTGTCGTTGCTCTTGGGAGCTGCTTCGGGAACTGCTGAAATGCTCGAAACTTCGTTTGAGCTCTGAGCTGAACCAAAGTTAGGAATGCTGGGAGCAGCGGGAGCGGCAGGTCTCTTGGGAGCTGCTTCGGGAGCGGCAACGGGAGCTGCCTGAATGGGAGTGGGAGCAGCAGACTTTGTTACAAAAGGATTAGCTCTTTCGGGAGCTTTTGCGATTGAATCAAATCCTGTTGCGATAACAGTGATAACCATTTCATCATCAAGGTCGGGATCAAATGCAATACCCCAAGTGATATTTGCATCTTCGTGAGCCTTGTTGGTGATGATTTCTGCTGCATTTTCAACATCTTCAAGGTCAACGTCGTCAGATGCTGTGATGCTGATGATAACGCCCTTTGCACCTGCAATTGAGGTTTCAAGAAGCGGGCTGGATACTGCAGCGTTTGCTGAGCATTCTGCCTTGTCTTTGCCCTTTGCGCGGCCAACGCCCATATGAGCATAGCCTGCGTCCTTCATAACGCTTGTTACGTCGGCAAAGTCGAGGTTGATAAAGCCGGGAATCTTGATGAGCTCTGAAATGCTCTTAACGCCCTGGAGAAGAACTTCGTCTGCTTCTGCAAATGCTTCTGCAATTGTCTTCTTTCTTTCGTCAAGTGCACGGAGTCTGTCATTGGGAATAACGATAAGGCTGTCAACGTGCTCTGCGAGCTTTGCAATGCCGTCCTGAGCCTGAATCATTCTTCTTCTGCCTTCAAACTTGAAAGGTTTTGTAACAACGCCGATGGTAAGGCAGCCCATATCTTTTGCAACCTGAGCAATAACGGGAGCAGCACCTGTGCCTGTTCCGCCGCCCATACCTGCGGTGATAAATACCATATCTGTGCCCTTAAGAGCATCGGCAATGTTGTCTCTGCTTTCTTCAGCAGCTTTTGCGCCAACTTCAGGCTTGCCGCCTGCACCCTGACCGTGAGTTGATTTTTCACCGATCTGGATTTTGTGTGTAGCCTTGGAGTGAACAAGCACCTGTTTGTCTGTGTTAACAGCGATAAATTCAGCACCGAGAACGCCGGAAGTAATCATTCTGTTAACAGCGTTTCCGCCGCCGCCGCCAACACCGATAACTTTTATCTGCACTGCACTTTCAAAATCGTTATCAATTTCAAATGCCATTTTGATAAACCCCCTATGAGTGTTTTAGATTATTAGACAGGATAATGTTACCATACATTTATTAAAAAAACAAGAACAAATATTAAAAATTCTTTTTATTTTAACTCTTTTTTTACAATTTATTCTGTTAAAGCTTTTATTTTCTGCTTTATATTCATTTCTTTTGTTTAGTATGTGCAAATTATTTGTGTTTCGGCAAAATTTATAAATAAAAAATCGGGCAGAGTTTGAACTGCCCGATTTAAATTGTCAGATGTTTGCGGCTTTTTTAATATCATCAACTCTGTCTGTTTTTTCCCAGGGCAGGTCAAGGTCGGGCCTGCCGATATGGCCGAGGGCTGCAACCTGTCTGTAAATGGGCCTTCTGAGGTCAAGAGTTTTGATGATGCCTGCGGGGCTCAGGTCAAAGAGATTGTTAATGATTTCCGAAATTGCTGTGTCAGCAATAACGCCTGTGCCGAAAGTATCAACAAAAACGGAAACGGGCTGTTCAACGCCGATTGCGTAAGCAAGCTCAACTTCGCATTTTGTAGCAATGCCCGCTGCAACAATGTTCTTTGCAACATAACGAGCTGCGTATGCTGCCGAGCGGTCAACCTTTGTGGGGTCCTTTCCGCTGAATGCGCCGCCGCCGTGACGCGCATATCCGCCGTATGTATCAACAATAATCTTTCTGCCGGTAAGGCCGCTGTCGCCCTGAGGGCCGCCGGTTACAAATCTTCCGGTGGGATTGATGTGATAAACGGTGTTTTCGTCAAGAAGCTCAGCGGGAACGGTTGTTTTGATAACCTTTTCAATAATGTCAGCTCTGATTGTTTCAAGCGAAACATCAGCCGAATGCTGAGAAGAAATAACAACTGTGTCAACTCTTACGGGGTTGCCGTTTTCGTCATATTCAACGGTAACCTGGCTCTTGCCGTCGGGGCGGAGATAGCCGAGAGTGCCGTCTTTACGAACTTCGGTAAGCTTTGCACAGAGCTTGTGAGCAAGTGAAATGGGAAGCGGCATAAGCTCAGGGGTTTCGGTACAGGCATAGCCGAACATCATACCCTGGTCGCCTGCACCAAGGCGGTCAACGCCCATTGCGATATCGCCTGACTGTTTGTCAAGAGCTGTCATAACTGCGCAGGTGTTGCAGTCAAAGCCGTATTCAGCGTTGTTATAGCCGATGTCATTGACAACTTCTCTTACGATTTTGGGGATATCAACATCAGCTGTTGTTGTGATTTCGCCCATAACAAGAACCATACCTGTTGTGCAGCAGGTTTCGCAGGCAACTCTGCCCATAGGGTCCTGTTCAAGAATAGCGTCAAGAACTGCATCTGAAATCTGGTCGCAGATTTTATCGGGATGGCCGCCGGTTACGGATTCGGATGAAAAAAAGTAATTTGCCATTTTGAAAATCTTTCTCCTTAAAAAATACTATCAATCAAAGTCCTTTACAGATAAAAAACCCGCCGAAGGAGTCTTCAGCGGGCGAAAACACCTTATCTTTCGGCATTTCGCCGCAGGATTTAGCACCTTGTATAACACAGGTTGCCGGGCTTCACAGGGCCTGTCCCTCTGCCACTCTCAATAAGGACATATTCTATTGACAGCTCAATATTATATATCAAAATCTTTATTTTGTCAACAAGATTTTATTATATTTTTAAAACGTAAACGACAGATTGACAAAGCTTCTTTAATGTGATAATGTGTTAAACAAGAACAACAGGAGGGATTATTATGGCAAAATGGCGAGTAGGTATTATAGGTAACGGCGGTATATGCAAAGGTGCCCATCTCAGAGAGTATCTTGAAGATGAAAGAATTGAGGTTGTTGCTCTTTGCGATATTATTGAAGAAAGAGCACAGGAGCTTAAGGATAAATATTTCCCTGATGCAGATGTCTACACCGATTACAAAGAACTTTTGAAAGATGAGTCAATTGATTCGGTTGATATTTGCACACCGAACTATCTTCATTCAATCATTGCGGTTGCAGCTTTTGAGGCGGGTAAACACGTTTTTTGCGAAAAGCCCGACGCTGTCAGCGTTGAAGAAGCTGTCAGAATGGATGCAGCGGCAAAGAAAGCCGGCAAAACCCTTATGATAATGAGAAACAACCGTTTTGTTGATGCTTCTGTTTATGCCAAAAAATATATCGACAGGGGCGCAATGGGTGAGATTTATTGCGGACGTTGCGGCTGGCAGAGAAGAAGAGGCATCCCCGGCAAAGGCGGGTGGTTTACAACCAAAGAGCAGTCCGGCGGCGGACCTCTTATTGATCTCGGAGTTCACCTTATTGACCTTTCAATCTGGCTTATGGGCAACCCCACTCCTGTTGCCGTTTCCGGCAGTACATACTGCAAATTTGCCGATAATGATTCAAGCGATTCCGTTAATTCCGATTTCGGCGATAAGGTCAGCGGCGGAACTTTTGACGTTGAAGACCTTGCAATGGGTATGATTCGTTTTGATAACGGCGCAGTTCTTCAGATTGAATTCAGTTGGGCTTCCAATATCAAAAAAGAAAACCGTTTTGTTGAACTCAGAGGAACAAAATCGGGCCTTAAATGGCAGAACGGCGTTGTTGAGATTTACACGGAAGAAGACGGCGAGCTTATTGACATAACAGCCCCCAACTGCAAAGAGGATATGGGTCACAGAAATAATCTTCGCCATTTTTATGACGTTGTTATAGAAGGCAAAAAGCCGATTTTTGAACCTCAGCAGGGCATTGATATGATTAAAATTCTTTGTGCAGTTTATGAATCGGCAAGAATCGGAAAAGAGGTTGCTCTTTAATTGAGTGGAGGATTTTTATGTTGTTAAAAAAAGAAATCCTCATAACCCGAGATATGGTAAAATGCAACCGTGTAAAATCTGAGCTTGCAAAAAACGGAATTGATTATACAACAAAAACAAATTCAATGACCAATCCCGGCAGAAGCCATGCAGCTCCTTTTATAAAAGCAGAATGTGCTTATGAATATCGCATTTTTGTCAAAAGAAAAGATTATGAAAAAGCTAAATTCTGTGTGAATAATATTTGATTATAAGTTTTTCAGCTCTCCGTACAAATCCAGTTTGTGCGGAGATTTTTTTGTTGTAATAATGTTATATTTGTGGTATAATGCTGAACAAGCAAAATACGTTCAACTTATAACAGACAAATTTAATTGAAACGGAGAAACTAAATGAACAAAGAATTTCCTCACTCAAAGAAAACGAAGGCAAAAAGAATTCTTCTTTCTGTTTTGGCTGTGATTCTTGTGCTTGATATAGCGGGAACGGTTGCCAATATATTTACGGTGTCATCCAAAACAAAGCTTGCATCGTCACACAGCGGTATTGATTTTGAAGAACAGCTTGTTCCGCAAAAAGATGCTGATGGAGATTGGGCTTTTACAACAGACCGTGAATTTAAAGTTCTTCAGCTAACAGACATTCATTTTGGCGGCGGTTGGATGTCAGCTTCAAAGGATTCAAGTGCAATGGCTGCGGTTGCAACTATGATAAAAGCTGAAAAACCTGACCTTGTAGTGGTAACGGGTGATATAGCTTTTCCTGTTCCTTATATGGCAGGAACCTTCAATAACAAATCCGGTGCAACTTATCTTGCGGAGCTTATGGAATCGCTCGGAGTTTATTGGACACTGTGTTTCGGTAACCACGATACCGAAGCGTACAGCTATTTTGACAGAGAAGCTATTTCGGAATTCTATCTCAATGAAAAATATGAGCATTGCATTTTTGAAAAAGGCCCCGATGATGTTGACGGATTCGGCAATCAGGTTATCAAGGTGAAGAATTCTCAGGGATTGATTACCCAGGCTTTGTTTGTTTTTGATTCGCATTCATACATAGACGGTGATATTTTCGGTATTTTCTGGAAATATGATGATGTTCACGACAATCAGATTGAATGGTACAAAAAGCGTATCGAACAGATGAATTCTCACAACCAAAAGCTAAACGGTAAATCTGAAACCGTGAAATCCCTTGCTTTTTTGCACATCCCGTTTGAAGAGTATCTTTTTGCTTGGCAGGAATTTGCTGAAAACGGATATAAAGACACAGAAAATGTTAAATATAAATATGGTATTTTGGGTGAAACAGGACGACTTGTATACAGCGGTAAATACGAGAATAATCTTTTTGAAACTATGCTTGAACTTGGCAGTACGCAAGGCGTTTTCTGCGGACATGACCACCTCAACAATTTCTCTGTTAACTATAAGGGAATTGACCTTACATACAGCTACAGTGTAGATTATTTTGCATATTCGGGAATCGACAAAAAAGGCTCGCAGAGGGGCTGTACGCTTATAACAACAAAACCTGACGGAACATATGATTTTGAAAAGTATAATCTTTACGAAAGCGGAAGATACGAAATGCCTGAAGGTTTTGACGAAGAAATTGTGATGCAGTTTGACGGCGTAAAATATCAGTATATTGAGGAAAAATAAAAATAAATGCCGAAAAGCGTGATATAATAAACCGCTTTTTAAAACGGAGGGATTAATTATGATTAAATTTGGCACCGGCGGCTGGCGAGCCGTTATCGGCGATGATTTTACCGGTGAAAATATTCGCAAGGTTGCAGCCGGAATTGTTTGTCTTGCCAAAAAAGAGAATAAAACGGATAAGCCCATAATTATCGGCTATGACCGCAGATTTTTATCAATGAGTGCAGCAAAATGGGTTGCTGAAGTTTTGGCTGAAAACGGAATTGAAGTTTGGTTTCTTGAGCGTTCCGCACCAACACCGCTTATAATGCATACTGTCAAAGATGAAAATTTATATTACGGAATTGAAATAACTGCCAGCCATAATCCGGCTAATTATAACGGCATAAAACTGATTGTTGAAGAAGGCCGTGATGCTTCGGTTGAAACAACCGAAAAACTTGAAGAATTTATAAATAATATTGAATTTGTTGACTATGCACCGTTTGATTCGCTTGTTGAAAGCGAAAAGATTGTTTACAGAAAGAACCCGTTCAATAAATTTCTTGACGATATTATTGGCTTACTTGATATGAACGCTCTTCGAGAAAGAGGTCTCCGAGTTTTGTTTGATACTATGCACGGTTCGGGCTCTTATCCGCTTCAAGTAATTCTTTATACAGCAAGATGCACCGTAGATACAATCAACTATAACAAAGATGCATTTTTCGGCGGAAGGATGCCTGCACCAACTGAACAGACGTTAGCAAGCCTCAGCTACCTTGTTGTTGACGGCGGATATGATATGGGTATTGCTCTTGACGGTGACGGTGACAGGCTCGGCATTATTGACAGCAACGGTAAATATATCAACGCAAACCAAATTCTTTGTTTGCTTTATTATTACCTTGTTAAGCATAAAGGTTGGAAAGGTCCTGTTGTAAGGAATTTTTCAACAACACATATGCTTGATAAAATTGCTGAAAGCTTTGGCGAAAAATGTTATGAAGTTCCTGTTGGATTTAAGTATATTTCTTCAAAAATTGATGAAACTGATGCTGTACTCGGCGGCGAATCTTCCGGAGGTCTTACCGTAAGAGGCCATATTCACGGCAAGGATTCAATTTATGCGGCTTCGCTTTTTGCTGAAATGGTCAGCGTTACCGGTCAGTCGCCAACTGCGATGATTGAGTTGCTTGAAAAAGAATACGGCAATTATGTTATGATTGAAGATAATATGCGATTCAGTGAGGAATATAAGAATACTGTAAGCAAAAAGATTCTTGAAGATAAGCTTTTGCCTGATTTCGGCAAAGAAATTATCAAAACGGATTACAGCGACGGTTGTAAGGTTTATTTTACTGACGGCAGTTTTGTTGTTTGCCGTTTTTCCGGAACCGAACCGCTTCTTCGTATCTGTGCCGAAAGCTCAAGTGCTGAAACTTCGCAAGGTTATATTGATACGCTGAAAGCGTTTATAAATGAATAATATTTAACAAGACAGAGCATTTTCGGGTTAACAAATGCTCTGTTTTTTGTTTTTCTCTGATTTTTTAAAAAATTTGTATATATTAAATTTAAATGAACTAAGAAAGGTGAATGTTGATATGAGAAAAACAAAAATAATTTGCACATTGGGACCTGCAACGGATAATGCTGAAATTCTTGAACAGCTTGTTGAGGAAGGGATGGATGTTGCCCGCTTTAATTTTTCCCACGGAAATCACGAAGTCCAAAAAACAAGAATGGATATGCTCAAAAAAGTGAGAATAAAAAAAGGCGTGCAAGTTGCTATGCTCCTTGACACAAAAGGCCCGGAAATTCGTTTGAGAAATTTTGAAAACGGAGGAGTTATGCTTGAATCAGGCAATATGTTTGTTCTTACAGGAGAAAACATTGTGGGTAACGCTGAGCGAGCCGGAGTAACATATCCTGACTTGGCCAGAGACGTTAACGTGGGAACAAGAATTCTTATTGATGACGGCCTTGTTGAAATGGTTGTTATTTCGGTTAAATATCCCGAAATCCAATGTATAGTCAGAAATTCGGGTTATATTTCAAACTGTAAGGGTGTTAATATTCCCGGCGTGCGTATTCGCCTTGAATATCTCAGCCAAAAAGATAAAGAAGATATTATTTTCGGCATAGAAAACGGCATTGATTTTGTTGCGGCATCATTTACAAGAAATGCAAAAGATATTCAAGAGTTAAGACGATTCCTTGACCGAAACGGCGGAAAAGATATTGATATAATAGCAAAAATTGAAAATCAAGAGGGCGTTGATAATATCGACGCTATAATTGAAGTGTCTGAAGGCATTATGATTGCTCGCGGAGATATGGGTGTTGAATTGCCGGAAGAGGAAGTGCCGATTGTTCAAAAGCTGATAATTAAGAAGGTTTGCGAAGCAGGCAAAAATGTTATCACCGCAACGCAGATGCTTGATTCTATGATAAAAAATCCAAGACCTACCAGAGCTGAAGCAACAGATGTTGCCAACGCAATTTATGACGGAACAAGTTCTATTATGCTTTCCGGCGAAACAGCTGCGGGCAAATTTCCCGTTGATGCGTTAAAAACAATGATTCGTATTGCAGAAAGAACGGAAAAAGATATTGACTATAAAAAAAGATTTTTTCAGCGCGAAAGAAAATCAAACCCAAATATCACAGATGCTATATGCCACGCAACCTGCACAACTGCACACGATCTTAACGCAAGAGCGATAATAACGGTTACAAAATCAGGCGAATCGGCAAGAATGATTTCAAGATACAGACCTGACTGCAGTATAATCGGCGGAACAACCGATAAAAAGGTTTGCCGTCAGCTCAGTCTTTCGTGGGGGGTAGTTCCCGTTTTGCTTAATGAAAAAGAAGATGTTTTTGAACTTTTTGAACATGCTGTCAGCGTTGCCAAAGAAAATTATCTTTTAGAAACTGATGATATTGTTGTTATAACCTCAGGCATTCCTATCGGCGTATCAGGCACAACCAATATGTTAAAAGTGAAAATTGTTGATTGATTTGACGGCAGCAGTTTGCAAAGAATATAGGTCTGAGCAAGCTGCTTTTAATTTTTTTAAAAACTTGGCAAAAATGTGTTGACAAAAACGGAATAAAGGTGTATTATTACAGCAACACTTTAGCAGATAAAAGCTTTAAAGCACAAAAACTTTAAAGCGTAAAACAGGAGGCAGGATTATGGAAAATTTTTTAGTGTCATTTAAAAACAATGCTTCTGTTTGGATTACTCTTGCGGTTTATATTGCAGTTATGATTGTGATTGGTGTAACCCAAGGTAAAAAAGCTCATAGTATTGCTGATATTACAGTTGGCGGGCGTAATGCAGGTGCATGGCTCTCGGCACTTTCATACGGAACGGCGTATTTTTCGGCTGTTATGTTTGTAGGTTATGCCGGCGGAACCGGTAAGGCTTACGGCTTGTGGGGCATTCTTGCCGGTATAGGTAATGCTGTTTTCGGCTCGTGGCTTGCTTGGAAAGTTCTTGCCAAAAGAACAAGAGATTCATCTGCAAGGCTTAAGCTTAAAACTATGCCTCAATTTTTGGAAAAACGCTATTCAAGCAGAGCAATGCGTGTTTTTTCTTGTATAGTTATATTTGTTTTTCTTATCCCTTATTCGGCATCGGTATATAAAGGTCTTGCATCGGTTGCTGAGGTTCTTCTCGGAATCCCTGTCGGTATTTGTATGATAGTTATTGCGGTTGTTGCAATGCTTCTTCTTGTTTTCGGCGGATATCTTGTTCAGGCGAGAGCGGATTTCTTTCAAGGAATTGTTATGATGTTCGGCGTTACTTTTCTTATTTTATGCGTTGTAAGATGCGATAAAGTAGGCGGTTTGGAAGGGCTTGCAGAATATGCAAAAACAGACCTTGGTTTGCCTAAACTTAATGCATCCCAATGGATTTCTCTTATGGCAACTGTTCTTATGACAAGCTTCGGAACCTGGGGCCTGCCACAGATGGTTCAGAAGTATTTCGGAATCAAGGATGATAAGCAAGTAAAGAAGGGTATTACAATCTCAACTTTTTTTGCTTTTCTTGTTGCCGGCGGCGGATACTTCATCGGTTCTCTTTGCTATTGTTTCTTTACCCCTGAAACTCTTCCTGCAAATCAGGATTACATTGTTCCTGAAATGCTTAAGGCGGTAAAGCTTCCTTCGGTTCTTCTCGGTATTGTTCTTATGCTTTTGATTGCGGCTTCGGTTTCAACTCTTTGCTCAATAACTTTAACCGCAAGCTCAACACTTACAATTGATTTTATCCGTCCTTTAAAGAAAAATATGAATGATAAAAAATCATCATTTACAATTAAAACATTATGTGCTATATTTATTGTATGTTCTTATATTATAGCAAATACAGATACCCCGATTCTTGATATGATGAGTTACTCTTGGGGTATCATTTCCGGTTCGTTCCTTGCACCCTATGTTCTTGCTCTTTATTGGAAAAAGATGAATACCAAAGGTGCCTGGGCAGGAATTCTCGGCGGTTTCTTTATTGCGTTTATTCCGGCCGCTGCCAAGCTTGTCAGTGGATTTGTTTCAAACGATATACTTGCTTGGCTTGCAGGTAAAGGCCCTGTTTTTGCTTGCGTTGCAATGATTGCTTCGATTGTTATTTGCGTTATTGTCAGTGCAATTTCAAAAACAACAAATTCAAAAGAAACAGATTTCTTCTATAACGGAGAAATAGCAGCTGAATAAGTATTATATATCGTAAACGGTTTGCATAGAGTGGCGGATTGCTTCCGTCACTCTTAAAAAGCTTACCGTTTATGTTCATTTAATAATAATTTTTGAAAAGGAATGAAAATATGCCTATTACAGATTTTCTTGTAAGAAATGCAGAGCTCTACAAAAACGATGTAAGCCTTGTTGAAATCAATCCTGAAATTCAGGAAAAAAGCCGTGTTACCTGGCGCGAGTATTCTCTTATTGAGCAAGGTGCAAAAGGTATCGGCAGAAGCGAAATAACTTGGGAAGAGTTTAACAAAAAAGCAAACCGTTTTGCTAATTTTCTTCTTTCCAGAGGAATAAAAAAAGGTGACAGAGTTGCCATTCTTCTGATGAATTGCATTGAGTTTTTGCCGATATATTTCGGCATTCTTAAAGCCGGCGCACTCGTAGTGCCTCTCAACTATCGTTATACTGCCGATGAAATTAAGTATTGCTTAAAGCTTTCTGAAAGCGATGCAATTGTTTTCGGTCCTGAATTCGTTGGTCGTATGGAGCAGATTTGTGACCGCATTCCCGATGTTCACCTTCGCCTTTACCTTGGTGAAGATTGCCCCACATTTGCTGAAAGCTATAACAAGCTTGTTACATACTGCACATCAAAAAATCCCGATGTTGAAATCAGCGATGATGACGATGCGGCCATATATTTTTCATCAGGCACAACAGGCTTCCCCAAAGCGATTCTTCACGCTCACAGGGCTCTTGTTCATTCCTGCGAAGTAGAGCAAAATCACCATTCGCAAACTAAAGATGATGTGTTCCTTTGCATTCCGCCTCTTTACCATACAGGTGCAAAAATGCATTGGTTCGGTTGCCTTCTTGTTGGTGCAAAAGCAGTTCTTCTTAAGGGTGCAAAACCTGAATGGATAATAAAAGCCGTTTCTCAGGAGCGTTGCTCAATCGTATGGCTTCTCGTTCCGTGGGCTCAGGATATTCTTGATGCAATTGACAGAGGCGATATTGAACTTGATAAATATAACCTTGACCAATGGAGGCTTATGCATATCGGTGCTCAGCCTGTTCCGCCCAGCCTTATCAAAAGATGGCTTGATAAATTCCCCAACCATCAGTATGATACAAACTACGGCTTAAGCGAATCAATCGGTCCCGGCTGTGTTCACCTTGGCGTTGAAAACGTTCATAAGGTTGGCGCAATCGGCAAAGCAGGTTACGGTTGGAAAACAAAAATCATTGATGAAAACGGCAACGAAGTTGAAAATGGCGATGTTGGCGAGCTTGCTGTTAAAGGCCCCGGCGTTATGCTTTGCTATTTCAATGATGAAAAGGCAACTAACGAAGTTCTTCATGACGGTTGGCTTTACACAGGCGATATGGCACGCGAAGATGAAGAAGGTTTTATCTACCTTGTTGACCGTAAGAAAGACGTTATTATCTCAGGCGGTGAAAACCTTTATCCCGTTCAGATTGAAGATTTCCTGCGTAAGCACGAAGCAATCAAGGACGTTGCGGTTATCGGTCTGCCTGATTCAAGACTTGGTGAAATTGCCGCTGCAATTATTGAACTTAAAGAGGGATGCAGTGCAAGCGAAGAAGATATTAACGACTTCTGCCGTGATCTTCCCAGATATAAGCGTCCGCATAAGATAATTTTTGCCGAAGTTCCCAGAAATCCCACCGGCAAAATAGAAAAGCCGAAGCTTCGCAAGATTTACTGCGGCGAAAGCCTCGTTGCTTCTCAGTTTGAAATTAAACTTGATAAATAAAAATGAAAGAAATTGAAACAGATTAGGAGGAAATCAGTTGAAACTGCTTTTAGGAAATGAAGCGGTAGCCAGAGGCCTTTATGAAGCCGGCTGCCGAGTGGTATCAAGCTATCCCGGCACACCGAGTACAGAAGTTACTGAGTTTGCCGCAAAATATGATGAAATCGCTACAGAGTGGGCACCTAATGAAAAGGTGGCAATGGAGGTTGCTTACGGCGCAAGCGTTGCAGGTGCACGTTCATTCTGCGCTATGAAGCACGTTGGCCTTAACGTTGCCGCAGACCCTCTCTTTACAGCATCTTACACAGGCGTTAATGCCGGTATGGTTATCCTTGTTGCCGATGACCCCGGTATGCATTCTTCACAGAATGAACAGGATTCAAGGCACTATGCAATGGCATCAAAGATAATGATGCTTGAGCCTTCAGATTCCGCAGAATGCCTTGATTATGCAAAAAGAGCTTTTGAGCTTTCAGAAAAATTTGACACCCCTGTTATTCTCAGAGTGACAACAAGAGTTGCTCATTCGAGAAGTGTTGCTGATTTGTCTGACAGAGTTGACAACGGACTCAAGGAATATACAAAGAATCCTCAGAAATACGTTATGATGCCTGCAAATGCAAAAGGCAGACACGTTGTTGTTGAACAGAGAATTCTTGACCAGGTTGCATACTGCGAAAAAGAAGCAGTTGATAACGGTCTTAACAAAGTTGAATATAACAGCAAAAAAATCGGTGTTATTGCTTCAGGCGTAACATATGAATATGCAAAGGAAGCACTTGGCGAAAACGCATCATACCTTAAACTCGGCTGCGTTTATCCGCTGCCCGTTGAGCTTATAAAGAGCTTTGCTGCCGAATGTGAAAAAGTATATGTTATTGAAGAACTTGACGATTTTATTGAAACTCATTGCCGCAAAAACGGAATTGATGTAATCGGTAAAGAAGCCTTTACACTTCAGGGCGAATACTCTCAGAGTATGATTGCTAAAGTTGTTCTCGGTGAAGAAAAAGAGTTCCTTTCAACTGATGTTAATATAGTTCCCAGACCTCCCGTTCTTTGCGCAGGCTGCCCTCACAGAGGTTTGTTCTATTCACTCAAGCAGCTTGGTGTAACAGTTACCGGTGATATCGGTTGCTATACTCTCGGTGCTCTTGCGCCTCTGGGCTCAATTGATACCGTTCTTTGCATGGGTGCTTCTGTTTCAAGCCTTCACGGCAGAAACCTTGCTGACCCTGCAAATGCAAAAAAGAGCGTTGCTGTTATCGGCGACTCAACCTTTATGCATTCGGGCATAACAGGCCTTGTTAACATCGCATACAATGCAACCGATTCGGTTGTTATTATTCTTGATAACTCAATCACAGGTATGACAGGCCATCAGCATAACCCCACAACAGGTTATAATATCAAAGGCGAACCTGCTCTTGCTGTTGACCTTGAAGCTCTTGCAAAAGCTGTCGGTATCAGCAACGTTATTGTTGTTGACCCCTATAACCTTGCCGAAACCAAAAACGGAATCAAACAGGCTCTTGAGGCTGACGGCCCGGCTGTTGTTATTTCAAGAAGACCCTGTGCTCTCCTTAAAACAGTTAAGCATAATCCGCCTCTCAAGGTTAACCCCGATAAATGCAAATCTTGCAAAATGTGTATGAAGATAGGCTGCCCCGCCATCAGTATGAAAGACGGCAAGGCTCATATTGATTTCACACAGTGCCTCGGCTGTAACGTTTGCAGTCAGCTTTGCAAATTCGACGCAATAGAATAAGAAGGGGAGGAGAAAATTATGAACAAATCAATTATGATAGTTGGTGTTGGCGGCCAGGGTACCTTGCTCGCCAGCCGTATTCTCGGCTCCGCACTTCTTGATTGCGGATACGATGTTAAGGTTTCCGAAGTTCACGGTATGAGCCAGCGCGGCGGTTCGGTTGTAACTTATGTACGCAGCGGTGAAAAGGTTGCTTCTCCTATCATTGAAAAAGGCGAAGCTGATATTATCCTTGCTTTTGAACAGCTTGAAGCCGCAAGATGGCTCAGCTTTTTAAAGCCTGACGGAAAGATTATTGTTAATACTCAAACTATCGACCCGATGCCTGTTGTTATCGGCTCAACCGAATATCCTTTAGGGGTTATTGATGCTCTTGAAGCATCGGGTGCGGATATTCAGGCGATTGACGCTCTTTCGCTTGCTGTTGAAGCCGGAACTGCAAAGGCTGTTAATGTTGTTCTTATCGGCGCAATGGCAAAGAGTATGCCTCTTGATAAGGCAGTTTGGATAAAAGCTCTGACTGAGAGCGTACCCCCAAAATTCCTTGAACTCAACCTCAAAGCCTTTGAATTAGGCTATAACATTTAAGAATCTATACAATTTCTGAAGGAAGTGTTAGCATGGGAAAGTATTATCAGCCCGAAATCGAAACCATATCGCTTGACGAAATGCGAGCCATACAGAACGAAAAGTTGGTTAAGCAGGTTAAGCATGTTTATGAAAACGTAAAATACTATCGTGACCTTATGGATGAAAAGGGTGTTACTCCCGATGACATCAAATCAATTGACGATCTCCATAAGCTTCCGTTTTTAACAAAATCAGATTTAAGAGATGCTTATCCTTACGGCCTTCTCGGAACAGATCTTAAAGACTGTGTCAGAATTCATTCAACCAGCGGCACAACCGGCCGCAGAGTGGTTGCTTTCTATACACAGAAAGATATTGACCTTTGGGATGATTGCTGTGCCCGTGCAATTGTTGCTGCAGGCGGAACAAGTGAAGATGTATGTCAGGTTGCTTACGGCTACGGACTTTTCACCGGTGGTTTCGGACTCAACGGCGGCTCACAGAAAGTCGGCTGTCTTACTCTCCCGATGTCATCGGGTAATACAGAACGCCAAATTCAGTTTATGCAGGATCTACACTCAACCATTATTTGCTGCACACCTTCTTATGCAGCTTATATAGGCGAAACACTTAAAGAAATGGGCCTCACGCCTGATGATATTGATCTTAAGGCAGGTATCTTCGGCGCCGAACCTTGGACAGAGGAAATGCGCCGTGATATTGAAAAATCACTGGGAATCAAGGCCTATGATATTTACGGTCTGACCGAAACCAGCGGACCCGGTGTTGCTTTTGAATGTGAAGCTCAGGCGGGTATGCATATCAATGAAGACCATTTCATTGCAGAAATAATCGACCCCGAAACAGGTGAAGTTCTTCCTGTCGGTTCAAAAGGTGAACTTGTTTTCACAAGTCTTGATAAAGAAGCTTTTCCGCTTCTTAGATACCGCACAAGAGATATATGCATTCTTTCAAGAGAAAAATGCTCCTGCGGCAGAACACTTATCAAAATGTGCAAGCCTATGGGAAGAAGCGACGATATGCTTATCATCCGCGGCGTTAACGTGTTCCCCTCACAGATTGAAACCGTTCTTCTTAAAGAAGGATATTCACCCAACTATCTTATTGAAGTTGACAGAGCTAACAATGTTGACACTCTTGATATTTCAGTTGAGCTTAATCCCGATCAGTTCTCCGATACCGTTAAAGAACTTGCAGCCAAAGAAAAGGCTCTTGCAAACGCAATCAAGCTCATGCTTGGCGTTAACCCCAAAGTACACCTTGTTGCTCCCAAAACAATTACAAGAAGCGAAGGCAAGGCTGTAAGAGTTATTGATAAAAGAAAACTTCACGATTAAGGAAAGGAGTATATGAAATGAGCGTTAAACAGATTTCGGTTTTTATTGAAAACAAAACAGGCAAGCTTGCAGAAGCTACCAGATTTATTGCTGACCACAACATTAACCTCAGAGCTCTTTCAATTGCAGACACTCAGGATTTTGGTATTCTCAGAATTATTTGCGATGACCCCAAAATGGCTGATTCAGCTTTGAAAGAAGGCGGATATATCACAACAGTCACAGATGTGCTTGCTGCTGCTATTTCCGATACTCCCGGCAGCCTTGCAACAATTCTTGAGGTTCTTTCAGAAGCAAAAGTTATTGTTGAATATACCTATGCATTCAATTCCTCAAAAGCTGGTGCATATATGATTTTCAGAGTTGATGATAATCAGCTTGCCGCTGCTGCTCTTGCAGGCGCAGGCATCAAAACAGCTAATCAGGAAGATTTGTTTTAATAATTGTTAAACGGCAGCCCCTCTGCTAAGGCAGAGGGGTATTTATTATGTGCGTTTGTTGACATCATAAAGTGCCTTGTGATATAATTATAGCGTTAATTCTAAATGATGGAGATGTTAAAATGGCAGGCGAAAAAAAGGTAAGCTATAAAATTATCAATCCTTATGAGAGCGTTAGTTCGCTTATTGAAATTTCTGATAATCATTACAAAACTAATCTTCATACTCATTCAACTTACAGCGATGCAAACAACACAATGACCGATATGGTCAAGACTTTTTACGACCTTGATTTTGATATTCTCGCTTTTGCGGAGCACGGCATTGTCGGCAAGGAATGGGATCAGACGCCTACTATCATTCCTTTCTTTCGCTTCCAGTATCTTTGGCACGGACTCAGGAGCCACCCCACAACGGAGCAGTATCGCAAAATTCTTAACGGTACTTTCAAAACAGAAAATAATCTCCGCACAAAAAAGAGGGGGCTTATGTGCGTTCCGGATGCAATTGAAACCAATATGGTAACAATAATGAAAAACCATGTTAACGGATATTTCACAAATGTTTATGAGGGTTATTTCGGCAAAGAAAACGATTTTGAAAACCCAATAAGAGAAATTGAACAGAGCGGAGGTATTTCTCACATAAACCATCCGTCTGACTGGCTTGGAGCATATAAAGACCCCGAGTGCGCAAGAGTGCCGGAGAATGTAAGCTTTTTTGCTGATCTTTTCAGAAGATACCCTTCATGCGTAGGTATGGAAGTCCTTAATATGTATGACGGACCCAACCGCAGCGACCGTATTCTCTGGGATGAGCTTCTTAAGGTTATTATTCCTGAAGGCAAACGCAGTATTTGGGGCTTCGGTAACAGCGATGCTCACAGAGTCACTGAAGTTGACACCGCTTTTATGGATTTTATTTTGCCCGAATATTCGCTTGCGAATCTCAGAAAAGCTATGGAAAGCGGAACGTTCTTTGCGATTGCCCGCTATGCCAAAAACGAACTCGGTGAAGCTTTTGTCGGCAAGGGTGCTTACCCTTATGTTACTTCACTTTCTGTTGATGATGAAGCTGACATAATTACCCTTAAAGGCGTTAATTGCAAGGCAATTGACTGGATTGCAGACGGAAAGGTTATCAAAACTGATTCGATTGATTCTGACGGTGAGCTCATATCTTCAATCAACCTTTGTGATTTCAGCGATAAAATTTCCTGCTATGTCAGAGCTCAGCTTAGAGGTGAGGGTGGTATTTGTATGACTCAGCCTTTCATTTGTGATGACGGAGATATGCAACGCTTTGCCAAACCTCTGCCTGAGAAAAAGGTTCTCACAAAAGAAGAAGAACGCAAAGCAAAGTTCTATAACACAAGGCTCGGCGTCATTGTGAACAAAATCAAGAATAAATAAGAGAAGAGCTGTCTCGAGTGAGACAGCTCTGAATTTTTATATATTTTCTCTGTATTTCTTTCTTGCATATCTGAAGATGATGTAAGCAAGGCAGATAAGAACAAAGATTCCGATGTATATAAGGTATCTTGTTCCTTCAGGGGTAAGACCTGCACCTGAATCTGAACCGCCAAGAGCTTCGTTGCCAAAGAAGAAGCCGTAATTGCTGTTGCCTTCTTCTGAATTGAAATTTTTAACGTCATCCCAAAGTGAGCTCATAAGAGCAAGGGTTTCGGGCGAAAGGTTAAGAAAGCTTTGAGTTTTATATTTGTTTTCTTCGGGATAAAGGATTTCATCCTGATAATAGGTGTATTCGGGGTTTGAATATACGCCGGTATGAGGGCTTGCATAACAGATATACTCTGCGTTTGCAAGTGCGATGTCCGGTTCAAGAAGGAAGTTGATATAGAGCTCGGCTGCAAGCTTATTTTTGGAGTTTTTGAGGATGCAGGCGGCATCAACAAAGTAGTTCATTCCTTCCTTGGGATAAACAAACTGAAGGTCGGGGTTGTTTTCCTGCATTGTGAGGAAGTCACCTGCATAATAGGGAGCAAGGGCAGCTTCACCCGATTCCATTTTGAGGAATATTTCGTCATTAACATAAACAGGATTAATCTGTTTTTGCTCTTTGAGAAGTTCAGCAGCGATTTTCCATGCCATTTCCGATTCGTTGTTATAGTCCATTCCGAGAAGATTCTGGGCTATACCAAAAGCATCTCTGGGATTGTTGAACATGAGAATCTGACCGGTATAGTTTTTGTCCCAAAGTGCGCTCCAACTGTCAGGTGCACCGTCGGTCATTGCGGAGTTATAAATAAGACCAACCATACCTACGGTATAAGGAACGGAATATTCGTTTTTGGGGTCATATCCGGGGTTACGGTATTTTTCGGGAATATATTTTTCAAAATTGGGGATATTTGAATAATCAATCTTTTCAAGCATATCTTCTGCTATCATACGCTCGATCATATAGTCCGAGGGGATTACGACATCGTAAGCAACACCGCCGCTTTTAAGCTTGGAATACATAGCTTCGTTGTTTTCAAATGTATCGTATACAATTTCTATACCGTATTTCTCTTCAAAAGCTTCATTAACGTTAAGCGAATCGTCAGAACCGTCTGAAATATATTCGCCCCAGTTATAAACATAAAGCTTTGTGCCCTTGAGTGCATCAATTTCAGCCTGATCGGCAGAGGCGAAGCAAACGGTGCAGGGAATAAGAGCAATAATCAACGCAGCGCAGACTGCAATTAACTTTTTCACACTTACAACTCCTTTCGGAAAAGAGTTATCTTTTTTTATTTGTTTTTTCTTCGCTCTTTGACTGTGCAACATTATAAAGAATAAGCAACACAAGAATGCTTACAAAAATAAGTGCGGAAAGAGCATACATATCCGGTTTTACTCTTTTTTTGGTCATCGAAAAAATGGCTATCGGAAGAGTCTGGAATCCGGGCCCGCCGGTGAAATAGCTTATGATGAAATCATCAAGCGAAAGCGTGAATGCCATAATCATGCCTGTAAGAATACCGGGAAAAATTGACGGCAAAACAACCTTGAAAAATGCTGAAACGGGCTTACATCCCAAATCCTGGGCAGCTTCGGCAAGGTTGCGGTCAGTCTGCCTGAGCTTAGGCAGAACGTTGAGAATTACATAAGGAAGGCTGAATGTAACGTGAGCAATAAGTAATGTTCCAAAACCTAAAACTGATTCCGAGTTAACCATTTTGCCAACAAAAACAAACAGCAGCATCATTGATATACCCGTAACAATTTCAGGGTTCATCATAGGAATGTTGGTAACAGCCATAACGCCTGAACGGGCAGGGCCTTTTTTGAATTTATCAATGCCTACGGCTGCTGCAGTTCCCAAAACGGTTGCTATAACCGATGAACAAACAGCAAGAATAACCGTGTTGTAAAGCGCAGTCAGGGTTGCTTCGTCTTCAAGAATGGCTTTGTACCACTGGAGGGAAAAACCCGAAAAAACGCTTGTGCTGTTCGTTGAATTGAACGAGAAAAGGATAAGAACCGCAATGGGTGCATAAAGAAAGGCAAACACCAGAACGGTATAGATTTTTGAAAAAGCTTTCATATAACCATTTCCTCCTCACCTGAAAAACGGTTCATAACCGCCATACAAACAAGGATAAGAATCATCAGCACAAGAGAGATTGACGCACCGAGATTGTAATTATACGATTGCTGGAACTGCCTTTCAATAACATCACCGATAAGGTCGAATGAACCGCCGCCGAGTTTTTGGGAAATATAAAACGTGCTTACTGACGGAACAAAAACCATTGTTATGCCTGATACAACGCCGGGCATACTCATCGGGATTATGCAACGTCGGAGTACGGTTAATCGGTTGCCGCCTAAATCTTGGCAGGCTTCAACCATACTGTGATCAAGCTTTGCCATAACTGAATAAATAGGCATTATCATAAACGGCAGAAAATTATACACCATACCAAGGATAACGGCACCTGAGGTGTTAATCATATGGATAGGGTCAATTCCAAGTTTTATAAGAAAAGAATTGATAATGCCCGTATCCTGCAAAAGAGCCATCCAAGAATAGGTTCTGATAAGAAAGCTCATCCACATCGGCAGCATAACAAGCATAACAAGCGTACGCTGAACCTTTTCGGTTTTTTGCGAAATAAAATATGCAAGGGGAAATGCAATCAGCAGACAGATTATTGTTGCAACAATACCAAACCAGATGGAACGCAAAAACGTGGTTGTATATTTGCTGAGCTCCATAATGTTTTCAAGCGTGAACGCACCGCTTGCATCCGTAAAAGAATAATATGCAACAAAGAAAAGCGGAGCGATAATAAACAGAACCGCCCAAACGATATAAGGTGAAGCAACAAGCTTTGTTTTTAAAGAAGAACGGCTGTTCATTCCTCCACCTCCTCCTCGGGATCGGAAAGTTCATCAAACTCTTCGCTGAAGGAGCTGTAGTCACCGTAAATGCCGGAATATTCGGATTTCTTCATAATATGGATTGCATCAGGCACGAAAAAAAGCCCGATTTTGCTGCCTTCAGCCTGATAATCCGTTGTTTGAACCATCCATTTGAAGCCGCCGATATCAACGATTATTTCAAAATGAACGCCTTTAAATGTAACAGAAGTAACTGTGCCGCAAAGCATTCCCTTGTCGGGCTCAACAACGTCAACATCTTCAGGACGTACAACAACGTCAACAGCCTCATTTTTGCCAAATCCTTTATCGAGGCATTCAAAACGGTGGCCTGAAAACTCAACAAGGCAGTCATCAAGCATAATGCCGTCAAGAATATTACTTTCACCGATAAAGTCGGCAACAAAAGCATTTTTGGGTTCGTTATATATATCAAGAGGCGTTCCTATTTGCTGAATAACGCCGCTGTCCATAACAACAACGGTGTCAGACATGGAGAGAGCTTCTTCCTGATCATGGGTAACATAAATAAAAGTGATGCCGAGTCTTTGCTGTATATTTTTAAGCTCAACCTGCATATCTTTGCGCAGCTTAAGGTCAAGAGCACCGAGAGGCTCGTCAAGCAAAAGAACTCTGGGCTTAACGGCAAGAGCTCTTGCAATTGCAACTCTTTGTTGCTGACCGCCTGAAAGTGAATTAATGTTGCGCTTATTAAAGCCCTTGAGGTTAACAAGAGCAAGCATTTCTTCAACGGTTTCTTTTATCTGTTTTTCAGGCACCTTTTTGATTCGCAGACCGAATGCTACGTTTTCATAAACATTCAGGTGAGGGAAAAGGGCGTAACGCTGAAAAATGGTGTTAACCTGCCTTTTGTGAGGCGGTACACCATTGATTTTTTTACCCTCAAAAATAACGTCGCCTTTATCAGGCTCGATAAAGCCTGCAATAATCCTGAGTGTTGTTGTTTTACCGCATCCGGAAGGACCTAAAAAAGTTATGAATTCCTTGTCACGGATATAAAGGTTGAGATTTTTAAGCACCTGATTATCCCCAAAAGTGACGGAGATGTTTTTTAAATCAATAATAACATTCTCTTTCAATTATGCAGCCCCTCTCTGCCTTTGCGTTACCGCGGCTTTTGCTATCTTATATAATAATATAAAATATAGAGCAAAAACTCGCAAATGTCAACAATTTTTTTATAAAATCCGTTAAAAAGCAGATTTGAAAACGGAAATTTAAATATTTTGCTCCGTTTTTCTCGCGAATGCTCGTTTTTGCTTTGTTTTACTCCGATTTTTGTTTTTGAAAAAATTTTATTTTTATCAGAGCAAACTAAATAACTTGCCGTATATCAGGCAATAATGATACTGTCAAAATCAGTATCGGGGTGATTTTTTGCAGTTCAACAAAGTTGAAATATGCGGAGTGAATACGGCCAAACTCAGAGTTTTGAAAGAAAGCGAAAAAATGGAGCTTTTAAAAAAAGCAAGGGCAGGTGATAAACAGGCAAGGGATGAACTTGTAACGGGAAATCTCAGGCTGGTGCTGAGCGTTATTCAGCGTCTTTCCAACAGAGGCGAGAATCCTGATGACCTTTTTCAGGTTGGATGCATAGGACTTATAAAAGCTATTGACAATTTTGATTTAAGCCTTGATGTGCGTTTTTCAACCTATGCTTGCCCAATGATTATCGGAGAAGTGAGACGCCATTTGAGAGATAACAACGCTGTCAGAGTAAGCCGCTCTGTAAGAGACACAGCTTATCACGCAATGCAGGTCAGGGAAAGGCTGATAAATGACCTTGAGCGTGACCCTACTCCCGAGGAAATTGCCAAAGAGCTCGGCATTGACAAAGAAAGCGTGGTTATTGCTCTTGATGCGATTGTAGAGCCGGTTTCGCTTAATGAACCTGTTTATTCCGATTCGGGTGACACAATATATATTCTTGATCAGGTTGGAGATCGCGAAAACGATGAAAGCTGGCTTGATGAAATCCTTGTGAAGCAAGCAATTGAAAACCTGAATCCCAGAGAAAAGCGGATTTTGCACTTGCGCTTTATGCAGGGTAAAACCCAGATGGATGTTGCTGAAGAAATCGGCATATCTCAGGCGCAGGTTTCACGGCTTGAAAAAGGCGCAATAAAACGCATCAAAGACAGTATAAAATAGAAACAAAGGTCCTTGAGTAAACACTCAAGGACCTTTGCTTATGCATCAATAACTCTTTCGATTGTAAAAAGGTTTTTGAAAAATGAAATTATTCTCCAGAAAAATCCGGTTTTTGAAGTAAGGTTAACAGAAGCTGATTTTACTATTCCGTTTTCATCCATAATCTCCTGACCTTTTTCGTTTATCAGAGTTACAGATATAACCGTATCACCTGATTTTGAAGGAGTTATTCTGCAGTTTCTTCCTGTTTCGTCGGGAGAGATACTAACGCAATCATTACTTGCGCTCCATTTAAAATGAATGTTATTCGGCAGTTGGGATGTTTCTGTATGTAAAATAAGTGTATCGCCGTATTTTAAGGTGTCAACCGATGGCTGCCTTAATTTTAAATCTGCAACAATGCCGAAAACTGCATATAGAGTCAGATCTTTAGCAGGCATAGTTTCAGGAATTTCGGGAGACCAGGAGAGAAAACTGTATCCTTTTTTATCAGGTTGAGGCAGTTTCGGGATTTCGGCTCCGTAATTAAGAACAATAGGTTCAATTGGAGTGCCTTCATTTGTTTCAAAGGTAATAGTGTATTGGTTTATTACCCAACGCGAGGTTACATCAAAGTCTTTGTCGGGCATAGTTTCGGGTATTGCTTTATCCCAGCCGGCAAATGTATAACCGATACGTTTCGGCGATGCGATATTTACGGCTTCTTCGTAATACAGAAGCAGTTTTTCGGTTGAACCGTTGCTGTGAACGGTTAAATGATATTTGTTTCTGTCATAATAAACAGAGAGAACTGAATTGCCTTGAGGCAAAACGGTTCCGCTTAGAGTGCTGAGCGATTTGTTAACTGTGAAGCCTTTTTGCGGTGTGGGATTTATTTTGATTTCAGCTTCGGTAGGTGCTGTTATCACTTCTGTTTCAAATAATTCATATTTGCCTGAGGTATCCATCAGATAAGTTTTAACGGTGTAAGAATTGTTATCTGACGGTGACCAGAGAGCAAAATATGTCAGCGGCTTTGTTGTTGTGAGCTTGGCAGGCGGATTGCCGTTGGAATCTGCCCAACCGGCAAAAACATATCCTTTTTTTGTCGGCTTTTTTGGCAGGTTTATATTTTCATCATATGTAGATAAAACGGTTTGTGTTGTTTCTTCACCCCAAGTTCCTCCCATAGCGTTGAAACAAACTTCGTAACTGTTTGCAGTCCATTCTGCACTGAAATATACATCTTCATCGGGCATATATTTAGGGGGTTCGGGAGACCAATTTTTGAAAGAATATCCTTCGGGAGTGAGAGGCTCAGGCGGGGTTAATATATCTCCGAGATGCAGGCTTTCTTTTTGAATTTCATCGCCGCAATACCAGGTTGCTGTGTGGTAATTATGCTTCAAATTAATTTTAATTGCTGGTCTTATACCGTAGCAGGTAGCGGATGACCACGTTTGGTTGGGGCTTCCGATTCTGCCGTTATAGCTGACAGTACAGTTAAAGGCAGAGGATTCATAAGCTGTTCTCAACCACCAATATACGCAGGAGCTTCCTGTGAAAGTTTTTATGCCTTGGCATTTTGCGTAATCCGTTGCCGAAGCGACAACGCTAAGTCCGTTAACAAAGTTTACGGGAAGGCTGCTATCAGAGATTTCTTCATATGAAAGAAGAAAAACGCTGTCAAGCGTATCTGCATATTCCGCTTGTGAAAGTATTGGAGTGTTGCTGTTTAAGCGGGTATACAGAATGTTTTTTTCTTCTTCGCTGAAGGTGCTGTGATAAAAGTCGTTGTTGAGCCATTCTCTCACAGAACTGGTTTCGTAGTCGTTAAGCTTAACTGTGTGTTCTTTGTTGTTATAGTATTCGTTTTTGTCAACCGAAGAATCGCCGTTGCTGTCAAAAAGATAAATGCTGTTGCTGAACGGTTGCGAATCAATAACAGAATCGCAAAGAAGAATACCTTCTTCCCGATTGAAAACCGACCATACAAGAGGTTTGTATTCAAACCAGTAGGTTATGCCTGTGTAATAACCGTTTTCGTCCTGATAAGAATTGTCTTTGGTTGAAGAGTTTTCCGAATAATACGGGCGGTAGTTTGTTATTTTAACAGCTCTGTATTCTTTAGACTGAAATTCTGTGTCGGCATAATTCATACAGTTGATCGCGTTAGCTGAACCGTTGCCTGAATTGCTGAAATAATTCCATTTCAGATCAAGGGAATTAAGGCTGTTTAAAAGTTCTGTGTCGGTTACAAGACTTTGAGGATATGAACCTAGAATAATTTTTGTTCCGCTGTCAGGCAAAGCACTTATTGAATCTGTAAATGCCTGAATATAAACATTGTCATAGCCCCGCCCGTTTAAATCAAACCAACCCGAACCTGTGTTAACATAGCTTTGACCTGGCAAACTCGCATAAACATAGTTTTCTTCGTTTGTGTCATATTCAACCGGGAGCGCGATTTGAGTTTCTTTTGCCGTGAAGTTAATCACGACGGCAAATTTTTCGCCCGGAGTCAGTGTTATAAAATCAGAAAGCTCTAAAGTGTGATACCCTTCGTTTTCGATGAAAAAAGTTTGCGGCTTTGCGGCAAGAGTGCCGTTGTCAGGTGCTTTGTAATTCTCAGGCAAGTTTTTGTAAATCGAAACGGTTGCATAAACATTGCCTTGATTAGTGTAGGTTGAAACGGCTGAAAGTCTTTCAGTTGTTTTGGCGGTGAACACGTTGGCGGCTGAAATGCTTTCATCATTAGTCAGCATAGAAAAATATGTTGCACCGTTATAAGTGTAATTGTTTAAATTGGAATATTCGTATTTGTTTTGTGCTTCAAGAGTGACAAGGTTATTTTTAGGCATAATCTTAATGCCGCTGAAGCGATAGATTGTGGTGTCATAATAAGAAATCCAGAAATAACCCTCATCGCTCCAGGAGGACCCCCAACTGTTTTGGCAAAGCCAGGCTCCGTTACCCGGAGGGGTAACTTTGAAGTTGAGTGCCGAATAGTTATCGTTCCAGCCTATAACCGTTACGGCGTGATATTCCATCGTATCTTTATCAGCATAATAGGAATATGAGCCGTTTGTAAGTTTAAGATAATTCTCATTGTGAGAATAAGAAAGAGTGGCGGCTCCGTTTTCGCAAATCCACTCCTTAACTTCCGTGCGTTCATCAAGGCTTAGAATGTCATATGATTCAAGGACAAAGGAAGTGTTGGAATTGTATCGGTCTTTTTCGTTGAGCTTATATGCGGTTGATGTGAGAGCAGAGGCGGGAAAGGTTTTGCCGTCTGCAACGCCCGACCAACGGGCGAGAGCGGCGGAGGCTTTAAAGATATTTCCGCCTTCATTCCAAGGGTTTTCTGAAACCTGGCCGTCACCTGAAGTGGGATCGGCTGAATCGTTAACAAGGCTGTTGTTGCCGAAATATGCAAGGTGAGTTTCAGAAAAATCAAGCGAATCGGCAGGAGCTAAATTATGTTTGTAGGCATAACTTTCCATAACGGAGCTTACTGCAATTGCCCAGCAGGTTCCGAAATTACCTTGGTTGCGTACTGTTGTTTTAATTCCGTCTTTTCTGGCATCATAGCTTGCCGGCAGATTTAAAGAGCTTGTGTTCAGCTTTGGCTCTGAATAACCGTCTCTGATTTCAACGGGATTTCCGTTTTCATCAACTGTGATATAATCAGTCAAGCCACTGGAACTCGGCTTGCTTTTTCTTTGCAGATGCAAAACTTCAAAATCGGGAACAAAATCAGCCGTTTGGGCATATGTTACCGCAACCGTGCAAAAAACGCTCAGCATTGCAAGTGCAAACGATACAATTCTTTTTATCATAACTTGTTTATCCTTTGGAAGCAAAAACTGTTGTGCCGATTATTTTATAAGCTCAATATCGGCGTATACTGCGTGGTGGTCGGAATAGAACTCACCGTTAATTTTTTTGTTGATAACCTTAAAGTTCATAGGTTTAACGGTTGCTTTGTCAACAAAAACAAAGTCAATGATTTCGTGGATTTCTTCGGGTCTGAAGCCGTGGAAGGTGTAGCAATCGTCGCTGTCGGATGCCATCATTCTTGCGTCACCCAGATTCGCACTTATCATTGTCTGATAGCAATCAGAACCCTGAAAAACATTGAAATCGCCTGTGCACACAACGGGAGCACCGCCGAATGATGCGGCTTTTTCCTGAATCATTTTTGCACCGTTAATCTGAGCAATTCTGCCAACGTGGTCAAGGTGAGTGTTGAAATGAACATATGAATCGCCGTTGGCTTTATCTGTGAGCTTAACATATGTTGCAATTCTTGTGCAGGCGGAATCCCAACCTTTTGAGGGTTTTTCGGGAGTTTCTGAAATCCAGAAGTTTCCGCTTTCGCTTGCGGTGAACTGTTCTTTAAGAAAAAATACTGCGGCAAATTCGCCGTCTTTATCGCCGTCTTCTCTGCCAACTCCTACATAGTCGTATTCGGGCAGATTTTTGATAAGCTCCTGCATCCATTCCCAGTGAGCTTCCTGAACGCCGAAGGACGAAGGCTTGTATTCTTTGATTACTTCGCAGACTAAAGGAACTCGGTTTTGCCATATTCTGTGTTCTTTACCTGCGCAGAGGATGTTAAAAGATAATATCCTGTACATCAGTTTTTACCTCCGTTAAATAATGTGATTTTGCTTATTACGGGGTGATGGTCAGATGAATAGGTGAGGTTATAAAGTGTTCTGTCAATTGTGTAGCTTTCAACAGCCGATGCATAGTCATTTACCAAGATATAATCAATGGGCTTGTCGGTAGCAACAATAAGCTGATAACCGTGGTAGGTTGCGCCGCTGTCGGATGTTTCGGCAAGAAATTTTGTGTCTCTGAGGCCTGATTTTAAAACGTTTTGGTAGTTTGCTGAGCCTTCCGGAAAGTTGAAGTCGCCTGTAACAACAACGGGCAGGTCGGGGTAAAGGTCAGCAATTTTGTTTGAAAGCAGAGCAACTGATTCTGCCATTGCCTGATTGCCGACATGGTCAAAATGAGCGTTAAAATGAACATAACGGAATCCCGTTTCTTTGTTTTCAAGAACAGCGTAAGTGCAGATTCTGTTGCAGGCAGCATCCCAACCGAGAGAGGGCTTGTCGGGCGTTTCTGAAAGCCAGAAATCACCGCTTTCAACAAGATTGTATTTATCTTTAAGATAGAAAACAGAACTTGATTCACCGGCTTCTTTGCCGTCATCTCTGTAAGCACCGGTTCTTGCGTATTCGGGCAGAGCAGCTTCAAGTCTGTCTGTCCAGGCTTTATCGGCTTCCTGAACGCCGAAAGAATCGGGCATGTGATTCTTTATGTTGGTTGTGATATATTCGGCTCTGACGTCGGGAGCACGAAGATTGTCACCGCGGATATAAACATTATAACTCATAACGGTTACATCCTGATAAGTTTCGGCTTTTGCAATCGGGTTGGGGTTAACGTTAACAACCGGCATTGATGTTTCGGGTAATTCACCGGGCTGCGAAGCGGGGATAAAAAGCATAACAAATGAAGTTACAAGAGCGCTGAGAGTAGCGATGATTTTTGAAAACATAAATAACACCTCTTAGTTAAACATTGTAAGTTTTACAATTACGGGATGATGATCTGAGGTATACATTCCGTTAATTTTCTCTCGGTCAATTTTATAACTGCTGACAGACTGGACAAAACCGTTTGTAAAAATATAGTCAATAGGTGAGCCTTCGCTGCTGCCGCCGAGATTGCCGTGATAGGTTTTGCCACTGTCAGCGGTTTCAGCAAGGTATTTTGTGTCTTTAAGGCCGCTTTCTATTGCTTTGTTATACATTTCGGAGTCTTCATCGTCATTAAGGTCACCCGAAAGAATAACGGGCATAGAGGGGGCGATTTCAGCAATTTTCTGAGTTATTACTGAAATTGATTCCTGCCTTGCAATAACTCCGAGATGGTCAAAATGGGCATTAAAGTGAGCATATGTAAATCCTGTTTCTTTATCTTTGAGAACAGCATAGGTGCACACTCTGTTGAACATTGCATCCCAGCCTTTTGAAGGCTTTTCGGGAGTTTTTGAAAGCCAAAAAGTTCCTGAATTAAGCAATTCATACTTGTCTTTAAGATAAAACACGGGACTTGCCTCACCGCCGAGGTCTCTGTCTCTGCCGACTCCTACATATGCATATTTTTCTGCAAGCTCTGCAGAAAGACGTTTAACCCAACCTTCGTCTGCTTCTTCAAGGCCGAAAGAATCGGGCATATAAGTGAGGATTTTTTCAACAACAAGCGGAGTTCTGCTTTCAGGAGAGCTTTTTCCGGTACCTTTAATATCAACATTGTAAGTCATAACGGTTAAATCCTGAGTGATTGTTGATTCAGGGATTTTCTCGGGATTTACAGGCGTTACGGGAGTGGGGGTATAAAAAAGTGAAAGAAAAGCTGTAACAAAAGCAAAGAATGCAGATATAATTTTGTCAATCATTTCATTTTCTCCTTATTAAGATAATTTTTTAAGGCTGAAATATCAATCAAGCCGATATTTTCGGCTTTTGATATTATATCAAAAATGTTTTCAAGCATTTTAACAATACCGCCGCAGCGGTTGCTTTCAGCGTTAAGAACAATTATTGGGTCATGAACGCTGAGCCTTAACAAAAACCAACCGTCACCGTTTTCGGGGCCTGCGTTTATTCTGATTCCTTCGCGGTTATCGTCGCTTGGCTTCCATTCAGTTCTGCTTATGGCTTCTTTTTCGAAAAGTGAAATAATCTTTTCGCCTTCGGGTTTGAAATCATCGCAAAGAATTTTGAAACGCAGTTCTTTTTCTTCAACAGGTTCAGATAAGTCTGATATCAAATCTTCAAGGCTCATGCCTTTTTTTGAAAGTGCGGCTGCTTCAATAATGAGTTTGGTTATCAAATATGCACCGTCATCAAGAAAATAATTTTCCGCAAACGCTGCGTGACCTGATGTTTCCATTGCAAGCGGGCAGGGCACTTCGTTTTTGTTAAGCTCGATTTGCTTATTAATTACATTACGGTAGCCTCTTTTAAATCTGTAGTGGACACCGCCATGCATTTTTATAAATTCCGCAAGTCCGTCGGATGTTACGCTGTCGGTAACAATTGTTCCGCCGGGGCAATTATTAAGTGCAATCTTTGAAGCAAGGGCAACAAGGCGGTTTCGGTTTATTTCAAAACCGTTTTTGCCAACGCAAGCTGCTCTGTCAACGTCGGTATCGAATATAATGCCGAAATCCGCGTTTGCGGCTTTGGCGGCATTTGAAACGCATTCCATTGCCTGTGCGTTTTCTGGGTTCGGAGCGTGATTGGGAAAGCTGCCGTCCGGCTCAAGATAAAGGCTGCCTGAAATATCCGCACCCAAAGGCTCAAGAACATCTGTTGCATAAAATCCGCCGACTCCGTTGCCTGCATCAACAACAATTTTTATTCCGCTCAACGGTTTGCTGCGGTTGTTTTGGTCGTCAACTCCGTCAATAATCATATTTCTGAGGATTTCGGCATAACGCTTCATAAAATCGCAAGGGATGCAGTTACCTGATTTTTCACCGATTGGTGATTCGATTTCGCCGGCAGCTTTAAGAATATCCGCAATGTCGCTGCTGTTAAGTCCGCCGTCACGGGTGAAAAATTTAAGCCCGTTTCTGTCCATTGGATGATGGCTTGCTGTTATTTGAATTGCACCGTCGCAACCGGCTTCAACCGTTGTCATAAACATCGCCGGGGTAGAAGAAAGGGCACAGTCCATAACATCAATACCGTTGGTTATCAACGCTTTGATTACGGCTGATTTTATTCTTTTGGCTGAAAGGCGGCTGTCATGCCCTACTGAAATAAGAATGCCGTCCTTCCTGTTTTTTAATTTCAGCCAATCGGCAAAGGCCTTTGAGCAGCGCATTACCATTTCATCGTCCATATAGAGCGAATTTGATTCGTCTCCCAAGGCAAAGCCTCTTATATCGCTGCCGCTTTTGAATTGGGAATAGTCCATTTTAACCCTCCTTCGAAAAGTATTCGTCGGAAACTTCAAGCAAAAACTTGTACATCGGGGCGTATAATTTAAATGTGTCTCTGACAATTTCTATTATTTTTTCATTTTCAAGGTCACTGAGATCAGAGGCTTTTTTTATAAAACAAAAATCCTTGCTGTTATAATATTCTTCAAGCCCTGCCGGTGCGTCGGCAAAACCTCTTTTATATTGCCTTGATTCAAAAAAACTGCCGCTTTTCAAGGCTTTTGAAGCTGCTTTTTTGAATTCATCGGGTTTTTCTTTGATTGCTTTTCTGAAAGTGGCCATAAGTCCTGCTTCTTCGCCGTAAAAAGCAACGCCTACATCATATCCGTTGGGTGTAACTTCAAGCCACATACAGGGATAACCCCGCCAACTGTCTTTGGGACGCATAAACATTATCCAGCAATTTTCTCTGTATAAGCTTTTATCTTTTGTATATCTGGTGTCTCTGCGTACTCTTGAAACCATCTTTGTGGGTATTGTGTTCATTAACGGGTCAAGAGCGATCAGCTCCTCACCGATAATTCCCGCAATCTGACGCATGGGAACAATAATTCCCGATTTTATCTGTTCTTTGTGTTCTTCATAAAAATCCCGTGAATTTCTGAATCGGTTTTCAGCAAGCAGAAAAAGAGAATCTCGGGTTATTCCGTTATATTGCATTGATTAATCCTTCTTTCAAAAGCTTCTGAGCAGCGAGCATAACGGCAACTTTTGATGAGGGGAAGTTGATTCCGCCCTGCATCCATACTGCAAACGGCTCTCTGAGGGGAGCGTCCGCTGAAAGCTCAATTGACGAACCCATAACAAACGCACCTGCTGCCATGATAACCTTGCTGTCATAGCCCGGCATATCCCACGGCTCGGGAACAACAAACGAATCAACGGGTGCACCCGACTGAATACCCTGGCAGAATGCAACGAGCCTTTCGGGTGTTTCAAGGCAGAGAGCCTGAATAATATCGTGGCGGCTTTCATTGCTTGAAGGCGTAACCTTAAAACCGAAATTTTCAAACATAGCTGCCGCATAAACAGCTGTTTTGAGTGCCTGACCAACAACGTTGGGAGCGTTGAAAACGCCCATGAACATATTGATATTTTCACCCAGTGTGCAGCCGACTTCTTTGCCGAGACCGGGCGTTGTTGCTCTGTAAGCACAAAGCTCAACAAGCTCTTTTTTGCCTGCAATGTAGCCGCCTGTGCGTGCGATTGCACCGCCTGCATTTTTGATAAGTGAGCCTGCCATAAGGTCTGCGCCTGCTTCGGTAGGCTCGGTTTTTTCAACAAATTCGCCGTAGCAGTTATCAACCATAACAACTGTATCGTATATTGCGTGTACGGCATCTGAAATTTGGGCTATTTCGGCAACCGAAAGGCTGGGGCGCAGGCTGTAGCCTCTTGAACGCTGAATATAAACCATTTTAGGCTTAATTTCAGCAACAGCTTTTTTGATAGCTTCAAGGTCAGGTCTGCCGTTGGCATCAAGATCAACCTGAGCGTAATTAACTCCGAATTCTTTTAGTGAACCCATTCCGCTGCCGCTGATACCGATAACTCCGTGAATTGTGTCATAAGGTGTGCCCGTTACACTGAGCATTGTGTCGCCCGGTCTGAGCACGCCGAAAAGGGCAACGGCAAGAGTATGAGTTCCGCAGGTGAAGCTGTGGCGGACTATTGCATCCTCAGCACCGAATGCATCTGCGTAAATTCTGTCAAGCTTTTCGCGGCCTCTGTCTCCGTAACCATAGCCGGTTGAAACCGAAAAATCCGACTCGCAAACACCGTTTTCAATGAATGCCGAGAGTATTTTTTGCTGATTGTATTCTGCAATTTCTTCGATTTCAGCAAACATAGTTTCTGCTTTTTTCAATGCCTTCTCCGAAGCTTCTTTTATAAATGGGTCTATATTAAAAAATTCCTTGTTCATTTTATCCTCTTATCTCTTATATATTCTGTTAAGTGATTTGAAAAATTCTTTATCAGCCTTTTCAAGCTGTTCTTTTGTTACCCTGTAGCTCCAATTGCCTTTTGCAACACCGGGTGTGTTGATTCTTGTGTCGGAACCGTACATAAGGTAATCCTGGATCGGGATTATTGCAATGTCACTTACACTTGCAAAAACAGCTCTGAGCAAAAGGGGAGTTGCGCCGCCCCAGTCACCGCCGCCGAAGTTGCAGTAATCAAGAGTTCTCTGTCTCACATCATCGGGGCTTTCCCAAAGATAGCTGAAAAGGGTGTTGTTATCGTGAGTACCTGAATAGGCGATTGAGTTTTTGATATAGTTATGAGGCATATGTATACTGTCACTGCCGTCAAGAAAACCGAACTGAAAAATTCGCATTCCGGGGAAACCGCTTTCCTCAACAAGCTGACGGACTTCATCTGTAATGTCGCCAAGGTCTTCAGCGATAATGAGCTTATCTTCGTGGCCTTCTTTAATTGCATTAACAAAGTCCATACCGGGACCTTTTATCCATACACCGTCTTTGGCGGTTGTTGCTTCGGCATCAACCGACCAATAACTTTCAATTGCTCTGAAATGGTCAATTCTTACACCGTCAAACATTGTAAGAGCGTGGCTGATTCTTTCTCTCCACCAACCGTAATTATCCTTTGCGAGCTCATCCCAATCATAAAGAGGATTGCCCCAAAGCTGACCGTCCTCTGCAAAATAATCGGGCGGAACTCCGGCAACTCTTGTTGGATGACCTTTTTCGTCAATCTGGAAAAGCTGCTTGTTTTCCCAAACATCGCAGCTGTCGTCTGAAACATAAATCGGAATATCACCGATTATACTTATCCCTTTTGAATTGGCATATTCTTTAATTTTTGCCCATTGAGTGAAGAATTCATACTGAATGAACTTCCACATACCGAGTGTTTCGTAATCTGTTATTTCGTTGCTTTTCCATTCTTGCCAAGGTTTGCCCGAATTTTGTTCTCTCAGAGTCATAAAACGGCAGAAAGCTTCAAGTCTCGGTTTTTTTGCAATAAATTCTTCGGCGGAAGAATTGTTTTTGCAGTTTTTATATGCCTTTCTCAGCAGAGCCATTCTTTCTGAATTAAGCCTTTCAAATTCTGCGGCATAGGGTGTTTTTTGTTTGGATTCCTCAAGGTCAGTTTTGGATATATATCCTTTTTTATAAAGCGTTTCAGGGTCAACAAAAAAAGGGTTGCCGCCAAAAGCCGAAAATGATTTGTATGGTGAATTATATTCATCCGTTACGGTAAATGGGAGCACTTGCCAAACTGAAAAACCGTTTTCTTTCAGAAAATCAATAAACTCAATGGTATTTTTGCCGAAAGAACCGATTGAATAATCGCCGTAAAGAGATGATATATGCATTAATATTCCGCTTGAACGTTTCATAGTAAGTACCTTTCTGATAGATATATGTAATTAATATAACATAACGCTTTAGAAAAATAAAGTAATTTTCAAAAAAACTTGATATTTTTTTCGTTAAAAGATATAATTTTCTTATCAATCCGAAAAGGGGCGGTTTTATGCTCAAATCCGTTGAATATCTTCAGAATTTGCAAGTGATTATTACTCGTATTATGACAGAACAAATTGAAAACATCGAAAAGGCTGCTCAAGCAGTTGCAGAGACCCTTGAAAACTCATACAGAGTTCATGCTTTCGGAACGGGACATTCGCATATGTTGGCAGAGGAGCTTTTTTACAGAGCGGGCGGCCTTGTTAATATAAACCCGATTTTGGAAACATCGCTTATGCTTCACGAATCGGCATCTAAAAGCACAGCTCTTGAACGCATTGAAGGTTATGCGCCCATTCTTTGGGACTTACATTCGATAAAAAAAGGTGACCTGCTTTTCCTTTTCTCAAATTCAGGCAGGAACGGAGTTTCGATTGATTTTGCCTTGCTTGCAAAAGAAAAGGGCGTTAAAACTGTTGTTATAACCAATATGGAACATACACAAAAAGGAGCTTCACGTCACACAAGCGGCAAAAAACTCTATGAAGTTGCTGACATAGTTATTGATAATTGCGGATGTTACGGCGATGCATCTGTAAAGTTCGATAACTTTACGCGCTCGACAGCTCCGACCTCTACAGCGGCAGGTGCTGCTATACTGAATGCAATAGAAGCAAGAGCAATTGAAATTATGCTTTCACACGGTTTTGAACCTGATGTTTTTGCAAGCAGCAATGTTGATGGCGGCGATGAAATAAACAACAAATACGTTGAAAAATATAAGAGGGAGATACGTTCGTTATGATTTACCCTGCATTTGCCAACGCTTCTTTAAGCGGCATAATTGAATTGGATTCTCCTGAAATAATTGTTAGTGGATTTGAAAGCGAATATGCGAAACGTAAGCTTGATTGCAACGGTTGTAAAGCTGATAAACTTTACATAAACGTCACCCAAGAATCTACTTTCAGGACAACTTATATCGAAAAAGCAAGAAGGCTCAGTAACGAAAAATTCATTATGGATATTTCGTCAGATAGCGGTAAGGTAACAATTAATCTTACTGTTTCCTGCAAAGAGAGCCTTTTCAGAGCGGTTAACAGAATTAAAGCAATGATTGCTGACGGTGAATTTCCGTTAGGCACTGTAGAGGATTATCCGCTTTTTGAAAAAAGGGGATATATTGAAGGTTTCTACGGTAAGCCTTGGTCACACGAAAACCGCAAACATATGATTGAATTTCTTTCGTTTTACGGAATGAATACTTATTATTATGCACCGAAAGATGACCCGTTTCATCGTGACCGTTGGCGTGAACTTTATCCTGAAACGGAAATCAGCCGTCTTAAAGAGCTTGTTGATTTATGCAAAGATAATTTTGTTGATTTCGGATATTGCATTGCACCGGGTCAGAGCATGATGTATTCTTCTGAAGATGAGTTTAATATGCTTTGCTGTAAAGTTGAACAGCTTTACAACGTTGGCATTCGTACATTTGGTTTATTGGTGGACGATATACCTGAAAATCTTTATTATGAACAGGATAAAATTGCGTTTGATTATGAAGCTGTCAATGCACACATAGCTCTTGCCGGTAAACTTAATGATTATATCAAAACGCTTTCGTCCGAATGCCGCCTTACTGTTTGCCCTCTGCAATACCATGGAAAAGGCAATGAATACTATATTTCAAAGCTTGGCAAGGGGATTGACGGCGATGTTTCTCTTTTTTGGACAGGCAAAAACATCTGTTCTCAGGAAATAACGGTTTCCGAAGCTGTGATTTTTAACGATTCAACAAATCATAAGCCGCTTTATTGGGATAACTTTCCCGTTAATGATGCTGAAATGTATAATGAGATGCATCTTGGATATCTGAGCGGCAGAGACTCTGATCTTTATCGCTATTCAAAAGGCATTATTTCCAACACAATGCAATATTGTTTGTCAAGTAAAATACCTTTACTTACGGCTTGCGATTATCTTTGGAATCCTGAAAAATATGACGGGTTTGATTCTTGGCTGAAAGCGGTTAAGATTGTTTTTGGCAAGGATTATGATTTGATAATGCCTTTTGCTGATAATTTGCTTACTTCCTGCCTGAAGGTTGAAAATTCGCCTATGCTCAACGCTGCGATTGGTAAGGCAGAACAGCATTTTTTTGCAGGCGATAATGCTTCTGCAAAAGCTGTTATGGATGAATATGTCAGAGCTCTTGAAAAATGCTGTGAATACATCAAAAACGTTGATAATCCTATTGTTTCAGAACTTATGCCTTGGGCGGAAAAGCAGTTTATTGCCCTTGATATGATTAAATCTGCGCTGTTGCTTTTGAGCGATAATTCGCCTGAAAACAAATCGCATACACAGTTTTTGCTTGAAAAATACCTTAATCACCCCAAAACCTTGTGCGATTTTTCGCTCCGGGCTTTTACTGAAAGGATGCTTTTGATTTGAAATCTAATATAGAAAAGGCATATGATTGCTTAAAAAACGTAACTCCGCTTGGGTTTTACGATTGCGGCAGACTTTGCGACGGTCTTTGTTGCAGAGGGGACAGCAACGGAATGTGGCTTTTTCCTGACGAAGTTGAACTCTTTAAAGATAAAGAAGGCTTTGAGCTTTGCGAAACAGAAGGAAACTTCGGCTATCCTATGGTTATTTGCAACGGTGAATGCAACCGGGATGAAAGGCCGCTTGCCTGCAGAATTTTTCCGCTTTTCCCTGTTGTTACAGAAGAAGACGGCGAATTTAAAGTCAGGGTTATCCGTGACCCGAGGGCCGGTATGTGCCCTATAATCCGCCAGTTTAAAACAGTTACACCCTCTTTTATCCGTAATGTCAGAATGGCGGCAAGGTATCTTATGAGGGATGAAAAAACGTTGGAATATCTCAAAGCGGTCAGCCTTGAATTGCTTGAAATTATTGAGCTGAATGAGCGCCTGAACGGCGGTGTTTGATATGTTGAAAAAAATAGTATCTTTAATATTTATATATACATTATTATTCCTCAGCTTTTGCGGCTGCAGAATCCGTTCTGATTTGCCGCTGAATATCCAGTCTCAGCCGGCTGCCGAAGGCGGCATTTTTGCTTATGATTATGCTAAGGCTGCTGCTGAAATTTCTGCCGCAGCAGGTGTCGAGATAACGTCGGCTTTTTTGTCTCAGATGGGTGAAGAAAAAACGCGTGCATTGATGAATGAGATTTCGGGCGGTACTTACAGTGAGAAATCCTGGCTTAAAGCCGCTGGCTTTTCATATCACGTTATGATTGATATTCTTAACGGCACTTTTGATGCGGAGAATATTCACAATTTAGGCCCCAACGGCAAGGATTATTTTGAAATTTCTTTTATCGGCGATATAAACTTTGACCCGGATTTCAATAATATGGTTCATGCCGCCAACAAAGGCGGAATTCTTAACTGCATTGACCCTAAGGTTATTTCTTACCTTAACGAAACCGATGTGTGTGTCATAAATAATGAATATTCTATCGGCAAAGAGGGGGTTGGTGCACCTATAAACGGCAAAACCTGGACCTTTCAGGTGCATCCTGATAAGATTGATATTCTTAAAAGCCTTGGTGCTGATATTGTTTCGCTTGCCAACAACCACGTTTTTGATTATGGCGAAGAGGGGTTCTTTTCAACGCTTGATGAACTTGACAAAGCCGGTATGCCAAGGGTTGGAGCGGGCAGAAACATTTCTGAGGCAGCCAAAGCTCAGTTTTTTGTTGTTAACGGTTGCAAAGTAGGCATTGTTGCGGCAAGCCGTGCTGAAAAGCCCGGAGACCTTTTTACTCAGATTGCCGATGTTAACACCCCCGGAGTAATGGGTACTTATGAAAGTGCGGCTTTCGTTGATGCTATTCGTGAAGCGAAATCGCATTGTGATGTTTTGCTTGTAAATGTTCATTGGGGCACGGAAATGACAACAAGGCTTGAGGATGCTCAAAAAACAATGGCGCGTGAATATATTGATGCCGGCGCAGACGCTGTTATCGGCGGCCACCCTCATTGTCTGCAGGGGATGGATTTCTATAATAATGTTCCCATTATATACAGCGTAGGCAATTTCTGGTTTAACAGCCGTACGGTTGATTCATGTATTATAACAATTCAAATAGATTCAGATATGAATATTACGCCCAAAATAGTTCCTCTTGTTCAAAAAAACTGTGAATCAATTATGCTTGTTGATTATGAAGAGCGCAGAGACCTTTTTGACAGGGTTGAAAGCTATGAACCCCAAACTGTTAAGATCGACGATGACGGAACAATTACCCCAAACAACGGAGAATAACAATGATAAAATATACACACATAATATGGGATTGGAACGGAACTCTTCTTGACGATGTCGGAGCTTCGCTTGCAAGCGTTAATGATATGCTTATATCGAGAGGTATGAAAACTATTGATATAAACAGGTATAAGGAGTGCATCAGCGTTCCTATTTCTGGGTTTTATGAAAAGGTTTTTGACCTTTCAAAAGAGGATTATAATGAAGTTTTAAGGCAGTATAACGAGGGATATCTGCGCCATCTTTCTGCCTGTGGTTTAACAGCCGGAGCCCTTGATATGCTTGAGTTTTTTGAACGTGAAAGGTCAAAGCAGGCTATTGTTTCGTCATCAAATAATGAGCAACTGATTGCCAATTGCAAAAAGTACGGAGTGTTTGAAAAATTTGATGCCGTGCTTGGTGCAGAGGGGTTTAAAGCAGAGTCCAAAATCGGCAGAGCTGTTGAATATCTTGAGAAAAACAATGCCGAAAAGGGGCGAGTTCTTGTTATCGGAGACCTTGCGCACGACGCAGAATTAGCCCGTGAAATCGGTGCGGATTGTGCTCTTTTAACTTCTGGACACGAGCATCCTGAACGGCTTTTTAACAGCGGTGCAGTTATTTTGGATAGGCTTGAAGATATTAAAAAACTGTGCAAAAAAGCGTGATTTCTGGGCGATTTTTGCTCAAAAATCACAAAAAAAACGCTTGATTTCGCCCTAAAAACGGTGCCAAAAAAATTTGTTTAAAAAACTGCCAAAAAACCGCTTTTGTGCACTATGTTCAAGAGTGGTTTTTGTGTTTTATGCACCATGACGAAAAAAAGCCCTTGTTCATAAAATGTTCATAAAATATTTAATAATTGTTCAAAAATATGTATGCCGATTGTAACAACTCCCTTATAAAGTAATTACTGTAAATTAGGCGCAACGGGATTGCGCTTTACGGGGTCTGTTCCGGCAGACTCATCGGAAGGTTTCTTCCGCATATTTTATGGAGGTGCAAAATATGAAAAAAGCAAAAAGACTTTTGGCCATTTTGCTGGCGTTCGTAATGCTTGCTTCTGCGGCTTCAACAACCGTATATGCTAAGATTTACACGTCAGAAAACTATGCCAACCCTGAATTAACAGGTGAAGAAAGATGGAAATTCTCTGCTGAGCAGGGTGCTTCCTACATTCTCGACTTCCTCGATGAAATGCTCGCAGAAATGGGTGATGAGCTGTATATGACCGACGATGAGCTCGGTATCGGCAGCTACACCGGTATTATTAAAACACTTGCAGGCCTTGACCTTTCGGTTCTTGACCTTACAAGCGTTGACAGTATTATTTTAACAGTTGAGCCGCTTCTCTATAAAGTTAAAGAAGATCCCGGCTTGCTCGTTAGAATTCTTAACGGCGTTAACCTTTTCGGTAATATTCTTGACATTCTTAAATATGAAGGCATTAACGAAAACATAAGACGTTCAACCAACACTGACCTTGACGTTCTTAAGATGCTCCTTACTTGGGTTTTAAACCAGAGAGATCTTATCGTTACCCTTCTTAAGGGTGAACTTGATGCCGGTGTGTTTGATGATATGATTGGAGATCTTCTTAACGACCTCCTTGGCCCCGGTGCTTATGATAACCCGACCGGTGCTGTAAGAACTCTTCTTTACGGTATGCTTGTTGACTCCAACATTGACACAATCGATGAGTTCAACGCTCTTAACACAACTCTTGACGCAGGTCTCCAGAAGGTTGTTGACTGGGCTCTTATTACCGGTACAGGTTCAATCGAAGCTGACGGTGATAACGCAGCTGCAAAGGGTGCATATTCAATCCTTGGTGAAAATGCAGAGCCTCTCATGCCTGCAATTGCTGATCAGCCCGGCGGTGCAAACATCACTTCGATAGGTTTGTATCAGATGGTTTCAAACGTTATCCAGGGTCTTCTTAACAGTATGGCTGTTCCTATGGTTTCTGACCTTCTTTATGATGCTCTTGGTATCGAATTAACCGAGCAGTTCCCCTATGGTGACCCTGCAATCCTTACAGACGAAATGTTCGTTCTTATAGTTGGCCTTGTTGAAGACCTTTGCGTTGCCAACGGTGCTCCCAAGATTAACTACACAGAAGAAGAAAATACACTTCCTTCCAAAAAGATTGATAAGCTTGTTGACTGGTTCTTCAACGGCGGCGGTCTTGACACATTTATCCTTATCGACTATTACGGCATCCATATTCAGGATAACTTTATGTCACTTCTTAATGACCTTATCCGTCTTGCTATCAACCTTCTTCCTGCTCTCGGACTTGAGATTGATGCTAAACCTTCATACACAACAGCTCAGCTTAACGAAGTTTGGTATTATAACGAAGCAGGCGAGTATTGTAGAGAAACCGATGAAGGCGCAATCAACAAGACTTATATGACATATGAAGACGGAACCATTCTTGTTCCCGCTGAATTAGACGAAAAGGGTGACCCCATTTCATATAACTATAAGTCCTCAGGTCTTCCTCTTGACACAAATACTTATAAGCAGAGCCTCGTTAGACCTAACTATGTTGTAACAACCAAGATGGTATACGCTTCCGTTATCAAGATGGTTCTTACAATGTTCATTGACGGTACTTATTTCCCCGCATGGGCTGAAGACATCCCCTCAGTTCTTGCTTATGGTCTTGCATCAATCGGTGCTAAAGTTCTTCCCGCTAACAACTATTTTGAAAGACTCGATGCTTACTATGTAACCGGCAACGAAGATCCTTACACAACTTCAACCGGTAACGTAATTAAGCCCATCGCTTATGCACGCACAACAAATGCAGGCGCAATTAAGGGCACTGCAAGCAGCGGTCAGGTAACAATTCCCGTTGGTGCTCTTAAAATCGGTGCTGAAGTTGGTGCTTTCTATCTCAACGGTATTCTTGAAAATGCCGGCAGACCTTTCAACACAACCGATTCAAGCCTTGAAAGATTCCTTACAGAATTCCTTCTTTGGGCACTTGATACCTACATTCCTATGCTTGTAGGTAACCCCGACGCAACCCAAGGCTCACAGACATACGGTTATTTTGTTGGTAACGGTATGTGGAAAAACAAGCTTAACACTCTTATTGCTCTTACCTACGGTGACGGCGGTTATATCAGTAACCAGCCTCTTGATAACGCTGACTGGTTTGCAGTTTATGATTTCCTTGACGGAACTCTCTTCGGTCTCATTCCTGCATCCTGGCTTCCTTCAAACCTTGGCGGTTCATTCGACTTTCTTAACCGTTGGCTTCTTGAATCACTTTGCAACTTTGACCTTCAGTCAATTCTCGGTCTTTTCTCTGTTAACGAAACAGGTGAACTTAATGAAACAGTTATTGTTGTTATCCTCAGAGTTCTTGACCGTGTTCTTGCAACCGTATTCAACGGTATGCCTCTCCTTCCCAACACAAGCAGAACTGATGTTTATGCGTCGAACACTGATGTAAGAACGCTTCATCAGCTTGTTGATGCAAGCTCAGATTCCGCTCCTCTTTGCGTGCTTATTACTCAGCTCTTCGCAGGTCTCCAGACTTATAAGAATGATATTCTCGGCGTTGTTCTTCCCTTCCTTCTCAGCACATCATTCCTTAAGCCTTATGACTATGAAGGCGAAACAAATTACCTCGGCACAAATATGACAAGATACAATGTTCAGGATCTTGAAGATTTTATTAAATATTACACAGAAGATGTAAACGCATTCAAACTCGGCGATGGTTACATTTTTGATACCGAGGAAGAGGCTGAAGCAGCAGTTGAAGCTCTCAAGGAAGCTAACATCAGAACAGACTACTACATTAAATCTGTTGAAGTTGAAGGCCAAACAGTAATTGTTGACGGTGAAGAAAGACCCGTTTACAAATATGAAGTTTGGGAAGTTAAGAACTTTATGTCATCAGCAACCGGAACTCCCGCTACCGATGCATACGGTGATTATACTTCATATTCAGCATTCACTTATGCTGACACAATCGACAGAACAGCATCTAAAGTTTACGCTAAGTATGATGATGCAAATTATATCTTCTTTGAAGCTGAAGACTGGAGAAACAACCTTTACGCTTATAACAACGTAAACACAACCATTGAAGATGCAGCTGAATATGCTGATACCTATAGGTCATATGCAGAGTCTGCTCTTCCTTCAGCATACAGAGAATGGCTTATGTTCTCTTATAAATCAAAGCTTTATAATCTTGATAAGTGGGATACAAACGGTGACGGCAGATCGGTTCTTTCTGATTCGGATAGCGACTATGTTGCTTCTACAGAATCTGATCCCGGTTATCCTGTTGACGGTGAGCCCGGTGCTCCTGAAAAGACAATGTATCCTTATCTAACAACTGACACAACAAATGTAACATTCAAGCACCACGCTGAAAATAAGGATGTTACTCAAGCTAGAAATACTTTCACAGCTGATAATTACGAGCAGATTCAGTTTGCTCTTGATTATGCAGAAATCCGTGAAAACTGGGTTACACTTTCAGATGAAGAAACCGAAATCGTTGTAAGACTTGCTCTTAACTCAATTGCTTTTGATATTACACTTGATGACGGTGAATATACTCCCGGCTCAGCTCAGTGGGAAACACTCACAGAAGCTCAGTTTACAACAATCAGAAACTGGTGCGCCTCCAACGATATGGAACTTGTAACTGATGAAGAAACAGGCAAATACAGAATTGAGATGAAGCCCTTCAAGCTTATCAATGAAAGCACATTCTCACTTCTTAACGGCACAGTTTCAGTAACTCCTCCCGCAGCAAGAACTGATAAGTACACAACTCCCAACTATTCACAGCAGATTGCAAACGCAGTTTACGCAGGTTATGTTCTTTATGCTGAAGAACTTTACACAAACAGAAAGAATGTTTATAACTACATTGACTACATTTCTGACCGTGTTGAATCTGCAAAGACTCTCAGACCTACCCAGTATACTTCAATTGATACAACAATGCTTAAGTGGGCGATGAAGCACGTTGCTGATGCATACATTGATCCTAAGGGTAATATGAGAAACAGAACTGTTAAAACTGTTAATAACGGTGTTGTTGAATTAGGCAAAGTTTACACCGAAAAGAGCTATCAGAGATTCCGCGAAGCTTATGACTATGCAAATGCTCTTAACCTTGCAACAACCGGTCAGGTAGCTGCAACAGGTCTTACTCAGTCAATGGTATCATATGCATTTGCAGAACTTATGGCTGCATATAATGCACTTGTTCTCTTTACCGGTCCTGCTGACTTTACTCAGCTTCTTAACTATATTGCTATTGCAACAGAAATTAAGGAAGATCCGAATAAAGACGATGAATTCCTTGGCTATACAACTGATTCCTACAATGCACTTGTTGATGAACTTGAAAAAGCAGTTGCAGTAACATTAGACGAAACAATTGACTGTGAATCACAGACAAAGGTTGATAAGGCAGCAGCTGATCTTTATGAAAAGATAAACGGTCTTGTTTATAATTCAGTTCCTATGCTTAACCCCGCTCTTGACGAACAGGGCAATGAGATTGTTAATACACTTGAAATTTCAGAAGGTGCCCGTGTTATCGGTCACATCTTCGGTCTTAAAGCTGGTGAAGGTCTCGGAATTGATCTCATTGATGTTGTTGGTATGAGAATTGAAGAAGGCGTTGGTAATAAACTTGAACTTACACCTTCAGGCCGTGGTAATGGCACAGGCGCATTCATTAAGGGCACAGTTGGTAACATTGAGAAATTCAGATATTATGCTGTTATTTACGGTGATATCAACGGTGACGCAATGATTGACGGTACTGACAGATCTCACATCGAACTCTTCGAGCTTGAACAGACTAACACTGAAGAAGCTATGGGTACTGTTAAATTTGAAGCAGCTGACATTAACCGCGACGGTAATGTTGACTCAATTGACGCTAACTACATTGTTCAGTATACAAACTATAATCCCGATTATGTAATTGATCAGGACGAACACAGCCCTGTTGCTACAGTAGTCAGCGAATAATTAAATGGATTTATCCCCCGGTTTTTTAGGAAACCGGGGGATTTTTTTGCGTTATTTTAGCATGTGGCTTATAAGAATTGTACTGTATATTTTTTTGCTTATACCCAACAAATTGCAAGTTGTAATTTTGAATCTTGCATTCCTATTTTATGTTGCATACTGTATATACTGCATAAAATATTGACAAAATATGAATAAAAAACACTCGTAAAGTGGAAAACTTTACCGTGATAATGCGAAAACGGAAATAAAACTCAAAGTTATCCACTTTTTCCACGTAGTTATCCACATATGCAAGAAGTTGACTTTACACGCTTTCTTTGTAAAGGCTTTAACCTTTAATGTATATATTTATGCATAAAAATACCCTTCGGATACAAGTACCATCCGAAGGGTTGCAAGATAACTTTCATTTTTTATAATATAATGTTTTAATTATATATGTTACCTTTTATAATAACAGTTTTTATTTCTTTAAAGTCTTCTGAAAGAATGACTAAATCTGCGCTTTTGCCAACCTTTATGCTGCCTGTTTCTTTGTCAACTCCGATTGCTTTTGCGGGGTTTATTGTAACCGATTTTATAGCTTGTTTTAACGGAATTCCGAATTTTATAAGATTTTTAAATTCATCAAATATATTTGTTATGCTTCCGGCGAGTGTACCGTCTTCAAGTCTTGCGTCGCCTTTAACAATAACTTTTTGCCCGCCAAGCGAATATTCACCGTCAGGCAATCCGGCTGCCATCATTGCATCGCTTATTGCGATTGTTCTGTCTTCGCCTAATGCTTTGAACGTTATTCTTAATGTTGGTTCACAGATGTGTATGCCGTCACAAATCATTTCTGCATTAACACATTCGCTGTCTAACACAGCACCCACAGCACCTGCCTCTCTTGATGTGAGTCCATTCATAGCATTGTATAAATGAGTGGCATGTGTTATACCTAGTTCAATTGATTCTTTTGCAATTTTGTAGTCAGCTGTAGTGTGAGCAATTGAAACGGTGCATATATCCTTTGCTTCTTTAATAAAGGTTTCTGCCCCCTCTACTTCCGGGGCAATGTCTGTAAGTTTAACGGGACAGATTGAATTTAATTCTTTTAAAAATTCTATATCGGGTGCTGTGATGTGTTCTCCGGCCTGAGCTCCTTTTTTTGCATGCGAAATAAAAGGGCCTTCCATATTAATTCCGTGGATATACGCGCCGGGCTCATTGCCCATTGCCTGATTAATATATCTGAAGCTTTTTTTTAGCTCATCTTTCGGTAGTGTCATTGTTGTCGGGCAAAATGATGTAACGCCTTTTGAAGCAAGCCAGCGACTCATTTTGAGTACTGAATCAGGTTTGCCGTCTGTAGCGTCTGCGGAATTACAACCGTGAATGTGGATATCTATAAAGCCGGGCAAAACAACGCAGCCACTGTAATCAATACCGTCAGCTTCGCTTTTGCCGAGTGATTTGATTTTTCCGTTTTCAATTTCAAGGTCTGTTTTGACCGCTTCGAAATTTTCATTGTAAATAATGGCATTTTTAATAATCATAATTAAAAACCTCCGTTCGTTTTTTTATTATATCACAAATATATAAAAAAATAAAGCAGCGTTTCCGCTGCTTTTAAATTTAGATTCTGTCTTCAATATAGTCAACAAGATCGCCGACTGTTTTGATTTTTTCAAGAGCTTCGTCTGAAAGCTCAATGTCAAATTCATCTTCGATTGACATTGCAAGGTCAACAAGGTCAAGGCTGTCGGCACCAAGGTCGCCGGTAATTGATGAACCTTCGCTGATAATGCTCTGATCAACTTCAAGCTGTTCGCTGATGATTTTTTTGATTTTTTCAAATACCATTTCAAAAACTCCTTTTTGATTTTGTTGTTGTTCCCCCCACGGAAACTACAATATAAATATTATTGATTAAAATGTGTTTTGTCAATAGCAAAATGAAAATTTGTGAATAACGAACTAAACTTTGAGGACAATATAAATAAAAAATGTGAGGATAGTGAGAATGGATATTGTTTGGTCGTTGCTCAAAGCTTTTTTGATTGGCGGATTGATTTGCTCAATCGGACAAGTGCTGATTGACTTAACATCATTAACTCCCGGAAGAATCCTTGTTGCTTTTGTTATTGCAGGCGTTGTGCTGACTGCGGTTGGCTTGTATCAGCCACTTGCAGAATGGGCAGAAGGCGGTGCGACAGTACCTTTGACCGGTTTTGGATATGCTATGGCAAAAGGCACAAAAGAGGCGATAGCGGAAAAAGGGGCTTCCGGAATAATAACCGGAGCATTTACATCTGCATCCGGGGGAGTTACGGCGGCGGTAATTTGCGGCTTAATAGCGGCTTTTGTTACCCGCCCCAAAGAAAAATAAATGTTATTGCTTTTATGATAACGCAAAACAAAGCTTTGTCAATAAAACTTGATATTATTTAATAAAATCTTAGAAAATAAAATCACCCGGCTTTACAGCAGGGTGATAAAAATCTGATTTAAGCTTCAGCTTCAAAGCATGAGCAAGAAACGTAGTTTTCTTCGCAATCAGCTTTTGCGTTTTTCTTTTCAATATACTTTTTAACTGCAAAATAAATGCCTGCGACAACACCGGCAACTGCAAGAACTATACCAACGATTTTGAGAACCTTTTTTAAAGTATCCATAATAAAAACCTCCGTTAAATTTTTACGGATTAATTATACAGTAATTCTTAGCAAATGTCAATAAAATTTAATAACCGCAGCTATAAAATACAACTGCGGCCATTTTGCGTTAAATTAAATTGAACGCTCAGATTATTTGATAAGCTGAGCAAGAGCTGACTTCTTGTGAGCAGCGTTGTTCTTATGGATAAGACCCTTTGCTGCGGCCTGGTCAACCTTTTTGATAGCCTCTTTTACAAGAAGTTCCTTATCTGCAGCGTTAGCTTCAACAGCAGCGTGAGCCTTTTTGATGGCTGTTTTAAGAGCTGTGTTGCGTGACTTGTTTCTTGCTGCTCTGGTCTTGTTAACGATAACTCTCTTTTTTGCTGATTTAATATTAGGCATTACGACACCTCCTTCTTCATACAGGACACAATAATAACACATTTTTTCGCTAATTGCAAGGAATTTTTGAAAAAATTTCAATATTTCCAATTAATAATACAAGAAAATTATAAAAAAATCAAGAGGGAAAATTAAAATATGAATATCAGAACTGATTTAGCACTTGAAAATTACGAACAAATTAGTAAAAACGAAGTTGAGGGGGTTGATGTCGATGTGGAAAGTTTTATCAAATCTAAAGTCACCCGAATCAGAATAACAGATGCCAAAGGCGAAAAAGCGCTTGGTAAACCCAAAGGGGAATATATCACAGTGGAGGTTGTGCCGTTTGCCAACCACACTCAGTTTATTGATGAAAGCTTTGAAGTTTTATGCGGAGAAATAAAAAAGCTTTTGCCGTCAAAAGGCAGCGTTCTTGTGGCAGGTTTGGGCAACAGAGAGATAACCCCCGATGCATTTGGGCCGAAATGTGTTTCTATGATTTTTGCCACCCGTCATATAAAAGGTGAAATTCTTGCATCAACGGGATTTGGCCAACTTCGTTCTGTTTCGGCTTTTTCAACCGATGTTATGGGTAACACAGGTGCTGAGGCCGGCGAACTGATAAAAGGAGTTGTTCATATGCTTAAGCCTGATGCGCTGATAACCATTGATGCTTTAGCGGCAAGGGATGTTTCAAGGCTCGGCAACACCGTTCAGATGTGTACAACCGGAATCGTGCCAGGGTCCGGAGTCGGGAATGCACGCAAGGAAATAAGCGAAAAAACGATTGGTGTTCCCGTTATAGCTATTGGCGTGCCTACTGTTATTGATGCGGCAACCCTTGTGAACGATTATTCTGGGTGTGAATGTGCAAAAGAAGCTGAAACAATGATGGTTACCCCCAGAGAGGTTGATTTGATGATAGAAAGGGCAGCAAAGCTGACATCTCTTTCAATAAATTGCGCTCTCCAACCTGAAATATCTCCCGAAGATATGCTCGTTTTGACATCTTAAACCACAAGATGTTGAAATGGGCTTTTTTGATGCGAAAAAAGTTGAAATTTTTGAAAAATTTTTTCAAAAAACACTTGATATTATCTACATAAGAAGTTATAATATGGGTGAATATGGGGCGATTTGGGTTCATTTGGGGAGCTCAGAGCTGAAATGGGAAAGGAGGAATAGATATGTCTTTTGATCTTGCCGGTCAATATACTCGTAAATTTGACCAGGCGAACAGAGTTGCTATTCCTACCGAACTCAGAGAGGGCCTCGGAAATACCGTTTTTGTCCTTAAGGCAATTTACGGTGAGAAATGCCTTGTTCTTTATTCCGTTGAGGAATGGGAAACTTTCAGCCGTGATTTTGTCGATGCTTATTCAGGGGCTATGCAGGCCACTGCACAAAGAAAACTTTCAAGCCGCGTCGATAAGGTTACTGTTGACAAATCGGGCAGAATTCTTCTTAAAGAAGATTATAAGGCTTTTGCTGATCTTACCGATGAGGTTTACATAACAGGAATGATGAACCGTGCCGAGCTTTGGAATTATTCTAATTGGGAAGCTTGGAATGCTGAAGTAGATGCAAATGAAGAATTTAGTTTTGCACAGGTCAGCTATACGGGTAAAAGGAGATAACGATGGGTCTGGAAAAAGAGTTTCACCATATCCCTGTTTTGTTTCACGAGAGTGTTGATTCGCTTGAGATAAAACCTGACGGAATATATGTTGATTGCACCGCAGGCGGCGGAGGACATTCAGGTGAAATTGCAAAGCAACTTGATACAGGAATTCTTATTTCAATTGACAGAGATCCGCAGGCGATAGCAAATCTTAAAATTAAATTTGCTGATACACCTTGTGTTAGAATCGTACATAATAACTTTTTTAATTTGAGAGCCATACTTAATGAGATGGGGATTGACGGTGTTGACGGTGTGATTGCGGACTTAGGCGTAAGTTCGCATCAGCTTGATGAACCGTCAAGAGGATTTTCTTTTCATAACGATGCACCGCTTGATATGCGAATGAGCCTTGAGGGCGTTAGTGCCGAACAGGTTGTTAATACACTTTCTCAGCAAGAACTTCAAAAAATCATTTTTGAATACGGTGAAGAAAAATTTGCTCCTTCAATATCAAGGGCTATTGTTAAAGCAAGAGAAACAGCTCCGATAAAAACAACATTGGAGCTTTCTGAAATAATAAAGTCGGCGATGCCGGCGGCTGCTAAGCGTGACGGCCATCCGGCAAGAAGAACTTTTCAGGCGATAAGGATTTTTGTTAACGGCGAATTGGATGGCCTTGACGGAGCGGTTCAGGCGATGTTTGATTGCCTTAAACCGGGCGGCAGGGTGAGTGTTATTACTTTCCATTCACTTGAAGACAGAATAGTTAAACAGCAGTTTGCAGGTCTTTCAAAAGGATGCACGTGTCCAAGAAATTTCCCTGTTTGTGTTTGCGGTAATAAACCGCAAGCAAAGGTGCTGAAGGCAGTTCCGCCTTCAAAGGATGAAGTTGAACAAAATCCCAGAAGCCGAAGTGCTCGTTTGCGCACGGCGGTAAAACTTTAAAAATTAACAGTTAAATGCTGTTGATGATAAGAATTTGCAAAGAAAGGAGAGCAGAATATGGCAGAATATAACCGTAGCGAGGCTTTAGAACTTGCATTTTATAATATGCCTGCACTTAAGCCCGGAGAGCCTGCTTACGAGCCGGTTCGCAAGCCTGAACCAAGGTCGCTTAATGCGGGAGAAAACCGCAAGGGTCGTAAGCTTTCTGTCGGTCAGACTCTCAAAATCTTTGCAGTGGCGATAACTCTTTTCGGCCTTTTTGTTTCGATTCTTTTTTCAAGAATTTCACTTGCTATGCTTGAAAAAGAAGCAGGAAAAATCGAAACCGACATAAGTGAAGCTAAGAGTGAAAACGTAAGGCTTCAGATGGCTTTTAATTCATCGGTTTCAAGAGAAAAGGTTGAAGATTTCGCCGTTAACGTATTAGGGATGCAAAAGGTGGAACGCTATCAGATTCATTACTTCGAAAACAGGGATGGCGACGAAGTGGTGATTGCTGATGGCAAGACTGTTGAGATGCCGATTGAAGCAGACATTAATTGACGGAATTTTTGTCTGCTTTAATTAGCATAAGCAGGGCGATAACGGTCATATAAATGTTAGAGTGGCGGCAATCTTCTGATGGAACACAGTTCGAATTGCTGTTGCCACTCGGAATTCAGGCTGTCTCATATAGCGGATGAATTAATTTTCGGAATTTTTGTTCCGGGATGTTGTTTTTTATGCGCTGCTGTGAGGCGGCATTTATTTATTTTATTATTATAAATATAAATTATAGGGGGAACGGCTTTGAAAAAAATGTCGGCAAGAAGAAAATTGTTTATCAGAGCGGCTATTGTTTTTGGCCTTCTTACGGCTGTTGTTTTTGGTCTTACAACCGTTAACCTTGTCAGAATTCAGCTTATTGACAGCGAGCAGTATAAACAGCAGGCTGAAAAAAATCAGCTTCAGGATACAGAAATTGCCGCTGAACGCGGTATGATATACGACGCCAACGGAACAGTTCTTGCACAGAGTGCTTCTGTTTGGAAGGTGTATATCGTTCCCAGTCAGATTAAAGATGAAAGCTTTAAACTTGATTTGTGCCGCAAGCTTTCCGAGATAACCGGAGTTGCGGTTGAGGATATTCAGGAAAAAGCGAACAAAAGTAAATATTCATATCTGGTCGTTAAAAGACAGATTGAGCTTGAAGAAAAAGAAAAAATCGCAAATCTTCTTACTCAGGCTTACGAGTATTCCGTTATTACCGAAAAAGGCAACGAGAAAAAGAAGATTTATTACAGCTCCGCAATCGGAATTGACCCTGACGTAAAACGCTATTATCCTTACAACAATCTGGCTTCAAACGTTATCGGCTTTACCGGTGCTGATGATATAGGACGTTCGGGCGTTGAACTTTACTACAACTCTCTTCTGACCGGCACACCCGGCAGAATTATTACAGCCAAAAACGGCAAAAGCGATGCTATGAGTCAGGAGTACGAAACTGTTTATGATGCTCAGCGCGGCACAGGCCTTGTTCTTACTGTTGATGAAGTTATTCAGCGTTATCTTGAAGAATCGCTTGAGCAGGTTTATGTTGACTCGAAATGCGTTGGTGCTTACGGTGTTGTTATGCAGGTTGATACCGGCGCAATTCTCGGCATGGCAAGCGTAGGTAATTATGATTTGAATAATCCTCAGTCCCTTACGGAGGAGGAAAAGGCTCAGGTTGATTTGCTCGAGAACCCGGAAGAACGCTCTGCTGCAAGAAACGCTATTCTTTATGCAAAATGGAGAAACTTCCTTGTAAGCGACAGCTACGAACCGGGCTCGGTATTTAAAATTATTACAGCTTCAGCTGCTGTTGAAGAAAATGTTCTTTCTGACGATTTTTCATATCACTGCACCGGCAGGATCAAGGTTGCAACCGAAACAATCAAGTGCCATGACCGTGACGGCCACGGAACTCAGGATTTGAAGCACGGTCTTATGAATTCCTGCAACCCCCTTTTCATAACTGTCGGTCAGAAACTCGGCAAAGAAAAATTCTTTGAATATTTTGAAGCTTTCGGTTTTACCGAAAAAACAGGCATAGACCTGCCGGCGGAAAGTGTTCCTGTTGCTGGCGTTAACTATCACTCACTTGACAGTATGGGCATTGTTGAGCTTTCGAGCTCATCCTTCGGCCAGTCATTCCAGGTAACGCCGATTCAGATGGTAACTGCGATAAGTGCTGTTGCAAACGGCGGATATCTTATGACTCCTTATATTGTTTCAAAACAGCTTGATGCCGACGGTAACGTTATTGCTCAGACAACGCCTACGGTAAGACGCCAGGTTATTTCAAAAGAAACGTCAGCTACCGTAGCTGATATGATGGAAGGCGTTGTAAACGAGGGCACAGGTAAAAATGCTTATGTGCCCGGCTACAGAGTTGCCGGCAAAACCGGAACTTCGCAGAAGCTTGGAAAAACAGGCTATTATGTTGCTTCTTTCGGATGCTTTGCACCTGCTAATGATCCTGAAATAGCAGTTCTTATTCTTGTTGACGAACCGGTCGGTCAAATAAACGGCGGTCAGATTTGTACTCCCGTTGCTGCTCAGGTTGTTGAAAAAACGCTTGAATATCTTGATGTTGAAAGACAGTATACGGAAAAAGAACTTGAAAGACTTGATACAACAACACCCGGACTTATCGGTGATACAGTGGAAGATGCTAAGGCACTTCTCAAAGAAAAAGGATTTGAGTATAAAGTTGTTGGCGATGGTGAATATGTTGTAAGCCAGATGCCTAACCATAACGAAGCAATTCCCAAAGGCGGAATAATCGTTCTTTATACTCAGAACGATGCCGAAAGAGTTAAGGTTACCGTTCCCGATTTAACGCTTATGACGCTTAGCTCAGTTAATAAATACGGCCTTTCGGCAGGATTAAATGTTAAAATTTCGGGCAATGCTTTAAATGAAGGTGAACTTGTTTCGTATTCGCAAAGCATTGAAAAAGGCACCGAAGTTGAATACGGTACAACCGTTACCGTTTACTTCAAATCAAACACCGGTGTCAGCGACTATGCCGGTTAAAACAGATAAAATTCCCCAACGGACAGGAGGACAAAAATGAAGCTTTCTTTACTTGCTGCCGAGCTTGGCTTCAGCGGTACCTTGAAAGACAGAGAGGTTAGCTTTATAACCGATAATTCAGCCAAAGTTGCAGAAGGCTGTATATTTATTTGCATAAAAGGCATGCACTTTGACGGACACAGCAAGGCTGCTGAAGCTCTTGAAAACGGTGCAGCTGCAGTTGTTGTTCAGCAGGATATGGGCCTTGAAAATCAGATAATTGTTGAGAATTCCAGAAGTGCATATGCCCGCCTTTGTGCTGCGCTTTTCGGCCATCCCGAAAAACAGCTCAAAATAATCGGCGTTACCGGCACAAACGGTAAAACAACATCTTGCTTTATCCTCAAATCCGTTCTTGATTCAATGGGATATAAAACCGGTCTTTTGGGAACCGTTAAAAATATAGTTGGCGATAAGGAATATGAAGCTTCGCTTACAACTCCCGATTGCTATGAGCTTTTCTCTCTTTTCAGAGAAATGGTGGATTACGGTTGCAGCCATTGTGTTATGGAAGTTTCATCACAGGCTCTTGATCAACGCAGGGTTGACGGAGTGCATTTTGAAGCGGCAATTTTCACAAATCTCACTCAGGACCATTTGGATTATCACGGCTCATTTGAAAACTACAAAGCTGCAAAGCATATGCTTTTTGAAAACTCATCGCTTGCCGTTGTTAATATTGACGATGAAAGCTCAGATTATATGCTTGAAAACACCCCTTGCAGAAACGTGACTTTTTCACTTGAAAAAGATAACTGCGATTATTCGGCAAAGAACATCAGAATTTCTGCATCAGGTGTTAAATATGAGCTTGTCAGCAATGCTAATATCGGCAGAGTAAAGTTTGCCGTTCCCGGCAAGTTCTCGGCTTACAACTCAATGGGCGCAGCTGTTTGCCTTGTTGAAATGGGCTTTGATTTCAAGGCTGTTCTTGAGGCACTTGCTCTTTGCAACGGTGTACCCGGAAGAATGGAAGTTGTTCCGACAAATACGGATTATTCCGTTATCATCGACTATGCTCACACTCCTGATGGCTTGGAGAATGTTCTTGCCTGTGTCAGAGAGATAACTGAAGGCAAAGTTATCTGCGTTTTTGGTTGCGGTGGAGACAGAGATAAAACCAAACGTCCCATAATGGGTGACATAGCAACCAGACTTTCGGATATAGCGGTTATAACCTCTGATAATCCCAGAAGCGAAAATCCCGACGAAATTATAAAAGATATTACTGCCGGTGTTGGTAAGCATGCTTCAAAGGTAATTGTTGAAGCTGACCGCACAAAGGCAATTGAAAAAGCTCTTGCGAGCGCAAAAAGCGGAGATATAGTTGTTCTTGCCGGTAAAGGTCAGGAAACTTATCAGATTCTTGCAAGCGGAAAAATACATTACGACGAACGCGAAGTAGTTGCTAAAATTCTTTCTGAAAATTCGGAGGCATCAGATGAATCCGGTAACGTTTAAAGCTGCGGCAGCAGCGGTTGGCTCAAGTTCAAATCTTGAAGGTTGTTTTACCGGTGTTTGCACAGACACAAGAAAAATAACCGATGGCTGTCTTTTTATTGCAATTAAAGGCGATAATTTTGACGGGCATGAGTTTGCCAAAAAAGCTGTTGAACTCGGTGCACAGGCTGTTGTTTGTGAAAAAGACTGCGGACTTTCAGATAAACAGATTGTTGTTAAAAGCACAAGGCAAGCTTTGCTTGACCTTGCGGGTTATTACAGAAGCCTCTTTAACATCCCGGTTATCGGAATTACAGGCAGCGTTGGCAAAACAACAACTAAAGAGATGACCCACGCCGTTGTTTCGGCAAAATATAAAACTCTTAAAAATGAGGGCAACCTCAATAATGAAATCGGAGTACCGCTTACTCTTTTTCGCCTTGACAGTTCATATGAAGCGGCGGTTATCGAGATGGGAATGAGCGATTTTGGCGAGATTTCCCGAATTACCGCTGCCGTTAAACCCGACATTGCAATTATTTCCAATATAGGTGTTTCGCATATAGAAAATCTCGGCTCAAGAGAAGGCATTCTCAAAGCAAAGTTTGAAATTCTTGAGAGTATGGCAGAGAATGCACCCATTATACTCAACGCTGACGATGATATGCTTTCATCTGCATCAGTAGGAAACCATACTGTTAAATATTACGGGATTAACAGTGAAAAATGTGATTTTAAGGCAACAGAAATTATTACCAAAGAGGATGAAATTGGCTTAAAAATCAGTTTCTCAGGCGGTTCTGCTCAGGTTAATCTGCCTTTTCCGGGTCGTCATAATGTTTATAACGCATTGGCAGCAGTTGCGGCCGGCGGTTTTTTGGGCATTGAACCTCAAACGGCACTTGAGGCTCTCAAAAACTATGTTCCGGCAGGTATGCGCCAAAGAATTAATAAAAAATGCGGCATAACCTTCATTGAAGATTGTTATAATGCAAGCCCTGATTCTCAGGCGGCTGCCTTGGCTGTTCTCGGCGGAATGAATGCTTCAAGAAAAATTGCAGTTGTCGGCGATATGCTTGAGCTTGGTTCGGTAAGCAAAGACGCTCACTATCAGGTTGGCGTTAAAGCGGCTGAGAATAAGGTTGATATTCTTTATACTTACGGTGAGCGTTCACTTGAAGTTGCGAAAGGTGCAACGGAAAACGGACTTGAAGATGTAAGAAGTTTTGTTGATAAGCAGAAGCTTGCCGACTGCCTTGCAAAAACTCTCAGAGAAAACGATGCTGTTCTTTTTAAGGCTAGCAGAGGGATGAAGCTTGAGGATGTTATATATTCGGTTTATTCATATCTTGAGCAGAAAGGGCTTTGATTTTTAATGAAAACATCGGCAGCTTTGTTAATGGCAGGGTTGACCGCATTTGCGGTAACGGCTGTTTTGGGATTTGTTCTTATCCCGTGGTTGAGAAAGCTTAAATTCGGCCAGACTATTCTTGATATTGGCCCTAAATGGCATTATTCGAAGCAGGGCACGCCGACTATCGGCGGATTGATGTTTATTATAGGTTTTATAGCTGCTGTAACGGTTACCGTTTTAACCGATAAGCTTTCGGGCGGAGATATCGTTGCCGAAGGCAGCCTGATTGCCAGAGAACAGTATACAAAGCTGTGGAGCGGTATATTGATGGCTGTCAGTTTTGCTTTAATTGGTTTTATAGATGATTATATAAAAGTAATCAAAGGACAGAATCTCGGACTTACAATAAGGCAAAAAACAATTGCTCAGCTTTTGGTTATTGTTGCTTATCTTACAAGCATTTATATGGGCGTTAAAGGCCGGCCGTATATGTTTGTGCCTTTTGTTGGCGTTATTGAAATAGGCTTTTTCTATTGGATATTCGGAATTGTTGTGATTTATGCCGCAATAAATGCCGTCAATTTTACGGATGGGATTGACGGTCTTTGTTCATCTGTTTCTGCGGTAACGGCGGTAACAATCGGCGTAATAGCCGCAATGAAAGGTCTTTTGGGTTTTTCTATGGCGGCAAGCGCTTTGGCAGGAGCGTGCGTAGGTTTTTTTGTTTGGAACAAAAACCCAGCAAAGGTGTTTATGGGTGACACAGGTTCGCTTTTCCTTGGAGGAATTCTTGTTGCTTTATGCTATGCAATCAACTGTCCGCTTATTTTGCTTTTGGCAGGCTTTGTTTTTGTTGTTGAAGGCGCAAGCGATGTTTTGCAGATAGTTTATTACAGGGTGAGCGGCGGCAAAAGAATATTTAAAATGGCACCTATTCACCATCATTTTGAAATGTGCGGCTGGAGCGAAAAGAAAATCGTTTCAGTGTTTACCTTTGTTAATATTCTTGGCGGTGCTGCAGCAGTTGCGCTGATGTATTACGGAGGATATATTTAATTCAAAAATAAGAAAGGGGAGCGTTATGGCAAAAGAAATTATTGCCCGTTATTTCAGCATATTTTATTTGCCGGGCGATCTTATAAGCGGCAGAAAAAAACTTAAGGATTGCTTTAATAAAGCTGCTTTTGATGTAACGTTTTTCGCACTTGTTATTGCTCTTTTAACAGTTGGCGTTATTATGATGTTTTCTGCCAGTTATATAAATGCCTGGTATGATTCGGATGCTGAATATGACCCTTATTATTACCTTAAGCGTCAGGTTGTTTTTGCGGTTTTGGGTATCGCTCTTATGATGGCGGTCTCTTATATCAAAAGCGATATTTTAAGGGATGCTTCTTATTTGGCAATAGTTCTTTCGGTTTTGCTCTTAGGTTACGCTTTGATAAATCCGGTTGAGTTGGCGGGCAAAGAAGAGTTTAAGCGTTGGGTGGCAATTCCTTTTACTTCAATAACTTTTCAGCCGTCTGAAATTGCAAAGCTTGCCCTTGTTATGTTTATGGCAGCAAGCATGGAACGTAACCATAAAAAAATTGAGCAGAAAGCTTCAATGATTTTTCCTTACGGTTTGGTTATTGTTTTTGTGTGTGCTATGGTTGCTCTTGAACACCACGTTTCGGGCACATTGCTTATGTTTGCAATCGGTGTTGTTATGCTTTTTCTTGGCGGAATCAAATGGCAATGGTTTGCTGTGGCAGGTGCGGTTCTTGCCGTTTTAGGTGTCTTTTTTGTTTTTAATGCAGATAGTATTCTTGAAGGCTACGCAAGCGAAAGAATCAGAATTTGGCTTAAGCTTTTGGGCAATGAAGAACTCACCTCAAAAGAAGCGATTGGTTCGGGTTGGCAGAGCTTGCAGTCGCTTTATGCAATTGGTTCAGGCGGACTTTTCGGCCTCGGATTCGGCAATTCAAAGCAAAAGCATATGTATTTGCCGGAACCTCAGAACGACTTTGTATTTGCAATTGTTTGTGAAGAACTTGGCTTTATCAGAGCCTTTTTGATTATCCTTTTATTTGTTCTTCTTGTGGCAAGAGGTTTTGTTATTGGTGTAAGGGCAAAAAGCAAGTTTGAAGCCTTGCTTGCAATGGGTATAAGTTTCCATGTTGGTTTGCAGGCGGCACTTAATATAGCGGTTGTTACTTCAACTGTTCCGAACACGGGCATCAGCCTTCCGTTTTTCAGCTATGGCGGAACATCGCTTGTTGTGCTTTTGATTGAAATGGGAATAATCCTTGCAATATCAAGAAACGGCGAAAGGACAAAGAAAAATGTTAAGTAAAAAAAGAATTCTTATTGCTGCCGGCGGAACGGGAGGTCATATTAATCCCGCACTCGGAACAGCAGGGTATATAAAAGAAAAACATCCCGATGCTGAAATCGTATTTGTCGGCACAGCCGATAAAATGGAAGCAAAGCTTGTGCCTGAAGCTGGCTATGAACTCAGAACAATTGAAATCAGCGGCTTTTGGCGCAGTTTTTCGCCTGAAGCAATCAAGCATAATATAGGAACGGTTACAAAGCTTTTGAAATCTTCATCTCAGGCTAAAAAGATAATCAAAGATTTCAAGCCTGACCTTGTTGTAGGCTTTGGAGGATATGTCAGCGGACCTGTTCTCAGAATGGCGGCGAAGCTCGGTATTCCTACCGCAATTCACGAACAAAACGCTTTTCCCGGCGTTACCAATAAAGCTCTTGCCGGTAAGGTTGACAGAGTAATGATTGCTGTTGACAGAGCCGAACAATATCTGAACGCAAAAAATCCTTGCGTTGTTACGGGGCTCCCCATAAGAGGCGATTTGCTTAAAAATGACCCTGAGTTTGCCAAAGCAGAGCTTGAGCTCGGCTCAAAGCCGCTTATTCTTTCGATGGGCGGTTCTCTTGGGGCAAAGCCTGTTAACGATGCTGTTCTCGGGCTTATTTTAAACAAATATAAAGATAACGATTGTGTATTCCTTCACGCAACAGGTAAAAACGGCTCGTGGTTTGCAGAAAAACTTGCCGAAAACGGTGTGGATGTCAATAAATATCCGAATATAAGAGTTGTTGAATATATTGATATTCCAAAGTGTCTGCCTGCTGCAGACCTTGTTGTTTGCCGCTCGGGTGCAAGCACATTAAGCGAGCTTCAGGCATTGGGTAAGCCGTCGATTCTTATTCCTTCGCCTTATGTTACAGAAAACCATCAGTATCATAACGCTATGGCGCTTGTTGATAAAGGTGCCGCACAAATTCTTGAGGAAAAAGATTTGACTCCCGATTCTCTTACCGAAAAAGTCAATGCTCTTATTTCTGACAGAGCAAAGCTTGAAGAAATCGGCACGAATGCAAAGAAAATGGCATTCCTTGATTCAACCCAAAGAATTTATGAAACGCTTTGTGAAATAGTGTGATAGAGTAACAAAAACCGCACATCACGAATAATATGAACCAGAGCGATGATTGCTCGGTTAATTATTCGGGAGTGTGAATAAATGGCAAACTTAATTATAAACGGCGGTAACAGCCTTGACGGAAGCGTAAGGCTTCAGGGTTCAAAAAACAGTGCGTTGCCGATTTTGGCTGCTTGTGCCGCAGTCAGCGGTGAAAGTGTTATACATAATTGTCCCGATTTAACCGATGTTACTGCCGCCATAAATATTCTTACTTACATTGGCTGTGAAGTTAAAAGAGAAGGCTCCACGGTAATTGTTGATTCAACAAAAGCCGATAAAGCTGAAATACCCGAAAACCTTATGCGTGAGATGCGCTCTTCAATTATTTTTTTGGGAGCTTTGCTTGCAAGGTTTGGCAGATGCGTTGTTACCGCACCGGGCGGCTGCGAGATCGGTTTAAGGCCGATTGATCTTCACCTCAGCGCTTTGCGCAGTCTTGGAGTGAAGATTAAAGAAAATGGCGGATTTCTTGAGTGTGAGTGTGAAAAAATGAAAGGATGCACCGTAACGCTTGCTTTTCCAAGCGTGGGAGCAACCGAAAACATAATGCTCGCATCTTTAAGTGCAAGCGGAGAAACTGTTATAAATAACGCTGCCAGAGAGCCTGAAATTGAAGATTTGGCAAAGTTTATTTCAAAATGCGGTGCTAAAGTAAGCGGAGCGGGGCAAAGTATTATAAGAATAACCGCACCGCAAAAGCTGACCTCCGCCGAGCATACGGTTATCCCTGACCGCATTGTTGCATCAACATATATCGCCGCTGTTGCCTGTGCAACGGGCAGAGCTGCAATCCGTAACGTTAATACAGAGCATCTTGCTCCGGTTATTCCTGCTTTTGAAGCAGCAGGCTTAACGCTAAAGAGCAAAAACAGTGAACTGCTTGTTTCGTCTTACCGTAGGCCTGAAAGAATAAAGCTTATAAGAACAATGCCTTATCCGGGCTTTCCAACCGATTCGCAGGCAATTCTTATGGCAGTTGCGGCAAAGGCAAAGGGAACAAGCGTTATAACGGAAAAAATATTTGAAAACAGGTTCAGACATGTGCCCGAATTAATAAAAATGGGTGCAGATATAAGAGTTGCAGACGGTTGCGTTGCAATTGTGGAAGGCGTTGAAAACCTTTGCGGTGCAACGGTAACGGCAACTGATTTAAGAGGGGGATGTGCCCTTGCGATTGCGGCATTGGGCGCAAAGGGAAAAACGGTAGTAGAAGAAATTTATCATATTGACAGAGGCTGTGAGGCTTTTGAAAAAAATCTTTCCGCATTGGGCGCAGATATTTCAAGGGCCTGAAAAGCAAACGGAGTGGGAAATGGATAGAGAAATGCAAAACGGTGAAATGCAGCGCAGGCTGACACCGGAAGAAAGAGCTTTAAGAGTTAAAAAAATGAAAAGGGGCAGACGCATAAGGCTTGCGATTGTTGTTGTTGGTTTTTTTCTTGCCTTGTGCCTTGTAATAGTGCCGATTATATTCTTTACAGTATTCAGAGTTAAGAACATTCAGGTTGAAGGCTCAACACTTTATACTCAGGAAGAATTGATTGATGCCAGCGGCATTGAAATAGGAGAAAATCTGTTTTTTGTTGATGTTGAAGGCGGAGCCGAAGCGATTGAAAAAAATCTGCCTTACAGCAACAATGTGGCAATAAAAAAGAAGCTTCCCAATACGCTTATTTTCTATGTTGAAACAACTGATAAAGCGTATGCTGTTGAAATATCAGAGGGAACGTATGCTGTTACCAATCCTGAGCTTAAGGTTCTTGAGGTTTCGGGTGTTATTCCTGAAAAAGTTGTTCCGATTATAGTTGATAAGCCTGCTTTTTATGAACTGGGTGAAAAGCTTGCTTTTATAACTGAAAAGGACGACGAAACAACAAAAGATAAAGATGCAAGTGAAGAACCCGCAGAGCCTGTTGTTGACCAGACCTTTATGCTTATTTCCGAAATTCTTAATGCAATCAACGAATATGAGATAAAAGATATCAGTCTGATTAATGTCAGGTCAACCACCAACATTTATCTTATTTATCAGGAAAGAATAGTTCTAAGGCTTGGTGATTCTTCGGATATTGCAAGCAAGCTTTCTCTTGGAAAAAGAGCAGTTGAAGATGAACAGAATGCCGATATAGTTACAGGTACGGTAAACCTTACTGTAAGTCATCAGGCTTATGTTCATTCTTCTGATTACAGAGATATTCCCGAGCTTATGGAATATAACCCCGAAGGCTATAAACCGCCTGAGGAAGTTACAGAGGACACAACAAAAGAAGAAGCTTCGGAAGAAAAAACAACCGAAGCTGAAGAATAATATATATTATAATCATTATATATATATTTACTTATACTGCGGTTCGGCATAAGTAATTGAAAAAGGAAGCATCGGTTTTGCCGACGCTTCCTTTTTATATTATTGCATTAATTCAAAATGATTTGCCAGCCACCTTACGCACATATCAAACCAACATTTAAGGTGAACTGAATGTTCAATTTCATTTTCACTGCCGTAAACGGTGTAATCGCCAAGAGAAAATCCGTGATAGCCTTGCTCAAAAATATGCATTTCAAAAGGAACACCTGCTTTGTTGAGTGCGGTTGCATAGGCAAGTGAATTTTCAATCGGAACGCAGTTATCTTCACATGAAGCGGCAATGAAGCAAGGCGGAGTTGAACTGTTGACAGCTTCATCAACTGAGGGGATGGGTTCTGCAAGGATTCTGCCTATTTCAGAAAGAATACATGGGTAAAGCAGAACTGTTGCGGAAGGTTTGATTTCGCTCATTGTTGAAAGAGCAGCGCAAAGGTGGCCGCCTGCTGAAAAGCCGATTGCAGCAATCTTTTCTTTATCAATATTCCAATCCTCTGCGTTATCGTGAATCATTTTCAGAGCTTCTTTGGCATCGTTAAGAGGGCGGGGGAATGCAGCGTTGCCTTTTCCTACAGAATAACGCAGAACAAAAGCAGCATAGCCTTTAGAAGCAAAAGCAAGAGCAATGGGCTCAGCTTCGCGGTCAGAGCACATGCCGTATCCGCCGCCGGGCAAAACAAGCATTGCGGGGCGTTTGGCTAAGTGTGCCATTTCTTTTGAGTAAGAGGGGATATATGCTGTCAGGGTAACACCCTCGTTTGATAGATTTTTAACAAAAACATCCATTATAACTTTTCACCTCAGTTTGATTGGTTTTTAGGGCAAACTTTCATACATATGCCGCAAACTGCACCTCGACCTATTTTTTGGAATGCTGTTTTCATATATTGGCTGCATTTTTCGGGGTCGAAAATCTCTTCTCTTTCAATTCCCGGATGCCAGTCTCCGCCTTTTATTGCGTGAGCAGGGCAGGCTTCAACGCAGATGTTGCAACCGTCACATATATTTTGAATAACGGTATTATCACATTCAAACGGGCAGTCTGTAAAAATTGTGCCGAGTCTTACATAACTGCCGTATTCTTTGTGAAGAAAAAGCGAGTTTCTGCCAACAGAACCCATGCCTGCAAGGGTTGCGGCTTTTTTGTGCGAATATCTGCCGGCGTAGTTCCAGCCGTCTTTGTTTATGCTTTGTGAAGCAGCAACGGTTATATATTTATATCCCTTGCGCTGCAAAAACAGACCTGCTTGCAAAAGCATAGCGTCTATAAAAGCGTTAACATTGCGGTAATGGTTAAAATATGTATGAGTTGGTTCATCTTCGATTTCGTCGATTATATCGTTAGAAAGGCGAACGGCAATTGAAACACCGTAGGGCAGTTTTTCATCATCAACGCAAAAAAAACCAACGTCGGAAACTCCTTTTTCAATAAGAAATTCTTTCAGTTCATCCTGAATTCTCATTGTTTTTTCACCTTCGTTTCAAAGCAGAGCCAACCGCCGCTTTCGTGGCGTTCTATAACCTCAAGTCCGTTTCTTTCAAATGCGGCAAGTACATCTGCTTCTCTGGGCACTATTATTCCCGAGGTGATAAATACAGCATCGGGGTTCATAAAGCTTTTAACGTCATCGCAAAGCATTGCAACAATATCGGCAACAATGTTTGCAGCTATAATATCATATTTACCGTTTACTTTGTCGGTAAGCGAGCCTTGTAAAACGGTGTATTCAGGCTCGGTAAAACCGTTGGTTTTGCCGTTTTCTTTTGCGGTTTTAACTGCAAGGGCATCAATATCAACGCCGACTGCACTGTCTGCACCGAGAAGCAGGCAGGCGACTGAAAGAATGCCGCTGCCGCAGCCGATATCAAGAACTGTTTTGCCTTCAGCGGCGTATTTTTCAAGGCTTTCAAGGCAAAGCCTTGTTGTGTCGTGGGTGCCTGAACCGAATGCGAGCCCGGGTTCAAGATGCAAAACCGCTCTGCCCATATCGTCATATTCATCCTCCCATATGGGACGGATAAGCAGCTTTTTGCCAACAGGCATCGGCTTGAAATACTTTTTCCAATTGTTTTCCCAGTCAGCGTTTTTGCAGACTGATTCGTCTATCGTATGCTCAATTCCCTCTGCTGTGAATCTTTCTGAAAGAAAAGAAACAGCTTCGTTTGGGTTTTCTTCGGGTGAAATATAAATATGAACAATACCTTTTGAACGGTCTTTTGCAAGTAAATCCTCGTCAATAATGTCAATGCGTGCAATTTCCCAGGCTTCCTGTTCAAGCGTGCGATAGTCTTCAATATATATTCCGTAAGGCACAGCCATTGAGGCTATGTCGCCGGCTTTGTCAACGTCGTCTGCGTTAACTGTGATTTTAATTTCGGTCCAATCCATTATAATTTCTCCGTATTAATATTTATTGTGAACATCTTCTGCAAAGCAGAGCATATCTTTAACTTCAACAACTGTTCCGTCATCAAGAATTGCCTTGCCGCTCATTTTGCCAAACACCTGATGTTGGTCGGTAATTATGAATTTAAGGTCGATTTTTGCGGCTCTGTCAATAATGGGAACAAAGTCCATTTCAAATCTGCCGTCGCTTGAAGTGAACTTCCACGGGTCTGTATATCCGCTTTTGGGAATGTGGAATGTAACATCGTCAAGCTTATGGCATTTGCCGTCATAGAAAATCATATTTTCGCTTGCGGCGGTTGTGTCGCCGAAACCGTAACCGATATTGAAGCCGAAAGCGTGGCCGTTGACATCAGCATTGCCGGAGCCCCAATACCAGGTGTTGTCATAAGTCCAAACGCCTCTGCCCCAGTCGAGAGTGCCGAAGTCGGTTGAGGGCTCAAAAACATATTCTTTGCCGTCAAAAACAGCCTTGCCGCTTGCTCTCATACAGTTAATTTTTTGGTTATAATAAAAAGCTGTTTTCTTTTCTTTCCAAGGGGTAGCAATAACCATTGTGTCCATTTCGGGCTGAGCGAGAGTTATGTCACAGCTGAAAGGTTTGCCGTCGCAGAAGTTTTTAAAATCGCAAACTATGCGGCGTTTGCCTTCTGAAACCTGAAATTCCATATTGAGCCTTTTATCGTGATATACGGTGTTACCTTCAGCTGATGTTGAAGGCAGACGAAGCTTTCCCATCGGGAAAAGGTTAAGAATAGTTTCCGTGTGCTCCCAGGGTTTTGAAAAATCAAGCAGGGAAACAGATTGAAGGCCTACATAGCCGTCATCTGAAATTGTGAATGCAACGCCGAATTTGTTTTTTTCTGAAATAACAAGATAATAGTCCCATTCTTTGATTTTAAATTTGGGAGCTTTTATCATATTGCGGTCATAAACCTGAAGAATCTGTTTTGACCAGCCGGGTTCTCTGAGCGAGCCGTCTTCTTTAAGCAAAGGCTGGATTTTTGTTACTTCGTGATTTCTCATATTTTTATACCTCCCTGATTTTTTAATCGGTAAGCTTAACTTCGCACCCGTTTGATTTGCCGTGATTATAAAGGCTTCTGTTTTCAAGTGCCCATTGACGGGGGGTGAATGTCCCAACATCAACAGCGTTGACGGCGTGAACCATTTCATAAAGCCTTGCGTCCATAAGGTCAAGCTGTGAAAGCAGTTCAGCTTCAATAAACATCGGCAGTTTTGCCGCGCCGAATTCAGGAGTGCCGTGGTGGGAAATAAGCATATGCTCAACAAGGGTAAGGGTTTCGTCGCTTATTCCGTTTTCTTTGCCGATGCGGTCAACAGTAACAGCACCCATAACAAGATGGCCCAAAAGGTTGCCTTTAACTGTATATTCACCTGCAATGCCTGTTTCAGATGCTTTTAGCTCTTCAATTTTTGCAATGTCGTGAAGAATTGCGCCGGTGCAAAGAAGATCATAGTTAACAAACCTGTATATACTGCAAACGCTTTTGGCAAGCCTGAGGATAGAAAGTGTGTGCATAAGAAGACCGCTTCTTACCGCATGGTGAAGATTTTTTGCCGCAGGCCAATATATCAAACGCTCTCTGTATTCTTCAATAACCTTTGTTACAAGTAATTTAAGTTCTTCGTCTTCAAAGGCCTCAACAATCTTTTCGATTTCAGCAAGCATAACCTCGCCTGAAAGGCAGGCGGAAGGCACATAGTTTTCAATTACTGCGCCGTCCTCGGGGATAACGTGGCGGATGCGTTCAACTCTGAACTGAACGGTATCGTTAAACGGAACATAGCTGCCTCTGACTTTAACAAAATCAAATGTATCAAAAGTGTTGGCAGGTGTTTCTTTATAGTCCCAAAGCTTGGCACTGATTTCTCCGTCATTATCGGCAAGTACTAAGTCAAGATAAGGAACTCCCTTTGCCGTTAATTTTTTTTCAACCGATTTAACAAGACAGAAGCCTTCGTGAGACTGACCTGAACCTATAGGGGTGAAATTCATTTCAAGCCCTCCTTCTTAATGGTAATATTCCGATTATAATTGTATCATATATATGTCAAAAATACAAACTATAATTTAATAAATGTAACTATTTCTATTGACAAAAAATAATATGATAATATAATTAAATTAACAGTTCTCGGGGCGGGGCGAAATTCCCCACCGGTGGTAAAAGTCCACGAGTTGCCAACGGCAATTGATGCGGTGCAATTCCGCAACCGACGGTAAAGTCCGGATGAAAGAGAATGCTGAAATTTTGTATTAGCATTTTTGCCCTGCTGTTTTTACGGCAGGGCTGTTTCTTTTCCGAGAGAACGGAGGAACATATGAAAAACAAAACTGTTATTAAAACCGCAATTATGGCAATGCTGACTGCGCTTTCAATCGTTTCACTTTATGTTATCAGAACGCCGCTTATCCCGGCCGCACCTTTCCTTGAATACGATGCGGCCGATATCCCGGTTCTGATAGGTGCAATGGTTCTTGGCCCTGTTCACGGCTTGGTTATTCTTTTGGCGGTTTGCATTATCCAGGCTCTTACGCTCAGTGCATCAAGCGGTATAATAGGATTCTTTATGCATTTTATTGCTTCAGGCGTTCTTGTGCTTGTTTCGTCACTTATTTACAGCCGTAAAAAGAATATAAAAAATCTTGTTATCGGTCTTGTTCTCGGCTCAATTGCAATGACGGTTGTTATGATACCGCTTAATATTGTTTTTACAGGCATATTTATGGGCACGGGAACTCAGGCGGTTATAAGTATGCTTGTTCCTGCGATTATTCCTTTTAATCTTCTTAAGGCTGTTATCAACTCAGCTGTAACGTTTGCTGTGTATACGCCAATCTCAAAAATTCTTCAGAAGTATGTGAAATGATGATAGTTCACCCTATACCGCCGCTTTATGACGGCAACTCAAAAACGCTTATACTCGGCTCTTTTCCCTCTGTTAAGTCAAGAGAAGCTGCGTTCTTTTACGGCCACCCTCAAAACCGTTTCTGGGCTGTTATTGCAGAAGTTTTCGGTTGTGAAAAGCCGGTTACCGTGGAAGAAAAAATAAGGCTTATTCTTGAAAATAACCTTGCAATGTGGGATGTTATTGCTTCGTGTGAAATTGAAGGGAGCGCGGACAGCACAATAAAAAACGTTACCGCCAACGATTTGAGCGTGATTATTGAGAACAGCAAGGTTGAAAGAATAATTGTTAACGGTAAAACGGCTGAAAAATATTATAACAAATATACTTATTCCCAAACGGGGATTAAAGCGATATGCTTGCCGTCAACAAGCCCTGCAAACGCCGCTTGGAGCTTTGAAAAACTTGTTGATGCTTGGAAGATAATTTTATGATTCTTCAGGCTGCTATGCAAAGATTGTTCTTTGCATAGCAGCTCTTTATTTTTAGCGTTTTGATGTCATTTATCAAATAACGGAATATAATGTATCAGGACAGGCGATTTGAAATTTTTTGCTCCCCGCTTTCAAAAATACGTTTAATTTGCCTGTTGCGTGCCAAAACTACTAACGAAACAAAACCACGGAGAGTGATTACATTGACCGTTAAACGGGGAGAAATTTATTATGCAGACCTGAGCCCTGTTATCGGCTCGGAGCAGGGCGGAACAAGGCCGGTTTTGATTGTTCAGAATAATGTCGGGAACAAATTCAGCCCTACCGTTATTGCGGCGGCGATAACCAGCCAACGCTTCAAAACAGATTTGCCCACACATATCAAAGTTAACGCTGACGGCAGCGGACTTGCCAAAGATTCCATAGTTTTGCTTGAACAGGTCAGAACGCTTGATAAAAAGCGTCTGCGCGAAAAAATGGGAATTCTTGATGAAACAGATATGAACAGAGTTGACAGAGCCCTTTCGGTAAGCCTTGGCATCGGAGCAGAATAAAACAGACAAAAATATTGCCTTTTAAACCTTGAATTTTGTTGCAGTTAATGTTATTATTAACAGAAATAAAACAAAGAAAGGTTATGTTTTTATGCTTCCCTTTGTTAACAAATTTATTTCTGTTATACTTGTGCCTCTTTATATGTCACCGTTTCTGCCGTTTTTGCATATAGCAAAGCTTTTTAATTTGCCCGGTGAGGTTATTTCACTCAGCGCAAACGGTATCAGCAGTGAGGCTGACCCTGTTTATCTTACAGCCCACAGAGGTGTTTCAACCGTAGCACCTCAGAATACCCTTCCTTCATATCAGAAAGCGGTTGAACTTGGATATTACTCGGCTGAGTGTGATATTCACCTTACAAAAGATAACAAGTGGGTGCTTATGCATAACAGCAACATCGATTCTCAGCTTTGCCAGTACGGTGAAATTAAAGATTATACCCTTGAAGAACTTAAAAGCTTTTCGTATAAAGGTGGCTCAAACTTCTGGGCATATGAAGATTTGAAAGTTTCAACACTCGAAGAATATCTTGATGTTTTTGTTGGCTCAAAAACAAGGCCTCAGATTGAAATAAAGGCAGAAAACTACGATTTGCTTTATACCGTTGTTGATGCCGTTAAAGCAAAAGGTCTTGAAGAAAGTGCAATTATTATTTCATTTGACCTTGAACAACTTAAAACAATTCGCGAATACAATAAAGAAATTGAACTTTGGTATCTTATTGATGAAATAACCGAGCAGAACATTGCTGAAGCAAAAGCTCTTGGCGGTAACGTTTGGCTTTCTCCCAATTTTGAAAAGAACACAGCAGAGACAATTCAGCTTGCAATTGATGCAGGTGTTAAAGCTTCATACTGGACTGTAAATGAGCTTGAAGATGCAAAAATGCTTTATGATATGGGTATACGCTATATCGAAACTGATATTTTCTGCAATTAAAAAAACAGCGGTTTGCATAGACGAATCTATGCAAACCGCATTTTTTATCCGATTTTTGAGAGTGACCAGTTTGCTATATCTTTGTAAACGGTTGCTCTTTCTTTTTCGTTAAGTATTTCGTGGCGCATTCCTTTATAGAGCTTTAATGTGACATCACTGACATTCTGAGCTTTAAGGTCGATGTAAACTTGGGTTACACCTTTTCCGTAAGCTCCGACAGGGTCAGCATCACCGGAGGTGATGAGCAAGGACAGGTCTTTGGGAACTGAACAAAACCAATCTTTGCCCGAAACTTTGTTAAGGACCGAAAAAAGGTCTTTATAACCGGCTGCTGTGAAAAGAAAACCGCAATACTTATCGGCAATATATTTGTCAACAATTGTATCATCGCTTGTCAGCCAGTCAAATTTTGTTCTGGGTTTTGAAATCTTGCTGTTATAAGGCCCGAAAGCCATTTTATCAATGAATTTGCTGTAATGGCGGCTGCCCTTTGCTTTTATAATTGCATCTGCAAGTTTTATTGCTATTGCGGCAGCTGGGTTTTTGCCGCTTGTGCCGCAAATTACCGCACCTTTTATTGCTTCGTCATTGCCATAGCGGCTGATATATTCTCTGGCAACAAAAGAACCCATACTGTGACCGAAAAATATAATAGGAGTGCCAGGATATTCTTTTTTTATCAATTCTGTAAAAGCTCTTGCATCTTCAACAAACGCATCCCATCCGTCGCTTTCACCGAAATATCCGAGGGCATCATCCTTGTTAACGGATTTTCCGTGGCCTATATGGTCATTAACAAGAACAGCAAATCCTTTTGAACAAAGATAATTTGCAAAATCTTCATATCTTTCACCGTGTTCAGCCATACCGTGAACAATCTGAAAAACCGCTTTAACGCTGTTTTCAGGTGCCCAACATCTTGCGAAAACATCACCAATGCCCGATTTTGAGGGAACGGAGTATTCTTTTCTGATAACTGCCATAAAATCACCCTTTATATAAATTTTTTGATTCTTGGTTTAATGCCGTATGCTAAAATGCTTGCAACAGCTATTTTGATTGTATCGCCTAAAATGAAAGGCAGAATACAAACGGAAAATGCGGTTGCGAAATTGGTTTTTGTCTGATACATATACCAAGCTGTGCCGCAAAAACAGCATGTAACAGTTCCGAGAGCCATAGCAAATGGATAAGAAACTTTTTTGTTTTCAAAGCGGTTGATTATAAAGCTAACAACAGCGGCACAAGGAATATAGCCGATAATATATCCTCCGGTTAGTCCTGCTATTTGTTGGAAACCGCCCAAAAAACCTGAAAAAACGGGTAAGCCGATTGCACCGAGAAGAATATATATAATAATACAGATAACTGAATTTTTGGGCTTTGAAAGTGCGGATATGATAAAAACAGCAAATGTTGCAAGAGAAACAGGGACTGCTCCGACGTGAAGGGAAAAAGGAGCAAGAATGCAAATTATTGCCGCAAGAATTGCGTTATATGTAAGCTTAGCTGTTTTCATAATTATAAGATTCTTTTATATTGTTAACAATTTCTTCTGTGATTTTCAAGCCGCTTTCTTTCATTGCGGCGAGGATTGCGCCCTGTTCAGGTGTAAGGGGCAGAAGAGAAATCTGAGTAAAGCCTGATTTATCAATGAATTTTTGCCTGAAATTTTTGCTGTGCTGAAATACTCCGCCCCAAAGACCTGTTTTGCACTCGGGATTTTTTATAAGAGCTTTTGCGGTTTCGGCAAGGTCAGTTGCCTGAGCTTCAATTATTTCTGCGGCAACTTGGTCGGTTGAGGATAATTCAAAAACTGATTTTGCAAATGCGGCAGTTGTTTTTCTTTCAACACCTTTGTCATAATACAAGTCAATCAGCTCATATATATCCTTGATGCCGAAATGCTCAAGGCAAGCCGAAAAAAGCTCGGTTTTTTTGCCGCCTTCGGCACAGCGTATTGCTGCTTTTATGCCCTCAAGGCCTATAACATAACCGCTGCCCTCATCGCCCAAAATGTAGCCCCATCCGCCTGCGTGGCTTATTGAACCGTCGGCGTTTCTCGTTATCGCCATCGAACCGGTTCCGCTGATTATAACAGCGCATTCGCCTTCGGTTGCCATAGCTTCAAGAGCGACGAATAAATCTGAATCCATTGTAATTTTTTTGCCGCTGATAATTCCGTTTGCAAAACGGTCTGTAGTTTCGCAGTCGGCTCTTTCGTTGAGCGCAGACATACCGATAAACACGCTCTCATAACAGTTAAGTCCAAGTGAAGCAATAATGTTCTTCATATTTTTTCTTGCGGCTTCAAGGCCGACAGAATAATAATTTATGCTTTCGCCGATTGCTTTTTTGATGAAAAGTCCGTTTTTATCAAAAACAACAGCCGTTGTTTTTGAACCGCCGCCGTCAATGCCAAGATAATATTTCACGATGAAACCTCCTTGATTGAAGATTTATAATCAGTTAACAAACTGTCAATTGTTTTTTATTATCCTGTCAACATATAGTTGTTATGATGTGCTTGTAAAAAGAACATTAACTGAATTCTGATATAAACTATATTTTATGAAAGGACAGAGAAAATGAGCAAAAAACTAAAGCAACCCTGTGTTATGGTTTGCGTTACTCCTCAGGAGTCCTGCTCAAGGCTGATTGAAGCCGGAGCAAGAATTGCAAAAGAAGAACGTGTGCCTCTTTCGGTTATAAGCGTTTTCAGAGAGAGCAACGGAATGAACGCCAACGAGGGAGGGGTGCTTGAAAACCTTTACACCTGCGCCCGGGAACATAATGCTTCAATGAATATTTATTTTAACAACAGTCCTGCCCTTGTTGTTGCCGTTGCGGCAAAAAAGATGAACGCTTCAACGCTTGTTGCAGGTTTTCCTGCCGAAGGCAGCAGCGGATTTATTGCAAGCATTCACGAAATCCTGCCTGATCTGCCCATCACTATGGTTGACGGAGATTCAAATGAATATAAGATTCTTCCGTTTGACAAAAAGGAGCTTAAACTCAAAGTCTGAAATTTAATTAAGAGCCATACCGCCCGAGAACATACGGTTAACAGCTTTCCTTAAAAGCTCATATTCCTCGCCCGCAAGGGCGGGGTTTTTTTTGAGCAGTTTTTCTGCGGCGGCGTGAGTTTCCCTGATAACTTCTCCGTCGGTCATCATATTTGCAATTTTCATTTCAGGCAAGCCGTGCTGCCTTGAACCGAAAAAGTCACCGGGGCCTCTGAGACGCAAATCTTCGTCAGCTATTTTAAACCCGTCTGTTGTTGATGCAAGGATGTTAAGCCTTTCGGCTTCATTTGCTTCTGAAATCATTATACAAGTTGATTTTGCGGAGCCTCTTCCTATTCGACCTCTGAGCTGGTGAAGCTGAGAAAGACCAAATCTTTCAGCGTTTTCAATAACCATAATAACTGCATTGGGAACGTCAATTCCAACCTCGATAACGGTTGTTGAAACAAGAAGCTGCGTTTCACCTTTTGCAAACGAGTCCATAACGGCTTTTTTATCGGCAGGTTTCATTTTGCCGTGCAGCAAACCAACCGTAAATCCTTTAAAGAAGCCGTCTGAAAGGCTTTTGTGCAGTTCGTCTGCCGCTTTGAGTTCGCTCGTTTCGCCTTCCTCAACAAGAGGGCAGACAATATATCCCTGAAAACCGGAGCAAAGATGTTTTTTTATATATCCGTAAGCTCTTTCTCTTATATCGGGGGTAACAAGGAAGGTTTCTGTTTTTTGGCGTCCTTTCGGCATTTCATCAAGAATGCTCAGATCAAGGTCACCGTAAATTATAAGAGCAAGTGTTCGGGGAATAGGCGTTGCCGACATAACAAGCGTGTGAGGGTTACTGCCTTTTGAGTGCAGTTCATTACGCTGATTAACGCCGAAACGGTGCTGCTCATCGGTAACGGCAAGGCCGAGCGATAAAAACTCAACATCTTTCTGGATAAGTGCGTGGGTGCCTATAATCAAATCTATTTCACCGTTTTTTAAAGCAGATTTTATCTTTTTCTTTTCTGCCGCAGGTGTTGAACCTGTAAGAAGCCCGATTGTTATATCGGTTTGTTCAAACATTTTTGCAAGAGTTTTAAAGTGCTGCATTGCAAGCACTTCGGTTGGTGCCATAAGTGCGCTCTGGTATCCGTTTTTTGCGCAGTTATATATCAACGCTGCGCTTACGGCGGTTTTACCTGAGCCTACATCACCTTGCAAAAGGCGGTTCATGGGGGTTGTTGTCATCATATCCTCAACCGACTGAGCGATGGCTCTTTTTTGAGCACCTGTAAGCTCAAACGGAAGAATTGAGAGGTATTCATCTGTATAGTCTTTTTGCAGGCATACTGCCGTTGATTGCCTTGATTTTGTTTTAAGGCGCATAAGCCCGAGCTCAAGCAGGAAAAGCTCTTCAAAAATAAGCCTTCTGCGTGCTTCGGAAAGCAGATCTTCGCTTTGCGGAAAGTGAATGTTTCTTAAGGCCTTGTTGATTTCCATAAGGCAGTATGCGTTGCGTATTTCTTCGGGAATGGGGTCTTCAATTTTTCCGCTTGAAGCAAAAGCCTGCCTCATAAGCTTTTCAATAGCTTTTGAATTAAGCCCTGCTGTTTGCGGATATATCGGTCTTATTGTGTCTGAACCGTCGGCAACAACAAATTCAGGCGAATTCATCGAAAGATAATAGCCTTTGCCTGTGATTTTACCAAAGAAGAGATATTCTTCGCCCGTTTTTAATTTTTCGGCAGCAAATTTATTGTTGAAAAAAGTTACTGTGAGCAGGCTTTGACCGTCTGTAATCTGAGTTTTGTAAATTGTCATGCCTTTGCGTATTCTGCTTTCACGGCAAGGCATTGAAACAATGGCTTTTATGCAGACGGTTTCATTGTACGGAGCGTCTTCTATTGTGGTGATTTTGCTCCAATCTTCGTAAGTTCTGGGGTAAAAGGTCAGCAAGTCCCAAAGGGTAGAAATGCCGAGCTTTGAAAGCATAGCTGCCCGTTTTTCACCCACACCTTTGAGGTATTTGATACTTGCTTTAAGTTCCATTTTTATTTAAAACTCCATGTTTCAATGTCATAAAATACGTCGCTGTCGCAACTTCCGAAATCGCCTTGTAAAGAGTTGGAGAATGAGACGGCGGCGTTGCGGTAGCAAAGCGGAACAAAGGGAATGTCATTATTGAATGTGTTGATAAAGTCCATTATTTCGCATTTGCCCTCAAGCAACTGCATATATCTGAGTGCACTTTCGCTTTCGGGATTTGCTCTGAAGTCTGAAGAAGAGTCGGTCAGCAACGGCGAAATGTTCATATTTGGGGAAATTTTAATTTCACCTATATACATTGCATAATTGCCGGCGGCAACTTCCGAAGCAAAGTTTTCTGCCGTAAGCTTTGCAAGCTTTATTCTGAAACCGATCTCTTCCAGATATTCTTTTATAAATTCAGCTGCTTCAAGTTTAAACTGGTTTTCTGAATTAACGAGAACAAGAAGCTCATCTTTAGCAATATCAACGCCGGAAGATGCTATGAGTTCCTTTGATTTTTCAATTTTTCTGGGAATTATAAGGTCTTTTGAGGCAATTTGGTGCCATTCGGGGTTGAAGGGGGAATAAGCAACCCTTGCGTGCCCCTGAAAAGCGGTTGCCGTTATTTCGCTGCGGTTGACTGTAAGGTTAACAGCTTGTCTTACGGCAGCACTGCTGAAAACCTCAAGAGCAGGGTTAAATGCAAGAAAAACAAAATTATTAATGCCGATGTCTTTGGTTGCTGCACTGATTCTTGAGTAAGTTCCGCTGCTTAAATCGTTATATAAAAAGCCTGTGTTGCCAACTTCAATACTGCTTACAAGAGAAGCTTCATCTTTTAATGATACAAGCATAATCGTTTTTATTGAAGGGGAAAAACCGGATTTTTTTGAGTTTGCAATCAGGTAACGCTCTTCACCTGAAATCTGAGGGATATATCTGCCGCTGCCGATGGGGAAATCTGCATCTTCCGCTCCTTCAATTGTTTTTATTATTGGGAAGGTGAGGCAGGCAAGGGCATAGGGGTCGTGGGATTTTAATGCGAAAATAACTGAACCGCCGCTTGCGGTTGCTGATTCAAAATTACTAAGCTTTTGAGAATATGCGGGCGATTCTTTGGCAAGTTCAAAAGAGTTTACAACATCAGAAGCTGTTACTGTTGTTGAATCGCTGAACAAGGTATGCGAAAGAGATACTGTAATTGAATCAGAATCGCTGTAATTCTCAGCAGCTATTACCGGGATGGGATTGTAGTTACTGTCAAGCTTATACAATCCGTCATAAACGAGACTCAAAATAATTGAGTTTGTTTTTGTTTTGCATTTGAAAGGATTAAGTGAATCGGATCTTGAATATGCAAGCTTTAAAATGCCTTCGTTTTGAGTGGTTGCTGTTGTTGTTTCTTTGAGCGGAATTTCAGGGTCGGGGATTTTGCCGCAAGAACACAACGAAAACGTAAAAACTGATATTAGAATAATTGCAATAATTTTTTTCATTTGTTTCATCCTTTAATCAAATCAAGTATGATTTTTGAGGCCATAATCAAACCTGCTGCACCGGGAACAAAAGGCAGGCTGCCCGGCGTTTGTCTTTTGGTGTTTTCCTCATCGGTTTCCAATGGCTTTATGGGTTCTTCAGGTGACCAGACAACATTGAGCTTTTTTACCCCTCTCAGTTTAAGCTCTCTTCTCATAACCCTGCAAAGAGGGCAGACGGAAGTTTTTGAAATATCGTCAATTCTGAACGCTGTGGGGTCGAGCTTGTTGCCGGTTCCCATGCAGGAAATTATCGGAATGCCAAAAGCCTGTGCTTTAACAGCAAGGTCTATTTTCGCGCTTACCGTGTCAATGGCATCTGCTATATAGTTATAGTTGTTTAGGTTAAATTCTTCTGAATTGTCGGGCAAGTAAAACTCTTTAAGAGCAACAACATCGCAGTCGGGGTTGATGTCAAGAATACGCTCTTTTATTGCTTCGGTTTTGTCTTTGCCTACTGTTGAATGCAAAGCGCAAAGCTGGCGGTTGATGTTTGTTAATGACACCGAGTCGCTGTCAACAATTGTTATGTGACCGATGCCGGCTCTTGCGAGCGCTTCGGCTGTGTATGAACCTACTCCGCCAAGACCGAAAAGAATAACCTTTTTGCTTTTGAGTTTTTCAGTTGAATCTTTGCCCAAAAGCATTTCGGTTCTTGTGAATTGCGACTGTGCCAAATTAGCCACTTCTTTCTATAATTCTTCATTTTATATAATACACCAAAGCATTATATATTGTAAACTATAATTTTTAATTTTTATATTGTAATTTTCAATTAATTAATATATAATGATTTGGTATGAAATGAATCCGAAAGGAAATGAAATTAATGAAATTAGGTATAGTTGGCTTGCCCAATGTAGGCAAAAGCACTCTTTTTAATGCAATTACAAACGCAGGCGCTCAGTCCGCAAACTATGCTTTTTGCACAATTGAACCCAACGTTGGTGTTGTTGCTGTTCCCGATGAAAGGCTTGATAAGCTTGCAGAAATTTATAATCCCGTTAAAATTACACCCGCTTTTATTGAATTTGTTGATATTGCCGGCCTTGTAAGAGGTGCCTCAAAAGGCGAGGGCCTCGGCAATAAATTCCTTTCTCATATTCGCGAAGTTGACGCTATTATCCATGTTGTGCGTTGCTTTGAAAATGACGATATTGTTCACGTTGATGCAACAATCAACCCCGAAAGAGACATTGAAACAATCAACCTTGAGCTTATCCTTTCTGATATTGAAATGGTTGAGCGCAGAATTGACAGGGTAACAAAAGCTCTTAAAGGCGATAAAACTCTTGCCGCTGAGCTTGATTTCCTTAAAAGACTTCAGCAAGCTCTTGAAGAAAATGTGCCTGCAAGAAATCTTGAGTGTGATGAAAACGAAAAAGCCTGGCTTTCAGAGGTTGCTCTGCTGACAGCTAAACCTGTTATCTATGCTTGTAATATGAGCGAAGCTGATTTTGCCGGCGGTCTTGATAACAATCAGCATTACAAAAAAGTTTGTGAAATTGCATCGGCCGAATCAAGCGAGGTTCTTCCTATCTGCGCAGAGCTTGAAGCTGAAATCGCTTCTCTTGATAAGGAAGAAAAAGAAATCTTCCTTTCTGAGCTCGGTATTGAAACCGGCGGCCTTGATTTGCTTGTTAAGAAGAGCTATGCACTTCTCGGCCTTATTTCATATCTCACAGCCGGCCAGCCTGAGGTCAGAGCTTGGACTATAACCAAAGGCACAAAAGCTCCTCAGGCAGCAGGTAAAATCCACAGCGACTTTGAAAGAGGCTTTATCAGAGCCGAAGTTGTTGCATATGAAGAACTTGTAGCCCTCGGTTCAATTGCAGCCGCAAAAGAAAAAGGCCTTGTCAGAAGCGAAGGCAAGGAATATGTTATGAAAGACGGCGACGTTGTTCTTTTCAGATTTAATGTATAATTTTTGTTAAAATCCACTCCCGGCGGAATAATAACCGCAGGGAGTGTTTTTTATGAAAATCAGAGTATCTGTTCTTTTTATGTTGCTTGTTTCTTTTTTTGCCTTGATAAGCATGAGAACTTATAATATCGGTGTTGAGAGCCTTGAAGCAGCCTTGCAGTCAGGCACAAAAACAATAGATATTGCTCAAATCAGGGGCACTGTGTATGATTGTAAACTCCGACCGATAACCAATGCGGAATTTGAATATACAGCCGCTGCAAAGCCAACGCAAAAAGCGGTTGCAGTGCTAAAAAAAATGTTGGCTTATGATGCGTTTAAAGCAGTAAGTGAACGTATGCTTAGCGGAAACCCGATTGCGATTAAAATTAACGCTCGGCAAAATGATTGCACGGATATTACGGTTGTTGAATATCCCAAACGCTACAGTTCGTATTTGGCTTGCCATCTGATAGGTTATCTTGATTCTTCGGGTCAGGGCATAAGCGGTGCCGAAAAAGCGTTCAATGCAACTTTAGATTCATATTCTTATACCGTAGGAGCGCGATTCAGAACCGATGCATACGGTAGAGTTTTGCTGGGTGAAGATATCGAACTTGTTTCAAACGCAAACAAAGGTGGTGTTGCTTTAACAATTGATCGTGAAATACAAAAAATTACGGAGAAAGCACTGGATAATTCAAATATCAATAGAGGAGCTGCTGTTGTCATTGATATTGAAAGCGGAGCTATTGTTGCAAGCGTATCAAGACCGGCTTTTGCTCCCGATAATATAGCCGAAAGCCTTGAAAATTCGGATTCGCCTCTTATCAACAGAGCCTTTCTTCCTTTTACGGTCGGTTCTGTTTTTAAACCTGTTGTTGCCGCTGCTGCAATTGAAAAAGGGATAGAGGATTATGAATATGAATGCACCGGCAGTGTAATGCTTAACGGAGTAACCTTTAATTGCCACAAAGAAGACGGTCACGGTAAAGTCGATATGCGTGATGCTATGGCTTATTCCTGCAACACTTATTTTATTTCGCTTGCCCTGAAAACAGGGGCAGAGTCAATTATCAAAACAGCGGAAGATTTTGGCTTTGGCCAAGAAACTGTTTTTGCACCCTCACTCAAATCGTCACAAGGCAATTTACCCTCGCTTGATGAATTGGATTCGGCGGCGGCAATAGCCAATATCGCTTTCGGGCAAGGGGCGTTGACTGCAACGCCGCTTCAGATTTGTTCGGCAACTGCCGCAATTGCAAGAAACGGAGTTTTTATAAAACCTTGGCTGATTTTAGGTGAGGTGAATCAGGACGGTGAAATTATAAATCAGGTTTATTCCGAACAGAAAAAAAGAATAATCGGCGAAAAAACCGCAAGGATTATCAGCGGATTTCTGAAAACAGTTGTTGAAAAGGGGAGCGGCAAACGTGCTGTCAGCGATATTGTTACCGTTTCGGGCAAAACCGCAACCGCTCAAACAGGACAAAACCAAAACGGTGAAGAAATATACAATGCGTGGTTTTCGGGCTTTTTTCCTTCCGAAGCACCTAAATATGCCATTACTGTTCTTAAAGAGAACGGTGGAGAGGGGGCTTTGAGCTGTGCTCCTGTTTTCAAAGATATAGCAGAAGGGATAACAAATTATGAGGCGGTAAAGTGATTTTTTATGCTCAAAAGGAACGCATTTTAACGGATACTTAAATGCAAAAAAATAATGTAAAAATAATTTAAAAATTTTTTAAAAAGTGCTTGACATTTGTAAAAGCCTTTGCTATAATAGTCAACGTTCCGAGCGGAACAGAGACATGCGAGAGTGGCGGAATCGGCAGACGCGCACGTTTGAGGGGCGTGTGTTAATCACGTACGGGTTCAAGTCCCGTCTCTCGCACCAGGAGAGGATTCCCTTAGGAATCCTCTTTCTTTTTTAGCGGATTAAGCTTAGTGCTCCGCCTCGGTGAGCCCGGCCGTGTAAAATTTACGGGTTAATTTAATATGCGGATATGGCGGAATTGGCAGACGCGTTAGATTCAGGTTCTAATGGGCGCAAGTTCGTGCAGGTTCAAGTCCTGTTATCCGCACCATACAGTATAAATCCGAACCTTATGCCAATCGGCGAAGGGTTCGG
>JAZNRJ010000023.1:0-5746 GCA_045590675.1 Acutalibacteraceae bacterium
TATGAGCCGTGGTCAAAATCAACCGTCATTCCGTCACCATAGTTTTTTTGACCCGCTATTTCACAGTAGCTGAAAGTACAGTTTGATGAATAATGAGTCCACATTGCGGCAGTAAAATAAAGTATTTCTCCGTTTTCATCAAGGCCGACTCCCTGGCAGCAGTTTATGGCACGGCAATGTGTTACCAAAGCTCCGTCGCAACCTTCAAGAACAACTGCTTCACCGTCCATATTGTAAAATTCGCAGTTCTTTACAAGAGCATTTTTGTTCAGATCCTGTGAACCCGTGAAAAATATGCCGTTGCCGACATCGTATATTTTGCAGTTCACTGCCTGAAAATCGTTGACGGGATATGGTGAGCCGCCATAACGCTTGATAACTATCGCAGCTCTGCCTGAAATCGGACCTTCGGTATAATCGTCACGAGAGGTTACAGTGTAATTCTGCATATCGTGAAATTCGCAATTTTCTATTCTGATGCCCTTTGATTCTTTCGTAACTCCGTCAACCCAGATTCCTCCGCCGTTGTGAGCCGTGATTTCAAAGCCCGAAACGGTTACGTAGGAGCAGTCAAAAAGCTTCATAACCGCATTTCTTTCATCGGTGTTGAGGTGCGGCTTTTCGCCTTCACCGTAGGATGAAATGACAATGGGATTATCCTGAGTACCCGAGCAGGTGAGCGTAACAGCGCAGTCATAGACGCCGCCTGCTCTGAACAGAATTTTATCACCTGCTTCAAGTGTTAAAGAAGCAATGTTAGCAACCGTTTTCCATGCAAAAGCTTCGGATAAACCCGTGTTTTCGTCGTTGCCCAATATGCTGTCAATATAGTAAGTTGTTCCTGCGGCAAACACAAGCGGTGTTATGCTCAGAGTGATAACAACAGCAAGAATTACCGATAAAAGCTTTTTCATAACAATACCTCCATAAATTAAACGTATGTTTTAAAATACCAAACAGCATTTATCTCGCAATATTTTCTGATATTATATCATATATGATTATAAAATTCTACAAGTATGTTTGACATAATCTTGAAAGAGAATTATAATTATTGCATCATAACTTTTTATTAACAAATCGGAGCTGATAAGATGAAAAAACTGTTTTCTTCGTTGCTTTGCATTTTGATTGCATTCAACACGGTTGTTCCGTGTTTTGCGGTTGGTGAAGTAAATACACCGCAGATTATTGAAACCGTGTATCCGACGGATGATGTTGTGATAGCTGATATTGTTATCAGTGCCGATTCAAGCGGTGAGAGTGATGTTACTGCGATTATTCAGCAGGCTATTGATAACTGTGCGGCAAACGGCGGCGGTACGGTCTGGCTTCCTGCAGGCAGATACAGAGTAACCGGCAATATTTATATCCGCCAGTTTGTAACGCTGATGGGCGATTATCAGGACCCTGATGACAGAGGGGAATACGGAACAATAATAATTGCCGACGTTGAAAGCAGCGACAAGATGAATCCCGCATTATTTACTGTCGGTGCAAGCGCAGGTGTAGTGGGTCTTACCGTCTGGTATCCCGACCAGAGCATTGATAACGTAAAACCTTATCCGTTCACCTTTTACGTGGTCGGTAACGGCGACTATATGCTTCAGACAATAAAAAACTGCACCCTCATCAATTCCTACAGAGGAATAGGTGCGAGTGCTGAATGCGAAAACGGTATTTATGAGTGCCACGAAATGCTGACGGTTGAAAACGTAAAAGGAACCTGCCTTTATCAGGGCCTGAATGCTCATAATTCAGCCGATGTTGATACCGTTAAAACTCTTTATATATCAAATGAATATTGGTGCGGAGCGGGCGAGGAGTTCAATGCTCCCGAAAGACGGAAGATTGATGATTATACCCGCAAAAACGGCTGCGGTCTTGTAATAGGCGACCTCGAATGGCCCGAATTTGCCGATGTCAGAATTTCCGATATGCATTACGGAATGTTTGTTAAAGAAGGCATACGGTACACCTTCAGCGGCGAATTTACAGACTTTTACATAACCGATTGTGATTACGGAATTTATATTCCCGAAGGCAACATAATTTCAAGAAAATATTCCTGGGGTACGGGCATCAGCAACGGAGTTATTGAAGGCAGCGAATGTGCAATATATGACCCCGGCGAAAATGCAATGATTCTCACAAACGTAAAAACCGAAGGCAGAATTAAGGGCAAAAATATCCGTATCTACAATGCGAATACAAGCGAATATACTCCCGATTATGAGCATAAGCACACAAAGCCTGCCGAAGTTTTGTATGTAGTATCAGCTGATAAAACAGGTAAAACCGATGCATCTGTTGCAGTACAGAATAAGCTTAACGAAGCTACCGAAACAGGCGGAATAGTTTATCTGCCTGCCGGTCTTTACCGCTTTGAAAATCCCGTAACTGTTCCTGCAGGTGTTGAATTCAGAGGCTCATCATCTGTTGCAACCCGTTGCCAGAGGGAGAACAGCAGCGGAACTCTCATTCTTTCATATTACGGTTTCGGTGAATCGGATAAACCGCTTATTACGTTAGGCGGCAATGCTTCGGGCATCAGCGGAATCAGAGTTGATTATCCTATCAACAATCCTGTTGATGACAGCGGAAAATATATGAAAACCTCGCCCGTTATTTACAGCGAATTTGATGATATTTATATCGTCAACTGTGCATTGACCCTTGCAAGCTGCGGAATAAAACTTCAAAACTCTGACGGAGCTTTTATAAAAAGAGTAATCGGCTGCTGCTTTGAATCGATGTTTGATTTAACCGATTGCAATAATACTTTTATTGAAGGCTGCCTGCAAAATGCAAACACTCTGCCGAGAAACGGCTATGCAAAGCTCGGCATACCCCGTCTGACAGAAGATAAACTTTTCGAATATGTTTTTATTCCCATCACAAGAATTCACACCGATTATATCAGGCTCAATTCCTGCAACGGCGTTACCGTATTCAACACGTTTATTTACGGCGGAAAATCTTTTTTGAATTCGGTTGACAGCAATGCCGTATTTGTCAACACTGGTCACGACGGTTCATCAAAAACAGAGCCTGCTCTTATTATGTCGGGCGGTGAAATCACTTTCCTCAATTCCATGCGCTCAACCTCCGATGGGCAGCAGGGATATTATTTCTATTCAATTGAAAACGGCACAAGGTTCAAATCATATACCAGCCAGTCTGTTGATATGGCATATTGCGAGCATCCTGTAATTGAAAACATAAAACTTAATGAGCTCGATAAAAGCGAATGGATTTACGGCATTCTGCAGCCTTTTTACAGATTAATTGCATTCTTTGGAAATTTGTATATGAAAAATCAATAACAGTAATATATAATGCGAAACCACCTCTACCGATGCAGAAAGCATCGATAAGAGGTGGTTCAGTGTTTTTTTGAGTGTGATATGATTTGATGCAGTAGTTGTATTTTTGTAATGCCGTTAATTTGACGGATTTTAAACCTTTATCTCCAGATAATCGCTTGTGTTTCCCCATACGTCTTCGGCACAAACTTTTACGGTAAAGTTTGTGTTTAATGTAACAAAACCGTCAAAGGTTATGCTGTCAGGCATATCGGAGAAGAAATACTGAGAAAATGCCCAATCTTCATGGACTGTTTTACCGTTTTGATTGATAACATAAATTCTGTAAATAAAGACCTCGTTGTCTTCGCTTACAGTTGCCTGAGGTACGGTTATGTAGTGCTTTAACCCCTTTTTTTCATAATGGAGTTCTGCACTTTCGGAGAAAATCGGAGCAGAGGCATCTTCTTTTCTTGTTTCAAATGAATATCTGACCTTGTTTTCTTCGGTTACGTTGTCAATGAGGAACTCCCTTATAATCTTTCCCGCTTCAACATCAAGAACTTTCACAAGAACTCTGTTGTTGGCATCAACTTCAACAATGAGAGCCTGAGACATTCTGTCTTTATCCTCGGGGAACTGTCCGTTTTTGCCGTCAACAGCAAGTTCGAAATAAGCAAGTCCTCCGTCATTTATAGCTGTGAATTCTCCTTGCCATACTGCTCTGGGGTCATTTGCGGGAAAATGGGAATGTCCTGAAATATGCACCACCTGAGGATACTTTGAAAGCACGTCGGTGAAAACATCCAGCCCCCAACCGTCGGTTTCGCTGCTGCCGTAAACAGTATCTTTTACGTGCTCGTGCTGAAAAACAAAAACAGGCTTTTCGGGGTCAGCTTCAACTGCGTCGGCAATGTTTTCATCAAGCCATTTTACCTGTTCTTCGGTGTAATGCTTAAGTGTTTCGGAACGGGAGATACCGATAAAATGAAAACCGCCGATAACTCTGTGAAAATCAGTTTCCTGACCGGTTATTCCTGTAAAAACTTTAAGACTGTTGTTTGAAAATGTATAGCTGTCATGAGATTTTGCTACTACCGCCAGACATTCTGTGCCTTCACGGATTTCATTATTCGTTATTCCTGCAAATGCAAAAAATGACCCTAATAAGCCGTTATCGGTGATATCACCCGAAATCACCACTGCATCTAAATTTTTATAATCCTCATCAGCTTCACTTATGGCGTAAGCCGATTTTATCATGGCAGTAAGTCTTTTGCTGCCCGTATCGCCGAGAGTTTGTATATGGGTGTCGCTTGAAGCAACAAAACGCATAACTGGAACGAAATCATCCTGCTTGATTTCAGGAACAGGTGCCGAAACGGATGGGGTTATAAGAGATGCCCAAAAAGTAAATGCGGCAACAATGAAACTTATTAATTTTGATATTATGCTCATTTGGTGTTCTCCTTGTTTGTATAATTCATAAAGTCAGACTGTAGCCTCCACAAATTATTATTTGTTGAGTTAATTATATCACACGCTTTGATTAAAAACAACTGAACTTTTCTCTCAAATGCAAAGCATTCTGAAAAAACATAGTGCAAAACCTCCTGATGTGTGTTATTATATACTTCAGGCGCAACAGATATATTGTTGCGCCTGATTGTTTCTTTTTATAATATTGTTATCTCTCTTGCGCTTCCTCTGTCACCACGGTTTGTTACATATTGCATCGTACCACCGGGCAGTATGCTTTCAAAAGCAAAATGCAGATGCCCTGCAAGCACAGCCTTAATCACAGGTTCACCGGTAACATATTCGTAAAATGCCTTTGAAGCTTCTGTAGGCTCTGCTATATCGCCTTTGACCTCGGGATGAACCTCTGAGTCGGAGCCAAGCAGGCATATTTCACCGTTCCAGAATTCATAACTCTTCTTATAAAGCTCATTTTCATATAGAGGAGCATGCATAAAAAGAATGATGGGATACCCTTTCTTTACTTCCTCTTTAAGCATTTCAAGCTGTTCATATTCCACCTGATGATAAGCGTCGTCTATTCCGACAAAGTTAACACCGCCGATGATATGAGAATTAAAGAATATATTAACAGGATATCCGCCGATTTCTTCCAAACTGTTAAGACGGTAAGCCATATCCTCTTTTACACCGTCGTATTTTGCATATTCGTGATTGCCTGCAACGAAAAGAAACTTATCCCGCTTTAAAAAATCCTTTGCGAATTCAACGCAAGGCTTTGATATGTAGTCGATAAGATCTCCGGTATGAACAATCAGATCGCAGTTCTTTTCACCGTACTTTATCAGCTTGTTGAGATTTCGTACACTTCTTTTCTCGTTTCGTTTTTTGCCCTGTCTTATCATATTCTCAGAGTCACTGTCACAATAAAACGGGAGATGTGAGTCTGTCATATGAAGAAT
>JAZNRJ010000024.1:0-2188 GCA_045590675.1 Acutalibacteraceae bacterium
CTTTTTGATTTTCCTGCACTTCAATTGTACGGCTGAGATATGTGTTTTCTCTGAGTACTTCGGCATATAGAATGTATGCAGCAAGAAAAACAATCGCGGCACCGATTACAACGCCTTTCGGCAGTGTGAGCCAACCAAAACGAAAATCCAAGCCTGCAACGATGAAGCCTGCAAGGAACATAAGACCACTCAATTTTATAACAATGCTTTGTTCCCGTTGCTTTTCTTTTGCATCCAGTCTCTTTTTTAACAGATCGGGATTTTTGAACATCATAACAATCCCCGCCAAAAACATCGGTACAAACAAAATTCCCATAAACAGCCATCCGTTAAAGAATGATAAAGTACCCGCAGGCAGAAATATAAATAACCCAATCAAAATAAATCCGAATAAAAACTTGGTTATTGCCTGAATAAACAACCTTATTGTCATAACAATTCTCCGTTAATCTCTTTTATATATAGCATCAGTCAAGTCTGAAAAGTCTTGTTTCGCCCTTTTGCATCTTAATCGTAAAGCCGTCTGCAGCGCCTTGATAGTTGCCGCCGAGTAACTCATTGATATTTTTTTTCTTGCCGATATCAAGTGTTTTTTCACCGTCTGTTACGGCATAAATGCAAATGTAGTTTTCGTTCACATAAATAATGTCATCTGTTTCGCAGTAAATATGAATTCCGTTTGCTTTGCAGAAAGCTCTCAGCTCGGTTACCGTGAATTTTTCTTTAAGAGGCGAGGTCATAATATAGGGCACGTTGTATGTTTTGCAAAGGTTACGTGCATTTTCCATATAAGTTGTTTTTGCGATTGATAATAAAATAATTGTCTTATAATTCTGATAAACCGCTTCAAAATCATAAACGTCATAAATATCGTACGGCGTGCCCATAAGACCGAGCTCTTCTCGCTGAGTGTGGAAAACGTTTCGCAAGGAACAGTTTGCGAGATATTTATAGGCACTTTCGTCAACGAATACCGCAACTTCTGCCTTCGAACTTCTGTTTGCATCGGTTAAGCTTTGCTCATAAATACTCTTATAGGTTGCCATTTCGTTCATAATATCATCATCAGCGTACCAACCGCCCCACATATCAAACCACCACAGTGCATTGCCTTTTATAAGCTGGCGTGAAAAAGCTTTTCGGATTTCGTTTATGGCCTGAAACTTTGATTCTCTCGGCTGCCAAACAGGAGCGGAAAGAAGCCCGTTGGGGTCGGTTGACGGGTCTTTCTGAGAAAGAGGAACAGTCAGATGAGTTCTTATATCGCATTCCTGAAAGCACATCTTTCCGTGCAGACGAACTGAATCGGCAGGGTACATTTCAGTCCAGTCCATATTGGGAGAACGGGTGCCGATGTATGAATTCGGTGAACAGATAAAGTCAATATTTTTGTCTTTCAATATATAATTGAGTGCGTGATTGCCTTGCAAGGGGTTGGTAACTTCAAGCGTGTAGCCGTAAAATGTACCTACAACAACATTGTTGCCCGTTTCCTCTTTTACAATCCGAGCAAAGTGACTTATGGCTTGAGCGATTTTGAAATTTGCAAACTCAATGTAACGTGAAAGATATTCGTCGTTGAAATAATTTGTCTTTTTATCGAGCAAGGTTAAATCGGGCAAACCTTTGTACTTGATTTCGGGGTAATACTCTTCAAGAAATGCCCGGAAGCTTTCTTTTGCACATTCGCCGTAGCCGCCGTTCATATCAAAATGAAACCATTCTTCCGTTTGTCCTCCCGCTATCTGATAACCCACAATATGTGAGGCATATTTGCAGGAGTTTGCATACTGCGTGAATTCACGCAAAAACTTCGACGCATCGTCACGCCATTTCTGTGAATAGAAGGATTCTCTGCAAGGAACGCCGCCTTTCATATTCAGCTCATCGGGGTTTTTTTTCTCCCACCAGACGGGTAAGCTGATATTGACTCTCGGGATTATGTAAGCATCAGGACAGGCTTCAAGAATATTTTCGACAGCCTCATCAAACAGCGAAAAATCAGGAGCATCCTTTACATCAAAAATACCTTTTTTGAATGGCGTCAGTCCGTCTGTAATGCTTATCCATCTGCCCGAGAACAGAACGGGCACAGAAAAGAATTTATAGCCCGCAGCCGCAAAATCGTCATACTCATTGAACTTTTCAAGATAAGTCATATATGCAACTGCAGCGTGCGGTTCGCCGT
>JAZNRJ010000025.1:0-2981 GCA_045590675.1 Acutalibacteraceae bacterium
TTATCATAATTATATAAAACTCCTCCGCGAGTTCTTCCTTTAATGCGAAGGTTCTGTTCTTTATTTTGAGCATTTACAAGTTTTGTTTTAAGAACCCATTCATAATGCTCATTTTGAAATAATTCAATGTTTTCTCTCATAATTATTTTCTCCTTACCTCATAATTTAACCGTACTGATTTTCATAACAGAAACTGTTTGACTGCACAACTTCACTTTCGCTTCTTTAATCTATCCAAAGAAAGTATGTAAGATTACGATTAAAAAAGTAGGATAAGCCAATAAGCTTCATTGAAGAATTTTACTTTGCCAACATTGACCCGCAGTTGCGAAATGTTAAAGAAAACGCCTCATTTCAGCGAGATATGGAATCATTAAATAAGATGAGAAAATATTGGCAGAACGGCTTACAGGCGAAGAAAAAGAGCTTTTTATTGAATATGTAAACCTATGGGACATCATCTGTGGAGATTTAGAGCTATGCAGCTACAAAGAAGGCTTCAGGCACGGAGCGAAGTTCACACACGACGCATTTTACTGATGAATCCCCTGCTGTTCAGCTTTTTACGGTAGATTGTCGGTAAATTGTCGGTGAAAAATAGCAAAAATCCAATCTTTTTAATTTAGGCATATGTCAGAAACCCTTATATATCAAGGGTTTCGAGCAGGAGCGGGTGAAAAAACCGCTGACAAGTGCAGTTCCAGCAGAACATGACTATCGTAGTTCTGAAAAAAAGCCGATTTTTACCGAGTAAACATAGCTTTGTCGGTAAATTGATGGAAGAATGGTTCTTTTTGAGAATTATTTTCGTCTTTAAAAATTCGAGTTCAAAACCCGCAATCCCTTATATATCAACGGTTTTGATAGTTAGCACAATTTGAAAAAAGAGCAGATGGTCATAGTCTGCAGAAGATGCACGCCGCACTTATCTACGAAGTTGAAGTATACAAAAGTACCGTAAAAAGCAAAAAATTGCCGCTTTATTGTCGGTAACTGTCGGTAAATGACGGTAAAATCACCGAAAAAAGCGGCAAAACAGCACAAAATGCTGATTTTTATTCTAATTTAGAAAATGTTTCTTACTTTGTTTTTTTACAACAAAAGCCCCGAAACCGTTGATATATCAAAGATTTCAGGGCTTCAGTTTGGCAGTACGTCTCATTTTAGAACCGTTGTTAAAATATCAACAAATTGGAAGTTATCAAGTTCAGAATTGAAGTAACTTCCTCTTTATATTACTGTTATCTCTCTTGCGTTACCTCTGTCACCACGGTTTGTTACATACTGTATTGTGCCACCGGGCAGTCTGCTTTCAAAGCCAAAATGCAGATGTCCCGTAAGAACGGCTTTAATCTGCGGCTCGCTGATAACATACTCGTAAAAAGCTTTTGAAGCTTCTGTCGGCTCTGTCTCATCTCCGATAACTTCGGGATGAAGTAAGGTATCAACGCCGAGAAGATAGTTTTCACCGTTCCAGAATTCATAGCTTTTTTTGTAAAGCTCCTTTTCATATAAAGGGGCGTGTATAAAAAGAATAACGGGATAACCTTTCTTTACTTCCGCTTTAAGCATTTCAAGCTGTTCATATTCAACCTGATGATAAGCATCGTCTATGCCGACAAAATTAACACCGCCGACGATATGGGAATTAAAGAATATGTTTACAGGATATCCACCGATTTCCTCCATACTCTGAAGACGGTACGCCATATCTTCCTTTTTGCCGTCGTATTTGGCATACTCGTGATTGCCTGCTATAAACAGAACCTTTTCGTTTTTCAGATATTCTTTTGCAAATTCCACACAGGGTTTTGAAATAAAATCAATAAGGTCTCCGGTATGAACAATAATATCACAGCTTTTTTCACCGTATTCCATCAGTTCTTTAAGATTTTGCACACTGCTTTTTTCATCACGCTTTTTGCCTTGATTTATCATAGCCTCAGAGTCTGTTTCACAGTAAAAGGGCAGATGTGAATCTGTAATATGTAAAACTTTAAGCGGTTTTTCAAGACCGATTTCAATAGTGTTTTTGGTGATATTGATCATTGTTTTTTACCTCGCATTAAAAAATGGCTTCTTTACTGTATTCCTTTAATCACTTTAATCTGACCTTTATTAAGAATGTAAGGCAAGGTCAAAGCTGAGACCCTGCCTTATATTTTACTCTTACATCGTACAATATTGTATCAGTATGTTCACTTTTTTCAAATAACGTTGCAGTTTTTTGTTTGCTTTAGTCCGGATATACAATTGTTCTGCCTGTAAAGAATTCTATCACTGAATGCCAGATCTTCATACAGATTTCCTGAGCCTTGCCCTTAACTGCAAGCTCGAAAGCAATTCTCCACGAATACTTATCACCGTTATCCTTTGCAGTTTTTATGTAATCAAAGTCAAAGACATCATAAAGGCGCTCAACTCTTGTTATGTATTTTGAGGTATCCTTTTCGTCAATTTCAACTACACGGTAACCGTACTGAGTTGTATAAGCAAGTCCCTTATAACGTGTCATGGGTGAAGTATAAATATCAATATTCTGATTTCTTACACCGAAGGCATTTGTGTGGTCGTGGCCCGTAAACATTGCCAGTACATCACCTGTTTCAACAAGAGCGTCAAACTGACCGTCGTTGTAATAACCGGGACAGGGCTTTTCGTTAAGCTTGCCGTAATTGACCTGCTCGGGATCAAACATATAATATTCGCCTTCATTATAAATGTGCGGAGTTGCATAAGGCTTCTTTGAATCTACCTTTTTAAGAACATCATAGATTTCGGGTACAATTATATGCTGAAAAACAACAGAGTTAACGGTTTCACCGCCGTTTTCTTCTTTAAGCTTTGCTGCTGTTTCTTTGTACCATTTAATCTGCTCTGTGCGTACTCGGTCATAATGTCTGGGCTCATCTTCGTCATAATCTCCTGAGTCAAACACCCAGAGATTAAACTTGGTTTTGTCACTGTCGGAAGCAAGCACG
>JAZNRJ010000026.1:0-80436 GCA_045590675.1 Acutalibacteraceae bacterium
CAGGTCCTCTTTATTGCGAACTTTTCGTGGATGACATAAGACAAACCGTTGCAAGATATCCCGATAATGAATATCTTTATACCGAAGAGGTTGTAAAAACAGGCTTGGGCAAGGAATCCGACGGAGCGCTTACAGAGGTTAAGGACTGGGATAAAATCCGCAACCCCGAACCGGATATTTACAAAGTTAATCCCGAGCTTGCAAAGAGAATTTCAGGCTGGAATAATCTTGAGGATGTGTGGATGTTCGGCTATTGGAAATATGATTGGGCAGATGCTTCAACTCCCATAGGAAGTTTTGATAAAGATACTTGTGAACTTTCTCCAAGGTTTGTCAGTCTTTACGGAACCAAAACCGATGCTCCGTACTATTTTTTCAATGTTCTTGAGGAACTAACAACAGAGCGCGAATGGTATCTCGACAGAGAAAACGGATTGCTTTGTATGTGGGAACCTGAAAACAAGGATAATACAGAAATTATTCTTTCCCTCTCACTCAATCCCGTAATAAATTTCGAACCTGATTACATCACCTTTGACAGATTAACCGTAAAAGGAACACGAAGTGACGGTGTCGTTATAACAGGCAATAACAATACCGTTCAGAACTGTCTTATCAAAAATGTTGCAGGCAATGCTCTTGTTATGAACGGAAGCAACAATCTTGCATATAACAACGAAATCACCCGTACAGGAAAGGGCGGAATTATTATTTCCGGCGGTGATACAGAAACTCTTACTCCCGGCAACAGCAAGGCTGACAACAATTACATCCACGATTGGTCGGAAATTTACCAGACCTATCAGCCTGCCGTTACTCTTGAAGGTGTTGGAAATGTCTGTTCTCACAACGAAATGGAAAACTCTCCTCACGAAGCAATTACTTACAAAGGCAACAATCACATTATTGAATATAATCTTATCCACGATGTATGCCTTCTTTCGGATGATGCGGGTGCAATTTATTCGGGAAGAAGCTGGGTGTGGTACGGCAATGTTGTAAGATACAACTGTATTTATAATGTCGGTTCGGAAAATCACAGACCCGACGGTATTTATCTTGATGATGCGGTTTCGGGTCAGAAGATTTACGGCAACCTTCTTATCAATATTCCGAGCAATTCAATTCACGTCGGCGGCGGCAGAGACAATGTCATAACCAATAATATTATAGTGAATCCGGGCAATAACGCCCTGAGATTCGATGACAGAGCAAGAGAGGGTGCTCTTGAAAACGGATGGTTTACTCACGCTCATGTCGGCAGCGGCGATATGTGGGAAGCACTGTATAATTCACCCTGGCAGAGTGAAACCTGGCAAAATGCGTTCCCCGAATACAAGAACTGCACAGACGATATTTCAAAATCAGATTCGCCCGATTATATTCCCAACCCTGCAAGCACTTTCAAAAATAATATTATCATTAATAAAAATATGGGCTATGGCGAAGTTTACAGCTCCGTTTGGAAGTTCAGCGATATAAGTGAAAATGCAATATATAATGTAGGCAAATGCGATGAAATCTTTGTCGATCCCGATAACGGAGATTATAATATCAAAGATATTGATGAAATCAGAAAAGTCGCTCCCGATTTTAAAGAAATCCCTCTTGAAATGATAGGTAGGGTAAACTGACAAATTCCAATTTGACGGGCACAATCATTTTCAATCACACAAATATTTAAAATTAAACAAGGACATTACCCGGCAGTGAAAACCGCTCTGAGTAATGTCCTGTTTTTGTTCGCAAAACTGATTGAAACAAGGCAAAAAAGCCTGTTTTTCCGAGAATAATGTCCAAGGGGTAAAATTAACGAAAATGAAAAAAGCTGAAACCGTTGTATATCAACGATTTCAGCCTTCTTTAAGATGGTCCGAGTGGCGAGACTTGAACTCACGGCCTCTTGACCCCCAGTGAGGGGCTTGACAGCCCCTTTGGAATAAGCCTGAGTTATAAGCTCCTGCTTACCACTGACCACCATTATTTTGCCTTCATTAAACTTAATTTTTGACTGTAATAATTATATCACCAACAGTCAGAACTGTCAACTTTACAATAGCTGCAAATAGGACTGTTTTATAACAAATCATAACAATCGAGTATAAAACTTACTCGTGAAGTTTTACGATAATTTTTTCATTTGTTTCAATTATATATCCATCAGCAGGGTATGCAGGCAATGATTTATACTCGTCACAAATAGCAGGATACGCATTAGCATCCGTTGTTCTGGCCTCCTCTGCCACGATCAACGAACAACCGAGTTTTTCAAAAGCTCTGTATAACTCAGCTTTATAAAAAGCTGATTCGTAATTAGGGCACTCGGCTCGTTGACTAAAAGAAACATAAGGAGAAACCTTATAATCCCTGTTAAAAAATATATCAATATTTTTAGAGCAGGTCAGGTCATAATCTACACTGTTTCCGTATCTTGCATCCAATCTGCGGAATGTTGTTTTGGGGATAATACTATCAAAAACATTGTACATTATTTTTTTATATTCTTTTACAAGCGGATTACCCAAATCAAGCGGCGTTGATTCAAACTTTGGAAAATCAGGATTATAGCTTACAATAAATAAAACCGGTTTATTATCAATGTCATAATGCAACAGATCCTTAGAAACATCGGAAATCATAATATTTTCATATTGATGTCGCTCATAGTTTAAAACTGTATAACGGTTAATGAAAAGTGTTTGATTAAGAACAATTATGCCAACTATAGACCAAATCAAACCTTTGATGAAGACTTTTTGAGGTAATAAAATAATAACAAGAGCAAAAAATAATGCAACAAAAACAGGTAAAGCCTGAACCATTCTGTATATCGGTACTGAGCCTGTAACAATTGAAAGTGAAAGCGAAGCAACAGCTACTCCTATATACAAAATTACACACCAAGCGTTTTTCTTCTTTATTGAAATTGCAAGAGTAATTATAAAACCTATAATAACAGCTAAATCAAAAATAAAAACACTATAGTTCGATACGCCTGCAATAACAAATTTCGCAATAAGTTCGCGGAATAACCACTTGATACAATTTATAACAGAATCCTCAAACCAAGCAATCATGGTGTTTTTGGAATACCAAAAATCAAATGTGTTACAGAAAACTTTACAAGTGATTTTTGAAACAACAAAATCTGAAATTATAGATATTCCAAGAATTATTGACGCTTTAATAGTTGAAGAAATATATTTAGTTTTTTGTTTTGAGAATAATGATTTAACAAAAAGAAGCGAAAACCACATAGTTAAGAAAACAGTGGCGTGCGATTCATACATATCAACACTTACCGTAAGTAGTGCAATAATTCCAATTATTTTTTTGAGAGATATTTTTTTTGAATCAATAAGCGGGAAAAGCATCCATAGTGCCAAGCCGACAAGAAGATATGGCAACACGACTGACAGTATAGGAAATGTCATCTGGTATGCAACTATCGGGAATGTTGCAAAAACGATCCAAAAAACAAATACCGCTCCATCGGATAATTTGTTTTCAGATGCTTCTTTCAGAAGTAACCCAAAAACCAATCCCGAAATAAAAAGAATTACAGCCATCAAAAAGGTATGCCAAAACGGAGCAAACTGCATCCAGTTTGTGAAATAGTTAATCAATGGCGCTGAAAAACGACCTGCTCCTATAAGGACAGTTCCGTTGTAGTATTCTTCAACCAGCATATCAATATGATATGAATAGTGGGTAGCGTGAAAGCCGAAAGCCATTGTTTCGGCGAGCACTACAAGAACACATTGCCAAACATGGTTTTTGCAATAATCAGAGAACTTCTCGAACAGACTGCGTAATGACAAAATAAACAACCTCCTTAAAACAAAAACCACCGAAACTGTTGTTTCGATGGTTTAAAATGGTCCGAGTGGCGAGACTTGAACTCACGGCCTCTTGACCCCCAGTCAAGCGCGCTCCCAACTGCGCCACACCCGGATATTCAACTTTGAGTTGTGTTTTGTAACTCAACGAATGCTATTATAGCATAGAAAATTAAAATGTCAAGAGTAAATTTCAAAAAAGGCTGACTTTTTTATATTAATTTACGATTCAGCGTTAAATTACTGCTTATTTCGCATAATCTCTGACTAAACAATTATCCATAAAAATATGCTTGAGGATTGATAAAGCGGAGATATTGACGAAAAGAGATGGTTGCTTTGTGCAACCATCTCTTTTAAATTAATAAATGATTTTTGAAATTACAGCCGATGCTTTTGAAAGAGCAAGAAGAACTTCACCGATTATGTTCCAAATTTTGCCTACAATCGGGCTGATTCCTGAAGCGTTTGCAAATTCTTCATTCTCAACTGCAAAATCGTTAACCGTTATAACCTCAGTTGTAAATGCATCCGGGTCATTTTCATTAACGGTAATAAGGCGGCTGCCTCTTACGATTTCGTTACCGTATGAGTTGTAAGTTGCACCGGGAGTGTTGATAATCTTAACGCCGTAAAGCTCGGTTTCATATGAGTTAACGTGGTCATGACCTGAGTAAATAGCAAGAACATCGCCTCTCATAGCCATTGTATCAAACTGACCATAGTTATAATAGCCGGGGCAAGGAGGCTCAAAGAGATGGCCTTCAAAATTATCTGTTCTGGGACAAATGATAAGATAATTTTTGCCGTTATAGCTCTGTGTAAGGGGATCAAGAGAGAAGTTAACCTCAGGGAAGAGAGCATCGTAAACATCGCCAACAACGATGTGTTGGAATGCCATTGAAGGAACAAGGCCGCCGTTTTCTTCTGCAAGCTTTTCACTGACATCAACATACCAATCAATCTGATCCTCTGTTACGCAGTCATAACCGAGACCGTTACCCTGTTCATCGTAAACGCCTGAACCGGAATCAAACATATAGAGGTTAAAGTTAACCTTGTCGCTTCCGTCCGATGCATAAACAGGAAGGTTGTGAGTTGCAGAGCCGTGAAGCTCAGGAATCGGATCATAAGCAAGACAGTATTTGCCGCCGGCTTCCTGATAATAAGTAAGAAGAGTGTCATTATCAACACCCTGCTCACGGTCATGGTTGCCAAAAACAAGAGTAAAATATACTTCATTTTCAACAAAAGGAGCAACAAGTTCAGCAATCGCTTCTTTTTTTGTTTCTTCAGGACCTGTTGTGTTATCGCCGCCGAGAACAACGATATCAGGCTCGTAAACCTTAAGAACGTGGTTGATATAAGTGATCATTGTTTCGATTGCAGGAAACTCATCCTGACAGTCACAAAGATGAAGAATTTTGAATTCGCCGTTTTTATCAAAACGAAGAACAGCTTCATCGGTTGCCTGAGCTGCAACAGCAAGAGAACCGAACACAAGGCAAAGGGCAAGTGCGATTGAGAAAATACGTTTTTTCATAGTACGCCTCCGTATATTTATTTCTTATATATTTTAATACTTATTAATAATAATGTCAACAATATATTGACAAAACAACCTCTTTGTGTATAATGATTTAAGAGTTATTCTCAAATTCAGAGGTGTAAAATGAGAGTTTATAACACACAGCAAAGAAAAATGCTTTTGGAATTCCTTAAAAAAAATTCAGACAAATCATTTACAATTGAAGAGATAATTGAGGGTATGTCGGGCGAAAAAATCAGCCAAAGTACTGCTTACAGATTAATGACAAAGCTTGTTGATGACGGCATCGTTCACCGTTCTGTTAAAGGCAACAGCCGTAATTTTGTTTATCAGCTTATAAGTGAGAGCAAATGCGAGGGTCATCTGCATATGAAATGTACCGATTGCGGTAAAGTATTTCACCTTGACAGTGGAATAAGCTCTCATATACAGAACGATGTTGCTAAAAACGCAGAATTTGAAATTGATACCCACACTGTTCTTTTGGGTAAATGCCGCAAATGCAAATAAGGAGACCTTAATGAAAAGATTTTTTTCAATTGTGTTTTCTGTTTTTCTGATTATTCTTACGCTATCGGGATGTTCAGAAAACACGATTAACATTAAAAACGAAGAATTGAAAATAGTTTGTACGGTTTTTCCGCAATACGATTATATAAGAAACATTCTTGGTTCCGATAAAAATGTTTCTTTGCTTGTTGAAACCGGAGGAGATCTTCACAGCTACCAGCCCACCGCAAAAGATATTCTTGAAATCAACCGAGCAACAATGTTTGTTCATATCGGCGGAAGTTCCGACAATTGGGTTGATTCGGCACTCAAATCAGCTCAAAACCCTGATTTAATTAAAGTATCACTTGCTGATATGGTTAATCTTTGTGAAGTAGAAAGCCTCGAAGAGCACAACCATTCGCACGCTGATTCACATTCTCACAGTCACGAGCACTCAAGCGGAGAAATATGCCAAGCAGACGAACATATATGGCTTTCTGTTAAGAACTCAATTATTATAACAAAAAATCTTTGTGAAATAATCTGCAACGCTGACCCTGAAAACGCAGAATTATATCGCAAAAACACAGAAAACTATATTTCCAAACTTGAAGAATTGGATAAAAAATTTGAAGAAACAATCAATGCCTCAAAAAGAAAGACCGTTATTTTTGCTGACCGTTTTCCGTTCATTTATCTTATTAACGATTACGGTATGGAATATTTTGCGGCTTTTTCCGGTTGCTCTTCCGAAAGTGAAGCAAGCTTTGAAACAATCTCTTTTCTGAACAAAAAAATAACCGAACTGTCTGTGCCGGCTGTTTTTATAACAGAAAGTTCTGACGGTTCAATAGCCAGAACGGTTGTATACGGTTCACAGGCAAAAATATTTACTCTTGATTCAATGCAGTCGGTTTCGGCAAAAGACATTCAATCCGGAGCTGATTACATTGAAATTATGACTAAAAATCTTGAAACATTAAAGGAGGCTCTGAACTGATGGCATATATAAGATGTAAAAACGCTTCGCTGGGATATGAAGGCAAGTCCATCGTTTCGGGCCTGAACTTTGAAGTTAACAAAGGCGATTACCTTTGCATAGTGGGTGAAAACGGTTCGGGCAAAAGTACCCTTATGAAAACTCTTTTGGGGCAGAAGAATCTTTTAAGCGGAAAAATTGAGTTTTCTGATGGACTCAAGCAAAAAGAAATCGGTTATCTGCCTCAACAAACCGTTGTTCAGCGTGACTTTCCCGCTTCTGTTAAAGAAATCGTTTATTCAGGCTGTTTAAACCGTGGCGGTTTGTTTTTATCAAAAGCTAACAAAAAGCTTGCTGAAGAAAATATGAAAAAGCTTGCAATATCCGACATAAAAAACAGTTGTTACAGAGAGCTTTCGGGAGGTCAGCAACAAAGAGTTTTGCTTGCAAGAGCTCTTTGCTCCACGGGTAAAATGCTTATTCTTGACGAACCCGTTGCGGGGCTTGATCCTGTTGTTACAAGAAATTTTTATGACCTTATTTCACAATTAAACAAAGAAGGAATTACGGTTATAATGGTTTCGCATGACATTAGCGCAGCCGTAACCTACGCTTCGCATATTCTTCACATCAGCCATACTCCCCTTTTTTACGGCACAAAAGAAGATTATATCAACAGTGATGTGTGCAAAGTGTTTACCCAAAAAGGAGGTGCTGTTTGATGAACATCATCTCAACACTTTCAGGATATTTAAGCTTTCCGTTTGTCAGATATGCGCTGATTGCAAGTGTTCTCATCTCTCTCTGTGCCGCTTTGCTCGGCGTAACTCTTGTTCTTAAGCGTTACTCAATGATTGGCGACGGACTTTCTCACGTTGCATTCGGAGCAACAGCCATTGCAGCTGTTTGTAACCTTGCGCCGATTTACATTTCTATTCCTGTTACCGTAGCGGCAGCTGTAATTCTTCTTTCGATAAATACAAACAAGAAAATCAAAGGCGATTCCGCCATTGCAATGATTTCAGTCGGTGCTCTTGCACTGGGATATTTAATGTTGAATGTTTTTTCGGTTTCATCAAACATAAGCGGTGATGTTTGTTCTTCCCTATTCGGTTCAACCTCAATTCTGACTCTTGCCGAAAGCGACGTTCTTCTATGCGCTGTACTTGCTGCAGTTGTACTTATTGTTTTTATTGTTTTTTACAACAAAATTTTTGCTGTTACTTTTGATGAAGATTTTGCCGCAGCAACAGGCACAAACACAAAAGTATATAACATAACAATTGCTGTTATTACAGCTATTGTTATAGTTATTGCTATGAGCCTTGTCGGTGCACTTCTTATTTCAGCTCTTATCATCTTCCCTGCCCTGACGGCGATGAGAGTTTTCAAAAGCTTCCGCTCAGTTATTATCAGCTCTGCCTTAATCGCCGTTTTTTGTTCCGTTACAGGTATTCTTATTTCAATCTTGTTTGAAACTCCCGTCGGTGCAACAATTGTTGCAACTGATATAACCGTTTTCGCTTTATTCAGCGTAATAGGGAAAGCAATAGGTCGTAAATAAAAACAACACAGAATCAGTTAATTCGGCTGATTCTGTGTTTCTTTTTTATTTTAGTTTCTTAATAAGAGCTGCAACTGCACCAACAGTTAATGCTGCACCGGCTGCGCCGAGAACAGCAAGCTTCTTTTTCTCATATTCGTCTGCATCCCAATAGTATCGCAGAGTTTCGGAAACTCCGTTGCCGCAAATATCAAAATAATCAAGTGTGTATGTTACATAATCTGCAGGGTTATTTTCATCAATAACAAAAATTCTTACACCCCTGCAACGGTTGCCGTAACATCTGAACGATGCACAAGGTGTCTGAATAAAATCAACGCCTTTATAGCTGCCTTCAAAACAATTAAGATGGTCGTGACCTGTAACGATTGCTCTGACATCACCGCATTCAAGAACAGCATCAAAAAGACCGTTTGAATTTGAAAGCATACACGGACCTTCGCAAATAACACCTTTTGCCATATCAGGCTTAAGTCTGCGCCAACCCTTAAGTGGATGATGCATAAACTTTACCGCACCCTCATCTTCAGGCAAACAGGGTTCAACCAAGTTTTCGGTTTCGGGCAAAGGAATATGAAGGAACATCAGCGAATTGATGTTTTCTCCTCCGTTTTCAGCCTTGAGCTCTTCCGAAGTTTTTTTATACCATTCAACCGTTTCCGCTTTTACCTCATCATAGCATTTATCGGTCTCTTTGTCATACCAAGCAGAATCCAACATCCATAAATTAAAAACCGTTTTTGAGCCGTCTGAAGACAAAACAGGGATATTATATGTATCGCAATCAAGCCCGTTATCCGAGTTATTCATTGGCAGGCAATAGGAATAGCTTCTGTAAATATCGGCCTGTTCGTCTTTGGTAACAAGATTCTGATCATCGTGATTACCGTAAATCATTGCAAACGGAATTTTTCTTTTTTGAAGCGGCGCGCAAATATGGTCGAGCGATGCTTTCATTATATCATAGGTTGCCTGCTTACCTTCAGCTACATGGCGGTTACCGATTCTGGCATCAAGCAAATGGTTACCAAGAATATTATCGCCTGAAAAAACAACAAGATCAGGCTTAACTTTATCGTAAGCTTTATCAAGCATTTTTACCATAGCCTTGCGGACATATTTCATATCCTGAGGATCACTCACCTGCATAATTACAAGCTTGCCGTTTTTATTCATTTTTACAGCATTGGGATTATTCATAACAACACCTCTTTATGCGGCTGTTTATTCGCGCTGCGCCTTAATAATTTTATTTTTCAGCAGCAAGCCTTGCTTCCCTTTCAACAAGGAACTGCGATTTTGCGGGAACAACAAAAGTCATTCCTTTTTCAACAAGTTTAAATGATGTATCGGTTACATATTTGATTTCGCCGTCAACATTAACTGCGGCAGGTTTATCGCTGTGGATAACAAGCTTTTTGCCTCTCTTAAAGCTGGTTATATCCCAATCAAGATGCTCGCCTCTTTTATACTTGTTAAGAAGAGTTACAAGCTTTGCTCTTGAAACACGGCTTTCAACAACAACAATATCGAGCACACCGTCATCAGGCTGTGCAAGAGGAGCCGCCTTGAATCCGCCGCCATACCAGCGAGAATTACCTACAAAGCAGAAAAGACAGTCTTTTGTAATCTTTTCACCGTCATCAATTGAATATGTGAATGTGTTTTTAAACTTCTTTGCAATAGCATAAAGGCAACCGAGGTAATATGCGCCTTCACCACCTACACCGGGAAGCTTTTTAAGTTTGCCCTGCATTGCGCAAACTTCAGCATCCATACCCATTGAGCACTGATTGATTGCAATTTCGCCGTCACAGTCAATAAGGTCAAGCTCAACAGGAACACCGTTAATCTGGTCTTCAAGAACAAGGAACTCTTCTTTGGTACCGAAAAGACGGATAAAGTCGTTACCGGAACCGAGAGGGATAACCGCTACCTGAACGTTCTTAAAACCGTATGCACCGTTAACAACCTCATAAAGAGTACCATCGCCGCCGCAAGCATAAAAACGGATTTCCTCTCCGCTCTTTGCTTTTTCACGAACAATTTCAATGCCTTCTCCGCGGCGCTGAGTAACAATTATTTCACAGTCGAGAGAATATTTCTTACATACTTCGTCTAATCTGGGTCTGATAAATTCAAGCGATTTTCCTTGGCCTGCTGTAGGGTTGATAATAAAAATATGTTTCATCTCTAACACCTTTTCCTCAATTATTTATAATACATAAATAACTGGCATTTAATCATGCCGTTATAAAGCTTTCTTCTTTTATCAGCTTTTCTGCCAAAAGCTTTTTCAAATTCTTCATCAGGGCTGATTATGCTGTAAGACCAGCCGTGCTTACGCTCAAAAACCTTGCCCATTGCCTGATAGATTTTTTCACATTCGCTCAGTTCAAGTAATCTTTCACCGTAAGGCGGATTGCAGATAAGCGTTCCTTTGTCAGACTTTGGTGAAAACTTTGAAACATCCGCAACGCTTAAGTTGAGCTTATCGGCAACGCCTGCACGCTGAGCATTAACCTTGGCAATTTCAAGTGCTTTAGGGTCTATATCCGACCCGAAGGCTTCAAAATCATTACATTCCCTGACAAGCGACCTTGCACGTTCTCTTTCTTCATTCCAGACGTTTTTGGGGATAACGCCGAAACGCTCAGCTGAAAAACTGCGGTTAAGACCGGGAGCAATATTTGCAGCCATCATTGCACCTTCAATAAGAATTGTTCCTGAGCCGCACATAGGGTCATAAAGCTTATGATAAGGTCTTAAGTGCGAAAGGCTGCAAAGGGCGGCAGCAAGGGTTTCTTTTATCGGGGCATCGTTGGCGTCGAGCCTGTAACCCCTTTTATGAAGACCCATTCCCGAGGTATCAATAAGCATTGATACTTTATCTTTCATAATTGAAAACTGAATCTGATGAATAGGCCCTGTTTCTTCAAACCATTCGATTTTATATTTGGATTTAAGACGTTCAACAACGGCTTTTTTTATAATTGCCTGGCAGTCACGGGTACTGAAAAGAGTTGAATTGATTGAATAGCCCTTAACAGGGAAGGCATCAAGCGAACCTATCCAATTTTCCCAAGGAAGCGACTTTGCACCCTGAAAGAGCTCTTCAAAGCTTCTTGCTTCAAAAGAACCAACAAGAATCTGAACTCTTTCGGCAAAACGCGAACAGATGTTGACTCTTGCAAGGATATTTTCATCACCGCTGAAAAGGACTCTGCCGTTTTCGGCAGCAACGCTTTCGGCGCCGAGGTCTTTGAGTTCGCCTGCAATCAAGGACTCCATACCTAAAAGACAAGGGATAACAAAATTAATATTCATCAGTATTCTCCATAAAACAGGCGGGAACCTTTCGATTCCCGCCCGGAATTAATTTAAATTATAAACACACGGCGGAATTATTCAATCTCTGGTGAAATAAGTCCGTAGCCTGTGTCACTGCGTCTGTAGACAACATTAACCTCATTGTTTTCTTCGTTGAGAAAAACATAGAACTGGTGGCCGATGAGATTCATCTGAAGAATAGCTTCTTCAACAGATTGAGGCTTAAGAATTACCGTCTTGTTTCTTACAAGCTCAAATTCAACCTCTTCCTGAACTGATTCCGCTTCATCTGCAAAAGCATCAAAGCTGCCTTCACGGAGTTTTTTCTCAATTCGGGTTTTGTTCTTTCTGATTTGTCTGATAAGGGTGTCAACACATTTGTCGAGAGCTTCATTCATATTGGCGGCTCTTTCTTGAGACCTGAAGATAATACCGTTGTTATTCACGGTAATCTCAACAGTTTGTGATGACTTCTCAACAGTTACAGTTACCTTAGCCTCAACATCAGAGCCAAAAAACTTTTCAATTTTGGCAAGTTTTTTTTCGGCATGTTCCTTGAATGAGTCTCTGGGTGAGCACTTACGTCCCGTAATTGTGATTTTCATACTGTCATCCCCTTTTATGCTTTTTGAAGTCTTTAACTTCAACTCAATTGTAGCATATATCCACAAAAAAAGTAAAGTCTTTTTAAAGATTTTTTATAAAAAGCACAAAAAAGTTCACAAAATCACAAAATTTCGGTAATATGCCTTGTTACATGGCATCCTACATTTACAGAAACAGGCAAACCGGCAATATGAGTAGGCTTTGCTTCAATAGCTACGGATAAGGCGGTTGTTTTACCGCCGAAGCCCTGAGGACCTATCCCCAAAGCATTAACTCTTTGAAGAATTTCAGCTTCCATTGAGGCATAAAATTCATCAGAGTTGTTTTGGCTGATGCTGCGGCAAAGTGCCGTTTTGGCAAGCAAGGCACACTGCTCAAAAGTTCCGCCTATGCCTACACCAAGCACCATCGGGGGGCACGGGTTGCTGCCGGCTGTTTTAACACAGTCAACAACATAATTTATAATATCCTCTCTTGTTGCAGAGGGGGTAAACATTTTAAGGCAGCTCATATTTTCACTGCCAAAGCCTTTTGGGGCAACGGTGATTTTAACTTTATCGCCATCAACAATTCTTGTGTGAATAACAGCAGGGGTATTATCGCCTGTGTTAACTCTTCTGAGAGGATCTGACACAACAGAGCAACGAAGATATCCCTCGGTGTAGCCTCTTGAAACGCCTTTGTTTACAGCCGCTTCAAAGCTTCCGCCCTCAAGATGAACATCCTGACCGATTTCAGCAAAAATAACAGCCATACCGGTATCCTGGCAAATAGGAATATCCATTTCTCTTGCTGCATCAAGATTTTTTTTAAGAGAATCCATAATGCTTGAAGCAAGCTCGTTTGTTTCACATTGAGCACACTCACATATTCTTTTTTCAAGATCAGAGGGTAATATTTTGTTAGCCTTTATGCACATATCCCTGACTGCATCTTCAATTACCGAAACATTAAGAATACGCATGAATATCCTCCCAAATAAATAAAGAAAAAACGGGGGCATATAAGCCCCCGGATATTATTTTACTGTCTTTGACCTTTGCGTGAATAGCCGACACTTCCTCTTTTGGAATCGCTTCTTTTAAGGTCAGTCATTTTCTCATCGCTTACCTGCTTAAAGCGAGCCATCATATCCTCAAATGATTGCTTTTCACCTGAAGCGGGAGCTGAGCTTTTCTGGCCGTTCCACACCGGAGGGGAAGAACGTCTTTCGGGTCTGGGTCTCTGCGGTCTCTGTTGAACGTTTTGCTCTTTAGGAGCTTCGGTAAGCTTTTTGATTGAAAGGCTGATTTTGCCTTCGCGTGACACAGAGATAACCTTGCTCTTAACTTCCTGACCTACTTTAAGATGCTCTTTGATGTCTTTGACATAGTTAGGGGCGACCTCGGAAATATGTATCATTCCTGTTTTACCGTCTTCAAGCTCAACAAAAGCTCCAAAATCGGTTAAACCCGTAACTTTGCCTGTTACTATAGCGCCTTCTTCGATTTGCATACGATAAGAATATCCTTCCATTAGAAACTTATAGTTAACGATCAGACTTATTCAGCCGTTGAATCGTAATATACTCTTTCGCCGGGTTTGGCGTATCCGTATTGTTCTCTGGCAATACGCTCCATATTGTCTTCCTCATTGCCGTTTTCAATAATATTGGCAAGCTTGGAATTATCCTCAACCTGCTGAGCGTATGTCTCTTTGAGTTGCTGATTAGCAGCCTCCTGAGCTTTGACCTTTGACTGAAGGCTGATTAAGGTTGCAACAAAATAACACACAAGCGCGCAAAGAAGCACGGCAAGTATGATACTGTTTTTTCTGTTTTTAGCTTTAACCATTGCCATATACAGTCCCTTTTCTGCCACAATACATTATTTTATAAATAACTGTATAGATTATACACTATAAACTATTGTTTTGGCAAGATAAATTTTGCTTTTTTTTAAATTTTTTAAGTATTTTTTTGAAAAAATCAAGCAAGTGTTTTCGCATCTGAGTTGTTTTACAAAAAACAAATCTGAACGGACTGAAAATTACACAAAGAAAGCGTTTTATGCAGTCAGAAAACAGGTTTAAAAAACGGCTTATGATAATACCAAGTGAAAAATAATAAACTAAAAAGCCAAGGGCTTCTCCGCCAACTGAATAAAACCTAATTCTTCCGCCGTCAAGCACAAGCAAAAACAAAAATGTCAGCAAAGTACAAATAACGGTATAAGCTAAATCCGCAAAAAGAGTAACACCTTTTGAGCGCTTCAACAAAGCACGCAAAAATTTAAAAATATCATATAAAAACCCTAACATAAAGCCGAAACCCAGAGAAAAAAGAAACATTCTTCCCTGAGTTGTAAGGCCGTGAATATACTCCATTTATCTGAACACCTTGCTGAAAAAGCCACCGCTCTTTGCAGTTTCCTGAGAATAAATAAGTGCCGAAATATTGCCCTCAACCGTAAGCTCACCAACTTCAACGCTCAAACGGTTAATATGAAGATTTGACCCTCTGACAGTCAGTTCGCCCAAATCGGTAAAAACAATAACTGTTTCCTCATCAAACGAATCAACGTCAGCTACACCTGAAACGGTAAGCATTTTTCTATCCTCAAGAACAAGATTATGGGGCATTGCCGGTTTGTTTTTTTCATCAAGCATAAGAATACCTCCTTGATTAACATTCAGTAAAATGTATGCACAAGGAGGTTTTGATATTACTTTAATTGTTTGAACATCAAAGCTGCCGTTTCTTTGGTTGCGTGTTCAGAAACACTGAGCACTTCGAACTTGTTGGTGCTTTGACCGAAAGTTATTTCAATAACATCGCCCACTTTAACGTCATATGAAGCACGGGCAACTTTGCCGTTAACCGAAACGTGCTGGGCATCGCAAGCTTCGTTGGCAACAGTTCTTCTTTTAATTATTCGTGAAACTTTAAGATATTTATCCAATCTCATAATTCTACCTCTGAGTGTTACTAAAGAAAAAGGGCTGCATCAAGCAGCCCGTGAATTCTTATTTTGCAACCTTAGCCTTAAGAGCTGCACCTGCTTTGAAAGCGGGAACCTTTGTTGCTTCAACAGTGATAGCTTCGCCTGTTCTGGGGTTGCGAGCCTGCTTTGCTGCACGTTCGCGAACTTCAAATGTACCGAAGCCGATGAGCTGAACCTTTTCGCCTGCTGCAAGAGCATCAGCAACTGCTGCAAAAACAGCGTTAACAGCCTTTTCTGCACACTTCTTTTCAATGCCTTCGTTCTTGGCGATAGCGTTTACGAGTTCTGTCTTATTCATTTTTCTTACTCCATTCTTTTTTGTTTTCTATTTATAAATACAAAAGTATTCATATACGGTTTTGTTTTTTTGCTTCATCCCAAAGAGAATCAAGCAAATCAAGGGAAGATGATTTCATATCAATTCCCCTTTCAGCCGCAAGCCTTTCAACCTCAATAAATCTTGAAAGGAATTTGTCGCTTGCTGCGGTAAGGGATTCTTCCGCATCGGTTTTTATAAAGCGTGAAACATTGACTGCCGAAAAAAGAACATCTCCGAGTTCTTCTTCCATATTCACTTTATCGTTATTGGATATAGCCGAGCGAAGCTCTGCGATTTCTTCTTCAAGTTTATCAAGCGCACCCGAAACATTATCCCAATCAAATCCGACATCTGCAGCTTTTTTCTGAAGTTTTGCCGCTCTCATAAGAGCCGGCAACTCACGGGGAACGCTTAGCATTGAATCGGTTGTTGTTTTCTGACCCTTGGTTTTTCTTTTTATATCATCCCAATTGGTCAAAACATCGTCTACGCCCGAAACGCTGACTTCGCCGAAAACGTGGGGATGACGTTCAATCAGTTTTTTGCAGACTCCGTCGGAAACGGAATTGAAATCAAAAACTCCTTTTTCTTCTTCCATCTGTGCGTGAAAAACAATCTGCATAAGCAAATCGCCGAGTTCTTCACACATAAGAGCTTTATCATTCTTGTTGATTGCTTCGATAACCTCATAGGTTTCTTCAATAAGGTTTTTCTTGATGCTTTGGTGGTTCTGCTCTGCATCCCAAGGACAACCGCCCGGAGCTCGCAGAATACGCATTATTTCCAATAAATCATTAACATCATAGCAATCTTTGAACTGAAAGTCAATCACTTTTTAATTCCTCCCAAGAACTGCAATTCCTATTTTAACCCAAAAGTCCGTATTTTTCAAGGGTTTTTGCAATTTTTTCTCCCTTAGGCAGCACAAGAACATCTTCTTTAGCAACGCCTTTTATAAGAAGAAGAGACATAACATAAACAATTCCGCCCAAACCGATTGAAACAATCAGAGAAACCGTACCCATATTGAGCATACTCTGAGACATATCGGGTTTAAAGATATAAACGAGCAAACTGTTGGAAGCATAAGCGGTAAGGCCGCAAAGAGCCGCACAAATAAGAGGTTTGACAAATACGGATGACCAGCGGATCTTCACCTTAGAGATTTTGAGAAGCGAAATCATATTGCAAAGAACAATAACCACATAGAAAAGTATTGTTCCCACAACGGCACCGTAAATATTTATGTCAGGATTTCCTACAAGGATAAAATTGCAGACAATTTTACACACAGCACCCACAACGACTGTTTTAACGGGAATATCGGTTCTGCCGATAGCCTGAAGCATACTTGTTGTAGGCGTTGAAATTGCCATAATAAAGGTTGAAAAACCGTAAGCTGTAAGAATAGGTGCAATAAGAGGAATAGCATCTGAGCTGTTGCCCGTTCCGTAAATAACGGAAAGAATAGGTTCGGCAAGAACAGCAATACCGATACCTGCAGGCAAAGCGATAAGCATACCTATTCTGATAACGGTTTCAATTGTTGAACGTATACCCGATTTATCTTTAATTGCCCAGGCGGCAGCAAGTGCAGGCAAAGCACTAACCCCAAGTTGAATTGTTATTGTGGGAATAAGGTTTCTGAAATCAAGAGCAGTTCCGTATGAACCCCATATATATTTTACAACTTCTTCAAGATCGGAAAGATTGAGTCTTGAAAGAGCAACCGCCTGTTCAATGGATTCGGCGTGCATATTAACAACAACATTAAAATCAGTTGTAAGAGCTGTTTCAAGCCTTGACTGAATTGTTATTGTATCAATAAGGTTAGTTATGTTTAAAATAAGCGAACTGATAACCATAGGAACAGCAATTTTAACCATTTCCTTGGCTATATCGCTGCCAAGGCGGGCTTTGGGTGAATTAACAAGCTGAACTCTTGTGAATGAATCGCCTTTTATTTTATGGTGGATAATAAGATAAGCGTTACTTGCAATTGAGCCGACTGTTACACCAAGAACAGCACCTGCAGCAGCCCAGGGAACAATAACGCTGTTTGCTTCCGTTTCGTTAGCTACCTGCTGACCGAAAACGGTTGCAATCCCACTACCGATTGTACTCTCATACTGACCTTGACCGAGAGTTATTACAAGTTTTGCAAGAGCAAGACCGATAACTAATTTTCCCAATGCCTCAATAACCTGAGAAACCGCTGTTGGCGCCATATTGCGTAAGCCTTCATAATAGCCTCTGTAAGCTGACATATAGCAACAGAAGAAAATCGACGGTGCAACGCACAAAACAGCAGGAATGCTCTTTGTACCGGCAACAAAATAAGTATAGGGATAAGTTGCAAGCAAAAGGATAAGTGTGCCTGCAATACCAACAATGAGAAACACTTTTTTTGACGTGTTAAAAACTGCACGGGCTTCTCTGAATTTTTCAAGTGCCACGCTTTCGGCAACCATTCTTGAGACCGCAACCGGCAAACCTGCCATCGAAATTGCAAAAATCGGTGTGTAAATTTCATATGCCGAGTTGAAATAACCTCTGCCTACGCTGCCGAGCATATCGGACATCGGTATTTTAAACAGCATACCGATAACCTTAACCAAAACCACGGCAAACATCAACATCATTGCGCCGTTGAGAACCGACTGTTTTTTTTCTGAAGCCAACTGGCTCACTCCTTTATCCTAAAAATATCCTGTAAATTCACGCAGAAGAGACTCCTGCGGCAAAAATGAATTATCAATCTTCACAAAAAGATTCAGTTTGCAGCTGAGAGCAGTTGCCTTTTCGGCAAATTCTTTTGAATGTGAAAGCAGCTCTTGAGCCTTTGCTGCCAGCAAACAAGGCTCACAAGGATGAAAAGAATCTATTTTTTTATCAGCCAGATATTCAAATGGGAAAAGATATTTATCTTCCCCTCTTAACACTCTGGACCACAAATCAAAGGTTTTATCGGGAGTCATTGCTCTTTCTCTGCAATCCCTTATAAGTCTGCGGATAAAGCGCAGGTCACGTTTTGACAAAAGCACGTTTGAGTTATCATCATAAACTCTTGAAGAAACGCTGACATAAAGCTTAAACAGACTTTCAGAGGGAAGGTTGGCTGATATAACAGGGTTAAGTGCGTGTATCCCCTCTATAACAATCATATCGTTTTTGCTTAAAACTATTTCGCGGGCATTTTCAATTCTTTCGCCAACCGAAAAATCAAATACAGGCAAACTGCTTCTTTGGTTTTCAATCAGCTCGCCCAAACACTTATGCATAAGCTCCAAGTCAAGAGCTTCAACGCATTCGTAATCCGGATTTCCGTTTTCATCAAGCGGATATTTTCCTTCACTGTGCGAATAATAAAAATCATCAAGAGAAACGGTAAAACACTCAGCACCGAGTGAGCGGACAGCTCTTGCGATTAATTTGGCCGTTGTTGTTTTGCCGGATGAGCTCGGGCCTGCAAGCAATATGATTTTTTTGCTTTCATCCTTAAAAATACGCTGAGCGATTTCATAAACCGAGCGCTGATACGCGGCGTTGCTTGCCTCAACAAATTTTTGAGGTTCAAGTGCAAGGCTGTTAATTGTCGAATAAGTATATTTTTCTTTTTTAATCATACAATCACCCTTTAAGATTTAGTATGACAAATAAAAGCTCTTTATTCCGTTTTTACGCTCTGTAATTTTATCAAAGCCCGAAATATATTCATATGGGTATTTATAATTAAAAATCCGCTCAATGTTGGTTGAACCCGGCTGACGGAGTTTGGTAACGGCACCTGCACCCACAGCAAGCACGGAGTGACATTCTTCCATCATAAAAACATTGTAAAGACATTCCTTGCCTTTTTTGCACCAGCCAACGTTTTCAAGATTGCCCACGCATTTGCTTTGACGGTACATATAGTAAGGCTTGTAGCCGTTAACGTTCAAAGCTGAACTTGCATATTCAAGCATTTGCTTTGCCTCATTGCCGTCAGCAACACCGCTGCCTGCCGCATTAAGTTCCGATGAACGTTTAAGCGCAAGAGTGTGAACTGTAATATTCCCCGGAGAAAGGGAAATTGCCGTATCGAGGCTTGATTTGAAATCAGCAAAGCTTTCTTCAGGCAAACCTGCAATAAGATCCATATTTATGCAGTCAAAATCATATGCACTTGCAAGCTGATAAGCTTTAACAGCTTGCTCAACGGAATGGTTTCTGCCTATGATTTCAAGAGTTTTCAAATTAAATGTCTGAGGATTTATGCTGATTCTGCCAACATTGTGTAAACGCAATATCCTCAGCTTTTCAGGTGTTATCGTATCGGGTCTGCCGGCTTCAACGGTATACTCCCTGACGGTTGACAAATCAAAGCTGTTTTCAACCGCACAAAGAAGCCTGTCCATCTGTGGAGCTTCAAGAACTCCCGGCGTTCCCCCGCCGAAATAAACGCTTTCAAGCCTCAAGCCCAACTCAGAAGCAATTTTGCCGGTATATTCAATTTCTTCATATAATTTTTCAAGATATTCCGGCAACAGCTTGCGTGCGTTTGAGTTTGATATTGAATGGGAAACAAATGAGCAATAACTGCATCTTGTAGGACAAAACGGAATTGAAACATAAAGGCTGAAAGAGTTATCCTCTGTCAGATTTACGATTCTTTCTTCCGCCTTTGCGACGGTATAGGCAAGGTCGGTTTTATCTTTGCTCACAAGAAGGCTGCCCATAAAATAATTCTTTGCCGCTTCTTCGCCCATATCCTCAATGAGTCTGAGCATAAGTTTCGATGGCCTTACACCGGTTAAAACACCCCAGGGCGGAGTATAACCCGTTATTTCGGAAAGCAAAGCAAAAATCATCTGTGCTGTTTTAAGCTCACTTTTATCCCGAAGTTCAGATTCGGGAGCTTCAACAGCGGCACAGAGTTCAGCTGTTACACCGTGAATATCAGCTTCAACCTTAAGAGAATTACCTCCGTTAATAGGCGAGCAAAAGGTTCTGACCTCAATGTCATCGCGTCCCTCGTTGTCATAGACAATATTAATTTTTTCATTAGGATAATATACTCTGCACAGATTTTCACATTCATAATGAAAATCGTGGCCGAAAATTCGGAGTATCATTATTTAACCATCCTTCTGATATACCAATTACGTTTTCTTTCTCTTTCGAGAGTTGTTTCACGGTTATGGCCCGGCAACACCTGATAATCGCCCTCAAGAGCAATAAGCTTTTTGAGCGACTCAGCCATCTGTTCATCATCGCCGTCAAAAAAATCGGTTCTCCCTGCGGTCATACAAAACAAAGTATCTCCGCTGAAAATAACTCGGTCATTTTCAAGAATATAGCACACGCCGCCTTTTGTGTGGCCGGGAGTATGCATAACACAGATTTCTTCATCGCCAAGCTTCAGCACATCGCCGTCTTTAACGAGAATATCGGCATAAACGGGTTGCTGCGGCTGAGGCATATTACCTTCAGAAAGGCTTTTTCGGGGATCAAGCAAATGGTCCGCATCAAGAGAATGAATAACCACCTTTGCACCCTGCTCTTTCTGAAGTCCGTGTGTACCGAAAATATGGTCAAAATGGCCGTGTGTAAGCAAAACATATTTGAGATTTGCAATGTTATTTGAATTAAGTGCATTAATCAACACATCACCGTACCAACCGGGGTCAACAACAGCGGCTTCACCGCTTTTTTCATCAACAAGCAAATAGCAGTTGGCAAATATTGGATGCTCAAGTTCTAATCTTTCAATCTTCATTTTATCTCCTCGGTGTTTCCCAAATTTGTGTATCCATCAGAATTGTAACAGGACCGTCATTTTTAATCTCAACAAGCATATCGGCGGCAAAAACGCCTGTCTCAACCTTTGAAACACCGTTCTGAATCAAGCAGTCGCAAAAATATTCATACAACATTTTTGCTTCGTCGGGAGCGGCTGAATCGGTAAATGAGGGGCGGTTGCCTTTCCTTACGTCGGCGCAAAGCGTAAACTGCGAAATAACAAGAATTTCTCCGCCGATATCAAGAATGCTTTTGTTCATTTTTCCGTTTTCATCTTCAAAAACACGAAGTTTTGCAATTTTGGCGGCAAGAAGCTCTGCCTGAGCCTTGCCGTCACCGTCCATAACACCAAGCAAAATGTTATAACCCTGACCTGTCTTACCTTTGATTTCGCCGTCAACGCTGACGTTTGTTTCAACAACACGCTGAACAACAGCTCGCATTTATATCTCTCCCTCGGATTAATTAACAGTTACGTGCCGCTTCTTTCAATATTGAGAACACCGTCAACCTTTGCAATTTTAGCAACAACGGAATTAAGATGTTCAACGCCGTTAACCGTAACGGTAACCGCAATGGTTGATCTGCCGTCTTTTGTGTTTCTTGTGCTTATATCGTTAATCATAATGCGCATATTGGCAAGCAAGCTTGAAACATCGGCAAGCAGACCGATACGGTTGAGGCAGAAAATCTGAAGCGTACTTTTAAATTCTTCTTTAACGTTGGAATCCCAATAAGCAACAATCCATCTGTCAGGTTCACCTGCTTTGGATATATCCTCGGGAACATTGGAGCAATTCCTTGTATGAATTGAAACACCGTGGCCTCTTGTTATGAAGCCGATTATATCGTCACCCGGAAGAGGATTGCAGCAACGCGAAAATTTGATAAGGCAATTGTCAATACCCTCAACAATAACGCCTTCTTTGCTTTTGGTTGTCTTTTTCTTCTGTTGAGTTATTGATACAACAGGTATTTCTTCCGTTTTTGAAATTTTAAGATAATCTTCTTTAATTCGGGGCATCAGCCTGATAAGAGAAATTCCGCCGTAACCGATTGCGGCATAAAAATCATCAACGGTTTTACAATGCTGCTTTTCGGCAACCTTGAGAAGAAATTCATTAAGTTCTGTTTCGCTAAGCCTGATAAAGTTGCGCTTAAATTCTTTTTCAACCTCAGACTTACCCTCAACAATGTTTTCTTCTCTGCGTTCTTTTTTGTACCACTGCCTGATTTTGCTTCTGGCCTGGCTTGTTTTAACAATTTTAAGCCAGTCTCTGCTGGGGCCTTTACCTTGTTGAGAAGATGTGAGAACTTCAACAATTTCGCCTGTTTTGACCTGATAATCAATGGGAACGATGCGACCGTCAACTTTTGCGCCTATCATTTTGTTGCCGACAGCCGAGTGAACGGCATAAGCAAAGTCAATAACGGTTGAGCCGAGCGGCAAATCAAAAACATCACCTTTGGGTGTGAAAACAAACACTTCTTCAGGCACAAGGTCACTTTTAATTGTTGTTACAATATCCTCAACGCCTTCGTCTTCATTCTGGCTTTCAAGAAGCTGACGAATCCAAGAAAGACGCTCTTCAAACTTTGCCGTTCCGTTGATTCCAAGTTTATATTTCCAGTGGGCAGCAATACCGTATTCAGCGGTATGGTGCATTTCCCAGGTTCTTATCTGAACTTCAAAAGGAATACCCGCTTTGCCCAAAACGGTTGTGTGAAGCGACTGATACATATTGGGTTTGGGGGTTGAGATATAGTCCTTAAATCTGCCCGGAATAGGGGTAAACATATCGTGAATAACGCCAAGGCAGTTATAGCAGTCGATTACGGAATCAACAATAATCCTGACTGCGTAAATATCATAAATCTCGTCAAAATTTTTATTTTGCATATACATTTTTCGGTATATGCCGTGAACCGATTTTATTCTTCCGCTGACTTTGGCACCTGAAACTATATCGTTAATTCTTTCTTTAATCCTCACCTGAATGTCGGCAAGATACTCGTTTCTTGTTCGGCTCTGAGCTTCAAGCGAATTTTCAATATCTTTATATGCAACGGGGTCAAGGTAACTGATTGACAAATCCTCAAGCTCTTCTTTTATGGGTCTGATACCGAGGCGATGAGCAATCGGCGCATAAATTTCAAGAGTTTCAAGTGCAATTTCACGCCTGCGGTGTTCGGGCTTAAACATAAGAGTTCTCATGTTATGGAGCCTGTCAGCAAGCTTTATAATGATAACTCTTATATCCCTTGACATTGCAAGAAGCATTTTGCGGATATTTTCGGACTGCTGCTCCTCTTTTGTCTGAAGCGGAACCTTGCCGATTTTGGTAACACCTTCAACAAGGTCAGCAACTGTTTCTCCAAACTCTTCTTTTACTTGGTCATATGTGAGCGTTGTGTCCTCTACTGTGTCATGTAAAATAGCTGCAACAACAGAAGCTTCGTCCATACCCAGCTTAACAAGTATCATAGCAACGCTGAGAGGATGAGTTATATACGGTTCGCCGGAAAGACGCACCTGCCCTTCATGAGCACCTGCAGCAATGGAATAAGCTTTTTTTACCAGCTCTACCTCCGCATTACTGTAACTGTCTTTAATTCGTTCAAGAAGAGCATTCATGCACTCTTCCGGCGAAGTGCAAACAGTATTTGTACCGTGTTTTAAGTCTTTCATGCAATCACCTTGTCAGAGTTTTAAAGATATTTTTTAATCCGTTTCATTATCTCGGAATCCTCAAGGTTAACCTTGGGAGGATTTTCAGGAACATACACCCTGTCATTTTCATCGGCAACAAGTATTCCCATTTCAATCATTATATCAACAACCGCCATAATTTGTGAAAGCTTGCCGCCGTCATCACCAAGCCTGCTGCAAAGGATTTCACAGTATTTATCTTTAAGCGGAGATGCTTTTATGCTTTTGAAAACCGAAACTTCAAGCTGTCTGTCAGGCAAAACGGCTGCCGCCTCATCGGCAGTAAGTCTTTCACCTCTTGATAACTTATCATAAAGTCTGATAGAGGAAAGAACTTTTTCTTCATCCGTTCCGGAAGGTCTTATTCCTCTTACAATAACAGAAACTCTTGTTTCGCCGTTATAAACATTGCGGTCCAGATTAACCGCAAGGTCAACTGTATCGCCTTTTTCAAACGGAAAACGTTTTTCAGGCATTCCGAAATAAACAACGCCTGTTCTTACTCCGTTTTTGGAAACGGACATTCTGATATGCTTGCCGTCTGAAATGCCCGAAATTTCATCAATTCTTACACCGAAAAGCCCGAAGCACGGCTGAGGGTTGCCTGCGCCGAAAGGCTCAAGAGTACTCATTGAATCAAGAATATCAAGGCTTATAACGCCCGGCATTATTTTGCAGTCAATCTTTTGAAGTGCGAAAGGCATTTCTTTATCAGCTGCATATTCGTTAATTCTGTTTCTGAATTCATCAATCCTTGCCGATTTGAGCCCGACACCGGCAGCAAGAGTATGACCGCCGAAATGATCAAGACACTCCGAAACAGCTTCAACTGCAGAATAAATTGAAAAACCTTCTACGCTTCTGCATGAACCCTTAGCATCTTTGCCGTCACGCGAAATAACAACACACGGTCTGCCAAAACGCTCGGTAATTCTGGCGGCAACAATTCCTATAACTCCCTGATGCCAGCCTTCGCCATCAACAACAATAACCCTGTCATTCATCACATCGGGGTTTTCGGCAAGCAGAGCCATTGCCTGAGCAAAAATATCAGTTTCGGTTTTCTGCCTGAGAGTATTCATAGCATTAATTTCATCAGCAAGCAGGGTTGCTGTTTCTTCATCTTCACAAAGAAGCAAATCAAGGGCTTTATGAGCAGAACCCATTCGGCCCGCCGCATTAATTCTGGGGCACACAGTAAAAGCGGCAGTTGATGCAGCAAAAGCTTTATCGCCAACACCGGCGGATTCCATAAGCGCCGCTATACCCGGTCTCGGATCATTATTTATAAGATTAAGTCCTCTTCGTACCATAACACGGTTTTCACCGGTAAGTGTAACAACATCTCCGATAGTACCCAAAGCAATTAAGTCACTGTATTCTTCAAGAAGAATATCAGGATCTCCGCCTTCAAGAGCACAAACGAGCTTAAAAGCAACTCCGACGCCAGACATTTCCTTAAAAGTGCTGGGGCAATCCTCCCTGTGAGGGTCAACAACAGCATATGCATCAGGCAGAACATCGCCAACCTTGTGGTGATCGGTTACAACAAGAGCCATACCGAATTCTTTGACGAGTTCAGCTTCTTCAACCGCAGAAACGCCGTTGTCAACAGTTACGATAACTTTTACGCCCATTTCGCCGAGTTCTTTTATCGCATCGGAGCTGAGTCCGTAGCCCTCGGCTATTCTGTCGGGTATATAGCGCATAACATTTGCGCCTCTGGCTTCAAGATAAGAATAAAGCAAAGCAGTTGCCGTTACGCCGTCAGCATCATAATCACCGAACACGCAAATAAGCTCAAAAGAATCAATCGCCTTGTTGACTCTTTCAGCAGCTTTATCCATATCCTTGATAGAAAACGGGTCAACCGCAAGCTCTGCGTAAGGGTCGAAAAACTCATCAATATCTTCTATATTATCAAAACCTCTGGAGGCGGCAATAAGGGCGGCAAAAGGATCTATGTTCAGTTCCTGAGCAATCAGGGCTGCAAAATCCTTATCGCTCTTTGCCACCGTCCATTTCTTTCGTCTCAAGTGTTATCATTCCTTTCAATCATATAAGTATAACACTTAAATAGATATTTTTCAAGATTATATATTATAATTTATAATATAAATATATAAAAAAGAGCTTGTACGGGTTTAAGTCCGTTCAAGCTCTTTCTGAATTTAAATTTACATATTAATTTTTGACAGAACAAAGCAAACCCACAAAGCAATAACAAAGAAACTTTCTGCGGGAATTGCAAGTTTTGTGTAAGGGCACTTCCAACCCTTATCAACAAAAAGAAAAACAGTTCTTGTTACAAGCACGGTTGTTGAAAAAAACAAACCGCCGATAAGTGAATAATAAGCAGTATTGAGAGCAAGGGTAAGATAAAGCAAAAATGCACCGAGGGCAAACGAAATGCCGCCGTAATATACTCTTATCTCCGTTTTGCCTGCATTATCAACCGGTTTAACGGAAAAGCTTTCGGCATTTTTTATGGGATTTGTCACAAAAACAACAGCCATTCCGAAGAAATAACCGATAAGACAAATCACAGCAAACGCAGCATATGGGTCAGCCGCCCAAATCTGTTTTAAAAAATCCATAACGAATCCTCAAATCAAATATTATTTAAGTCTGTCAGCAATAATTTCTTTTACAGTACCGATAACTTTATCAAGTTCAACCTTAAGGCTTATTTCCTTATCTCTTGTTACAACTTCGCAAACGCCTTCCTTGAGGTTTCTGGGACTTACGATAACTCTGACGGGAACGCCGAGAAGGTCAGCGTCGGAGAACATTGCACCGGGACGGATGTTTCTGTCATCATAGATAACTTCCATTCTGTCATCAAGCATCTGCTGATAAAGTGAATCAGAAACGCCCTTACATTCTTCATCATCAGCTCTCAAGCAGCAAATTTGAACGTGCCAGGGAGCAATCGACATAGGCCAGATAGGGCCGTATTCGTCGTGATGAGCTTCACAAACAGAAGCGGCCAGTCTGCCAACACCGATGCCGTAGCAGCCCATAATGGGATATTGAAGATTTCCTTCGCTGTCTGTATACTGCATACCCATCGATTCGGTGTATTTTGTGCCGAGCTGGAAGATGTTACCGACCTCGATGCCTCTTGAAATGCTGATTGCCGGTTTGCCGCACTTGGGACAAATGCCGCCGTCTTTGATTTTAGCAAGGTCAATATATTCAACTTCGCCTACATCGCGGCTGATTTTAAGGCCTGTGTAGTGATGCTCTGCTTTATTTGCGCCGCAGGAAAGATTGTGAGTGTTTTCAAGAGATTTATCAAAAAGAACGGTGAATTTTTCTCTGTCCATACCAACGGGACCGATAAAGCCTGCAAAAAGACCGCAATCCTCGGTGATAACGGCAGGATGAACTGCTTCACCAAGATAGTTTGTGAGCTTTGTTTCATTGATATCAAGATCACCTCTGACAAAAATAACAACGTATTCGTCAGTCATATTCTTTTGGTAAACAACAGCTTTACAGGATTCCTCAAGAGGAGTCTTAAGGAATGAGCAAATATCTTCAATCGTGTGAATATCGGGTGTATAAACAAGCTCAAGTTCCTTGCTTTCACCGACCATTTCGTTGTTGATAATGCTTTCGGCAGCTTCCATATTTGCTCTGTAATCGCATTCGGAGCAAACTGCAATTGAATCTTCGCCGATAGCTGTAAGAAGCATATATTCGTGTGAAATCTTACCGCCCATCATACCTGAGTCTGATTTAACGGTAACAACTTCGGGAATACCTGCTCTTGCAAAAATACGCTCATATGCCTTGTAGCAGATATCATAATATCTTTCAAGATCTTCCTGAGAAGTATGGAAAGAATAAGCATCCTTCATTGTGAATTCGCGAACTCTGATAAGACCGCCTCTGGGTCTTGCTTCGTCACGAAACTTAGTCTGAATCTGGTAAATCATAAAAGGATATCTGTTATATGTGTTAGCATATTCCCTTACAAGCTGAACAGCTGCTTCTTCGTGAGTCATTCCGAGAACCATAGGAGCATTGTTTCTGTCCGTAAAACGCATAAGCTCGCTGCCAATGCTTTCATATCTGCCCGACTCTGCCCAAAGAGATGCAGGCATAACAACAGGGAATGAAACTTCCTGACCGTCGATTGCATCCATTTCTTCACGGATTATGTTTTCAATTTTCTTTGTAATTCTTTTAAGAGGCATAAAAGACGAATATATGCCGTTGGCAACACCTTTCATATAGCCGCCTCTGAGCATAAGAGCGTGGCTGTCAATGACACAGTCCGAGGGTTTTTCTTTAAATCTTTCGCCTACAAGTTTTTCTATTTTCATAATATTCAACCTCCGATTAGCTTTGTTATTTTACACCATTACATATAAATTGTCAATTATGAATTAATGCCGTATCTAAAAAAGAATTTTATATTATCCGCAATAAGAGCCTCCATAAAATCGGCTACTTCTTCTTCAGTTTCTTTCATACCGCTTATAATCCAGTTATGAACAAATCCGCCGCAGCCCCAAACCAAAAAATTATAAAACCACTCTTTATGATGTTGGTCCGCCGGCAACGGTGCATCGCAGAGCATTGGAGTTATTTCACTGTAGATAAAATCAGCAAGTTTTTCGTTAAAAAACGAGCTGTTCTGCGAGACGAAAAGTGCTTCATAAGTTTCAGCGTTAAGCTTAATTTTTTTCAGCATTTCAACAATGGTCTCCTGAATTCCGTTTGTCTCAAGCATAACAATAAGTCCCCTGAAGCTTTCAAAAAGACTGTTTTCAATTTTTTCGTACAAATCATAAACATCAAGATAATGCTTATAGAAAGTTGTTCGGTTAATATCTGCTTTTTCACAAAGTTCTTTGACTGTTATCCTATTCAACGCTTTTTCTTTATGAAGCTGGATAAATGTTCTTTTTATAAGCTCATCAGTCTGAAGTGAGCGCGGGTCTTTTGCCATAATTCGGTTCTCCTTATTATGCAAATTGTTAATTTTGCCCAAAAAATCAACATATTTGTCAATTTTGTTGCTTGAAAATACAGCTAAACATTATTATACTTAAAATGTAAAGTTTGTCAACACGTGTTGATTTTTAATCAGCTTTGAAAGAAGGTTTGTCTATGGCAAAATTGAACGTTATCACCGGCGGCAGAGGTTACGTAGGCTATGCCCTTGTAAAAGAACTTGAAGAAAAAGGCGAAAAAATGCGTCTTTTTCTGCGCTCGGACAGCTCATTTTTTGAAGGTATTGAGTGTGAAAAATCCTTTGGCGATATCGGTAACCCTGAAGAGCTAGAAAAAGCGTTTGAAGGTGCAGATACCGTTTACCACGTTGCAGGTATGGTTGATACCGGCGTGGGATATAATGAAAAGCTTTGGAAAGTCAACGTTGACGGCACAAAAAACGTTGTTGCTGCCTGCAAAAAATGCGGTGTAAAAACATTGATATATGTTTCGTCAGTTGATGCTATTGCCGTAAATGAAGAAGGCGAAATTAAAGAAGCAACATCATTCAACCCCGACCTTATTGACGGCGAATACGGTAAAACAAAAGCAGCTGCAACTCAATATGTTCTTGACAATGCAGGCGATGACCTCAAGGTTTGCGTTGTGCATCCTTCCTGCTGCATCGGCCCTTATGACAACAACGAAACATCAATGATGATGACAGCTATGAAGCTTTATGAAAGAGGCCTTTTTTCAATGACCTTTGATTTTGGCGGATATAATTTTGTTGACGTGCGTGACGTTGCAAAAGGTATGGTAGCCGCTGCCGAAAAAGGAAGAAACGGCGAATGTTACATACTCAGCGGTTACGCTCACACTCTTGATGAGTTTATGTCAACACTGGCGTTGGTTTGCGGTAAAAAGCCTCCCAAAATCAGAATCAAGAAAAAACTGCTTGATTCATATATGCCAATGATTGAAAGCACATTCAAATTTGCCAAGCTTCCCCCCGTTCTCAACGACTATACATTGAGAAAAATCTGCGAAAACTGCAACTTCTCCTGCGATAAGGCAAGAAACGAACTCGGATATGAACCGAGAACGCTTGAAGAAGCTGTCAGAGGTTCAATAGAATGGCTCAAGGCACACGAAGCGAACAAAGACATTGACAAAGAAAGAAAGGCTTTCAAAGAAGCAAAATTAAACCTTGATAACGCAATCAAAGAGCTTGAAAAAGCTCAGGATGAATTTGAAAAGGCAAAAGAAGACCTTGAAAAGAAGCTTCTTAAAATGAATAAAAAAGCCAACAAATAACCTCAAGCCGGAATCTTTTCAGATTCCGGCTTTTTAACAACTAAAAGACCGTACTTTCTTTACAGTACGGTCCTGATTATCAATATTAAATTTTATGCCGCTCACAGCCGCCTGCCGAATCTTTTTAACATCTAATCTGTTAAGATTGCGGTTTATCAGGCTTTAAGCAGTTAAAAATTTCTGTTTTTCACCTTTAAATCCGCATAATTACTTAAATTCGGGAGTGGCGGCTGCGAGCTGATTTTCTGCTGAGTACATCGGTATCGCCGCCTTTCTTTAATTTAAACACCACATTTTTGACTTATGCCTTCAAATATATGGTAAAGAGGTATCGGAATTGAAGTTAAGTTTTATTTTAAGATTCGCACTCACACTCTTAACAATTATTTCTATATCGCAATCTTAACTTTTCTTCAGTTCTTTTCCTCGTCTTTAATATACCACACATTTTGGCAGTTGTCAATAGTTTTTTATGCGAAAGTTAATAACTTTTATGCAAATTTTACTTATCGTTATTTTCTATTGACTAAAATCATATTTCGGGTTAAAATATGATTGGACATAAAAAGCGGCATTATTGCTGCGGTTTCTGCGAAAGGATGTTAATTACAGATGGAAGAATTCACCCCTGAAATTGTCAGCATAGTTGACGAAGAAGGCAAAGAGCATATTTTTGAAGAACTTGACAGAATAGAGACTGATAAAGGCCGCTATGTCGCTCTTCTCCCCATTCCCGAAGACGAAAACAACATAACGGAAGAAGAAGGCGAGCTTATCATTCTTAAGGTTGAAGAATCAAAGGGCGAAACCTACCTTTGTCCCATTGAGGATGACGAAGAATTCAACGAAGTCGGTGAAGCTTTTGAGGAAAGACTCTCAGAAATCTTCGATTTCAGCGAAGAAGAATAAATAATTAAGATTTACCCCCTGCCTTGTGCGATTAACTTGCGATCTAGATGTAACCCAACACGTAATAAAAGGGAGCCCGTCTCCGGTGGCGGATTGCAGACCTCCCGCCTTTTGGCGGACGAAGGGAGCGTGAAAGCATCGGGAGGCACCCACCTGCTTAAGAGCAGGTTACAATGGACGCATGCGGCTTGGCGGGGCATTTTTTATCTCCGGAGGAACAGAAGTGCAAAAACTATTTAACGCAGATTTGCTTGACATTTTTCCTGTTGAGCGCGGTTTTGTCTACGCTTGCAAAGAAACTCTGCCTGACCAAGGCGGAGAAGCCGTTGCGTTTTACAATTACAATCAGGAAATTGATATTTTTGAAAAAATCCCTGTTTTATCATACATAAATTATAAATTCGGCGGCAACGGAACCGATATTGCCAAAATGCTTGGCGATTTTGTTACCTGTAACGTTGTTAACCTCACAAGCAGTACAATGGCAGTTTCGTACTCTGACGGCAGAGTTAAAATTATAGGTGCAGCAGGCGAGTTGATTTCAGAAACAAAAGTTGAATACCTCGATAACCCTGCTTGTTCCCCTGCTGTTAACGGTGCAGACGTCTGGTTTGCTGTACCCGATTCAAACGCTCTTATCAATTATTCAATAAAATATGACCGCATTGAATTCAGGATAGGCAGCTCAAAAGATAAAACATTCACCCATCCCCTGCACGTTTCGGTTTACGACAATAAGCTTTTCATCTGCAATGCATATTCATATAAAATCCGAACAATTGACCTTGAGAATTATCAGGTTGCGGATTATTGCATTTTCAATGAACCTGTTTATAAGTATTTCAGAGTAAAAGATATTGAATACGCAGTTATGAAAACCGGTGTATACAGTTTGTAAATGATTGCAAAAGCACTTTCGTTGGAAAGTGCTTTTGTTTATTAGGTTGATTTTATTTGCAGAATGTGATATAATTAAATGATTTTAATTGAAAGGATTTTTAATATGACCGATTCGATATCAAAAATCTTGACTACTTTATTAATGGTTATCACTGTTTTGCTCAACTCTTTTTCAGCCTTTTTAGATGCCCTTGTTTCTGACCCCACAACAACTCAACCGCCGGAAACATCGTCCGTTGTTGAGTCAACAGAATCTGATGAAAAAGACGAGCCAACCAACAACAGCCAAACGCCAACCGATAACCCTTCATATTCCGAAGCAACCTTTGTTTTTACGGCTTACGGATACGGTCACGGCGTTGGTATGAGCCAGGAAGGTGCAATTGCAATGGCAAAAACCGGCAGCTCATATGATGAAATTCTGACACATTATTTCACAGGGACAACCGTTAAAACCGATTCAGACACACCGACAACTATTAAATATGGCGGAACAAGCGTTCCGATTGTTGAATATCTTTGCAAAGCAACAAGAGCAGAAATCGGAACAGGGCAGCCTGCAGAGGCACTAAAGGCACAGGTTGTTGCAATTTATACATACGCAAAATGGTATAAATTTGATGTCGGCAGTTCAAGGCACGCATATAATTCATCATTCAACTACGAAGGAACAGATATTCACAAAGCCTGCCTCGATGTTCTTGGTATGAGCAGCAATTCAGATACACCGACAGCAAAATACGTTGATTATAACGGCGAAGCTGCTTTCACCTGTTATTTTGCATCATCAGCAGGTAAAACAACAAGCGCAGAAAACACATGGGGCGGCAACGAATATCCTTACCTTGTGCCCGTAACGAGTCCTGAGGATGTTGACATCAGAAAATACGAAATCAGTGCAGCTGACCTTAAATCAAGAATACTTGCCCATAACAGCTCAGTTGAACTGGGTGAAAATCCGGCAGATTGGATAGAAATTCTTTCACAAGACGGTGCTGTTACCGAAAGCACCGGATACGTTGCCAAAATGCGTGTCGGAAACCTTGAAATGAAAGGCAATACTTTCAGAAGCATTCTTGGATATTCAAATCTGCGTTCGCATTGCTTCTCGGTTTCGTATTATCCAGGTAAATAAAGATTAACTCTCCGTCCATTTGGGACGGAGAGTTTTTTGTTATCTTTGCTTTGATTTATATTCACCGGGATTTATTGCATCTGCTGATGGCTTGAATGAAATTGAAAAATCAATCGGTTCAAAATCCCATTTTCTTTCAAGCTCAACCATTTCATAATATCCTCTGCCGCCCCTGATATCGAACTTATAATCAAGGTAAACATATGTGTTTTCACTCGGAACAAGTTCATCGTTATGCTTTGTGCTTTCAAGCATCACGGGGGTGAAATGAGAAGCGTTGAAGAAGAAGGTTTCTTCACTTTCCGGTGCAAAAATAACTTTAGCAACTGAGTTTGAAACAATTCCGTAGCGTGTGCCGTAATGAGCACCGTTTTCAATCGGTCTTACATAAGGCACAAAGTTATCTGTTACGGTTGTTGCAAATTTGCCGTAACGCTGAGCCTTGTGGCGGTCAGCATATGCTTCTCCGGGACCTTTGCCGAAGAATTCTATATTTTCAAATCCGTTTTTGAATGCAAATCTGAAGCCGAATCTGGGCAAACGCATTCCCATTTCTTTGAGAAGTTCTCTGAATTCGCCGAAGAACGAGATTTTCACGCTTGAATCGGCATAGAAATCATAAACAAGCTTACCTCTGATAATCGGCATAACCGAGGGACCGCCGATTGAAATATCGCACAAAACAGAGAGTCTGTTACCTTCTTCAACGATTTCTGTTGAATATGTCTTCTGCCAACCGTTATGCATTTCTGCTGAGCGTCTGTCATCGGCATCGCCAAACTGATTATAGCCGTGAGCTTTCCATATTTCTATTTTAACCGGTTCTGCAAGCAATTCTTCCCCACCGAGTAAAACAGAGGAAATTCTGCCGTAGGGCTTATCAAAAATGTACTTAGCGTTTCCGCTTGTAACGGTTAAATATCTTGATGTTTCTTCATATGAGGGAAGCCCCGAAGCTACGGGAGCCTTTTCGGATTTAACAGAAAGATCAAACTGTTCAAATCCGGTTTCATATCCCGCCTCTGCCCATTCTGCGTCTTCTTTGGTCTTGAAATAAAGAGTCAGGTAACAGCAATCACTTACGGGAGCGTTTGCAAAAAGAGAATAATTTTTTGAAGATTGCGGTGCAATATCTGTATCGTCAATTCTGCCGCTGAGTACGCTTTCGCCGTCAACTTCAATATGCCATTCAATGTATAAATCGTTGAGAGATTCAAAATACCTGCGGTTTTTAACGGTAATAACTCCGCCGTTAAGCTCAGCTTCATAAGGCTGATAAGCCTTTTTCATATCATAAAACCCGGGACGTTTCGTTCTGTCAGGGAATATGATGCCGTCAAGGCAGCAAACCTTGTCGTTGGGATAATCGCCGAAATCACCGCCGTAACGGTCACCTGAAGGTGTTAAAACTGCGTGGTCGGTAAGCTCCCAGAAGCATCCGCCGAGGATTGCGGGATATTTTCTGAACAAATCGCAATGAGCGTGGAAATCGCCGGTTGTCATTGAACAGGCAAATTCACAGAAATAGAAAGGCTTTTTTGCGTTTTTGTTAAGAGCGTAAGCTTCCGTATAGTCAAGCGGAGCATACATACGGCTCTCAACATCCGATATATCGCTGTAATTCTCACCAATGGGAACAGCCTTGAATTCAAGATGAGAGTTTTCATAATGAACAATAGCTTCAGGGTCACGGCTCTTGATATAGTTACGCATTGCACGGTGGTTTTTGCCGCAGCCCGATTCATTGCCGAGTGACCACATAATTACGCAGCCGTGATTCTTATCTCTTTCAAAAAGACGCTCTGCGCGGTCAACATATGCAGCTTCCCACTCATCAACAGTTGAGAGCATTGACCAACGCATCCAATCCCATGTGTCACGGTATTCAAAGCCCATCCCGTGAGTTTCAATGTCAGCTTCATCAATAATCATAAAACCGTATTCATCGCAAAGGTCAAGGAATCTGGGGTCATTGGGATAATGAGAGGTTCTGATTGAGTTACAGTTACCCTGCTTTAAAAGAAGAAGATCGTTTCTCATATCTTCAACCGAGCAGTAATAACCGGTTTCACGGTTGGAATCGTGGCGGTTTATGCCCAGAACTTTAACCGGCTGATTGTTAAGATAGGCAACGTTGCCTTTAATTTTGAACGATTTGAGAGCAACTGTAAACGGAATAACTTCTTCACCGCTGAAAACAAGCAGCTTATAGCAAAGGGGCTTTTCTGCATTCCAAAGAAGAGGGTTTGAAAGAGATATATCAACCTTGCCCTCACCCTCGGCAACAACGCTTCCGTCAGGCGCAAAAAGCTTAAAAGCATCTGTTTCGGCACCGGAAACAATCTGAGCTGTTTCAAGCGAATCGGATATTTGGGTTTTGATGTAAATATCTTTAAGGCAATCAGCTTTTCTTTCAAGAATATAAACTTCTCTGAAAATACCAGAAAGACGGAACATATCCTGATCTTCAAGATAACTGCCGTCGCACCATTTCACAACAAGAACATCAATTACATTTTCACCGCTAACAAGATAATCGGTTATGTTGATTTCGCTTGTGTTATGGCTCACCTGGCTGTAAGCGGCAAAATGACCGTTAACGAACAAATAAAAGCACGATGAAACGCCTTCAAAGTTTATGTAATATTCTTTGCCCGATTTTTTATCAATGCTGAATTTTCGGTTATAGTGACCTGCAGGGTTATCTTCCGGTACATAGGGCGGGTCAAGCGGAAAAGGATAGCGCAGATTGCTGTAAAGCGGCACATCATAGCCTTTGCCGATCTCTGTCTGCCAGCATTTAGGAACAGCAATCGAATCGCTAAAAGGCAAATCGAGGAAGTTATCCTCAATATCTTCAAATGAATTATAAAATTTAAAATTCCACTCGCCGCAAAGATTTGTGAGGAATTCGGAGTTATTGCGTTCACCTGCAAGAGCCGATTTCTCGTTATGATAGGGAACATAATAAGCTCTCGGTTTTTCACATCCTATATGCAGGCTGGTTAAATCTTTATGATATGCTTTGACTTTCATACAAGCCTCCGTATGTTTTTTTATTTCACAATACCACAGTACAACCATTTTTTCAAGACAAACACCAAATATTTATGTTAAAAATAACAATAAATCTCACCTTGAAATATAATGTTTTTTGGATTATACTTTAATGTATAAAAAAGAAAAAGGTGCATCAGATGAATTATAAAAAAACCAAAAAAATCGTAACAACAGCTTTGTTTATGGCGATAATATGCGTTGCAACCCTTGTTGTTCAAATCCCTTCACCTGCCACTAACGGATACTTCAATCTTGGTGACTGCTTTGTTTTGCTTGCCGGTTGGGTTCTGGGTCCGGCTTACGGTACAATCGCCGCCGGCGTAGGTTCCGCATTGGCAGACACCATAACAGGGTATTTTGTTTATGTTCCGGCAACACTTATTATAAAAGCAATTATGTCGGTTATAGCTTATTTTATTTTCAAAGCCCTTAAGAACAAACCGATTATCGGAAAAATTGCAGGTGCTGTTGCGGCTGAAGCTTTTATGATTCTGGGCTATTTTGCATATGAAGCACTTGCTCTCGGCTACGGAATGGGAGCCGCACTCAGCATCCCGTCAAACCTTATGCAAGGTTTGGTCAGCACAGTTGCTTCGGTCACACTCGCAACTGCAATCAACAAAAGCAAAATTTCAAAAAATTTATTCAATTAAGGTGATCTCTGATATGAACATTTTTGAACAGGCAAAAGCAGCGGCAACCGAGCTTTGCGAAAAAGCAGAACTTAAAAGCGGAAGCATTGTTGTTATCGGCTGCTCAACAAGTGAAGTTATAGGCGAAAAAATCGGCACAAGCGGAAGCGTTGAACCTGCAAAAGAAATCTTTGACGGTCTTAACAGCGTTTTTGCTGAAAAAGGTATATATATTGCCGCTCAGTGCTGCGAGCATTTAAACAGAGCTATTGTTATTGAAGCGGAAAAAGCTGATAAAATCGGAGCAGAAAAGGTATGCGTTGTCCCCCACCCTCACGCAGGCGGTTCATTTGCAACAACAGCTTATCACTCAATGAAAGAACCTGCGGTTATTGAAGAAATCAAAGCAGACGCCGGCATAGACATTGGCTGTACGCTTATCGGAATGCATCTTAAAAGAGTGGCTGTTCCTCTCAGACTTGAAAACAACGAAATAGGCTGTGCAAAACTCAGCGCGGCCAAAACAAGAGCCAAATATATCGGCGGAGAAAGAGCAAAATACGAATAAATGCAAAACGCAGTTCTGTTTTATACGGACTGCGTTTTTTGTTTTAAACGGTATATTGATTTTCTCATTATTCCGATGTATAATTTTAATTAAGAATTATTTAGAAAGAGATGATAAAAATGGCAAAAATTATTTCGGTTCCGATGGCATTGATAATGACCTTTGTTTCAATGTTTTTCCCTTTTAACGAAATCAGCATTGATAAGGAACAATGGAATACTAACTATGCTTATGTTTACGTTCACGGTCTTTCAGGCTGGGGCAGCTATGACGACACATACAAAATTATGCCCTATTGGGGAATGTTCGGCGGAAACCTTTTGAAAAAGCTTAACAAACAAGGCTTTGATTGCTATGCCGCCTCTGTCAGTCCAAGCGGAAGTGCGTGGGACAGAGCCTGCGAGCTTTATGCTCAACTCACCGGCAGTGTTGTTGATTACGGAAAAGCTCACAGCGAAAAATGCGGTCACGAAAGATACGGCGAAGATTTCAGCGGCAAGGCTTTGGTTGAAAAATGGGATTCCGAAAACAAAATCAATCTTTTGGGTCACTCTTTCGGCGGAGCAACAATAAGAGTTTTTGCTTCACTGATGGCTGAAGGCAACGAAGCCGAGATAACTGCAACCGAAAGCGGAGATATTTCTCCTCTTTTTGAAGGGGGCAAAGAAGATTGGATATATTCACTCACATCTCTTGCCGCACCTCATAACGGAACAACTGCATACGGATTTGAAAACTCAATGCCTGATAACACAGATTCAGCTGCATATGATATGTTTATTGACCACGCTTTGGAGCTTAACAAAAGCATATACACAAGCAAAGAAACATATTATTTTTCAATCCCCTGCTCTTCAACAACCAAGAATGAAGACGGAACATATTCTGTTGACAGCAGCAAAACTGAGATTCTTTTCAGAAGCAGTGCAGATGAAATGGGCGCATTGACGGGAACAACAAGCGGCGGATACGTTGTTGACGAATCCTGGCTTGAAAACGACGGTCTCGTTAACACACTTTCGGCAAAAGCACCCTCAAGCGCACCTTCTGCCGAATTCAATGAAAACAGCATTGAAAAAGGAATATGGTATGTAATGCCTACCTATCAGGGCGACCATATGTCACTTCAAGGTGGGCTGTTCAAAGTAAACACCGATGTTGAAAGACTATACACCGAGCATATGAATATGATTAACTGTTTCTGATAATGATAAAATTTAAAGCCTGCGGTTTCAAAAACCGCAGGCTTGTGTTTTTATGCGTTTTCTTTAAGCTCTCTTTCAAGCCAAATGCAGCCAATATCCATTGCATTGTAAAGACCTTTGCGTTCTGCTTTTTTAACGATTTTATCTTTCATTCTGACTGTGGGGTCAGTATTAACAAGCTGAACAACAACTCGGTCAGCAACTTCAAGGCCTTTAACCTCTCTTGTGCTTGTTACTTGTAATATAACAACATAAGGGTCGCTCATATAACCGTAATAAATGGTTTTGCCGTTTCTTACAAGCGGCCTGCCCTTATACATAAGAAAATTATTTTTCTTAGCCATAACGGACCTCCAGATTCTTATTTAATTCCAAGATAGCACTTAACCATAGCCTGAAGAAGTTCATCTCTGTCAAGCTTTCTGACAAGGCTTCTTGCATTATTGTGAGTAGTAATATAAGTTGGGTCCTCAGAGAGAATATAGCCGACAATCTGGCTGATTGAGCTATAGCCTTTTTCGTTCAAAGCTTCATAAACGGTGCGAAGAGTTTTTTGCATCTCAGCCTCGTTTTCATCCTTAATCGAAAATTTTATGGTTTTATCAGTCATTTTCGGTCACCTCCGTTACCACTTTATTATATAACACCTTTTTAAATAAAACAATATTTTTTTGTAAAAATTAACTTGTTCTTAATAATTTATGCTCTGAGGGTTACACCGATATTGTTAAGATTTGCCAGAACGGTATCAATCCAGCCCTGAACTTCTTCCATTTCAAGAGTTCTGTTCATAGCGGCAAAAACAAGGCGAACAGTTATGCTCTTAACGCCGTCCTTTTCATAGGTGTCGATAACCTTTGAGCTTCTGAATTCTGAAAGGTTAAGCGATTCCCAGCAAGCGGCTATATCGGCATATTTAACGCCGTTTGCAAGAACGAGCGAAAGGTCATAGTAAGTTGACTGCTGTGCGCTGGGCTCTTCAAAAGCGATTGCGCCTGCATTGATTGAATTGAAATCATTCATATCAATTTCAAAGCATACTGCAGCTGCGGTTTTGTCAAGCTTTGCTCTGTTGGCGGGATGCATAGCGCAAAGAACACCGATTTTAACACCGTCAACGGTGATTTCTGCTGTGTTCTTGGGATGCTGCCAGGCATGAACGGGAGCAATCTTGTTGTAAACAGCCTTTTTCTGCTTAATAAGACCAACAATGCAGTTGATAATTTCAACAGCCTTAAGATAGATTGCCTTTTCGTTGCCGCTCTTATCGTAAAGAACAACACCGAGACGCTTTCTTTCGTTGCAGGTACCGTCAGCCTTAACACCGTCAACAACTCTGCCGATTTCAAAGAGTGAGTATTTATCACCGAAATCCTTGTTTTCCTGAGCCATAACAAGAAGAGTGGGAAGCATTGAGTTACGCAGAACACCGTTATCGGAGCTTTCGATGTTAAGAACTTTTACATTATCTTCAACTTCAATGCCGAGCTTTTTATATTTTCTGCCGTCGCACCAGATATATGAATGAACCTCGTTCATGCCGTACATCTTAACAAGGATATCCTGAACTTCAGCATCCTCAATTCTTGCGTAGTCATTGGGAACGGGCTTGAGGGGCGAGCGGGTTGTTGCAATATCAAAGTTATCGTAGCCGTAAATTCTTGTGATTTCTTCGATTATATCGGCTTTGATTGTAACGTCTTTGGTTGCGCGCCACGAAGGAACTTTAACGGTATAGTTGCCGTCAGCATAATCAACACCGAAGCCGAGAGCTGTGAGAGTTTTTGTAATCTGCTCATCGCTGATATTTATACCTGTATAACGGTCAACATATTTTTTATCAAATGAAAGTGAAATTTCAGGATATTTCCTTACATATTCATCGGAAACCTTTGAAGCAACTTTGGCACCTTCATCAATTTCTTTAACAAGCTGAACAAATCTGCCCACCGCCTGCATTGTAAGCTCGGGATCAAGCATTTTTTCATATCTTGCACTCGCATCGGTTCTGTGACCGAGCCTTGATGATGATTTACGGTTGCTTACGCCGTCAAAGTTTGCTGATTCAAGAACAACCGAATCGGTATTTCCTACGATTTCGGAATCAAGGCCGCCCATAATGCCGGCGATTCCGACGGGTGTATCGTTGTTCCAAATCATAAGAGTATCTTCGTCAATCACTCTTTCAACGCCGTCAAGGGTTTTGAAGTTCATCTTTTCTTTGGGAGTTGTAACAACAACGTTTGTAAGGGTCCTTGCATCGAAAGCGTGGGTAGGCTGGCCGATTTCAAGCATAATGTAGTTAGTAACGTCAGCAAGAAGGTTGATACCTCTCATTCCGCAATAGAAAAGGCGAATTCGCATATCAAGAGGGCTGACATTCTTTGTGATATTTTCCATCTTAATGCAGGAATATCTGTAAACAAGGTCGTCTCTGCCAACGGTAACGGGTACCTGATAATCGCCGTCATATGAAAGATCACCAAGCTTCAAGGGCTTAAGCTCACGGCCTGTAAGAGCTGCAAACTCTCTTGCGATTCCGTAATGACCCCAGAGGTCGGGGCGATTGGTGAGCGACTTGTTGTCAACTTCAAAAATAATATCGTCAATGGGGAAGATTGTTTTGATGTCGGTACCGTTAGCAAGTGAAGAGTCAAGCTCCATAATGCCGCCGTGTTCATCGCTGATGCCAAGTTCTTTTTCAGAGCAGCACATACCCTCGGATTCATAACCGCCAACGGTTGCAACGTTGATTTCACCTGCACAAACTCTGCCGCCTGCCATTGCAAGGGCAACTTTCATGCCTTCTCTTACATTGGGAGCACCGCAAACAATGTTGCAGACCTTGCTGCCTGCATCAACCTTAAGAAGGTGGAGTTTTTTTGAGTTGGGGTGATTTTCAACTGAAAGAATTTCACCAACAACAACGTTGGAAATATCTTCACCCTTAACGATTATATCTTCAACCTCTGCAGTTGCAAGAGTGAAGCTCTCGATAAGCTTTTTAATGTCAAGACCGTCAAGGTCAACATAATCTTTAATCCAGTTAATTGAAACAAACATTATTTACGCCCTCCTTATTCCGGTCTTACAAAAGATTTTTCGGTGAACTGTGACAAAGCCTTGAGATTACCGCTGTTGAAAACACGGATATCCTTAACACCGTATCTCATCATAGCAAGTCTTGTCATACCAAGGCCGAAAGCAAAACCTGTGTATTCTTCGGGGTCGATGCCGCCGGCAGTAAGAACGTTTGGATGAATCATGCCGCAGGGGCAAAGCTCAAGCCAACCTGAATCCTTGCATGAGGGGCAGCCTTCGCCGCCGCAGATAAGGCACTGAATGTCAAGCTCAAAGCCGGGTTCAACAAAAGGAAAGAAGCCGGGACGGAGTCTGACGGTAATATCTCTCTGGAACACTTCCGAAAGCATTGTTTTCATAAAATAAATAAGGTTGGAGATTGAAATATCCTTATCAACCATCATACCTTCCATCTGGAAGAATGTGTTTTCGTGGCAAGCATCAATTTTTTCATTTCTGAAGCATCTGCCGGGGAAAATTGCTCTTAACGGATTGCCCTTTTCAAGCGAATCCTTATATTTTCTGAGAATTGTGTTCTGAGCAGCAGACGTATGAGTTTTAAGAAGCTGGTTTGTGCTCAGATAGTAAGTATCCTGCATATCTCTTGCAGGGTGATGCTTGGGGATATTAAGAGCTTCAAAGCAGTTATAGTCGTCGGTAATTTCGGAATAATCCTCAATTGTGAAGCCCATGCTCTGGAAGATGCTTTCAACCTCACGGCGAACAAGCGTTATGGGATGATATGAGCCGAAGCCTGCATCGGTCGGCATTGTTTCGTCATAGCTTTCAGCCGCATCAATAAGTCTCTGCTCTTCAAGCTTTTTAAGCTCTTCAAGCTTTGAAGCGATTGTTGCTTCGATAGCCTGCTTGGCTTCGTTGATTTTCTGACCTGCTTCTTTTTTCTGGTCATTGGGAACGTTGCGGAGTTCCTGCATCAGAAGGGAAACTGAGCCTTTTTTACCTAAGAACTCAATTCTGAGCTGTTCAACCTCGGAAACCTGAGTAACGGAAGCGATTTTTTCTTCAAACAGCTTTTTTAACTCTGCGGGTTTTTCAAACATTTTTTTCAATCCTTTCAATAAAAAATCCCCCGTCTGAAAAGACGAGGGACGAATAATATCCGCGGTACCACCCTGCATTCCCGAAAAGGATCGGGCGCTTGATGCTCATAACGGGAGCTACCGTTGAAGCTTACTGTTATTTCAGCCTCACCGCTCACGGGTGAACTTCGGTAATGTGCGAACAAATCCGCTTACAGCCGATGACGGATTCTCTCTGAGAACGCTTACAATACTTACTCTCCCGGTCACTGCGTTTAATATATCTTTAACAGAATAACACATATCGGCGAATAATGCAAGAGAAAAAATAAATGTTTTTCACTTAATCATTTCATTGAATTCTTCTTCGCTGATAACCGTAACCCCGAGGGATTGAGCTTTGACCAGCTTGCTGCCCGCTTCTTCTCCGGCAAGAACATAGCTTGTCTTTTTTGAAACAGAGGAAGCTGTTTTTCCACCGAATTTTTCTATTATTTCACTTGCTTCGTTCCTTGAATATGTGGGCAGAGTTCCGGTTAGCACAAAGGTTTTGCCCTCAAACCGGTTATCAATTTTCTCTTTTTGCGAAAGCATATTTACACCTAATGCTTCAAGAGCTTCAATTTCACGCTTTGACTGCTCAAGCGAGAAGAAATCGACAACGCTCTGTGCCATTATCCCGCCGAAGCCTTCAATTTTCGTTAAGTCTTCAAGAGTTGCATTCACAAGTGCTTCCATACTGCCGAAATGGTCAGCAAGAATCTTGCCGGCTTTCTGACCAACGTGGCGTATGCCCAAAGCAAAAACAAGCTTTGAAAGATCATTGCCTTTTGATTTTTCAACCGCATCAACAAGATTTTGCGAAGATTTATCTTTAAAGCCCTCAAGGGTCATAAAATCTTCTTTTTTAAGAGTATATATTTCGCTTGCCTTTGAAAGCATTCCGCTTGAAACGAGCTTTTCAAGAACGGCATCTCCCATACCCTCAATATCCATTGCATCACGTGAGCAGAAATGAATAAGATTTCTCAGAAGCTGAGCAGGGCATTCGGGATTAACGCATCTGACAGCCGCCTCATCTTCCTCTCTGATAACAGCCGCACCGCAGGAGGGGCAGACTGTCGGCAGAACAAATCTCACACTGTCTTCTTTGTGTGAAACAACCCTGATAACCTCGGGGATTATATCACCGGCCTTGCGGATAACAACACGGTCGCCAAGTCTTATATCTTTTTCGTCAATAAAATCCTGGTTATGAAGCGTTGCCCTCGAAACGGTTGAGCCTGCAACAAGAACAGGTTCAAAAACCGCAGTAGGGGTCAGAACACCCGTTCTGCCAACGGCAACCTCAATGTCAATAAGAGTTGTTTCTTTTTCTTCGGGCGGATATTTATAAGCAAGAGCCCATCTGGGGAATTTTGCCGTGCTGCCGATTTCGGCTCTTTGGGCAAATGAATTTGTTTTTATAACCGCACCGTCAATATCAAAAGGAAGAGATGAACGGATTTCGCCAATTCTTTTAAGCTCGCCGATTACACCGTCAATGCTGCTGAATTTATTATAAAACGGAACAGTTTTGAAGCCGAGATATTTAAGATAATCAAGAGATTGCTTATGGTTTGTTATATCCGAATTATCGGTCCGCTGAATATTGAAAACAAAAATATCCAGACATCGGCTTGCAGTTATTTTAGGGTTTTTCTGACGCAGAGAACCTGCCGCTGCATTGCGGGGGTTTTTAAAGGTTTTTTCACCGTTCTGCTCCTGCTCTTCAACAAGGGAGGCAAAAACCTTTTTAGGCATATAAACCTCGCCTCTGACTTCAATTGTTACATCTTCCTTAAGGCGAAGAGGAATTGAATTAACCGTTCTAAGGTTAGCCGTAACATCTTCACCAACAAGCCCGTCACCTCTTGTTGAGCCACGCACAAAAACGCCGTTTTCATATTCAAGAGAAACCGAAAGGCCATCAATTTTGGGTTCAACAACGTATTCGGCATCGGCAAAAAACTCATTAACTCTGTTGTTGAACGCCTCAACCTCATCAAAACTGAAGGCATCCTGAAGGCTTTCAAGAGGAACGGTGTGAACAACAGGTTCAAAAAGTCCGTCAGCACTGCCGCCGACACGCTGAGTCGGCGAATCGGGAGTTATCAGTTCGGGGAATTCTTTTTCTATTTCAGCAAGCTCACGCTGAAGCATATCATATTCATAATCGCCGATTTCGGGTGAATCTTCAACATAATATTTATGGCTGTGATAGTTAAGAGTATCTCTTAAATAAGCGGCTCTTGTTTTTGCTTGTTCAAACTGCATGGCTATACTTCCTTAAATTTAATGATAATATTATACCAATTTTTAATGTCAAAATCAATATTAATTAAATACAATATCAGGCACGGTGCCGACTATTACCGTTTGCGCAACGCAAAAAGAGGTTGTTACGCTGCTTGCAACTTTTCCGCACGAAAGAGTTATAAGCAAGTTAGCGGTTACGTTAAGCATTATACGGTGCTGAGTCTGATTCATTCCGACAGCCGTAAAGCTGTTTTCAAACTCCGATTCGGTTGAAGTTGCATACCTCACCGTAACATTAATAACAGGACCTTCACCCGAAAGCAAAGCTATCCCCGTCACGCTGCCGAACGGAACTCTGACAGTTGTTTTCTGTGTTTGCTCAAACTCATCGTCTATGGCATTTGTCACCTGAGCCTTAAAGAGGTTCAGCGAAACGATGTTGCTTGTTATTGCAGTTATTGCGCCGCTTTCACTGTATGCAAGAGTAACAAGTTCCGAATATTCGGGACCTTTTTCTAAAAGCAGTTTTTCAACAGCTCTGTTAACAATCTCCGTTGCGGCGGCGTGAGCTTCAATAACGGCTATTTCACGAATTGCAGGACGAAGGCGAATATCAAGCAATAGCAGCGCAATGCAAAACGCCAGCAGAACGCTGAGAATTTTTAAAGCCATAACTTTTCTGCGGTTATAAAATCGCCTGTATCTCACAATCTCACCCTATAGCATTATATGCGTTGCAGGCTGTCTGAGATATAAAAAAGCGGCTCAGCGAGCCGCTTTCTGATTAGTCTTCAATTGCTGCTTTACGCGAATTAATAACTCTGAATATTTCAGGGTCAAACTTCGGTTTTCTGTCATAGGTATAAAGACCGTTTTGTTCCTGCTCAATATCATAAAGCTGCGTATAGCAGAAACCAAACATTCTGTAATTATCAAGGAAAGCATCTGTCATACCCTTATAACGCTCAACAAATTCTTCCTCGGTTTTGGGAGCATTGCCATATCCCCAGGCATCTCCTCTGTCACCGTATGACCACTGAATTCCGCCGTATTCGCTGACAAATGCAGGGCCTTTGCCGCTGTACATCTGACGTTCGGGGAAGCGTTCATAAAGCGTACCTTCGGTCATAAGCTTATCATAGTTTTCTTTCAGAATCTTATAATCCTGCTCATAATCGTGAACATCATAAATATCTGTTTCAACGTGGAAGTTACCGCTTGTATCAATGCAAGGTCTTGTTTCATCAAGTCTTTTTGTAACTCTGTAAATTGAACGCAGCAGGCTGTCATACTGCTTTCTGCCGTTGATATCCCAGGTTTCGTTAAACGGGCACCAACCGATAATTGAAGGATGGTTAAAATCTCTTTCGACACATTCGCACCACTCAGTAAGCATTGAGTCAAGGGCAAACGGGTTAGACCAGTCAAGGCCCCAGTTACCGTATTCACCCCATACAATATAGCCTAAGCGGTCACAATGATAAATAAATCTTTTTTCAAAAACCTTCTGGTGAAGTCTTGCACCGTTAAAACCGACGGCAAGAGAAATCTTAATATCATTCTCAAGATCTTCATCTGTGGGAGCTGTATAAATGCCGTCAGGGTAAAATCCCTGATCAAGAACAAGACGTTGGAAAACGGATTTGCCGTTGATAAGGACTCTATAATCATCAAGCTTAATATTACGCAGACCGAAATAGCTTTTAACTTTATCATCACCAAAAGTAAGCTCAAGGTCATAAAGTCTGCCACAGCCCACTTCCCAAAGATGGATTTCATTAAGCTTAATTTCACCGATAACGGTTGAAGCGGCTTTCTTTTCAAAACTGCCCATTTCTTTGCCTTCGTAATAAGCAACGGCTTTGAAATCTCCGCAGCCTTCAACAACAGCAGAAACAGCAAGGGTGCCATTGAGATAATCAGGATAAAGCTTAAAGCTCTTTATGTAAGCGGCAGGAACAAATTCAGCCCATACAGTTTGCCAGATACCTGTTGTTCTTGTATAGTCACAGCCTCTTGAATAAAGGTCTTCACACTGCTTACCTCTGGGGATAAGAGGATCTCTTTCGTTATCAACCGCATTTACGATAAGGGTGTTTTCGCCTTCGTTAAGATATTCGGTAATATCAATTTTGAAAGAAGAATAACCGCCTTTGTGCCAGCCTGCCTCTTTGCCGTTAACATAGATTTTTGCGTGATAATCAACAGCACCGAAATGAAGCAAAACTCTGCCTTTAAGATTATCGGCAGTTACGTTAAGCGTTCTTCTGTACCATACAGAAGGAATAAAATCGGTATACTGAATACCCGAAAGCTTACTCTGAGGGCAGAAAGGAACAACAATTTTTTTGCTCCATTCTTCTTTATTAAGAATACCTGCCTGATAAGCACTGTTGCCAAAGTCAAATTCAAAATCCCATTCGCCGTTAAGATTAAGCCAATTTTCACGCACAGCCTGAGGATCAGGATGTTCACTTCTGGGAATATTAAGCATCTTTTTTCTCCTTTAAATTTCAAAAAATCTATTTTCAATCATTGCAGCAAGGCAATGATAAACAGGAAGCGTAAGTTCCTGAATTTTATAAGTTTCTTTTTCGGGCAGCTTTATGCAAACGTCAGCAAGAGCACTTGATTTACTGTCTTTCTCCCCTGTTATTGCAACGGATTTTATACCTGCTGCTTTCGCTGCTTCAAGGGCATAAACAACATTTGCGGAATTACCCGAAGTTGTAAACACAACCAACAAATCGTTTTGAGCGGCATAGCCATAGACCTGCTGGGCGAAGCAGAGTTCGGGGGCTTCATCGTTTGAAAAAGCCGTCATAAGCGCCGAGTGAGCGCAAAGCGAAATTGCAGGCAAAGCTTTCTGCAAACCGTCAGCAACTTTTTTATCTGCAAATTTGATTTTTTCACTTTCTGAAAGAGGTCTCTTTTTTAAGAAACCTTTCATAAGTTCGCCTACGAGATGGTCGGAATCCGCCGCACTTCCGCCGTTGCCGCAACAAAGAAGTTTACCGCCCGATTCAAAGCAACAAAACATCATATCGTAAGCTTTTTTTATATCGTCTCTGCATTCAATAAGAACAGGATACCGTTCAAACAGTTCTTCAAAAATAATATCAGCCATTTTTCTCCTCCGCATAATCCTTTGCAACTCCGAGAGCGGCAAAATCGCCTATATCATCGCCAAGCACAGCAGGGACTATAGTGCATGCCTGTGCAGAAACGGAGAGAGCTTCTTTTTTTATAACCTCTGTCATACTGTCAACAAGCAATCTGCCTGAGCGTTGAAATATGCTGCCGATAACAATTCTTTCAGGGTTAAGAATATCAATCAGTATTGAAAGACCAAGGCCGAGCTTTTCACCGCAGCGGCGGTAAATTGCACCTGCCAGCTTATCTCCACCCGTTGCAGCCTGAGCAACGGTTTTGGCTGTTACGTCGTCTTTGGGAATAGTTGTTGTTCCGTTATAAATTGAAAGCATTTTCTTTGACATTGCTGCTATACCGGCACCCGAACAATAGCCCTCAAAAGAGCCTGCTTTTCCGTAGCCCACGGGTCCGTCGGCATCAAGCCTTATATGACCCACCTCGCCAGCCATACCGTTAGCTCCGGTATAAAGCTTGCCGTTAAGAATCAGCCCTGCTCCCATTCCTGTGCCGAATGTGAGAAAAATCATATTATTGCAGCCTCTGCCGGCACCGAATTTCCACTCAGCAAGCGCACAGGCATCGGCATCGTTTCTGACCTTGCAGGGAAAACCGAATTTTTCCTTAATTATATCAGCCAAAGGAACATTATCCCAATCGGGAAGGTTGGGAGGGCGCATAATTATCCCCTTTTCGCTGTCAAGAGGGCCGCCGCAGCTTATGCCGCAGGCAATAACATCTTCGGTTGAAATCTCATTACGTGCAAGAAGTTCGGACGCAGAAGAAATAAGCTCTGCAACAACCTCTTGCCAGCCTCTTTCCGTTTTGGTGTCAAAGCGAATTTTATCTTTAACATTGGATGCGTTTTTTTCAGCAACAACAACGGCACACTTGGTTCCGCCGATATCCATACCCATATAATACTTCACAGCAAACGCCTCCTTTTAAATTATTATACACATATTTTTATTTACAGTCAATCATTTGTAATAATGTAATTATTTCGGCAAAAGATATAATTCAAAGGAGTTGGCGCAATTGGCAATCAGTCTGATAAGAGTTACCGTTCTTTACATTGTTATTATTGCCGTAATCAGGTTGATGGGCAAACGGCAGATAGGCGAAATGCAACCGTCCGAGCTTGTTGTGACAATCTTTATTTCTGAAATTGCAGCTTTACCGCTTCAGGATAATTCTGTCCCGATTTTGACATCTGTGATTTTGCTGTCTGCTCTTGTTGCGTATGAAGTTTTAACTTCTGCACTTAATCTGAAAAGCCACCGTATACGCACGCTTTTGCAAGGTCACCCCGTTGCCGTTATCAAAGACGGAACAATTGATATGCAAGCGTTAAAAAGCCTGCGAATGACGGTCAGCGACCTTTTAAGTGCACTGAGACAAAAAGACGTTTTTGATATTGCTCAGGTTGCATATGCTATATTTGAAACGAACGGAAAGCTGAGCGTTATGTTAAAGCCTGAATTCACTACGGCAACAGCAGCAAATGTTGGCAAAACACCGCCCGATAAAGGAATGCCATATGCGGTTATCTGCGGCGGTGAAAAGATTGAATATGCACTTAAAGAAGCAGGACTGAGCGAAAAGGAATTTCAAAGAATACTCAATTCTCAACATCACAGCAACATTAAAAGCATAATAATATTAACTGTCAGCAAAGACGGCAGCGTCTATACAGTAAAGGAGGACGGAAAAACCTGAAGAGAATAATCGCCGCTTCGGTTATGATGATAGCCGCAATATCAATTTCCTGGGTTTCAACAACCGTCACCCAAAACAACCTGGATGAATTAAGCCGTATGCTTGAAATTGCTTATTATTCCGGCCAAAATATAAGCGAACAAAGCCTTGAAGAAATATATAAAAAATGGGAAAAATGCTCTATGCTTTTGCATTTGTTTGTTAATAACAATTCAATTTCTAAGCTGGAAAACAATATGGATTCTTTAAGATATTATGCCGCTTCACAAAACCTGCTTTTTAAAGAAAATTGCGTAAATGCAATTACGACTATCAACGAAATATCCGAAATCGAAAAAGTAACCTTTAAAAATATCTTTTAACAATTGTGTATAGTTTGTAAAATCATACAGCGATATTGTATTTTAAGCATAAATGTGCTAAAATCAAATTAAGCACAATACTGTGCGTATTTGAAAGGAGGCGGTATTTATGGGAGAATACGGAATGCTCATTCTCTGGGTAGGTTTGCTTGTTGCTTTTATAGTTGTTGAAGCGATAACAGCCCAGCTAACTACCATTTGGTTTGCTGCAGGTGCGTTTGCGGCCCTCGTTGCAGAAATGCTAAACGCAGAAATCTGGCTTCAATGGCTCGTTTTCGTTTTCGTTTCAGCTGTTGCCGTCATCGCAACAAGACCGTTTGTAAAAAAACTGACCGCTAAAAAGATGCAACCGACAAACGCTGACAGATGCATCGGCCAAACAGCAATCGTTACCGAAGAGATTGACAATGTTGCAGGCAAAGGTGCGGCAACCGTTGCAGGTGTTACTTGGACAGCTCGCTCCGAAAGCGGAGAAACAATCGCTGTCGGCAGTAAAGTCACCGTTGCAAAAATTGAAGGTGTCAAACTTATAGTAAAATAAAATTATATTTTGAGGAGGCTGAATTATGGAATTCATTATCATCGTTGCTTTAATTCTTTTTGTTATAGTTATTCTTGCGCTGAACATCAAAATTGTTCCCCAATCAAGAGCTTATGTAATTGAAAGGCTCGGAACATACAGCACAACCTGGCAGACAGGCATTCACATTAAAATTCCTTTTATCGAACGAATTGCAAAACAGGTTTCGCTCAAAGAGCAGATTGTAGACTTTCCGCCCCAGCCCGTTATCACCAAAGATAATGTTACAATGCAGATAGACACAGTTGTTTTCTTTCAGATCACCGACCCTAAACTTTACACTTACGGTGTTGAAAGACCTCTTTCTGCAATTGAAAATCTGACAGCCACAACCTTGCGTAATATTATAGGTGAAATGGAACTTGACCACACGCTCACATCCCGTGATATTATTAATGCAAAAATCAGAGGAATTCTTGACGAAGCAACCGATCCCTGGGGCATCAAAGTTAACAGAGTTGAACTCAAGAACATTCTTCCTCCCAAAGAAATTCAGGATGCAATGGAAAAGCAGATGAAAGCTGAGCGTCAGCGCCGCGAAGCCATTCTTACCGCAGAGGGTGAAAAGGCAAGTAAAATTCTTGTTGCCGAAGGTCAGAAAGAAAGTATGATTCTTTCAGCCGAAGCCGAAAAGCAGAGCGCAATCCTTGCTGCTGAAGCCATTAAAGAAGCAAAAATTAAAGAAGCCGAAGGTGAAGCTGAAGCCATCCTTAAGGTTGAAGAAGCAAGAGCAAAAGCAATTGAGCTTATCAATCAGGCCGCACCCGGTGAAGGATATATTAAAATTAAGAGCCTTGAAGCTTTTGAAGCTGCCGCTGACGGCAAGGCAACAAAGCTCATTATTCCAAGCGAAATTCAGGGACTTGCAGGTCTTGCGGCAAGTGCAAAAGAAGTTCTTACAGACAACAAATAAACAGCAAAAAAGAACCCGAAACCGCAACGGTTTCGGGTTCTTGATTTATCTTACTGTTTTGCGCCCTTATCAAACATTTCAAGGGTCTTAACTGTTGCTGCGTAGCAATTTGCAATGCCCTCAGCATTCATATTATCATAGCTGTCGAGTCTTGTGTGGTAATAACGTTCAAGCTTGTGGTTGAGACCTGTAATACCGGCTGAGCGGAAACCTGCCTGAGTAAATGCAGCCGCATCAACAGCACCGCCAAGAGGAGGAATCCAACCTTTTTTGCAGGGTACGCCAACTTCAGCTGCTGCTTCAAAGAAAAGGTCTGCAACATCAGCATCTGACTTAACAGTACCGTTAAGGTCACGGTAGTTAGCCATAAGATATTTAGGCTCGTTAATTGTATCAAAAGAATAAATAAAAGTGGGAACATCTTTAAAAGCATCTTTATGAGCTTCACACCAAGCCTTTGAACCTCTGAGACCGATTTCTTCGGAACCTGTAAGGATAACACCTACTTCTGTGTTTTCAAGCTCAATACCTTCATCCTTAAGAGCTTTAAGAACGGCGATACCCATATAGCAACCGGTAAGGTTATCGTTTGCGCCGTCAACAACTCTGTTGTAATTCTCCATAAAGTAAAGACCAATCATAAAAGGAACAAAAAGCAGACCCCAAAGAGCAGCTTTTACAAGAGGATCTGAAGCATCTGCAACTCCAAATCCAATACCGTTCTGAGCAACATAGAGTACCGAAAGAACAAGATAATAGAGAGCACCAAGAACAACTATAATTGCGTGGCCTTCAAAGCCTACACCGCCAAGTGCATAGTTAACCGGCCATTCCCATGTTGCATCGGGGTGACCGTTAAATATAATTCTTCTTTTAACTTCGCCCTTGCATTTCTTAATTGCGGTTACATTATGACTTGTCTTTTCTTTAAACAGAGGATCAAGAACTTTTTTGTAAAGACCGAACTGCAAAACAACTAAAACAAAGCCGGCAATAATAAGCGGTATTGAAATTATCGGAGCAAAAAAGAAAAGAAGAACAGCAATAAGAACAAAAGTGATTGTAAAATAAATCCAGCCGTAAAAAGAACGCGGGTTTACTTTATAGGACTCAACGCTGACTTCCTCACATCCGCAATCTTTTCTAAGGACCTCAGCCATATATTCACAGGACTTCTTTTCGCCCTCCGAGCCGGGATCTCTTTTTCCGCATTTTTTGATAACATAGGTAATTTCATCAACTATGTATTTTGCGGCTTTTTCTTTCTCATCAATCAGTTTCTTAAAATCCATAACACATCTTCCTTTCCGAGTTGTATAACAATATATTAACATATAAACAGTTCTTGTTCAATATTTTTACCCTGAACAAAACAGGCATATTTGCAACAGTTTATTATTGTTTTTAGTTAAAATTCGAATATTAACAATTGACAATTTTTCGGTACTGTAATAAAATTAAATTGTACAGTAAAATTATTATTAAAGGAGAATATTATGAGAAATTTAAAAAACATTCTGTGGGGTCTTGTTCTTGTTGGTGTTGGTGTTATCTTTTCACTCAACGCACTTGAACTGACAGACTTCGACCTTTTCTTCGACGGTTGGTGGACACTCTTCCTTATCGTTCCTTGCACAATCGGCCTTTTCAGCGGTCAGTCCAGAATTTTCAACATTTCAGGTTTGCTTATCGGCATTGTTGCTTTGCTCGCTTGTCAAGACCTTGTTGATATTAAAGTAATTTGGAAGCTTCTTGTTCCCGCACTTCTCATCATCGTTGGTATCTCACTTATTTTCAAGGATAACCTCAGCAAAGGCATCAAAGAAAAAATCAGATCAATCAACCAAAAGAAAACCAATTCAACAAAGCTTAACGCTCTTTTCTCCAGCGAAAACGCTGCATACACAGGCGAAATTTTCAACGGTGCTGACCTCAACGCTCTTTTTGGTGCGGTTGAATTTGACCTTAGAAATGCTGTTATAGCTGACGATGTTGTTATTAATGCAAGAGCCTTTTTCGGCGGTGTCGATGTTTATGTCCCGGAATCTGTTAGAGTTGAGGTTAAATCAACTTCCATCTTTGGCGGAGTTACCAATAAAAAGTCCACAATCGGTTATGAAAACACCCCCACGATTTATGTTGATGCACTTTGCGCTTTTGGCGGAGTTACAATTAAATAAGTATGCAAACAAAAAGCAGACCGAGAGCAAAGCTTTCGGTCTGCATTATTTTTCAGGTTTCCGACGCGGTCATGCCGCCCGGATATATAAAACCGCTCAAAGAGCGATATTTTTTTCAGAGAGTGTGCTCTCTTAATTATTGAGCAGTGCGTTGAGCTCAAAAATTTTGAGAAGCTTTCTGAATGTGAGGAATTTCTTTTCTGAGTCAATTTCGCTCATAAGCTTTTCCTCAATAACTCTTGTGTAGTTGTCGTAGTTCATTACATTCATCCTTTCTTCTGTTGATGGTTTCATTATACACTCTTTTCTAAAAAAGTCAAGTGATTTTGCACAAACTCTGCGCAAGTTATTTGTGCAAAACGCACAAATTTTAGCAGTTTGGATTTTGTGAGCGATTCATATAAAGTCTAAATCCCCTGAATATATTTTGTGTATTTCGCCGAAAATGGTTTCTGATTTTTGTGAAATATATCCAAACAAAATTTTTTGTTTATTTTTGGAAGAAAAAATTTGTTTAACTTTTCACACCGTTTTATCCTGTTACAATTTAGTTTTTCGAACAATTTCGGCAAGAACTTCGTACTATTGACATAGATATTTTCTTATGTTAGAATTTATAAATAATAACTTATAATTAAATGGGTGTTGATTTTTGATGTTTAAATATCGTATTTCCGTTATTGTTCCAATTTACAACGTGGAAGAGTATATTGAAAACTGTTTGAAATCTCTTATTGCTCAAACAATTGATAAAAATGACCTTGAAGTTTTGCTGATAAACGATGGCTCTCCTGACGGAAGCGAAGCTATCTGCAAAAAATATGCAGAAAAATACAGTTTCTTTAAACTGTTTTCTAAAGAAAATGAAGGTCTTTCAAAAACGCGTAATTTTGGCATTAAACATGCTCAAGGTAAGTATTTTGTATTTCTCGATCCTGATGATGAACTGACGAACGATTCACTTAAAAACCTTGCTGACTTTTTTGATAAGTATGAAAACGAAGTTGATATTGTCACATATAAAATCATTCCTGTTTTCAACGGTAAGCAAAGCGAAAGTGTTCATTTCAGGTATCAGTTTTTAATCAAAGAAGGTCTGTATGACCTCACTCTCCCTGAAAATACATATATAACACAAACCAATGTAAATATTTGCGTAAAAAACAAAGGCAAAGATAATATTCTTTTTGACACTACCGAAAACTTCCGTCATGAAGACCAAAAATACAACTTTGATGTTGTGCGCGATAAAATGAAAATCGGTTACTGTACCGGAGCAAAATATCTTTACACAAAAAATCCGGCAAGTATAACCAACACCATTTTTTATTCTTATTATATTTTTGAAACCACGATGAATTTTTGGGAGAATCTTTTTAATTCTTATCCCGAAAAAGTTCCGCCTTATGTTCAAGCTTTATATATTAACGATATAAACTGGAAATCAAAATCCGACATCCTCCTTCCTTATCATTACGATAAAGAAAAATTCGATGAAGCTGTTGCAAGAATTTGCAACTTGCTCAGAAGAGTTGATGACGATGTAATTTTGAAGCACCCCAAAGTTGAAGCTCCGCACAAATATTTTATGATTGGGCTTAAAGACAAATCATCACTTAAACTTGCATCAAGCAGCTATGGTGTATCACTTCTTAAAAATAACAAACCTGTTTTCTTTGAGAACGTTATTCCTTGTACTGTTTGCCGATTTAAAGTTTATGAAGATAAAGTTTATGTTGATGCCTTCCTTCGTTCTCCCGTTTTTGCTTTCTCCGAAAAGCCCAAAGCTTTTATGCACTTAAAACGTGCGGATTCTGACAAAATTGTTGAATTGAACCTTGAAAACTCTTCGTGGGATTATTATCACGCAAAAATGAAAACCAACAAATTCTGGCGTATGAGGTTTTATTGGGATTATAAAGAATTCCCCAATATATTCTTTACTGTTCGTATTGATGGCGAAGATATTCCGATTAGACTTGAGTTTGTTTCCAATACACCGTTCGGAAACGGAACAGGAAGAACAACACTTATTAATCACGGATATAAATTCATTCAAAAACGAAACGGTTTTGAATGCTTAAAATCATCTGAAACCAACAAAGCGTACGAAAAATCTCTTATCCGCAAAAAACCCAGAACCTTCCTTTTGCGTAAATATTTCACCGGCAACAGTTCAGACAGTCAGCGAATTTGGCTTTATTACGACTGCAAAAACGTATATAAAGACAATGGTTATTATCAATTTATACACGATTTTGAAAAGAATGACGGAGTAAAAAGATATTATATTGTAAATGATGACTTAGACAGAAGTGCATTATTCACATCAAAACATAAAAATAATACCATCAAATTCGGTTCAATAAAACATAAAAAGCTTTTCCTTTCAGCTGAAAAGATTATAACTGCCTTTGCAGAATTCAACAACTATAATCCTTTCCACAAGGATTTGTGGAAATATTACCTTGACCTTTTCAACGCTGAAATTATTTATCTTCAGCACGGCGTTCTTCACGCTTTCCTTCCTTGGAAATATTCAAACGACAGACTTAACACGATTGACAGAGAGGTTGTATCAACAAACTTTGAAATTGAAAATCTTACACAAAATTACGGTTTCAGAGATTGCGACCTTATAAAATCCGGTATGCCCAGATATGATTTTATCGACACAGATAATTCAAATGAAGAGCGAAAAGTTCTGTTTGCTCCTACTTGGCGAAAATACCTTGTCAACACATCACCTTCGGGCGAACTTATATCGTCACCGGAAAGGTTTAAAAACAGCGTATTTTTTAAAGAAACTTACGATTTTCTTCACAGCAAAGAACTTGAGGACTGTCTTGAGAAAAACGACTGGTATCTTGACTTTAAGCTTCACCCGATTTTTGCGGAATACGCTCCCCTTTATGAGCTTGAATCTTCAAGAATACGCTTGGCAGACAAATCCGTTGACGAAAAAAGCTATAAAGTATTTATCACTGATTTTTCATCCTTCTGTTTCGACTTTGTTTATCTAAAGAAAACAATGATGTATTTCGTTCCCGATATTGATATGTTTAAAGCCGGAATGAATGATTACAGAAAGCTTGATTTGCCACTTGAAGAAGGTTTCGGACCTCTGGCTTGCGATTGCCAATCAGCCGTTTCCAATCTTTGCAGCCTTGTTGAAAGAGACGGTAAGCCCGAAAAAGTTTATGTAGACCGAATGGATGGATTTTTTATCAACTATGATAAAAATTGCCGTGAAAGAATCTATGATGCTTTAAAATAAGTCTAAAAGCCTGAAACCACGACGTTTCAGGCTTTTTAAATCTGTAGGTCAAAAGCAAAACAACGTGTTCTCTTTATGATTTTAAATCAGCATTGCATTAGTTAAACTTAGCCACCAAACCATAGCATATTCTGCCCTTTTCAGGTAATGAGGGTTGCTTTTTATTGACAAAACAATTTCCAGAAACTATAATAAATATCAAAACAAATAAAGGAGATAAAAATGTTGAACAGTCTAACCAAAAGCGATTTTACATCCAGACGTTCTGCAAAATGGGATATTCTTAAATTTGCAATGGTTTTTTTTGTTGTTCTCGGTCACGCTGCCGATTACTACACAAGTGATTCTGAAAAAATGAGAAGCCTTTTCTTTTTCATTTACACTTTTCATATGCCGATTTTTATTTTTGTTTCGGGTCTGTTTGCCAAAAGAACCATTAACGAAAGAAAAAAAGAAAAAATATACGGCTATTTAGTTTTATATCTTTTTTTCAAAGTTTTTGTTTTCTGTTACAGATCTGTATTAACCGGTATACCAACATTCAAGCTTTTAACCGAAAGCTCTATTCCTTGGTTTTTACTTGCACTTTTTGAATTGGCGGTAATAACAATTCTTGTGAAAGATTTTTCACCAAAATTCATCTTGCCCGTAAGTATTCTCCTTGCTTGCATAATTGGATATGATCCTGAAATCAGAGATTTTCTTGCCCTCTCAAGAGTAATTATTTATTTTCCGTTTTACTATATCGGGTATATTTTTGACATAAAAAAACTTGAAGAAATTTGCAAAAACAAAATCATAAAAGCTGTTTCGGTAGTTGTTTTACTTGCTTATGCAGTTTTTGTTTTTATGTATAACGACGAAATTTATTGGATACGCTCTTTATTGACAGCAAGAAATCCGTATTCAACCCTTGGTGAATATGCAGATTATGGTTTTGTTCTTCGTTTCTTTTATTATATTGTTGTTGCTGTAATTTGCTTTGCTATTATTGCAATCACGCCAGAAAAAACACCTTTTGGAATTATACCTAAATTAGGCCAAAGAACTTTGGCTGTATATATTTTCCACGGCCTTGCTCAATACATTATATATGTTTATTTTGATGGAAAAGCTATTTTTAATAACATTTTCCCCGCAGGTGCAGGTTGGGTTATCATTCCGCTTTCTTTGCTTATAACCCTTTTCTTCTCACTCAAACCTTTCAACGACTTTTTGAGCCTTTTTACTTCAATACCATACAGAATTAAGCCAAAAAAGTAAGAACAAAAGCCTGAAACTAAAACGTTTCAGGCTTTTATTCATTTGCATTCAGCAATTATTTTTTTAAGTATTTCCTTGTCTGCAGGGCAGAAATTATAAAGGGGAATTTCGCCGGGAGTTATGAATCTGATATCGTTATGCTCAAGATTTTTGGGTTCTTCCCCACCCTCAATAACAGCATTGAACAAAGTTAAATGGATTGTTATATCGGGATATACGTGGTCAAGCTCCATAAAAATATCGCCCGGAATAACCGTTACACCTATTTCTTCTCGGCACTCTCTGATAAGAGTTTCTTGTAAAGTCTCGCCTTTTTCAGCCTTACCACCGACAAACTCCCACTCCAAAGCTCTTGTTTTATTAATGGGTCTTTGGCAAATCATAAACTTATTTTCTTTCCAAATCAGTGCCGCTGCAACCTGAACCATATAAACACCTCGTTAAATTTATGGGTAATATTGTAACATACGTTTTATTGACATTCAAGAAAAAAAGAATTAAAATTATATCATACTATTCACAAAAGGATGAAATATTATGCAATTCAGATTAGCTGAAGTCAACGAATTTGAAAAAGTAAGAGATTTTTATTATAAGCTTATTGACGATATGAAATCTTCACCGTATCATCCGATGTGGAAAAAAGGCATCTATCCGTCAGAAGATATGCTCAAAGATGCACTTTTCAAGCAAGAACTTTATATATTAACAAAAGAAAACAAAATTATCGGCTCTATGATTATGAACGGAGAATGCATTGACGGATACTCTTCTGTTCCTTGGAAAATCAAGGCTTCTGCCGAAGAAACCGCTATAATCCACGCCTTTGGAGTAACCCCCGAAATGCACGGCAAAGGCTGCGCAAAAATTATGGTTGATGAAGCAATAAAAATTGCAAAAGCCGGTGGGATAAAAACAGTTAGGCTTGATGCTTTGATGCATAATATTCCTGCACAGAAGTTTTATTCAAAAGCCGGTTTCAGCCACGTTGCAACCGTTAGGATGTATTATGAAGATACAGGCTGGAAAGATTTCCTGATGTATGAATATGCAGTTTGATGTGTATATTCATGTAACATTTTCGATTTTTACAAGCATCTAATCAGTTTGTGCATACACTTTTAAGCCGTTTTTGTGTTACACCGCAGAAGCGGCTGTTATATTTTTAACATCAAAAATTTTTGTGCAATGTGCTCAAGTGTTTTAGACAAAAACTTTCTCTATTGTGACGATAAACGATTTTTTCTTCAAACACTTGATACAGCAATTTTCAGGTTGACTTTTTATATATGTATATTATATAATATACTCTAAATTGTGGCATACTGTCGCTGCAAAGTACGCCTCAATTTTACAATACGCTGTTCCAAAAAGGAGAAATACTATGAGAAAAATCACAGTCGCAGATGCAACTCTCAGAGAGGGTGCAAAAAAAGGTGAGCTTGCTCTTACCTTCAAAGAAAAGCTCGACATTGCAAAACTTCTTGACAAACTCAAAATTGATGTTATCGAAACCGCTCCCATTGTTGATGAAAAAATCGATACTCTTGTTTTGCGAACAATAAGTCCTTTACTAAAAAACAGCGTACTATCCTGCCCCGTTGGCTGCAGCATTGAAGAAGCTGACAGAGCAATGAAATCCATCTCCGCAGCAAAGAAGCCGAGGCTCCTTGTTTCGCTTCCGGTATCGGCCGTTCAGATGGAATATTTTTACCACAAAAAGCCTGACAAGATGATTGAACTTATTGCGTCACTCACAGCTCACTGTTCATCTATTTGTAACGATGTTGAATTTGCAGCAGTTGATGCAACAAGAGCTGAAAAAAATTATCTTTTCAAGGCAATAAAAACAGCAATTGAAAACGGAGCAAAAACCGTTACCGTGTGTGACACAGCCGGCGCACTTTTGCCCTCTGAGTTTTCAGCGCTTATCAGCGATATTTACAACGCAGTTCCCGAAGCAAAAGGAATCACCCTGAGCGCAGAATGCAGCAACGCTCTTGATATGGCAAACGCCTGCGTGTTCTCTTGCCTTGGTGCAGGCGTTAATCAGATAAAGACCTGCGTTGGCAGCGAAGCTCTGCCTGACCTTGAGCACGTTATGAAGGCTCTTCAGGTCAAAGGTCATACAATTGATGTCAGTTACGAAGTTAATTCAATGGCTATCAACAACACAGCAAACCAGATTCTCAGAATCACAAATGCAAAACACAGCGCATCAGGCAGTTTCGGCTACGGTGCAAACGCTTCTGATGCAAATGTTTTGCTTGACGATACCGCAGATATAACAAAAGTCAGCAACGCAATTGTTTCGCTCGGCTATGAACTTTCAGAGGATGACACCGCAAAAGTATTTGAATCCTTTCAAAGCGTTGCGGGTAAAAAACAAATCGGAGCAAAAGAGCTTGACGCAATCATTGCTTCAGCCGCCAATCAGGTGCCTCCCACTTACAGACTTGCAAGTTATGTTATCAACAGCGGAAACATTATTTCATCAACCGCAAATATTGTTCTTGAAAAAGGCAACAGAACTCTCAAAGATGTCTGCATGGGTGACGGCCCGATTGATGCAGCATTCATGACAATCGAAAAAATCATCGGCCATCACTATGAACTTGATGATTTTCAGATTCAATCTGTCACCGAAGGCAGAGAAGCAATGGGCGAAGCTGTTGTTAAGCTCCGTTCAAACGGCAAGCTTTATTCAGGCAAAGGCATTTCAACAGATATTATCGGTGCCAGCATAGTTGCCTATATCAACGCACTTAACAAAATTGTTTATGAGGAGAAAGCCATATGAAACTGTCATTTTCAACCAACGGCTGGCAGGAGCTTTCATGGGCTGACTTTATAACCACCGCCAACGAACTCGGTTTTGACGGAATTGAAATTCACAACATTACCGACGAACGTTTTACCGGTTCCGATGCTCCTTTCAGCAAACAAAATTCATCCGCAACAGTTCACAAGTTGCGTGAAAATTCACTTTCAATCCCCTGCATTGACACTTTTTGCAACATCGCAGATGCAGATAAAGCAGAAGACGGTTATGAAGAAATTGCAACAGCAATCGAAATAGCCGCAAGAATCAAATGTCCTTATGTCAGAATCCACGCATACGCAACAGGAGAAGACGTAAAAACGGAGGATTCTAACGTTATTTCGCTTATCGGCAGACTTATTGACAAGGCTGAAAAAGACGAGGTTACCCTTTTGGTTGAAACCGTTGGCATTTATGCCGACACAAAAAGGCTCAGAGACCTGCTCAATATTTTTGCCTGCGATGCCCTTGCCGCCCTTTGGGATATAAACCATCCTTACAGGGCTTTCGGCGAAGAAGCCGAAACAACAATCACAAACCTTGGCGCATACATAAAGCACGTTCATATTAAGGATTCTGCCGTTGAAAACGGCGAGCTCAAATATAAGCTTGTCGGCGAGGGTGACCTCCCTATTGATTCGATGCTCAGAGCGTTGAACTCAGTCAACTATGACGGATTTCTTTCATATGAATGTCAACCGGAAACAATGGAAGACTTCGGAGTTGCCGAAATAGTATTCCCCCATTTCATCAACGCTGTAAGCGTTTTTGACACAAAGAAAAACACAGAAGAGCTTCTTTATTCCAACAGAAGCTCAAGCGGCAAATTTGTTTGGGAAAAATATTCACTCATCAACAAGACATTCTCCGATGTTCTTGATACGATGGTTGAAAAATTCCCTGACCAGTACGCTTTCAAATATACCACTCTTGATTATACAAGAACATATTCCGAATTCAGAGATGATGTTGACACCTTTGCACGTTCGCTTATTGCAATGGGCGTTAAGCCGGGCGACAAGGTTGCGGTATGGGCAACCAACATTCCTCAATGGTTCATCACGTTTTGGGCAACAACAAAAATCGGTGCAGTTCTTGTTACCGTTAACACGGCATACAAAATCCACGAAATCGAATATCTGCTCAGACAGTCAGATACTCACACGCTCGTTACAATTGAATCCTGCCTTGACTCCAACTATGCAGAGTCAATTGCAGAGCTTTGCCCCGAGCTTGAGGTTGCTGTTCCCGGCAAACCGCTCCATTGCCGCAAGCTTCCCTTCCTTCGCAACATCATCACCGTAGGTTACCGCCAGAAGGGTTGCCTCACCTGGGAAGAAGCAATGGATATGTCTGTCAGAGTTCCTGTTGAGGAAGTTTATCGCAGAGCAGCAGCAGTTAAACCTCACGACGTTGCCAATATGCAATACACTTCGGGAACAACCGGATTTCCCAAGGGCGTTATGCTCACTCATTATAACATTGTTAATAACGGCAAATGCATCGGCGACAGAATGGATATGTCAACAGCCGACCGAATGATGATTCAGGTGCCGATGTTCCATTGCTTCGGCATGGTTCTTTCGATGACATCAATGATGACCCACGGCGGCACACTTTGCCCCCTGCCTTATTTCTCAGCCAAATCGTCACTTGCCTGTATTAATCAGGAACATATAACCTGCTTCAACGGTGTTCCGACAATGTATATAGCAATGTTCCAGCATGAGGACTTTGCAAAAACCGATTTTTCATATATGAGAACAGGCATTATGGCAGGCGCCAACTGTCCGCCTGAGCTTATGAAACGCGCAGCGGCTGAAATGAACATGACCGAAATTCTCAGCGTTTACGGTCAGACAGAAGCTTCACCCGGATGCACAATGGGCGAAGTTAACGAGTCGCTCGAAAACAGAACAGAAACCGTCGGCAGCGCATTTCCCAACATTGAATGTAAAATCATCGACCCCGAAACAGGCGAAGATTTACCTGACGGTGAAAACGGCGAGTTTGTTGCCAGAGGCTATAATATAATGAAGGGCTATTACAAAATGCCCAAGGCAACCGAAGCCGCAATTGACAAGGACGGCTGGCTCCACAGCGGCGACATCGCCTGCAGAAGACCTGACGGATATTACCTTATCACCGGCAGACTTAAAGATATGATTATCCGCGGCGGCGAAAACATCTATCCTCGCGAAATCGAAGAATTCATCTTTACTCACGAAGCTGTTCAGGACGTTCAGGTTATCGGCGTTCCCGATAAACGTTACGGCGAGGAAATTCTTGCGGCAATCATTCTTAAAGAAGGCCGAACAATGACGGAGGAACAGATGAAAGATTATATTCTTTCACATATGGCAAGGCACAAGGTTCCCAGATACATTGAATTTGTTGAAGACTTCCCCAAAAACGCAGCAGGCAAAATCCTCAAATATAAAATGAGAGAAGAGGCCGCTGCAAAATACGGCACAAGTAAATAATTAATTTGTACAATGACCGATGCCGGTACAATAACCGACACCAGCCACTCAGAAAGGGTGTATATAAAATGTTAAACATCAAAATTGAAAAAACCGCAACTCCCAAGCAGAAGCCTGACGAAAGCAATCTCGGTTTCGGCAAAATTTTCACAGACCATATGTTTGTGATGAATTATACAGAGGGTCAGGGTTGGCACGATCCCAGAATCGTTCCTTACGGTAACCTCACTCTCTCACCTGCCTGTATGGTTTTCCATTACGGTCAGGAAATGTTTGAAGGTCTTAAGGCTTATAAGGGCAAGGATGGCGAAATTCGTCTTTTCAGACCCGAAATGAATGCCAAGAGAACAAACGATACCAACAAACGTCTTTGCATCCCCGAGCTTCCCGTTGAAGATTTTGTTCAGGCTGTAAGCGAAGTTGTTAAAGTTGACAGCGACTGGGTTCCCTCAGCTCCCGGAACTTCACTTTACATCAGACCTTTCATTATTGCAACCGACGATTTCCTTGGCGTTGCTCCCTCAAAGACTTATCTTTTCATCGTAATCCTCTCCCCCTCAGGCGCTTACTATTCAAGCGGTCTTGCTCCCGTCGGTATTTGGATTGAAGATGACTATGTAAGAGCAGTTAAGGGCGGTATGGGATTTGCAAAGACCGGCGGTAACTATGCTGCCAGCCTTGCAGCTCAGGTTAAGGCTCACGATGACGGATACTCACAGGTTCTCTGGCTTGACGGCGTTGAGAGAAAGTACATTGAAGAAGTTGGCGCAATGAACATCTTCTTCAAGATTAACGGAACAATCGTTACCCCCATGCTCAACGGCAGCATTCTTCCCGGTATCACAAGAAACTCCGTTATTCAGCTTTGCAAGAGTTGGGGACTCCCCGTTGAAGAAAGAAAGATTTCTGTTGACGAGCTCATCGAAGCTCAGAAGAGCGGTGCTCTTGAAGAATGCTTCGGCACAGGTACAGCCGCAGTTATCTCACCCGTTGGTAAACTTCGCTTCAAGGATGACGTTATGACAATCAACGGCGGCGAAATCGGCCCCGTAAGCCAGAAGCTTTATGACACCGTTACCGGCATTCAGGGCGGCACTGTTGAAGACAGCTTCGGCTGGGTAACAGTTCTTTAATATGACAGATAAACGAATAACTCTTTTTGCAGGTCATTACGGCAGCGGCAAAACCAACGTTGCTGTTAACTATGCGCTTTACCTTCGCAAGAAATATGATAAAGTTAATATTGCCGACCTTGACATTGTTAACCCTTATTTCAGAACAAAGGACAGCGAGGCTTTTCTTGAAAGCAGAGGTATTCACCTTATTTCATCTGAATATGCCAACAGTAACGTTGATGTACCTGCACTGCCCTCTGAAGCTTATGCAATTGTAGATAACACGGATTTACACGCTGTTATAGATGTTGGCGGTGACGACAGAGGTGCTCTCGCCCTCGGAAGATATGCGCCAACCATTCTTGAACAGAACAATTACGAAATGCTGCTTGTCATTAATAAATTCAGACCTCTCACCCGCGACTGTGCTTCAACGCTCGGCGTTATGAGAGAGATTGAAACGGCATGCGGTATGAAATTCACGGCAATAGTTAACAACTCAAACCTCGGTGAAGAAACAACCCCCGAAACGGTCATTTCTTCGGCTGAATATGCAAAAGAAATTTCAGAAGCAACAGGATTGCCGATAAAAATGACGGCAGTTAAAGATGATATATACGATAAAGTTAAAGATATTTTGCCCGACTGTTTCCCGATAAAGCTTTACGTCAGACAGTCCTGGGCAAAACAGGAGGAAGACATATGGCAAAAGTAACATTTAACACCGACCTTTGCAAAGGCTGCGGTCTTTGCGTCGGCGCATGCCCCAAAAAGATTGTGGCATTGCTTAAGGACGAAATCAACGCCAAGGGTTACCACCCCGCAGGTATTACAGACCAGGAAGCTTGCATAGGCTGTGCATTCTGTGCAACAATGTGCCCTGACTGCGTAATCACCGTTGAAAAGTAAGGAGGAAGAATTAATATGGCTGATAAAGTTTTAATGAAAGGTAACGAAGCTCTTGCAGAAGCTGCTATTATGGCAGGCTGCCGTCATTACTTCGGTTACCCCATCACTCCTCAAACGGAGATTGCCGCTTACATGGCAAAAAGAATGCCCCTCATCGGTGGCACATTCCTTCAGGCTGAAAGTGAAATCGCCGCTATCAATATGATTTACGGCACAGCTGCAACAGGCAAAAGAGCAATGACCTCAAGCTCAAGCCCCGGAATTTCGCTCAAGAGCGAAGGTATCTCTTACCTTGCAGGCTCTGACCTCCCTGCACTTATTGTTAACGTTCAGAGAGGCGGCCCCGGTCTCGGCGGCATTCAGCCCTCACAGTCAGACTACTTCCAGGCAACAAAGGGCTGCGGTCACGGTGACTTCCACCTCATCGTTCTTGCTCCCGCTTCCGTTCAGGAAATGGTTGACCTTACATTCAAGGGCTTTGACCTTGCCGAAAAATACAGAATGCCCGCAATGCTCCTTTCAGACGGAACAATGGGTCAGATGATGGAACCCGTTTCACTTGATATGGGCAAAATCAATGAATATGATAAATCATGGGCAACAACAGGCACAAAGTGTGAAAGAAAACACAACATCGTTAACTCACTTTTCATCCAGCCCGACGAGCTTGAAAAATATAACTTTGAGCGTTACGAGCGTTACGCAAAGATTGAAAAAGAAGAAGTTATGTATGACGAATACCGTATGGAAGATGCCGAAATCTGCATCGTTGCTTTTGGTGTTGCCGCAAGAGTTTCTCAGAACGCAATCGACAAGGCAAGAGAGCAGGGCATCAAGGTTGGTATGATCAGACCCATCACTCTTTGGCCCTTCCCGAAGGATGTTCTTAACGCAGCAGCCAACAAAGTAAAGGCATTTGTAAGCGTTGAGCTTTCAATGGGTCAGATGATTGAAGATATTGAACTTGCAACCCGCTGCAAAAAGCCCGTTCTCCTTTGCAACAGAACAGGCGGTATGATTCCCACAACAGCTGACGTTCTCGCTAAGATTGCTGAAGCTGATAAAATCGGAGGTGACAAATAATGGTTGTTTTTGAAAAACCCCATGCACTTACAGATGTTCCGTTCCATTATTGTCCCGGCTGCACTCACGGCATTATTCACCGCCTTGTAGCCGAGGTTATTGATGAACTCGGTATCGAAGGCAAAACTATCGGTGTAGCTCCTGTTGGCTGCTCTGTATTTGCTTATAACTATTTTAACTGCGATATGATTGAAGCCGCCCACGGCAGAGCTCCCGCAGTTGCAACAGGCGTTAAGCGTTCAGATCCTGACAACATCGTATTCACCTATCAGGGTGACGGCGACCTTGCATCAATCGGTACTTGCGAAACAGTTCACGCTGCCGCAAGAAACGAAAACATCACTATCATCTTTGTTAACAACGCAATTTACGGCATGACCGGCGGCCAAATGGCTCCCACCTCACTCCCCGGCCAGGTTACCCAGACTTCACCTTATGGCAGAGATACCGAAAAGGTTGGTTTCCCCGTTAAGGTTTGCGAAATGCTTTCAAATGTTGATGGCGCATCATACCTTGAAAGAGTTGCCGTTAACAATGTTAAGAATGTTAAGAATGCAAAGAAAGCCATCAAAAAAGCTTTCCAGAATCAGCTTGAAGGCAAAGGCTTTTCACTTATTGAAGTTGTTTCAACATGCCCCACAAACTGGGGTCTCACACCCGTAAAAGCTCTTGAATGGCTTGAAGAAAATATGCTTCCTTATTATCCTCTCGGTGTTTATAAGGATAAATATGCCGAAAAGGAGGAAAAATAATTATGACATCACAGATTCTTCTTGCAGGCTTTGGTGGCCAGGGTATCCTTTTTTCAGGCAAGTTCCTCGCATATGACGGACTTCTTGAAGAAAAAGAGGTTAGCTGGCTTCCCTCATACGGTCCTGAAATGAGAGGCGGTACATGTAACTGCTCCGTTATTCTCAGCGACACAAAAATCGGCTCCCCTATCGTTTCAAACCCCGATGTTCTCATTGCAATGAACCTGCCTTCACTTGATAAATTTGAGAATGAAGCTGTCGAGGGTGCAAAAATTTTTGTTGACAGCTCCCTTATCGACCGCAAGGTTAAAAGAGACGATGTTGAAGCTTTTTATATTCCTGCAACAAAAATGGCTTCAGACGAAGGACTCACCGGACTTGCTAATATGATTATGATTGGTTATATGATTAAAAAGACCGGTGTTATGCCCTATGAAAACGTTGAAAAAGTTATGTCAAAAGTTGTTCCCGCAAAGAAGCAGAATCTTCTTGCATCAAACATCAAGGCTGTTGAACTCGGCTATAACTTCGACTAATAAATATTAAGGAGATACCTAATGCTTGAATTAAAAGAAATCGGCCTTCGTGTGGCTGCGCTCCGCGAAGCCTGCGAAATTTCCGCATCGGAAATGGCCGCTAAGCTTGAAATTTCAGAGGATGATTACAATGCGTTTGAACACGGCGAATATGATTTTGCCATCAGCACACTCAACAACATCGCTCTGATTCTCGGCGTTGATATCCTTGACATTATCAGCGGTGAATCCCCCAGGCTTACCAACTGCACAGTTGTTAAAAAGGGCAAGGGATATATTGTTAACCGCAACCCCGGCTATGAATTTTCGCACCTGGCATATACTTTCAAGGGCAAAAAGGCTGAGCCTTTCCTTGTTACTATCGACCCAACGGGCAACCCACCTGTTATGGATGAGCACGAAGGCCAGGAATTCGATTATGTTCTTTCAGGCAAGCTTATGCTTTATATAGGCGACATCTGCTATGAACTCAGCGAAGGCGACAGCGCATATTTTGACTCAACAATCCCCCATGCACACAAAAATGTGGGCGATACAAAAGCACAGTTCATTGCACTTGTATTAAAATAAATTGTTTGGAGAACAATAATGGCCATTTATGAAAAGTTTATTGGCAGATCAAGAGAGTCTTTTGTTTCTCTTAAAGACTGCCGTGAAAATTTTAAAATTACATATGAACCGACCTTCAACTATGCCTATGACGTAATTGATGTTTTGGGAACCGAAAAGCCGGACAAGCTTGCGATGCTCTGGGTTTCGGCTGACGGAGAAGAAAAAAAGCTTACATTTGGCGATATGAAGCGTCTTTCTGACAAAGCCGCCAACTACTTTGTTTCTCAAGGGGTTAAAAAAGGCGACCCGATGATACTTGTTCTTAAAAGAAGCTATCTTTTCTGGGTTGTTACCCTTGCGCTTAACAAAATCGGCGCAATTATGGTTCCCGTTTCTAATATGCTCAAGGCAAAGGATTATCTTTACCGCTGTAACAAAGCTGAAATCAAATATGCTCTTATTACCGGTGACGATGAATGCACAGAGTATTTTGACGGAGCAAAAGACCAGTACGAAACAATCGTTAAAAAGTTTGTTACCAAGCACAAAAACGTTGAAGGCTGGATTGATTTTGAAGAAGGCTTTGAAAAAGCAAGCGAAGAGTGGACAAGGCCTACCGGCGACGACGCCACATCAGTTGATGACACAATGATAATCAACTTTTCTTCAGGCACAACCGGTTACCCCAAAATCATCACCCACGATTTCAAATATCCTCTCGGTCACATTATGACAGGCGTTTTTTGGCATCACGTTGTTGATGGCGGTATGCATTTCACAATTTCAGATACCGGCTGGGCTAAATCCCTTTGGGGTAAATATTACGGTCAGTGGATGGGTGAAACCGCAAACTTTGTTTATGATTTTGAAAAATTCGACGGTGCGGATATTCTTGCAAAAATCGAAAAATACAAAATCACAACATTCTGTGCACCGCCCACAATGTACCGTATGATGTTAAAGAACGACGTTTCAAAATACGACCTTTCATCTGTAACACATTGCTGCACGGCAGGCGAAGCACTCAACGCCGACATTTTCAACAAATGGAAAGAAGCAACGGGCCTTGAAATTTACGAAGGCTTCGGCATGAGCGAAACCCCCGTAAGCATTTGCACAATTTATCCCTGGACAAAGCCGCAGCCCGGCGCAATCGGCTTCCCCGCCCCCGGTCTTGATGTTCACATTCTTGACGATGAGGGCAACCATTGCCAGAGAGGTACAATCGGCGAAATCTGCATCAAATCCCCCTCGGTTAAAGAACACCCATGCGGTATTCTTTCGGGATATAATTTTGACGAAGAAGAAACCGCCCACGCATTCAGAAACGGCTTTTTCCATACGGGCGATCTTGCTTACAGAGATGAGCAGGGACGTTTCGTTTACTTCGGCAGAAACGATGACGTTATCAAGTCATCGGGCTACAGAATAGGCCCGTTTGAAATTGAAAGCGTTATGCTTGAACACCCCTCAGTCATGGAGGTTGCCGTTACCGGTGTCCCCGACCCGGTCAGAGGCTTTGTTGTTAAAGCAACCGTTGTTCTCCGCGAAGGCTATGAAGGTTCGGATGAGCTTGTCAAAGAGCTTCAGAACTATGTTAAAGTCAATACTGCTCCTTATAAATATCCCAGAATAGTTGAGTTTGTTGATGCTCTGCCTAAAACCTTCAGCGGTAAGGTCAGAAGAGTTGCTATTCGCAACGGAGAAAAAGAATAAATTGAAGTAAAAAATCCCGAAGATTTTAAAAATCTTCGGGATTTTGTTATTATTACTGAACGCTGAAAAGAATATCGCCGTATGACGGATAAGGCCAGTATTCGGATGCGGTGATTGTTTCCGCCTCATCAACTGCAGCTCTGATTTCTTCCATAAGCGGAAGAATAACCGATTTAAACATCTGAGCCGATTCAACGCTTGAAAGTGTTTTTGTTTTTTCAATTTCAGATTCAAGAATAAGTGTTTTTGAATAAGCAGTCTGCTTAAGCTGAGCAAGCCTGAGCACAGTTTCTTTTTCGTAATTGCAATCAATATCAGCAATAAAAGCGTTATCGGCACTTGCATTTTCGCTGAGCACTTTAACATATGAAGAAATGGCAGGGAGAATATCTCTTTTAACCATATCAATCATTGTAAGTGCTTCAATATTAACTGTTTTGTTATAATTTTCAAAGTAAATTTCACATCTTGATTCAAGCTCAGCTTTATTGAAAACTTTGTGTTCTTCAAAAAGCTTAACATTCTTATCGTGAAGCATATAAGGCAGACAATCAGGAGTTGTTCTCAGGTTAAGAAGTCCGCGTTCTTCAGCTTCTTTTACCCATTCATCATCATAGCCGTTACCGTTAAATATAATGCGTTTGTGGTCTTTGATTGTCTTTTTGATAAGAGCGTGAAGGGCTTCTTCAAAATTATCAACATTTTCAAGCCTGTCCGCATATGATTTAAGCGATTCTGCAACGGCTGTATTAAGAACAATATTGGCACTTGCAATTGAGCTTGCCGAACCAAGCATTCTGAACTCAAACTTATTTCCTGTGAAAGCAAAAGGCGAAGTTCTGTTTCTGTCGGTAGTATCCTTGGGGAATCTGGGAAGAACGTGAACGCCGACCTTCATCTGAACTTTTTCTTTGGCATCGTAAGCTGTATCGTTTTCTATAGCCTCAAGAATTTCATTAAGCTCATCACCGAGGAACATTGAAACAATTGCAGGCGGAGCTTCGTCGGCACCGAGACGATGGTCATTGCCTGCGCTGGCAATTGAAATTCTGAGAAGATCCTGATAATTATCAACCGCTTTGATAACTGCGCAAAGGAAAAGCAAAAACTGAGCATTCTCATAAGGGGTTTCGCCCGGTTCAAGAAGATTTATGCCGGTGTTGGTTGATATTGACCAGTTGTTATGTTTGCCGCTGCCGCTGACACCTTTAAAAGGCTTTTCGTGAAGAAGGCACACCATTCCGTGCTTTCGGGCAACCTTCTGCATAAGCTCCTTTGTGAGCTGATTATGGTCAGTAGCGATGTTTGTTGTTGTAAAAATAGGAGCAAGCTCGTGCTGAGCGGGAGCAGCTTCGTTATGCTCTGTTTTTGCAAGAACGCCAAGCTTCCAGAGTTCTTCATCAAGGTCTTTCATATATTCGGCAACTCTGGGTTTAATTGAACCGAAATAATGGTCATCCATTTCCTGACCTTTGGGAGGCTTTGCGCCAAAAAGAGTTCTGCCGGTAAATTTAAGGTCTTTTCTTTTCTCATACATTGATTCATCAATGAGAAAATACTCCTGCTCGGGTCCGACGGTTGTTTTAACCGTAGTATATTCCTGACCGAAAAGCTTGAGAATTCTTACAGTTTGTTTACTGATAGCTTCCATTGAGCGAAGCAAAGGAGTTTTTTTATCAAGAGCTTCACCGCCGTAGGAGCAGAAAGCAGTGGGGATACAAAGAACGCCTTCTTTAATAAAAGCGTATGACGTGGGGTCCCAAGCTGTATAGCCTCTTGCTTCAAAAGTTGCTCTGAGTCCGCCAGAAGGGAATGACGAAGCATCGGATTCACCCTTTACCAGCTCCTTACCTGAAAACTCCATAATTACGGAACTGTCGGATGTAGGAGAAATAAAGCTGTCATGCTTTTCAGCAGTGATTCCCGTCATCGGCTGGAACCAATGGGTAAAATGAGTAACTCCGTTTTCAACCGCCCATTCTTTCATGGCATTGGCAACAACGTTGGCAACCTCTATATCAAGACGCTTTCCGTCTTTAATTGTTTTTTTCATTGCTTTGTAGGTTTCTTTAGGCAATCTTGCTCTCATCGCATTGTCATCAAAAACCATACAGCCGAAATAATCGGCAACACTTTTCATAAACTTTTCTCCCATATACTTTAATATAAAAATTAGTATACTTTCAAAATATTGCAAAGTCAAGTTTTTTCAGATATTCTCCATTTTGCCGATAAATGCTTTTATAGCTTAAATTTTTTTGTAAAAATAAATGTAATTTAATTGTATAAATTAAAGAAAAATGCTTTTTCCTCTTGCAAAAACAAGTTATTTTTTGTAATATAGAAGAAATATGTTTAAACAAAGGAGATACATATGCAGGATAACAATCAGTTCAAGCCGTATATTCCCGCAAGCAAGGTAACACCCGAGCTCACAATCACCTCAATTGTTATGGGCATCCTTCTTGCTGTTATTTTCGGTGCAGCAAATGCATATCTCGGATTAAGAGTTGGTATGACTGTTTCCGCTTCAATTCCGGCAGCGGTTATCGCTATGGGCGTAATCCGTGTTATTATGCGTAAAAACTCAATTCTTGAAAGCAACATTGTTCAGACAGTCGGTTCAGCCGGTGAATCACTTGCCGCCGGTGCAATTTTCACCATCCCCGCCCTTTATCTTTGGGCATCGGAAGGCAAAATGGATAAACCCGGTATGCTTGAAATCACCGTTATAGCTCTTCTTGGCGGCCTTCTCGGTGTTTTCTTTATGGTTCCGCTTCGCAATGCTCTCATTGTTAAAGAGCACGGCACTCTCCCCTATCCCGAAGGAACTGCCTGTGCTGAAGTTCTGCTTGCAGGTGAAGAAGGCGGCGCAAACGCATCAACCGTTTTTGCAGGTATGGGCTTTGCCGCATTTTTTAAATTCATCATCGACGGCCTTAAGGCTGTTCCCGGTGAAATTTCATTCAGAGTCAAAGGCTACGCAGGCGAAATCGGAACACAGATTTACCCTGCTGTTATGAGCGTTGGCTACATTTGCGGCCCCAAAATTTCATCATATATGTTTGCAGGCGGCGTTCTCAGCTGGCTTGTTATAATTCCTATAATTGTTCTTTTTGGCGAAACCCTCACCCTTTACCCCGGAACAGCTCCCATCGGTGAAATGTTTGCCGATGGCGGTGCAAGTGCAATCTGGAGCTCATACATCCGTTATATCGGTGCAGGTGCTCTTGCTGCCGGCGGTATTATCAGCCTTATTAAATCTCTGCCCCTTATTATCCGCACATTCAAAGATGCAGTTAAGGGCATGGCAAGCGGTTCTGACGTTGGCTCAGAACGCACAAACCAGAGCATCAGCATGAAGATTGTTCTTATCACAATTGCTGTTCTTACTCTTCTTGTTTGGCTTGTGCCCGCAATTCCCGTTTCACTCCTCGGTGCAGCGATTGTTGTTATTTTCGGCTTCTTCTTTGCAACTGTTTCATCAAGAATGGTTGGCCTTGTAGGCAGCAGCAACAACCCCGTTTCAGGTATGGCTATCGCAACCCTTCTTATTGCTACAGTTATTCTTAAAATAACAGGTGATACCGGTGCACACGGTATGAGAGCTGCAATTGCAATCGGCTCAATTATCTGCATTGTTGCCGCTATTTCGGGTGACACTTCACAGGACCTTAAAACAGGTTATCTTCTCGGCGCAACTCCCAAGAAACAGCAGTTTGGCGAAATCCTTGGTGTTGTTGCAGCTGCGCTTGCAATCGGCGGAACACTTAATCTGCTTGATTCCGCATGGGGCTTCGGTACAAACGAGCTTGCAGCTCCCCAGGCAACACTTATGAAGATGATTATTGAGGGCGTTATGGACGGCAATCTTCCCTGGGGTCTTGTTTTCATCGGTGTATTCATTGCAATTATTATTGAAATACTCGGCATTCCCGTTCTTCCTTTTGCAATCGGCGTTTATCTGCCCGTTCATCTCAATGCCTGCATTATGGTTGGCGGCATTGTAAGACTTGTTATTGACAAAATGAAGAAAGAAGAAAAAGAAAAAACAAGAATTACTAACGACGGCATTCTTTTCTGCTCAGGTATGATTGCAGGTGAAGGCCTTGTGGGTATTCTTCTTGCTCTGCTTGCAGTTGTTGGCCTTGACAAGGTTATTGATATCTCAGGCTTCCTTAACCTGCCTGAAGGCATTGCAAAAGTTTTGGCACTTCTTGTTTTCGGTCTTGTTGTTCTTTCACTTCTTAAATTCTCCGTTTGGAAGAAAAAGAAAAGTAAGTAAGATATGAAAAAACAGAAAATTGACAAAAACTATCTTGAAAAAATCCCTGTTCATCCTGAAAATATTCCTTGGTCTCAAGATGAAAACGGAATTGTAACCCTTGAAATTGAGAACAAAGGCGCAATGAACCGCATTGCCCAAAAGCTTCTGAAGAAGCCCAGAATAAGCTATATTCACCTTGATAAAACAGGCAGTTTTGTGTGGCCTCTGATTGACGGCAAAAAAACAATAACAGAGCTTGGCGTTGAGGTTGATGCACATTTCGGTGAAGAGGCTCACCCACTTTATGAAAGGCTTGCTCAGTTTTTCAAGATTCTTGACAGCTATAATTTTATATCGTGGATTGAATAAAAATCAGCCGCAGTTTGGTAAAATCAAACTGCGGCTTCAGTTTTTTATTTTTTGCTTCTTTCTTTAAATTCTTTGCGGAGCTGTTCTTTATATTCATCCGTATATTCATAACACCAAAGGTTGAATATTCCGTTAAAATCTTCAAAAGTTTCATCGGGATAAACTTTAGTATTGCCGTAAACATAGGGCAACTGAATTTCAACAGTTCCGTTTGAAGCAATGTAATATTCTTTTGCAATGTCAATTGCCGCTCTGTTAGCTTCCTGCCTGGGCAGCTCTTCATCAAACTTGATTTCGGTTATCGGAAAAAGAACGCATTCTGCATCTGCAAAACGGTAAAAATCAGGTGAAGTTCCGCTGTGACCGTGATGAGACATCTGAACAACGTCGCACTTAAGATAATCGCCGTATCTTTTAACGAGAACCTTGTCACTTTCTGCAGAGCAATCGCCGGGAAAGAGAACCTTGCTGCCCTCGGCGCACATCATCAAAGCGGTTGAAGTGTTGTTATAGTCTTTGACAGAATTGGGAAATATATCTTCGTGGGTGCAAAGCACGGTAAACTCCAGATTACCGGCATAAAAGCGTTGACCTGTATGCAAGCGGATTTTAGGAATTTCGGGCGTTGCATCCATAAGCTTTTCAAAACGTTCGACAAAACCTTTACCGGCCGGACACCATGCACCGGAATCTCTGTGGTCATGGGGCGGAAAATTATAATAAATGGCCTGAATTTCAATCTTATCTTTATAATATTCTATGACATCCATAGCTTTTCCTATATGGTCATCGTGACCGTGAGAGAAAAACCAGCCCGAAACAACAGGCTTGCTTCCACCGGTAAGACTATAAAGAAAATCGCAAAGCCTTATATCGTCATTTACAGAATAAGGATGAGCACTGTCAATAACAAAGAATCTGCCGTCAGAAGAACGGATTATATAACACATTCCGCAATCAATAAGCGAATGGTCAACCTCAAACTGCCAAAGAGTTACGGGATATTCTTTGCAGCCTGTCTGAGGCTGAATAGGATAAAGCTTTGTAAACGGGTCAGCAACAATGCGAAGAACTTTTTCAGTTTCTATATAATAAATGTGAAGAACAATATCTTTTTTATATGTTTTATGAAAATTGGTTTTTATTTCAGTTTCATCATAAAGGCTGAAACCGCATTTTTCAACTTCGTTGCAGTATACATCAAAATCGCTTTTTTCTGCCTCCGAATACTTAATCATATATGAACCTCTTCCGCAATTATATTCGGCGGGTGTGGTCAAAGATGGCAGAGGAACAGAACTGAAAATTTTATTCATAATATCACCCATTCAATTTGATATGAGTAAATTATAACATTCTTAAATCTATAACTCAACCGTTATTCAAAAATTAAAAGCTCATTTTATTGACATTTATTCCGTTTTGGGTTAACCTAAAAACATAACGTTTATCGGAGTGGTTTTATGAATAAATATTCAGATATATTCTACCAAACAGACAGTTCCCCTTCTTTTTGCTACAGAAGCGGACCAAACGTTTATGAAGAGGTGTTCTGCAACGGAGGTCTTGTTGCTGCCGGATGGAATGCAGCAGGCTATCCGCTTAACCTGCTTGAAAAGTGTTCGGTAAGGCTTGAAAAAAAGAGATTTACGGAACCGTTTGCTTTTAATATTGAAATTGACGGTCAAAGCGTTGACTTCGAGCTTGAGTTTGTTGATTTCTGCACCGAAAAAACTGAAGAAAAAATAAAATCGGTTCTCACTCTCAAAAGTAAAATTAAACCTGTTATAATAAGAATACACACTCATCTTGACGGCACAGCTATGTTCAGCCGTCACATTGAAATTGAAAACCGCAGCGATGAATGCCTCAATCTAAGCAGACTCTCGGTTATGAGCGGCGGAATTGAAATCTGCGAAACCGGCAGATATTCTTCACAGCCTGACATTGAAAGTGTTTATTCGATAGGCTATTTCAGCAATGACAGTTGGGGAAAAGAAGGCGAATTCATATGGCGTTCTCTTCATCCCGAGGTTACTTCGATTGACACACGCTATAACCGTGACCGTTTCCGCCATCCCCTGCTCTTTATCCGCAACAATCTGACCGGCAGAATGTGGTTTATGCAGTTGGGTTGGAGTGGCGGTTGCCGTTTTACACTTGATTATAACGCTCAGCCCGGCCGAGACTCAACACGCCTTGCCTTTAAAGCGGAAATAGCATCGCACAACCCTATGCTTATTTTAAAACCGCACGAAACATTTGTAAGTCCTGAGCTTCATATCGGCCATATTTTCGGCGGAGTTGACGAAGCCGTAAACGAAATGTTTGAACATATCCGTAAATCCGTTTTCACTATGCCTGAAGCCGACGGAAGTCAAGCTCTTATCAACTGCGGCATGGGCGCAGAACACGATATGAGCGTTGAAACAAGCAAGGAATACATTATTCAATTTGCTCAAATGGGCGGTGAAATCTTTACGGTAGATGCCGGTTGGGAGTGTCCTCCCGGTAAAGAAGCAGAATGGGGTGACTATAACGGAATAAATATCCCCGATGCTTTAAGATACCCCAACGGGCTTGAAGAAATATCGGATTTCGCTCACAAAAACGGATTAAAATTCGGTCTTTGGGTAGATATCGAATCCGCAGGAAAATATTGTAATATCCACGAAACTCATCCCGAATGGTTTTCGGTTAATCCGTTTGGCGAAGCAAGCGCAAAATATCTTGATTTTTCTGTGCCCGAAGTTGCAGAATGGGCTGAAAGCGAACTTGCAAGAATAATCACGGAATATAAGCTTGACCTGCTCAGAGTTGATCATAACGTTGACTTTACGGAATATTTCGGCATACGCAACTCTGAGTGCGTTTCAATCCGACACATCAATGCGGTTTACGCAATGTATGAAAGGCTAAAAAAACGTTTTCCAAACGTTATTTTTGAAAACTGCGCAGGCGGCGGAGGAAGAACTGACCTTGGAATGATGAGATTTTTCAACCACACTTGGGTTTCCGACTGCCAATGTGCTCCGCAGTCAATTCAAATCACCAACGGTATGACAATGGCTTTGCCGCCCGAAAGAGTTGACAGACTTTTTGCAGGAATGGGATGCCATTCCTACGGCTCATTTGATTTGCAATTGAGAAACTGTATGCTGGGGCATATTTCACTAAACGTTGTTGCACCTCACGGTGCACAGGTTAACAGCGAACAGATGGAATTTATCTGCCACAGTATTGAAACTTATAAAAGTTTTATCCGCCCCTTCCTCGCAAAATCAAAAATATTCCACCACACACCCGATGTTAAAAAGGATGATTTCTGCGTAACGGAAATCGCTTCTCCCGATTGTGAAAAAGGTGCTGTTACCGTTTTTGCACTTGCCGGCGCAAAGGGTGAAATTCTTGTTAAGCCCAAAGGTGCAGACCTCTCAAAACAATATAAAATCACGCTTGACAACAGCCATTCAAGCTTTGAAATTTCAGGCAGAGAGCTTATGCAAAACGGCATAATTGCCAATATTCCCGGCTCAATGTCATCGGAACTTATTCTTTACGAAGCTATTTAAAGAAGGTGAATCAATGCCGCCAAAATTTCATAACATAGGAATACTTGCCCACGTTGACTCAGGTAAAACAACGCTCACAGAGCAATTGCTTTTTCTCACAGGTGCAATCCGCAATGCAGGAAGCGTTGACAGCGGTACGGCGGCAACAGACAGCCTTTCGGTTGAAAAACAAAGAGGTATTTCGGTGCGCACAGCTGCAGCCTGCACACAATGGAACGGTGTTACGTTCAATATAATCGACACTCCCGGACACATTGATTTTGCAGGCGAAGTTGAGCGTGCTCTCACCGCACTTGATTACGCAGTTGTTATAATCTCCGCAGTTGAGGGTATAAGAGCACACACCGAAGCTATTCTCAAATCGCTTGATACGGCAAATTTACCCACAGCGGTTTTTATCAATAAAGTTGACCGTGCAGGTTCTGACATTGAAAATGTTTTAAAAGAACTCAAGACAGCATCCCCAAGAGCTTGCCTTATGCTTTGCAGCTGTGAAAACGAAGGCTGTGAAGCTGCACGGGTCACAAGAAAAAGCGATAACGGTTTTGCATTGTCAGCAACCGAAGCACTCGCCGATATTAATGACGAAGCTGCGGAAGCTTATCTTAGTGATGATACCCTAAGCCCCGAAAAAGCCACCGAACTTGCAAAAAAAGAAATTGCGAATTGCCGTTTGATGCCCGTTCTTTGCGGCAGCGCAAAATTTGCCTGCGGAATAAAAGAACTTGCCGATGTTCTTGCCGAATTTATGCCTGATTCCAAACGCAGAGAAACCGACAGCCTTTGCGGCATAGTTTTTAAAATTGAGCACGATAAATCTTTGGGCAAAATATCTCACATAAGACTTTTCGGCGGTCAGCTTGCCAACCGTGACGAAATTGAAATTTTTTCTCCGTCAGAAGCGTCAACAATAATCAGTCAAGAAAACGAAGCTGTTGAAATTGAAAAAAAGCTCCCTGCCAAAGAAAAAATATCGCAGATTAAAAAGTTCAACGGTGCAAAACTTGTTGATTCGGGCATTCTTACAAGCGGAGATATTGCCGCAGTCTGCGGCCTGCCGAGTGCCAAAACCGGCCATTTTGTAGGCTCGCTTTCCGTCAGCGAAAACGCAAAGCTTGTTAATCCGTTTTTGAGAGTTAAGGTTACACCGTCAGACGGCGATGAACTCAAGCTGCCCGTTTTTGCTCACGCATTGAGCCAACTTTCCGATGAAGAACCCTATATAGATGCAAAATGGGAAAACGGTCAAAAAGAAATCACCATAAACACAACCGGCAAAATTCAGCTTGAAGTTATTGACAATCTTCTCAAGGAAAGATATTCTCTTAACGCTGATTTTTCGCCCCCTACGGTTATATATAAAGAAACCCCTGCCGCCAAAGGCTATGCAAGGGCAAGATACACAATGCCCAAGCCCTGCTGGGCTGTTGTTGAGTTTATGTTTGAGCCTATGCCGAGGGGTTACGGAGTTTCTTATCACGGGAAATTGCCGTCAAATCAATGCTATTACCGCTATCAGTCGCATATAAGAACATCTTTCAACACCTGCCTTGAGCAAGGTCTTTACGGCTGGGA
>JAZNRJ010000027.1:0-20530 GCA_045590675.1 Acutalibacteraceae bacterium
TCACGGCGAAGGCCGCTTGCGGTGCGTACTACTACCGCTTTTACAACATCGCCTTTTTTTACTACGCCACCGGGTGTTGCTTTTTTAACAGAAGCAACAACGACGTCGCCAATATTGGCATACCTCCTGCCGGAACCGCCGAGAACGCGAATGCACATAATTTCCTTCGCGCCGGTGTTGTCGGCAACCTTGAGGTAACTCTGTTGCTGTATCACAGTGTTTTCCTCCTTACACTTCGGCTAAATTATTTAGCCTTCTCAATGATTTCTACTACACGCCATCTCTTGTCCTTTGACAGAGGACGGGTTTCCATAACAAGAACACGGTCACCCATGCCGCACATATTGTTTTCGTCATGTGCCTTAAGCTTGTATGTGTTGTTAACGATTTTCTTATAAAGAGGATGCTTGACCCTGTCCTTAACGGAAACAACTACGGTCTTATCCATCTTATCGCTGGTAACAATACCAACGCGAGTTTTTCTGAGGTTTCTTTCCATTGAACTTTAACCTCCCTTTCCTTACGCCTTAGTGCCGTGGAGTTCGATATCTCTCTGAATTGTTTTGATTCGAGCTATATCTTTTTTAACGGCACTGATTCGCATCGGGTTTTCGAGCTGGTTAACGGCTTGCTGGAAGCGCAGCTTAAACAGCTCATCCTTCAGCTCAACAAGCTTTGCGTCAAGCTGTTCGGCGGAAAGTTTTCTGATTTCACTGGCTTTCATTATTGCTCACCACCCAATTCTTCTTTAGTAACAAATTTACATTTAATAGGAAGCTTCATAGCTGCAAGACGCATAGCTTCAGCTGCGAGCTCTCTGTCAACACCGGCGATTTCAAACATTACTCTGCCGGGCTTAACAACGGCTACCCAATATTCGGGAGAACCTTTACCTGAACCCATTCGGGTTTCAGCGGGCTTCTCTGTGATGGGCTTGTCGGGGAAAATCTTAATCCAAACCTGACCGCCACGCTTGATATATCTTGTCATAGCAATACGGGCTGCCTCGATCTGATTTGAGGTAATCCATGCGGGCTCAAGAGCTACAAGGCCGTACTGACCGTAAGTAACTGTGTTACCTCTGGTAGCCTTACCCTTAAGTCTGCCTCTCTGCACTCTTCTGTGCTTAACGCGCTTAGGTAAAAGCATTATGAGTTACCTCCTTCTCTGCGTCTTCTGGGGCGAGAATTTGTGTTTCTGCTTTCGCGGAGAACCTCGCCTCTGTAAAGCCATACTTTAACACCGATGCGGCCGTAGGTTGTTTTTGCTTCTGCAAAACCGTAGTCGATGTCTGCTCTGATTGTCTGAAGGGGAATTGTTCCTTCATGATAGCTTTCTGAACGTGCAATTTCTGCACCGCCAACACGGCCTGAAACCTGAGTCTTGATGCCCTTTGCGCCAAGCTTCATAGCACGGCCGATAGCCTGCTTAAGAGCGCGGCGGTAAGAAATTCTTCTTTCGAGCTGTGAAGCAATGCTTTCAGCAACGAGCTGTGCGTTAAGGTCGGGCTGCTTGATTTCGATAATGTTGAGCGAAACCTCTTTGCCGCCGAGCTTCTTCTCACAGATCTTCTTGAGCTTTTCAATTTCTGCGCCCTGTCTGCCGATAACCATACCGGGCTTTGCGCAGTGAATATTGATGTAAACGCGCTTAGCGTCACGCTCAATCTCAACCTTAGGAACGCCTGCGGGAGCAAGCTTCTCGAGAAGGTACTCACGGAGATTGTAATCCTCAACGAGCATATCGCCGAACTTGTTGGGAGCTGCATACCAGCGAGATTCCCAGTTCTTAATAACACCGATTCTTAAACCGGTAGGATTAATTTTCTGTCCCATTGTTTAACCTCCTCCTTCTCTTATTCCATTTCCTTGAGTACAAGGGTGATATGAGATGTTTTCTTGTTTATACGGAACGCTCTACCCTGAGCTCTGGGTCTGATTCTCTTAAGGGTGGGTCCCTGGCTAACGCTGCATTCTGCAACATAGAGCTTGCTTACGTCCATGTTGTTGTTGTTTTCAGCGTTTGCAATTGCTGATTTTAAAAGCTTCATCAAGGGTTCACACGCGGCCTTGGGCGTGTACTTGAGAATTGCCATTGCCTTATCTGCGGGCTGATTGCGGATTAAATCAAGCACAATCTGAACCTTGCGAGGCGCAATACGGATATATGTTGCTTTCGCAGTTGCAACCATATCTGACATTATTAATACACTCCTTTCGCCGATTATTTACCGTTATTTGATGTCTTTGAACCTGCATGACCTTTAAAGGTTCTTGTAGGTGCAAATTCGCCGAGCTTATGACCAACCATATCCTCTGTTACATAAACAGGAACGTGCTTACGTCCGTCGTGAACAGCAAATGTGTGGCCGACAAAGTCGGGGAAGATTGTGGATGCGCGGCTCCAGGTCTTAAGAACCTGCTTCTCGCCGGCTTCATTCATCTTCTGAACTCTTTCGAGCAGTTTAGGCTGCACGAAAGGTCCTTTTTTAACGCTTCTGCCCATTATTATCTGCTCCTTTCACTTATTTGTCGTTACGACGCTTTATGATAAGCTTGTCGGACGTTTTCTTTGTTTTTCTTGTCTTGTAACCAAGAGCAGGCTTGCCCCAAGGAGTTACAGGACCGGGTCTACCGATGGGTGAACGGCCTTCACCACCACCGTGGGGGTGATCGCAGGGGTTCATTACTGAACCGCGAACTGTGGGTCTCCAGCCCATATGACGTTTACGGCCGGCCTTACCAACCTTAACGTTTTCATGGTCGAGATTACCAACCTGACCAACTGTAGCCATACATGTTGCGGGAACGTTGCGAAGCTCGCCTGAGGGAAGACGGAGAAGAGCGTAAACGCCTTCTTTAGCCATAAGCTGAGCGGAGTTACCTGCTGCTCTTGCAAGCTGGCCGCCTCTGCCGGGGTAAAGCTCAACGTTGTGAACAACTGTACCAACGGGGATGTTGGTGAGGGGAAGTGCGTTACCTGCTTTGATGTCAGCTGAGGGGCCGGCAACAACGGTATCGCCAACCTTCAAACCTGCAGGCTGAAGGATGTATCTCTTTTCGCCGTCTTCATACTGAAGAAGAGCGATGAAAGCTGAGCGATTGGGATCATACTCAACGCTTGCTACTGTTGCGGGAATATCGAACTTATCTCTCTTGAAGTCGATAACGCGGTACTTTCTTCTCTGTCCGCCACCGCGATGACGAACTGTGATTCTTCCGTAGCTGTTACGGCCGCTGTTCTTCTTGAGTGAAACAAGAAGGCTTCTTTCGGGAGCAACCTTTGAAAGCTCGGAATAATCTGTAACCGACATTTCACGTCTTGCGTTTGTAGTCGGCTTATAAACCTTAATAGACATTTTTTTGCACTCTCCTTATAGCGGCTTTGCGGAGCAATGTCATCTCCATACTTTACCGCCGGATTTAATAGGGTTTAATGATTACATCATTCCGTCAAAGAACTCGATTGTCTTTGAATCTTCGGTAAGAGTTACGATTGCCTTTTTGCGAGAAGCTGTCATGCCTTCGAAACGGCCGTATCTTCTGAGCTTACCGTTAACGTTGATTGTGTTAACCTTTTCTACCTTAACGTCAAAAAGTTCTTCAACTGCCTTAGCAATTTCAATCTTGTTTGCGTCCTTGGCAACTTCAAAGGTATACTTACGGTCGGCAATGCCGTCCATGCTGTTTTCTGTGATTACGGGGCGGAGGATTATATCCTGTGCTGCTTTACTCATGCGTAAACCTCCTCGATCTTGCTTACAGCATCCTTAAGAACAACTACTGTGTCGCAGTTGAGGATGTCATAAACGTTAAGTGTGGAAACGAGAGTTGTTTTAACGCCTGCGATGTTGCGGGCTGAACGATAGATGATGTCGTTCTTTTCAGGAAGAACGAAGAGCACCTTCTTGCCTGTTTCAAGAGCGTTAACAACCTTTGCCATTTCCTTAGTCTTGATTGCGTCAAGCTTGATATCGTCAAGAACGATAAGCTCGCTGTCAGCAACCTTTGAAGAAAGAGCAGACTTCATAGCGAGTCTTCTAACCTTCTTATTGATTGACTTCTGATAATCGCGGGGCTTGGGTCCGTGAGCGATACCGCCGTGATACCACTGGGGAGCTCTTGTTGAACCCTGTCTTGCGCGGCCTGTGCCTTTCTGTCTCCAAGGCTTCTTGCCGCCGCCGCTTACTTCTGATCTGGTAAGAGTAGACTGTGTGCCCTGACGCTGATTTGCCAGATAGCTTACTACGCAAAGGTGCATAGCAGGAATGCTGGGCTCGATTCCGAAGATGTTAGCATTGAGCTCCATATCGGAAAGCTTCTTACCTGTCATGTCGAATACTGATACTGTAGGCATTCTTTTCTACTCCTTTCCTTATGCTTTCTTAACTGCGTCGCGGATAACAACGATGCCGCCCTTGGGGCCGGGGATGGCACCCTTAACAGCGATGAGGTTGTTGTCTGCGTCGATTTTTGCGATTTCAAGATTCTGGATGGTAACTCTTTCGCAGCCGAGGTGACCTGCAAGCTTCTTTCCCTTGTAAACTCTTGAGGGATCGGAGCAAGCGCCGAGTGAACCGGCATGTCTTGCAACAGGACCTGTACCGTGTGACTCTTTGAGTCTTGAGAAGTTCCATCTCTTGATTGAACCGGCAGTACCCTTACCCTTGCTTGTACCAACAACGTCTACCTTGTCGCCGATTGCAAAGATGTCTGCCTTGATTGTGTCGCCCACGTTGATGCTTGCCATATCGTCAAGCTTGAACTCTTTAAGAGTCTTCTTGGGAGCAACGTCAGCCTTCTTGAAGTGACCCATCATGGGCTTGTTCACGCGCTGAACTTTTACATCGCCGAAGCCGAGCTGAACTGCTTCATAACCGTCGTTTTCGATTGTTTTCTTCATAACAACGTTGCAGGGGCCTGCTTCAACAACTGTTACGGGAATTACGTTTCCCTTTGCATCGAAAATCTGTGTCATACCGATTTTCTTGCCGATGATTGCTTTCTGCATATTAATGCTTTCCTCCTTTAGGTTATTGGTTGACCTTTTGGCCAACATGACCTGCATTCGCTAAAATCAAAGCTTGATTTCGATTTCAACGCCTGCGGGAAGCTCAAGACCTGTCAGAGCTTCAACTGTCTTAGCTGAGGGTCTGATGATGTCGATAAGCCTTTTGTGTGTTCTCTGTTCAAACTGTTCGCGGCTGTCCTTATACTTGTGAACTGCGCGAAGGATTGTAACAACTTCCTTTTCTGTGGGAAGCGGAACGGGACCTGAAACCTGAGCGTTTGTTCTCTTATCTGTTTCAACAATCTTTTCCGCTGCCTTGTCAACAAGGTTGTGGTCATAACCCTTAAGTCTGATTCTGATCTTTCCCTTAACTGCCATGTTAACGCCTCCTTAGAATTTGGCGGGCTGCAAATTCGTGAAAACCGACCCGGGTGTTTCAACCCGACCGATTTAAAAACCGGAAAAACATATTTCCGGGAAAGCTTTCGCTCGTTTGCACATAGGTATCCCGCAGCAAGGCTGCCCGGGAACGGCAGACCTGTGCATGGACACAATTCGCCCGGTTTAAAATCGGACATACTCCGCAGAAATTTCCCGCTTCGGTGAGCGGCCACCTCCTGCATCAACGCATATCTGCGTGCGGTCGTTTTCTTCATCAGGGCATATTACCCCCTACTACGACAGCATGCTCGATTATGATAACACAAGCTTTTACCAATGTCAAGCTTTTTTTTATATTTTTTTAAATTTTTTCAAGCCCTGAAACCTAAGCGTATCAAGGGTTTTGGGACTTTACCACGTTAAATCGAACCGCCCGACAAAAACATATATATTAAATGTATATATAATATATAATCATTTATACAATATGCTGTGGTTACCGTTTTTTAAAGTACAAAATGCACCCTCTCTAATCAAAGGTGCATTTTAATGTTTTATTCGGTTTCTAATAAAGCAGAAATTTCATCAACACATTGTTCAGGCATCAAATTTGTGCAGTCAACCGTAATATCCGCATATTTTTCATAAAGAGAGGCTCTTTCGGTGTAAAGTTCGGCAATGGTTGTGCCGTCTTTCATTGCAATTCCCCTTGTATGAATGTTGTTGATGCGTTTCTCAAGCTCTTCGGGCAAAACCTTAAGATAAACAACTCTCCCTGTTTCTTTTAGCTTTTTCATCGCTTCTTCGCCGTAAACCGCACTGCCGCCCGTTGCGACAACGCAATTGTAAAAATCATAGCTGCAGATAACATCGTTTTCTATGATGAGAAAATCTTCAATTCCGTGATTTGCAATAATATCACAGAGTGCACTTGAATATTTCTTTTGAATGAGCAAATCTGTGTCCGTAAAATCCATCAGCATAGATTTTGCAAGCAAAACGCCGATTGTGCTCTTGCCCGCCCCTGGCATACCGATAAGTACAATATTTTTCATAATAAATCTCCGTTTATCAGAACAACAAAAAGTCAAGCTTAAAACATAATCAATACAGTAGCAGCAAACGCTATGGCTGCAGCAATAATCGTCCTTTTCGAAGGCTTTTCGCCTCTTATCAAACTGATTGCCGTTGAAAAGAACATTACGCCGCCGGTTGTAATCGGAAACTGTACGGAAGCCGGCAGATTTGTCAATGCAATCAGGCATAAAAGATTGCCGACACCGTTGCAAAGTGCCTGACCCGAAACACAACCGAACTCTTTAAGTGTCGGCAAATAAAGCTTTCTGTTTTTAACAAGCTGAAAAACGGCACACAAAATAAAGGTAACAGCATTTATGGTTGCCATAAAGCTCTGGCTGTCAACCGCAAGCTCAGGTTTTGACTGATGAAGCTTTGAAAGAACACCCACCAAACCGTTAAGAACAAAAACTGCAAGATAATACTTTAGATTGTTCCCCTTTTTTTCGCTTTTTTCAAAGCTCAAAGCTGTTGCGATTCCGATAAGCAAAACACAAGCCGCTTTGGCAAACGTGAATTCTTCCTTATAAAAAATAACACCGAACGCAAACGGAAGAAGCATTCCGCCAAGCATTGCAAAAATTGAAAAAGCCGAAAGATTGGCGGTTGCAAATGACTTTAGTCCTGCATAATTGTATCCGAGAACAACAAGCGAATAAATAACAGCTATCAAAAGTGAAAACCAATTAATTTCAAGCTTGAAGCCGTTTAATATAAGCATAATTATAAAGCTAACACCGTGGCTGTAACCTGCAAAAATTGCGGTTGAATCTGTTCCGTCACCGTGAAGCTTGCGGAATTGTTGATTTGAAAAAAACTGAAGTGCAAACAGCAACGCTGCCGCAACAAGAAGTGCATACATAAAAATTACCTCTGAATATTTTTTGCCTTTTGATTATAAATCACTCTCTTTCGCCTGTCAACAAAATAAATAAACAAAGTGAACGAAAAACCGGGTGCTTTAAAAAACTTTTTTCAGAACAAATTGCTGTTATTTTCTGTTTGCAACATTTTTATTGACATAAAAAAACTCTTTTGAGATAATAAATGTATAATATTCTAATTTTGATTTAATTTTCTTATATTAAATTCATAATCATCTGAAAGGAGGATTTTTATGAGAATTCTGATTGCAGAAGACGAAAAGAGCCTTAACAGAATAATTGCAAAACAGCTTAAAGCATCGGGCTACAGCGTTGACTGTGCTTTCAACGGTGAAGAAGCTTATGACTTGATAAGTATGACCGATTATGATGCCGCCGTTTTTGATGTTATGATGCCGAAAATCGACGGATTTGCCCTTCTCCGAAAAATCAGAAAGGAAGGGAACAATCTTCCCGTTCTTTTTCTCACTGCCCGTGACAGCATTGAGGACAGGGTCGAAGGCCTCGACATCGGTGCAGACGATTACCTCGTAAAACCCTTTGCGTTTGAAGAACTCCTTGCAAGAATAAGAGCTCTTATCAGAAAAAACAGCGTTTCAAAGTCAAATATAATTTCCGTTGCAGACCTTACCGTTGATATTTCAAGCCGTAAGGTCACAAGAGGAGACAAAAATATTTCTCTCTCGGCAAAGGAATATGAGCTTTTGCAGTATCTTGCCGTCAACAACGGAATTGTTCTCAGCAGAGAAAAAATTGAAGACCACATCTGGAATTACGATTATGAAGGCGGCACAAACGTTGTTGACGTTTATATCCGCTATTTGCGCAAAAAAATTGATGACGGATTTGATAAAAAGCTTATTCACACAGTCAGAGGAATGGGATATGTTCTCAGGGAGGAAAAATGAAAAAGGTTTCATTTAAAATAATAACAACGCTTTGGATAACTGTTCTCATTGCCGTTATCTGCGGTATCAGCATAACTGCACTTATGCTCATAAGCCGTAAAACTGCAGATGATAAGTTGAAACGAAATTTGATTTCTGCTGTTCAAAGCAATTCGGATGAAATGGAATACAGCAACGGCATTTTTGAGGTTGAAAATGATTTTGCTTATTATTCAGGCGGCGTTTATTGTGATTTGTTCACCGAAAACGGTGATTATATAAGCGGCGAAACGCCTCACTCTCTCATAGAATCGGACTCATTAGGCGAACCGGATGTTGTTAATAAAGAGCTTGGCGGCGAGAATTATTATGTTTATTCCAAGCTTCTTAATTTTACTAAATTTGAATATGAGATTGATGTTATGTCCGGTCAGATAATCTCCTACGAGGCAGATGTTACCCCCGTAAACGAACTGAAATCCACCCCTTATTCCGAAACAAATTTTCAGAGCGGTATAAGCACAAGCAAAGCAATTGATATTGCTCTTACTCATGCAGGGGTTAACAAAGAGAACGCCACAATAATCGGCGCTGAAATTCCGCTATATCAGGACAGGCAGGTTTTCAAAATCGAGTTCACATCAGACAGTTCTTCTTACGGAAAGATTTATATCCGTGCAATCTGTCCGTCAGACGATGCAGTAACCGTGTTTGATACCGTTGCAAAAAGTGCCTTGTATCTTTTGCCGTTTTTTATAATCATCGCTGCAGTAGGCGCATATCTTATTTCAAAAAAAGCTGTTTCCCCCATTGAGAAAATTGCCGAATCCGCACACGAAATATCAACCGGCAACGATCTTTCAAAGCGTCTTGAAACAGATAAAGCACCACGAGAAATCAGCAATCTTTCGGAAACATTCAATGATATGTTTGAAAGATTGCAGACTTCATTTGAAAGCGAAAAGAGATTCACCTCCGATGCATCCCACGAGCTTCGCACACCTCTCGCGGTCATAAAAGCGGAATGCGAATATGCACTTTCGGAGAATGCCGACGATGAAGAAAGAACACAGGCTCTTGAATCTATTGAAGAACAAGCCGATAAAATGACCTCGCTTGTTTCGTCTTTGCTTTCTGTTACCAGAGCAGAGCAGGGACTCAGCAGATTTACGCTTGAAGAGGCTGATTTTGGTGAGCTTGTCAAAGGCATATGCGGCAAATTCAAAACAACAAAAAACATAAAAGTCATATCCGATATTGAGGATGATATTGTAATTAATCTTAATGCTTCACTTATATCACAGCTTGTTGAAAACCTGCTTTCAAACGCAGATAAATATAACAAAGATAACGGTGTTATCAATGTTAAACTGTATTCCAAGGACGATAAAGCAGTTTTGTCAGTCAGAGACAACGGAATTGGCATAAGCGAAGCTGACCTTCCGAAAATCTGGAACAGATTTTACAGGGCGGATACTTCAAGGTCGGAAACCGAAGGTTTCGGTCTCGGACTTGCCCTTGTTAAAAAGATAGCGGAAATTCATTCAGCTGAATGCGTTGCAGAATCCGAAATTGATAAATTCACCGAAATTAAAATAATTTTCAAAAAATGATAAAAATTAAGTTTTTCTAATGTTCCTTTAATGTTTGCCCGTTATTATTTAGTCACAGTCAAGGACGACTAAATTAAAAAACGAAAGGAACTGATATTATGAAAAAACTTATCGCTCTTTTACTTGCACTCCTCGTTGTATTTTCTCTTTCCGTGTCGGCATTCGCCGCTCCTTCCGAAAACCTGATTTCAAGAGAAAAGGCAAAAGAAATCGCTCTTGATCACGCAGGATATGAAGAATCCGAAGTAAGATTCGTCAAAGCAAAGCTTGACCGTGATGACGGCAGATATGAATACGAAATCGAATTCAGACCCGACGGTAATCTTGAATATGATTATTCAATCAATGCTGTAAACGGAAAAATTGTTGAATTTGACCGTGATTACGATGCTCCCGACAGATTCGAAGCTTTTGGGTTTATCGGATTTCTCAGAAATCTTCTGGCAAAGCTTTTCGGATAAACTCCGGTCAGAGATAAAAAATATATTGAGAGGTGAATTAAAATGAAGAAAAAGGTATTTGCAGTTTTGGTTTCGGTGGTTCTGGTTTTATCGGTTGTATTGCTCGCAGCATATGCCAAAAACCAACCCGAAAAAGAAAACGTTAATCTTAATCCGGTGCCGACATCCGCACCGTCGGTTAAAAACAGCGAAGTTGCAAGCGTTTCTCCTGATGATGCAATTGATGCAGCGCTCAAACACGCAGGTGTATCCAGAGAAAAGGCCATAATGTTCGGCACACCTTCACTTGATGAAGAAAACGGAAAAGCCCATTATGATGTTGAATTCGGATATAACGGTTTTGAATATGATTATGAGGTTGCCGTTGCCGACGGTTCAATCCTTAAAGCAGAAAAGGAAGCCGAAAAGGTTAAAGTTTCCGAAAAAGAAAGCGTTCCCGCAAAATCCGAAGTTCCCGTAAGTAAAGAAAACAACAAAGGTTATATAAGCGTTGAAGCCGCAAAACAGAAGGCTCTTGACGATGCAGCTGTTAAAGCCGAAGATGCACTTTTCTTAAAAGCTTACTATGATTCAGATGACATTATTCCTCATTATGATGTTAAGTTTGAGGCAAACGGATATGAATACGAATACGAAGTCAAAGCATCTGACGGCATAATTCTTGATAAAGACGTTGATAAGGAAAGAAAACCCGTTAACAAGCCTTCCGCATCAAATGAATATATTTCCGCAGATAAAGCAAAAGCAATAGCTTATGACCACGCTTCCGTAAATCCGGCAGATGTGAAATTTTCAAAAGCTGAGCTTGACCATGACGATATGATAGTACACTATGACGTTGAATTTGTTGTCGGTGATTTCGAATACGAATATGAAATAAACGCCAAATCAGGAAAAGTCATAGCTTCCGATAAGGAATTCAATGATTAAACTTCAAAAACAAGCAAAGGCAGGGACAAAAATCCCTGCCTTAATTTTGTATTTAAGTCAATTTGTTTAATTATGCAGAAGTTCTTTAACAGCTTCATTGATTGCCTTTTCTTTATGTGGCGGGCATTTGGGTTGTCTCGCATCTGCAGACTTCGGCTTGTTGTAACAATCTCGCTCGATGATACCACATTTCTGTTTTACCTGTACGATATTCAAACTGCTGACTTTCAAGCCACTATGTTCAAGCACATAATCTTTGATTTCTTGTTAGGTAGCTTTCTTCTCTCCATCGGTCAAGTCCAACTCATCCATATCCAAATCAATCTAGAAGAGGTGCTTTGTATTAAGTTTAGACAACAAACATACCGTTTCGAACGTACTTTTTTCAGTCAAACGCAGCTCCCTGACATATCCACTGTTGAAATATATCGGGAATCTGAATGTAATGCTTTTGAGGAACTGTCCGTTTTCCTGCACGTCTTCAAAAATTTCAATTTTCTCAATCAGCACGTTCATAAATTCTTTCTTTTCCGCTTCGCTGAATTGGGAGTAATATTTTTCAAAGAAAACCAAGTAGTTGTAAACCGTTTCTCCGTTGATTCTTTGCTGCTGTATATTTTCAAGCCTTGTTTCTGTTTCGGCTATCTGATATTCCAAAGCCTCGATATCTTCATAAAATGAATCAAGCCTGATATTCATATCATCTTGTTTCTTTTTGTAATACGGATCATCAGGGTTCAGATTGTCAATCTGTGCTATAAGCGTACTCTTATTCGATTCTTTTCGGCGAAGCAACGTTCTCAGATTCTTAATCTCGTTTTCAAGATTAGCGATATCAAGATTCTCTCCGATTTCTGATTTCATTGCCTTTTCAAAATCGGGATTGGTAACAAGGGAGCAAATCACTTTTTCCACTGCAGCATTGACCTCCTCTTGCACCCAATTCTTCTTGTAGTCGCATTTCCGGCCGTCAGAAAGAAAACGAAAATGCTTGCAATGGTAATAAAAGCGTTCGTATTTATCTTTGCTGTGCTTTCTTGAAAAATTGGCTGTCAGTCCTGCACCGCATACAGGGCATTTAATCAAGCCTGATAGAATATGTGCATGGTCCAGAGCGTGTGTTTTTTCATTTCTGTGCCCTGTACGCTCTCTTTTGGTTCGTGCAACATTCCATTCTTCCTCTGTTATTATAGCCTCGTGTATGCCTTTTTGCAAGATATAGTCATCACTTTTAACAATATGGGTTTCATTAACCGTTCCTTTGATTTTTTCGGTTTTTCTCCTTCCGAAAGCAATCATTCCGTAATACACGGGATTATCAAGAACACCCTTTACAAAATGTGTTGTAAAACCTTCAATCTTGTTGTTCTGACGGAGTTTTTTCTTGTATCCCTGATTATTGAGCCAGTTTGCAACACCGTTGATACCCATATTCGTTGTTATAAACTGTTTGAAAATAAGGCGTATTATTTCAGCTTCATCTTCAACAATGTGAAGTTCACCTTTAATAAGTTCATAGCCGTACGGAGCAAATCCGCCGTTCCATTTGCCTTCACGGGCTTTCTGAAGCCTGCCCTCCATTGTCTGAACACGGATGTTTTCTCTTTCGATTTCTGCAACAGCGGAAAGCACGGAAATCATAAGCTTTCCGCTGTCCTTTGAACTGTCAATTGAATCGTCAACGCAAATCAGATTAACGCCGTAGGTCTGCATAAACTGAAGCGACGTGAGTACATCTGCAGCGTTTCTTCCGAAACGGGAGAGCTTAAACACAAGAACAAAATCAACATCGTCTTTGCCGCTTTCAATATCGTCAAGCATCTGTTTGAATTGAGGACGGCCTGTCATATTTTTGCCCGACTTTCCCGCATCACAATATTCGCCGACAATTTTAAAACAATTGCCGTCGGCATAACGAATTATTCTGTCCTTCTGAGCATCAAGGCTGAAGCCTTCAACCTGAATAGCTGTTGATACACGGGTATAGATATAACATTTTGTTTGTTTCATGCAGAACCTCCATATCGTAATCGGTAATCACAGGTCAAACCAGTTGGAATATAACGTAAATTTATTTGGGTGTCAAGGCCTGATTATCAGGCGTCTTGTCATCCTCTTGAATTTTATCACCGTATTTTTGCAGCTTTTCAAGCATGAAATTTATAAATACGGTGAAATCAGCCTTTTCTTCAGGGCTGAAATGTTCGGGAATAAACATTAACTATCCTCATAGGGTTATTTTTTTGAGGATTCTCTATCTGAACTCATAGTGAGTTGTTTCCATTTTCATCCTGAGAAAGCGAGCTTTCTTTTAATATACAAAACGGGTGGAATCAAACCGTTCCCGTATCCTCAGGGTTTTTGATTTTAACGTTCAATGTCATAGTTAAAATCGTTTCTGCTTTTTGGTTTGATGTTTCTTTCTTCTTTTTCTTCTTCAGCATCAATCTCTTTTGAAATTCTTTTGTACAGTTTTTGAAAATCGGGAATAATTTTTTCAAGTTTTCTGAATACGTTATGAAATTTCTTGATCCACTTTTTATATTCATCAACAGATTCCTTTGCCTCAGCCAACTCCTTTTTGAGAGAATGGTTTTCGCCTAAAAGTTCTCTGTTTGCCTCCTTGTATTTAACAAGCTTGTCCAACTGATGCATCGCTTCTTTCTGAGAAGCTCTGTAAAAATCCACTGTGTCTTTGCTGATTTTCAGGCGATACCAGATATTAGCCGGAACTTTAAAGTAATGCTTAGGTTCTGACGATGTGGGTTTATGTTCTTCAACACCCGAAAACTCTTCGTCATCAACGGACAAGCTGTCAATCTTATCCATAACATCTTTTTTGTTTTCATAAGCAGCAGAAACGATTTCATAGTCTTTGACAATTGTTTCTGCTTTTTCTTTTGCTTGTGCAACGATTCTTTCAGCCTCTTTTTCAGCCTTTTCCAAATCTTCTTTTGCTTTCCCTCTTTTGAAATCAGCAAGGGATTTGTTTCCCTCTCTGGTTGCTCCGTTCAGAATATCAACGTGATGACCGAGAATTTCAGAAACGTATTCTTCCATTTCACCGTGTGCTTTTTGAAGATGGTTTCTTGTGATAACTTCTTTTGCGCAAAGTTTTTCTCGTGTATCTGTTTTCACAACAGGAATAAAGCAAAAGTGCATATGCGGAGAGGTTTCATCGAGGTGAACATAAGCAGAAACAACGTTTTCTTTTCCGTAATCGTTTTTCCATTTATCAAAACAAGCTTTAAAAAATTCTCTATGTTCTTCTTCGGGTAATGTCTGGGGAGCTGTTACAATCCAGTTAACAAGAGTAACGCTCGCATTGCCGTGGACATAAATTTCTTTCATGCGTTCTTTATGAAAAACAAGTGGAGGTTCGGGTTGAATTTCGGCAGCTAAATTATAGTTCAAATGAGAACGCGTCGGATCAATGTTTTGCTTTGCTCCGATACAGCTTCGTCCGGAATCACTTCTTCCGCAATGATCCAGAATTTGCGCAACTGCCGTTTTGGGAATTTTTTTGCAATTCATACAATCACCCGCCAAGTTTCCGTATACGGTTTGTCGCCCCGCGAAATTTGGTGTAGCCCGTTAGACCATTTTTTTCAAAAATGAACGGGCTCCTTATGCCGGAGGGGCAGCGGGAGCCTGCGGGCTCCCTGAAGCCGACTGTTATGTAAATTCAGATTTAACCGTCGGCAATGAAAATCTCGTTTTATTCGCCTGAGTAAGAATTGCGAAAAAACTCGATTTTTGCAAAAACACAGCCTGACCTCCCCTGTGTTTTTGCCGAACACTTTTGCTGAAATAACAAATTTCTGAAAAGTGTCCTTTAATAAAGTATGACCGATTATGTTTGTAAAAATGGGTTTTACGAATTGTTGTGTGTTTATATAGAAAAAACCGAGAAGCAAAAATTTTGCTTCTCGGTTTTTGAATGTTGAGTCAGTTCCTATTGACACATATTTTCTCTCAAATTTACGCTTTTAAATATCATAATGGTATGTAAGGTGGGTTATTTATTAAATCCATAAAACAATAACCCGGCAATATATGTGTTCGCTTGTCGACAAAGATGTAATTACAACTATCAAAAACTACAAAGGACATATTAATCTCAAAATCGTATAGGAGTTCTCTTAAAAAGTTGGCGCGGTTTTTGTTGTATTATGTTGTTATTTTGCACAATTCAACCTGCTATATATTGTGAAAAAAACAGAAATTTTTAAAAACACTATTTTTTTGCGTGACACTTAAAACCTTTTGTCATATATAGTATGAAAACATTTTCGAAGGGTGAGTCCAATGAACAAATAGAATCGAACTCTATTAAATAAAAAAGAAAGGATTGAAACAAGTGAAAATAATTAGAATGTTATTAAAAACCACTGCTTTTGTTTTAGCATTAGTTCTTGTGGTTCAAATTCTTCCGTTATCAACCTTGGCCATAGAATCTAAAAATAAAGAAATGATAAAAGAAGCAATGTTAAACAGAGAGGTCGAAGAAGAACCCCAAATAGTTGCAGAAGTTGAATCTATGCGTGATGAGTATACAAAACACTTCCGTCGCGAAGACGGTTCTTTTGTGGCTGCAATATACAATGAACCTGTTCATTATGAAAAGAACGGTGAGTGGAAAGAAGTTGATAATACTATTCATACAGCCGGTAATTCAACTTATTCTATAAATGCAAATGATGCTGATTATGTTGTTTCTGAAACAGCAACACCGATTACTTTCCCGCAAGACATAAACACCGGAAAAGTGTCAATATCTACTGACAATAATGTTATAACTTTCGGAGTTAAAAACAGTTTAAATAACCATGAAAAAGTTTCTACAATGTCGCTTGGTTCGGTTGCTGCTTTAGAAAAGGTTGAAACGGCAACTGATTTTAACGAGAATTTAGTTAAAGTTTTGCCTGAAACTCGAAATAACGCCATAATATATAACAATGTTTTTGATAATGCATCTCTTGAATATGAGGTTTCTTCTTCGATGATAAAGGAGAGCATTATTGTTGATTCAAAAAGTGATAATTATATATACGAGTTTTCAATAGATTTCGGAAGTTATGTTCCCATTGAAACTTACGGCGGAGGAATTGATATTTATGAGACGACAGAGTCTGCTGAACCTATCATGGCCATTCTTCCTCCATATATGTTTGATGCTGACGGTGAAACTTCATATGAAGTGACCATGGAGCTTATTGAAAATGTATCAGACTACACTCTTATTGTTGAAGCTGATGCCGATTGGATAAACGCTTTTGGCAGAGATTTTCCTGTTACAATTGACCCGACAGTTAGACTAAATATAGGTAGGGGGAACATTTATGATACCCATGTAAATCAAAACCTACCCAATTGGAATTATCGTTCTGACCACCAGATTGAAGTTGGTAAAAGCGGCAACAACCTTTACCGTACTTATATAAAATATAATTTACCATCTCTGCCCGATTGCAGCGTTGTTACTGGCGCAGAATTAACTCTTATTCAAAATTGGGCTATGTCGATTGACTCAACTGACCTGTATCTTAATGTCTATCAATGTAATACAGACTGGAACGAAACTACACTAACATGGAACAATCAGCCCATACAGAATTTATCAACCGCTACGGTTATTGACTATACTGATTTTCAAAACGGCCTGAGTGCCGAATATAATCTGACTATCACAAAAATAGTGAAAGATTGGTACGAAAACGGCAAAAATTATGGCTTGATGCTTGCGTTGTCTGATGAAACCATTGGAGAAAAAACATCTTTCTATTCTTCAAATAACCCTATCTCCAATTATCCTGTTGTTACCGTCAGTTACATTAACAATACGGGCATTGAGGATTATTGGAATTATGAGACCTTCGCTGTAGGGGACAGAGGCGTTGCTTACATCAACACATATAACGGAGCTATGACTTACATCCACAGTGATGTAAGCACTAACGGTCTTGTTGCTCCTGCCAACATCTCTCATGTTTATACAAACGGCGAAAGAAATGTTTCCGGTGTATTTAATAATATGAGCTTCGGTAAAGGATTCAAGCTGAATATATTTGAAAAAATAGAAGCTTCGGACAGCGTTTTAACCGAACACGGTTATCCGTACCGCTATATAGATGCAGACGGAACGGTACATTATTTTAAAAATACCGGAACGGCAAACCGTTATTGTTATGAGTATGACGAAAATATAATTCTGACAAAAAACAGTCCCGGAGGTTATACATTGACAAACCTTTCAGGAACAAGTAAAATATTTAATGGAGAAGGATATCTGACCGAAACAGTTGATGCAAACGGAAACAGTATTAAGTTAGACCATACTGACAGGATATACAATGTGTATGACGGTACCTATCAGTTGCTAAGATTATCCTATAATCCTAATAATAATCGTCTTAATGATATAACCGATACCTCCGGAAGAAAGGTTTTATATACATATGATTCTTCGGGCTTTTTGACAAAAATCACATACCCTGACGGAACATACACTCAGTATCAGTATAACACAACAACTTCAATGCTTACAAAGATTATCAACCCCGATAATTCAAGTGTTTCGTTTGGCTATAAAGCCGTCACAATGCCCGGCAAAACTTTTTACAGGGTAACAAGCGTTACAACTGCCGGAACAGACGGAACGGTTTATGATACCGTAACCTTTAATTATCGCACCAATGATACATATATTCATAACACAAAGGGCGACAAAGCGGTTATTGCTTTCGATAATATGGGCAGAGCTGTCAATATTGTAAAAAATGACAAAACGGTTTCTGCTGCGTCATATTACGGAATTTCGGATATTGATTCTGATGCAGAAAATGACAACAGTGTTAACAAACTAAAAAGAAACTCAGATGTTTTTACACTTAGCCATAATCTTAAATCTTATTCAACTTACGGTCAGTACTTTGCTTCAACTATCAGTTATAATACAGGCGCCGATTATTTTTCAGGTGCAACTGAGAGGGTGTTCAACCAGACAAAATCTACACGAGTTGGAATTGACAGCGATGTTGCGCCCAACACCGCCTGTGTATATACATATCTTTTGCCTAATACTTCGGGTGAAACCTTTACGGCTTCGGTTTATGTTAACATTGTTGACACGCTTTCGGCAGGCACCGCTTACATTAAGCTTGTTGCGCTTGATGCAAATGATAACAGAATTGCAGAGGTCAGAGGAGAAGAAATAACAACCACAAACAACGAATGGAAGCGGCTTTCGGTAACAATGACTATGCCTCAGGAAGATGTGTATAATCTTGTTGCTGTTTGCGGTATTTTTGACGGCAACGGAACAATGTACTGTGAAAACGTTTATTATGAAAAAGGCGAAATTGCCGGCAGACACAATTTTGTTGAAAACCCTTGCTTTGAATCTCTTTATCTGCAAACGAGGTTTAATAAGTGGGGCATGTCTTACGGTGCAGAGGTAACAACCAATCCCGATAATGGCTCATATGCAGTTAAAGTTCCGGGTAACTTAGACCCCGATCTTGTTCCTGAACGCAACGCATATGAATTTATCAGAATTAACGGCCATGCCGGGGATACGTTGGTTTTTGGAGCAAGTGCAAAAGCTCTTTGCTCGGCATCCGGTAATCAGGGCAACAGATTTTTTGGAATGCGTCTTACTTTTAATCTTGGCCTTGAAGTTAAGCAGGTTGAAATCGTTGAGTTTGACGAAAACGTTTATGATACTTTCCAAACCGTAATGTCAACCGTTGTTGCTGAATATGATTATACTGAGATTATGTTTGAGCTTTGCTACGAAAATGAAGTTAACGAAGCTATATTTGACGATGCTTTCCTTTACCGTGATTCTTACGGCACACATTATAACTATGATGAAGACGGCAAATTGATTTCTGCCCGTGACGATAACGGCAACAAGGTTGCCTATACTTACAGCGGCTCGGACGTTACAAAGGTAACCTCATACTCCAATGACCTTGTTACTCAAACAACGTCTTACACATATAACAGCACCCACAACCTCACTTCGGTTGTAGGCAGTGACGGTGTCAAAACAACTTACACTTATCCGTCAAGCGGAAACAAGGGGCTGCCGCTGAGCGTGACGGTTTCGGATTTATCGGGTAACCTGAGTTCAACAACAAGCTATACTTACACACCGGACTACAACTATCTTCTCAGCGTAACTGACCCATCGGGCGCCGTGACACGCTATGAATATGATTCCGGCTACACTATTACAAAGGGCCTTGTTACGGGCATAACCGACCCCAACGGCAGCAAAACTTATTATACCTACGATGCGCAGAGCGATATTCTTGAAATCGTCAGTTCAGGAGATGCAGATAAAGGAATATTCAGAACAGACTTTACCTATGATTCGGGCAACAGACTTTCCTCAGTTTCCGGCAACAATGCAAATTATCACCTGACCTATGACAAATTCGGCAGGACAAGCTCTGTTAAATCAAGCTCAACCAATACTCTTGCAACCAACGCTTACGATGCCAAGGGCAACCTTTCAACCGTAACCTACGGCAACGGCAGCGTTGCAAGATACGGCTACGATGAAGATAACCGCCTTGTTACCGAAACATATAACAATACGCTTGCCTATAAGTATTATTATTCAGATGAAGGCAGGCTCGGCAGGGTTGACGATAACGAAAGCGGAGTTTCCTGGGACTATTCCTATGACTTTGCCGGCAGAGTAACCGATGTTAATTCAAACGACGGAAGAAATGCTTCCTATAGCTATAACAGCAAAAATCAGGTGAGCAATTTTGCCGTTTCGCAGTCGGGCTCATCCTTGCTCAACGTTAACTATTCATATGATTCTGCAGGCAGGGCAGTTGGCGCTCAGGTTAAATCAATGCCGGGTGCGCCATCGCAAGGTGTCACCTTTGACGGCCTTGGCAGGCTTACAAAATTCACAAGCACCTACAGCGGCAGTAACACCGTTTCGCAGAATTATACTTATCTTGCCAACGGCTCAAATCAGACGGGCAGGGTAAACACAATAAGCTACCTTAAAAACAATTCAACTGCCGTTTTGCCTCAGCTTAAATATGCCTATGATGCCAAGGGCAACATAACGCACGTTTATGAAAACAATGTGCCTAAGGTGAGATATACCTATGATTACCATAACCGTTTGGTAAGAGAGGATAACGCTTACAGCAATCAGACAACGGTATACACCTATTCCGGCTCAAATATACAGAATAAGAACTATTTTGCTCTTTCGTTTAATGATACGCTTGGATTATCTATGGATATCGTATATT
>JAZNRJ010000028.1:0-7995 GCA_045590675.1 Acutalibacteraceae bacterium
TTTCTTAATTCAAGAATTTCTTTCTCATAATCTTTTATGTGCCGATAGCTTCGGGGCATAACAAAACCTCCTATGGTAGTTTCTTTAATTCTACCATAGGAGGCTCTTTTTTTCATTGTCCGTTTTTACTGGACCTGTTCACTGCGAAGCTCCTCTTTTTTTATTTTGTAATTCTTCTTACATCATCATATGTGCCAAGCACAAGCAAATGCTCATCTTTTTCAAAAACGCTGTCACCTGAAATAACAGGACAGATTTTTCCGTTTTTCTTTGTTGCAAGAACCGCAAGGTTATATTTAACTCTGAAATTCAGCTCTTTAACTGTTTTACCAACCCATTTATCAAGCATATCAATTTCATAAATGGAATATTCGCTGTCAAGGCTGATATAATCAAAAATATGCTCGCTGCTTTCTCTGATTGCATAACGCTGAGCCATATTTTTGTTGGGATAAATAACATCATCCGCACCGTTGCGAAGAAGAAATTTTTCCTGAATATCTTTATCGGCTTTGCTGATAACTTTTTTTGCGCCGCAATCTTTAAGAAGACTTGTTATTTCAAGGCTGTTCTGAAAGTTTTCGCCCATACAAACAAAACAAGCATCGAAAGACGGAATATCAAAGGATTTGAGAACCTCAATATTTGTGCAATCGCCTATTTTGGCACTTACAACATAGGGTAACATATCCTCAATTCTGCTTTCATCCTTATCAACAATCATAATTTCGCAGTCGGTTTGCGCAAGACTTTTGCAAAGATGGTGGCCGAAGTGACCCATACCGATTATAAGAAATGATTTCATATTATTCACCTTAACCTATTGTTATTCTTTCTCTGGGATTTTTAACGGGCGGAGCGGTTCTTTTTTCCATAAGAGCAAAGGCAAGCGAAACGCTGCCAACTCTTCCGCAGAACATAAGCAGAGCAATTATAATTCTTGAAGCAGTTTCAAGGTCACGGGTTATGCCCGTTGTCATACCAACCGTGCCGATAGCCGAAGCAACTTCAAAAATTATATCTGAAATCGGAATTTCGGGCTGAATAGCGCATATTGCGATTATTCCGAAAAGAGCAAGGCTGATATTTGTAAATGCAACAGAGTTGGCTTGGTGGATGGCATCTTTTTCAAGCCTTCTGCCAAATATGCCTTTTGACTGCCTGCGGCGGATTCCGTTAAAGGTTGACATTGCGATAACGGCAAGAGTTGTTGTTTTCATACCGCCTGCAGTTGAACCGGGCGAACCGCCTATAAACATCAGAAACACGGTCAGAACCTTACTTGCCGGCGCAAGAGCCGCTGTGTCGGTTGTATTAAAGCCGGCAGTTCTTGCGGTTACGGAATCAAAAAGTGCGTTCAGAATCCCCTGCCCTATGCCAACATCTGCGTTTGTAAAATCTTTTTCAAAAATCAAAAAGAGAAATGCTGAACCGAAAGTCAGTATAGCCGAAACCGTCAGAACAATTTTTGTGTGAAGCTTATATTTTTTAAATTTGCCCTTTGAGGCAAGAATATCGTTCCACACAAGGAAGCCGATACCCCCAACCGTTATCAGCAGGCAAATTGTCAGATTAACAACAATATCGTCTGCAAAAGGAACAAGTGAGCTGTAAGGCTCATAAACACCCATAAGGTCAAAACCGGCGTTACAAAAAGCCGATATTGAGTGAAAAACAGAATACCATATTCCTTTTCCCCAGCCGAACTCGGGGATGAATCTTGTTGCCAGAAGCAATGCTCCCGTTCCCTCAACAACAGCTGTACCTTTAACAATCAGCTTTGTGATATTTGAAATTCCGGCAATCGAATCCGTGCTGATGCTTTCAACCATTATTTCACGTGCTTTAAGCCCCATTCTGCGTTTTAGGAGTACCGAAAACCACGTCGCAATCGTCATAAAGCCGAGGCCGCCAATCTGAATCAGAAAGATTATTACAGCTTGACCGAAAAGTGACCAAGCGGTTGCGGTGTCACGAACAATAAGACCTGTTACGCACGAAGCTGAGGTTGCTGTGAAAAGGGCATCAACAAAGGGTGCCGATTTGCCGTCGGCAGAGGCAAAGGGAAGCATAAGCAGAAGGGTACCTGCGAGAAGAACCGAGAAATAGCCGAGAGCAATTATTTTTATGCTTGAAAGTTTTTTCTTCATATCTTCCACCTTAAAAGGTTTTTCATTATAGTAAATATTAACATAACGGACGGTTATTTTCAAGATAAGTTTTTACCGAAGGCAACTTGAGTTTATAACACGGTTGTGATAAAATTAATCATCATATAAAAAGAAGTGATTAACTTGGAAAAATATATTGACCTGCACACCCATTCGCTTAAATCCGATGGATCTATGACTCCTGCGGAGGTTGTAAGAGAAGCAAAAAAAGCTGGCCTTGCGGCAATCGCCCTCTCTGACCACGATACAATTGACGGTATCGGAGAAGCAATGGAGGAAGGCGAAAAAATCGGAGTTGAGGTTGTTCCCGCAATCGAATTTTCCGTTCAATCAAAAACAGAAACCCACATTCTCGGATATTTCATTGATATTAACAACCCTGAATTGCTTAAAATGCTCAAAGAGGTTGTTGACCTGAGAATAGAGCGCAACTACGTTACAACCCAAAAACTGAACGAACTCGGATTTGACATAACGCTTGAAGAAGTGCGTGCTCTTGCACCTAATAATTTTGTCGGCAGAGCGCATTTTGCGAGAGTGCTTATGGATAAGGGTTACACTCAAAGCGTAAAAGAAGGATTTGACAAATATATGTCCGTCGGCAAATACGCATATTGTGAAAAACAAAGATTAACCGCACGCGATGCGGTTGACCTGATTGCAAAATGCGGCGGAATATCGTTCCTTGCTCATCCTCACCTGACAAAGCTGCCCGATGATGAGCTTAGAGAATTTTTGCTTGAGCTTAAAGGCTACGGTTTGAGCGGACTTGAAGGCTATTATACCGATTATACCCCAGAAATGCAGAAAAAATATCAAGATTTGGCAAAAGAGCTTGACCTGTTAATTTCGGGCGGAACGGATTTTCACGCTGCTATGAAACCTCATATTTCAATCGGCACGGGGCTCGGCAATATGAAAATCCCGTATTCGGTTTTGGAAAATATGAAAAAGGCTTTATAAAATACAGCAGGGGCTGACTTTCGGTCAACCCCTGCTTTGATTTTTTCATTTATCTTTGAACTCTGCCTGAGCCGTCGCCGCCGGCAAGCTTTTCAACCTCAGCAACGCCGATTCTGTTGAAGTCCCCTTCAATTGAATGCTTAAGAGCGGAAGCCGCAACGGCAAATTCAATTGCCGCCTGAGTATCCTTTCCGCTGAGAAGAGCATAGATAAGCCCGCCGCCGAAGCTGTCGCCGCCGCCTACGCGGTCAACAATATGCAGGTGATACTCTTTTGAAAAGCAATAGTTCTCGCCGTCATAAAGCATACCCGCCCAATCGTTATCACTGGCAGAAATTGAAGTGCGAAGAGTAATTGCAACCTTTTCAAAGCCGAATTTATCAGCAAGCTGCTTAGCAACGGATTTGTAGCCTTCTTTATTGAGCTTGCCGCCGTAAATATCGGTACCCTCGGCTTCAATACCGAAAACATCTTTTGCATCTTCTTCGTTTGAAATGCAAACGTCAACGTATTTGCAAAGCTCGGTCATCGCTTCCCTCGCTTCGGCTCTCGTCCAAAGCTTACCTCTGTAATTGAGGTCGCAGGAAATCTTAACTCCCTTTGCTTTTGCGGCAACGCAAGCCTGCTTGCAGATTTCAACAAGGTTTGCGCCCAAAGCGGGAGTGATGCCTGTAAAATGGAACCAGTCAGCACCTTCAAATATGCTGTCCCAGTCAAAATCTGAGGGCTGAGCTTCCTGAATTGCCGAATGTGCTCTGTCGTAGATGCAAACGCTGCCTCTCTGAGAAGCGCCTTTTTCAAGGAAGTAAATGCCCACTCTGTCGCCGCCTCTTACGATTTTGCTTGTATCAACTCCAAAATAACGCAGAGAGTTAACCGCTGCCTGACCGATTGCGTGGGCAGGGAGCTTTGTTACATAAACGGAATCCATACCGTAATTTGCAAGTGAAACGGAAACATTGGCTTCACCGCCGCCGAAGGTAGCTTGAAGCTGGTCATCCTGAAAGAATCTGTAATATCCGTTAGGTGCAAGGCGAAGCATAATTTCGCCGAATGTAACAACTTTTGCCATTATCCTCTTGCCTCCTTGACAATTTCAACTGATTTTTTGCAAAGGTCAATGATTTCGTCCCATTTCTGATTATCTATAAGATCTGCCGTTACCATATATGAACCGCCGCAAGCAGCGATAACAGGGCATGAGAGATATTCGCCAAGATTCTTAAGAGAAATGCCGCCGGTGGGCATAACCTTGAACATCGGGAAAGGAGCGCTCATTGCTTTGATTTTGGCAAGACCGCCGCTCTGCTCAGCGGGGAAGAATTTAAGAACGTCAAGGCCAAGTCTGTATGCTGTGTGGTAGTCCGTAGGGGTTGTACAGCCGGCATAGATGGGCACGTTTTTGCTCTGGCAATATTTAACGATTTCCTCATCAAGACCCGGTGTAACTATGAATTTTGCACCGGCAGCAATTGCTTCGTCAACCTGAGCAGTTGTGAGAACAGTACCGGCACCAACAAGCATTTCGGGCACGTTTTCGCTCATAAGCTTAATTGCGGTTGCTGCGCCTGCTGCTCTGAAAGTAACTTCAGCAACAGGTACGTCACCTTCAACAAGAGCTTTTGCAAGCGCAACCGAATCCCTTTCCGGATTGTTAAGTTTGATAACCGGCACAACACCGATTGACATAATTTTTTCTGATATAGCGTTCATTTTGTTCTCCTCCGTTTATTTACAAGCCTTTTCGCAGGCCTCAAAAAGTCCGTTAATATAAGCAGCACCGAGCGCTCTGTCATAAAGACCGTAGCCGGGTTTGCCGGTTTCGCCCCAAACCATTCTGCCGTGGTCAGGTCTTACATAACCGTCAAAGCCTGTTTCAACAAGAGCCTTTGTTATTTCATACATATCAAGGCTGCCGCAGGATGAAAGATGGCCGCTTTCTTCAAAGCTGCCGTCAGGCATAATAAGAATGTTTCTCATATGCATAAAAGCGATTCTGTTCATTGCGCTGTACTTGCGCACCATTGCAACAACATCATTTGAAGCTGCGCAGCCGAGCGAGCCTGTGCAAAGACAAAGGCTGTTGGCAGGCGAATCAACAATTGCAAGCATTCTGTCAAGATTAGCTTCGTTTGTTATGATTCTGGGCAAACCAAAAATTGGGTAAGGCGGATCATCGGGATGAATAGCCATTCTTACCCCGCATTCTTCAGCAACGGGGATAACTTTTTTGAGAAATTTTTCGAGGTTAGCCCAGAGACCTTCTTCGCCGATTTCTCCGTAAGCGGTAATAAGCTCTCTGACCTGGTCCTGAGTATAGCTTGAATCCCAGCCGGGAAGATGAATATCATCTTTAAGGGGGTCAAGACCTTTCATCTGTTCCCAATACATAACAAGGCTTGTTGAGCCGTCGGGAGCTTTTTTATCAAGCTGAGTTCTTGTCCAGTCAAAAACAGGCATAAAATTATATGTTACGCACTTAACACCGTACTTAGCACAGGGGCGGATGTTTTCGCAGTAAACTTCAAGAAGCTTGTCAACGTCGCCTCTGCCGAGCTTTATATCCTCGTGAACGGGAATAGATTCAACAACATCAAAAACAAGGCCGTTATCTTCGCATTGCTTCGCCATTTTTGCGATGCTCTCTTCGGGCCAGACTTCGCCGGGCTTAACATCGTAAACTGCGCTTACAATGCTTTTCATATTGGGAATCTGGCGGATATATTCAAGTGAAATGGGGTCGCCTTCACCGTACCAGCGGAATGACATTTTCATTTTATTATTCCTCCTGTTTAAACATTATCCTCGGCTAAAAAGCCGTTTTTATACATTTTAATTATACCACAGTTTTTTTGCAATAGCAATAATATAAAGTTTGCTTTTTTCTTTACAAATACAAATAAATACTATTGTAAAATCAAATTCTATTTGCTATAATTAGAAAAATAATGCATTTGCAGATTTTGGGCTGAATTTAATATGAAAAAATGTAATAACAGATGCAACCTTGAAATATATTTTGTTCGTCACGGTGAATCTTACGGCAACGTTGAAATTGAGCCGAAGCCCGATTTCAAAAAAGATAATCCTCCGTTAACTCCAGACGGTCTGAAACAGGCTCAAATGCTTGCGGTCAGGTTTGAAAAGGGCGATATTGATTGTATTTTTGCCAGCTCGCTTATCAGAACGGCTCAAACAGTTCACCCCGTTGCTGAAAAACTTGGGCTTGATATACATATTCTGCCCGACCTTATGGAGGTTGATACCACAATTTCGGGAGCGGACGATGAAGAATACCGGCAAAAAACGCCTCTTGTTGTTACCGGTGAAAATCTGACCGCCGGCAGCGTTTTACCCTGCGGCCCCGAAAACGAAGAAAGCCGTTGGCTCAGAGCCCAAAAATGCATTGACTATTTTCTCCAAAATTTTCAGGGCAAAAAAATCCTTGTTGCAACCCACGGCACATTTTACGGCTACCTGATAAAATATCTGCTCGGGCAACAACCGCCGGATGAATTTTATATAAAAGTTCGCAACTGCAGCATAACTCACGTCATTTTAACCGAGGGCAGAGCTCCGGCTCTGAACACGGCTAATGATATATCACATTTAAATCCCTATGGCTTCGGCTGTAGATAAAGAAAGGAAGATTTTTTTGGAAGCAATTCTCAACTTTGACCTTTCCGTTTTTGAATTCTTCAAAGATTTTGTAAGAATGGATTGGCTCAATCCCATTATGAAAGTAATCACAACCCTCGGCGATGACGGCATTTTCTTCATCATTCTCGGTGTGATTATGCTTTTCTTCAAGAAAACAAGAAAAGCAGGCCTTGTATGCCTCGGTTCACTCCTTGTTATGACGCTTCTTAACAACGAGCTTATCAAACCCATTATGGAAAGACCCAGACCTTATAACCTTACAATTCTCCCTGAAGCCGCTCAGAAAGCTTTTGTTGAATACGGCAGAGAATATGACTGGATAGGCTGCTTCGGTAAAATTGACTGGACCATCGACAGATTCCCCGGTTTTGCAGAAAAATGGAACGCAGGCTATGAATGGCCCGCAATTGTTGACTATATGTCATCAAAATCGCTTTCATTCCCCTCAGGTCACACTTCATCAGCATTCACATTTGCAATGGCAATCACTTTGGTTCTTAAGAAAAAGAGAGTTGCCATTCCCGCATTCATTTTTGCATTCCTTATGGGTATTTCAAGAATCTACGTTGGCGTTCACTATCCCACAGACGTTATCGTCGGCGCATTTGTAGGCATTGTTTATGCTCTTATCGGTTACGCAATTTTTGCAAAGCTTTATGACGTTGTTTATCCCAAAATCGAAAAAGCAATTAAAAACATAAAAGCTAAAAAAGCTGCGTAAATAAATCAAACAAAAAGCCGAGATTTTGTTATATAACATATTCTCGGCTTTAATGTTTTTAAATTTAAAATTTTTTTGAAATAACTATTGATTTTTTCGAATGAATATGATAATATACTTTGGCAGTCAGATATGACGGCAACAAATTTAATATGCGCTGCTAGCTCAGTTGGATAGAGTGTTTGGCTACGAACCAAAAGGTCAGGGGTTCGAATCCCTTGCAGCGCGCCATCTCGAGTGTTCATAACGGATTCAAGTTGTGAACACTCGATTTTTTATTTCAGTTTTATTTTTGAGCAGGCGGTATGCCTGCTCTTTTTGTTTGCTACGGACAGTTTTTATGCCGGGATATTCTTTGAGATATCCTTTGTTTCGGGACAAACACTTTCAATCGCACCGCCTTTTTGCACAAAGACGGTGAGTATGTTTTGCTCTGTCGCCTTTAGTGAGATAATCAATGCGATTCTCAAGTCGCTGTTT
>JAZNRJ010000029.1:0-5418 GCA_045590675.1 Acutalibacteraceae bacterium
GGCTGGAAATGCTCTTGCGGTGCAACAGCAACCGGAAAATTCTGTCCTGAATGCGGTTCACCCAAACCGGCAGAGGCTGAGGGCTGGACCTGCTCATGCGGTGCAGTGAATAAAGGTAAATTCTGTCAGAATTGCGGCTCACAAAAACCTGCAGGTGCACCTCATTATCAGTGCGACAAATGCGGTTGGAAGCCTGAAGACCCCCACAATCCTCCGAAATTCTGCCCTGAATGCGGAGACATTTTCGATGGAAGCGATGCAAAATAATTAACCAATAAAAAACTAAAATATAAATTAAAGGAGAATTTTATTATGGGACTTTTTGATAAGAAATTTTGTGACATCTGCGGAGATAAAATAGGACTTCTCGGCAACAGAAAGCTTGAAGACGGCAATATGTGTAAGGATTGCGCAAAGAAGCTTTCACCTTTCTTCAGCGACAGAAGAAGCTCAACTGTTGAAGAAATCAAACAACAGCTTGCTTACAGAGAGCAGAACAAGCAAGTTCTTGCATCATTTTCACCTGTTATGAACTTTGGTGATGATGACAAAATATATGTTGATCAGATGAAATCAAGCTTCGTTGTTTCAAGATACAACCCCGGAAGCTGGAGTGATGAAAATCCTGATGTTATTTCGCTTTCAAGCGTTATGAGTTGCAACCTCAGAATTGATGAAGACAGAGAAGAAATTTATACTCAAGGTAAAGACGGAGAAGAGGTAAGCTACAATCCTCCAAGATACAAATTTACATATGACTTTGTTGTTGAAATCAAAGTCAACAATCCTTACTTTGATGAAATTGAAGTCCGCCTCAATAATTCTCAGGTTGAAGGTCTTGGCACAATGGAATATAACCGCTATCAGCAGATGGCAATGCAGGTTACAAACATTCTTCTGCCCGGCAGCAGTGCAGGTATGCCTGTCAATAACGGCTATAACCAGCCGATGAACAATGGCTATAACCAGCCGATGAATAACGGTATGCCTATGAACCAGGGCTATGCTCCTGCAGGTGCTTACGGTCAGCCCAATCCCTATGCTCAGCAGAATGCATATAATCAGCCGATGAACAACGGATATGCTCCTGCTAACGGATATAATCAGCCAATGAATAACGGTTACAATCAACCGATGAATAATGGTTATAACCAGCCTATGAATCAGGGCTACAATCAGCAGCCTGCTTACGGTCAGCCTGTTCAAGCGCAAGCACCTGTATCACAAGCCTGGGTTTGCCCTGCTTGTAACGCAACAAACGAAAGCGGTGCATTCTGCGCTTGCTGCGGTACACGCAGACAATAATGAAAAATATGAAAACTGTAATAATCATAGCTCTGGTTGTTGCTTTGATTTCAGCTGTTGCGGTAGGTGTCTGGTACTTTAAAACCAGATTTTATGTACCGGATAAAAACGGTATGGTGTTTTCTCTGACCGATACAATAACCTCTTGCCGCTATGAATCGGGCGGAGGTATGAACGGTGAATTGACACAGGCGCGAATCTTTTTAAAAGATAACGGCGAGGTTTGGCTGAAATATCATTACCGTTATCCCGTCGGAACAGATAAAGAGGATGTAACAACGGAATATCAGATAGATGCCAAAGCGATTGAGGATATCCGTGAAATCTGTTACGAGTACGACGTTCTCCGTTGGGGCAAGCTCAAGCGCAGTGATATAGAGGTTCTTGACGGCGCAACAGATGAAATTGCTTTGACTTTTTCAGACAGAGAATACTACAGCTTTAACACAGGTCTTGAATTACCCGACGGCGGAGAAAAAATCTTTGATGAAATTTTAGAAACCATTAAACAGTATAAGCAAGGAGATGATAACCTTGTCAACAATTCTTGAACAGAAATGTCCCAACTGCGGTGGCGCAGTTGAATTTGATGTTGGCGCACAAAGGCTTAAATGCCCTTACTGCGACACCGAATTTGATATTACCAACATGCCTGAGAATGTTTCAGAACAAGTTGACAGTATTAACTGGAATTCTCAATGCACACAATGGGGTGCAGGTGAAACTGACGGCATGAGTGTTTATAGTTGCAATTCCTGTGGTGGTGAAATTGTTGCCGACTCAACAACGGGTGCAACAACCTGTCCCTACTGCGGTAATCAGGTTGTTATGAAGGGGCAGTTTTCAGGTGCACTCAGACCTGATCTTGTCATTCCTTTCAAACTTGATAAAAAAGCGGCGAAAGAGGCATTGAAAAAACATATTTCAACCAAGAAGTTTGTGCCGAAATCATTCCTTGCCGATAACCGACTTGAAGAAGTCAAGGGCGTTTATGTCCCTCATTGGCTTTTTACCTGCGATGCAATCGGCAATGCAAATTACAAAGCAAAAAAAATTAAAAAGTGGTCGGATGAAAACTACGAATATACAGAAACCTCATATTTTGACATTTACAGAAGCGGCAATATAGGCTTTGACAACATTCCCGTTGACGGTTCAACAAAAATGCCCAACGACCTTATGGAATCAGTTGAACCTTTTGATTTGTCTCAGGCAGTTGATTTCAACACCGCATATCTTGCGGGTTATCTTGCAGATAAATACGATGTATCAGCCGAAGAAAGTATGCCGAGAGCTAATGAGAGAATCAGGCAGAGTATTATTGATTCCTTCAGAGAAACTGTAAAGGGCTATGATGAGGTTGAAAATCAGGGCGCAAACATGAATGTTGCAAACGGCATTTACAAATATGCACTTTATCCCGTGTGGATTCTCAACACAAAGTGGAATGGTGAGAATTTCACTTTTGCAATGAATGGACAGACAGGTAAATTTGTCGGTAATATTCCAACGGATAAAAAAGCCGTTACAAAAGCATCTCTTTTACTCGGTGCAGGCATAGGTGCACTTATCTATGGTCTGTTATGGCTGATTGAACTGCTTTAAGGAGGTGCAGAGACATGATTAAAAAGATTTTTGTGATTCTTGTTGCAGTTGTAATCTGTCTGTCAGCAACTGTCTGTGCATCCGCTTATACATATCAGTACATTAACGATGATTTAAGTCAACTTTCTTACACCGAATATGATGAGCTTGAAGCTATCGCCGAAAGACTTGAAGCTTCATATGGTCTGTGCATTATGTTCTGTATAAGTGATGGAACAAGCGGTCTTACTGATTATGAATATGCTCAGCAGGTATATGCAGAAAATACAGACAATGAAAACGGAGTCATTATTCTGAACAACGATTCCGATAAAACTTATGCTGTTCTTCTTTCGGGCAACGCAGAAGATCTGCTTGACGAAAATGAAGTTGAAAATATGCGTAAAGCTTACGATGAAAACAACTCTTACTATGAGGGTATTTACGCTTGCTATTCTCTTGCGGAAGACTATCTTGAAAACGGAAGTTATGTTTCTTCGGACGATGCTTTATCTGAGGAAATTGATGAACCCGGAGAAACAGATGATGTTGCAGACGAAAAGGACGGAGTGCCGTTTTTCTGGATTCCCGTTTCACTTGCGATAGGTTTGCTTGTCGGTTTTCTTATCATTAACGGCATAGCCTCAAAAAACAAGTCTGTTAGAATGCAGGAAAACGCAACTGTTTATACCAGACCCGGCAGTATGATAATAACCGGTAGTGCAGATAATTTCCTTTATAACAATGTCGAACGCAGAGAAAAGCCGAAGCAGACAGAGAATCAGAAGAATTAACTCGGGAGGAACAGATATGGATTTTATCGGCAAATGGAAATTTCAGTCAATAGGCACATATACAGATAATGGTGAATTTGTTTATCTGACAGCAGAAGGTTATCTTGATTCACCTATGCTTTATATAGACGAAACAGATAAAGATGCCGTTGCCGAAGAAATGAAAGAACGCAAGAAGATAATCGGTATGCAGATTAAAATATGCGATGACGGCAAACTGTATATGCTGATGCCCCTGCCCGAAGGTGTGTCTCAGAACGAGATTGACGAAGCGGTTGCGGCGGGATATTTCACTCTTGTTGACGGTATGATTGCCGATTCACCAATGCAGTGGGAGCTGCGTGACAGTGAGCTTTGGTACGATACAGGAATTAAGGGTGAGGTTTTTGATGAAAAAGCAGAATCGTGGGTAAAGGCGCTTGACGAAAGCGGATATTTTACCTTTATGAATTACAGATTTATCAAAGAATAGGAGGTATTACCAATGGGATTATTTGATTCACTCAAAAGACAGGCAGAATCCGCACTTAAACGAGAGGTTTCGCAGGGCATTAACAAAGCGGTGAACAATGCCGTGCAGTCAGTAGGCAAGGGCAGAAACCACACCGAAAGCTTTACCTTTGCTTCACTTCCGACAAATGTTGCAGAGCTTAAGGCTCTACCCGAAGCAAGCCTTGATTCAGCCTTCAAAACAACTGCACTTACTCTTGCAGCTTTATGTAACTATGAGCATAATCCGGATGAAACAATTGAAATGCTCAATTTCCTCAAAGGACCGGGCGAAGTGAGCGGATTTGAGAAGCAGTTTATCAAAGAGCATCTTGGATCCGAAGGATACAAAGCACGTTCATATTTTGAAGGTGCAACACCGCAGAACAGCTATAAGCCTGATATACCATATAAAATTACCGTTATCGAAAATCCTTATTCTTTCGATAATGCAGATTGGGCAACGCTCTATGTCAGAAGCGGCGGTGCAGATAACCCCAGACCTATGAAGCTTCGCAGAAAGCCCTCAACTGGTCAGTGGTTCCTTGTTGAAATCCAATGCCTTTCGGATATCCGTGTCCCCGTAGAGGAAGACCCTTGGGCATAAAAATTAAAGGAGATGTAAATATGAAAAAATTATTCGCATTACTTCTTGCACTTTTAATGGTATTTTCGCTTGCTGCTTGCGGCGATGATACTCCCGATAAGCCCGACAACACTAAACAGCCGTCAGGCAATTCTGATGCAGACATTGAAACCTCGCTTTTCACGGTTAAGCTCAGTGACGACTGGATAAACTTTGAAGAGGACTTCGAGAATGAAGAAGAATACTCCAAAGCTGTTCTTCAGGTTCTTGACCCCGAAGATGAAGAATATTACTTAATCCAGGCAACAATCAGCGTTGAAATTGACGAGCCTTACGATTTCCGTGAAGACCTTGTATATTACGGCTTCAATCAGTACGAGTACAAAGAAAACAATGCTTACGATACAGTAAAAGTCGGCGGCCTTGACCTTCTTAAGTATGACAACGGTGACGACACACTCGTTTATTTCAACCGTGTTGAGAACGCAAATGCATCTGTCTACATAAAGTTTGATGCAACTGACATCAAAGATGCTCATATTCAGGCTTTGCTTGACGGCATCACATTTAATATTAAAGACATCGGCAACGTTGACGGCCCTTGGGAATGGGAAGGCGAGCCCTTCTCTGCTAAACCTGCAAGCGTACAGGCAGGCTCAT
>JAZNRJ010000030.1:0-17982 GCA_045590675.1 Acutalibacteraceae bacterium
TGACGAATATCCCGAGCTTTTCAATAAGAAATATACGGTTGCCCCCGAATCCTATGCCGTAACACTTTCCGAATGGAACGACGTTGAGTTTGATATGAATCCGTCTGACGGTAAAAAAGATACAATCTGCGTCGGTCTTTCGTATTACACGGAAGAAGGCTCATATAAAGATATCAGTCTTAATCTCAACGGTAACGAATTCACGATTGAAAATGTTTATGCTTTCAGCGCCGAATATTATTTTGTCAATTCAAACGGCAGATATTTTGTTTATCTTGTGCCACACGGCTATAACGATTACACAAACATTCTTATTTATGACCTGAACGGCAACGAGATAAAAGAAGCGGGTAAACTTGACAGAACAGCTTTCGGCAGTCTGGTCTGGGAAGATGAAAACGGAGATACCCATCAGGCGAAGCTTCTTTTCAATAATCCCACACAGTTTGTTTTTGAAACAACCTTTGATATTCTCGGAACATACGCTGCCGATAAAACCTACACCGTGAATTCCGAAACGGGTATGCCCGAATCGACCGATGAATACTATACCATAGACGAAAAATTTGCACACGTTCTTACATCAAAAGAAGCTTTCAACGTTAAAATTCTTCCCGATATGAAAACCGAGCTTGTTAAAGCAGGTTCAGAGTTCACCCTTCTGCGCACAGACGGCAAAACGTACGTTGATACAAAGCTTGATGACGGCAGAGAATGCAGAATTTATGTTGAGAGAAACAGAACGGATTATCAGCTCTGTATCAACGGAACACCCGAATATGAGCTTTTTGAAGAGATTTATTACGCAGGATAAATAAACAGGGAGAGCCGTCTTTGTGACGGTTCTTTTTGTTGCAAAAGCTGTTGAATTATGTTAGAATAACTATACAAACCAAATGCAGGGTGATGTTATGAAAGATTTCAGCAAAGTAAAATTCAAATGGACTTTCCGTGATTATCAGCAGGCTGTGCTTGATAATTCGCCAAAGCATCTTAAAGATAAAAGAATACATATCGTTGCCGCTCCGGGCAGCGGTAAAACCATTCTCGGTCTTGAGCTTGTCCGCAGACAGAATGCACCTGCGCTCGTTATGTCGCCGTCTGTCACAATCCGTCAGCAGTGGGGCGAAAGATTTATCGAGGCTTATCTGCCCGAAACTGAAAACCCCGATGAATATATTTCATATTCACTCACAAGTCCGAAGCTGATAACTTCAATCACATATCAGGCGCTTCACGCCGCTTTCACAAAAACTGTTATGGAATCCGAAGCGAAAGAAGATGAATTTGAAGCCGAAGAAACGCAGGATTTCAGCAATTTCGATTTGCTTTCCGAAATCAGAAAGGCAGGCATAAAAACAATCTGCCTCGACGAGGCGCATCACCTCAAAAGCGAATGGCAGAAGGCTCTCGAAAAGTTTGTTGCAATGCTTGGCAATGATGTCACAATCATTGCTCTCACCGCGACGCCGCCCTATGACAGCGCACCTGCCGAATGGAACAGATATCAGACTCTCTGCGGCGATATTGATGAAGAAATTTTCGTTCCTCAGCTTGTTATGCAGAAAACTCTTTGCCCTCATCAGGACTATATATATTTCAGCTATCCCACCGCAGAAGAATCACAGATTCTTGCAAATTACAGATCAAAAGCATCGGCTGTTACCGATGAAATAATCAGAAGCGGTCTGCTTTCAAAGGCGTTGCAGATGTCAAATGCGGCAGGTAACGAAGAAATACTCTATGATAACCTTGCAGGCTTCAAATCACTTGTTTGTGTTGCAAAACAAGGAAATACCAACATCTCAAAAAGTCTTGAAGAAAAGGTTTATGAGGGCAGAAAAGCACCCGTTTATTCAATAGCCGAAGCCGAAAAAGCATTTCAGTTTATCATTGATAAGTCCGATATATTCACCGAAGAAATCAGCGAAGAATTAAAAGCAATTCTTTCAAAAGAGGCTCTTATTGAAAAGAGAAAGGTCAGACTTGCTTCAAGCGATAAAATAAATAAGATGCTTGTTTCCTCAACGGGTAAACTCGAAAGCATAAATAAAATTGTTGCAAGTGAATATCGGAATCTCGGCGACGGTCTGCGTATGCTCATTCTCACCGATTACATCAAAAAAGATATGCTGAAGCTTGTCGGTACGGACGAAGAAATCCACGCTCTCGGTACAGTTCCCGTTTTTGAATCAATCCGCAGAACAAATCCCGATGCAAAGGTTGCGGTGCTTTCGGGTACGCTTGTTATTCTGCCCGATTCAGCCGTTGAAACTGCGCAGGAAATCGCATATAACGAAGGTGTGCCTTGCAGAATAAAGAAGCTTGAAAACACAAATCATACCGAAATCATTTTCAGCGGCTCAAACAAAAATAAGGTCAGCATTATAACAAAAGCATTTCAGCTTGGTGTTATCAATGTACTTATCGGAACAAAATCCTTGCTTGGTGAAGGCTGGGATTCACCGAATATCAATTCGCTCATTCTTGCAAGCTTTGTGGGCAGCTTTATGCTCTCAAATCAGATGCGTGGCAGAGCAATCCGAATTGATAAAAAGAATCCCGAAAAGGTGTCGAATATCTGGCATCTTGTGACGGTTGAGCCTGATTCAAAAGACGAAATCATCAGCGATGATTTTGAAACGATGAAACGCCGTTTTGCCTGTTTTCAGGCACCTGCATATAACAGCGACGTTATCGAAAGCGGAACGGACAGAATCGATATTCTCAAAGCACCCTATGATGCAAACGGACTTGAAAGCATAAATAATCAGATGCTTTCCCTTGCCGCCGCAAGAGACATTATGGCAGGCAGATGGAACGGTGCCGTCAAGGGCAAGGCAAGACCCGAAATTGAAGAAGTCAGCGAAATTCCCGCAGAAGTTCAGCCTGCAAATGCTGTTCATAAGAACAAGATTTATGCAATCGTTCTTGCTGTGCTTATCGTTCTTGCAATAATCACAATTGCAACGTCAGGTTTCTTCGGCGGACTTATCGGATTTATCATAGCGGCAATATCTTCCGTATTGCTCATCAAATCCGCATCGGTTGTGATGAAGAATTCATCGCCCGAAAAAACCGTTTCAAACATCTCAAATGCGATTCTCCGCACACTCAAAGAAATCGGCGAAATCGAGAGCAGAGGAGCAACCGTTTCGGTCAGAAAATCCGAAAAGAAGAATACCGTCAACTGTTCGCTTTCAAAGGCAACTGTCAGAGAAAAGAACGTTTTTGCAAAAGCGGTTTCAGAGCTTCTTTCACCCATTGACGATCCGAGATATCTTCTCATCGGTACAAAAGGTATTTCAAAACTCACAAGCAGAAACTATGTTCAGAGCTATGCTTGCCCGTCGATTATTGCCGTCAATAAAGAAACGGCAGAAATCCTTGCAAAAAATCTTAAATCCGTAGGCGGAAAGTTTGAACTCGTTTTCACAAGAAATGAAAACGGCAGAAAAGAGCTTTTCAAATGCCGAAAGTATTCTTACATCAATGCAAACAGCAAGCTCGTCAAAAATAAAAAGATTGTTAAATAAAAAAGCAGGCAACATCGTTATTGATGCTGCCTGCTGATTTGTATGCAAATTCTGTTTTTCGGGTTGTTAGATTGAAAATAATGATTTGATTTTTAAAAGCGTTGATATATAAGGGCATTTTTGCGAGTTTTTTGAATCTTAATATAAGATGACCCAGGTAGCTAAAAATGAGGTTAATGCATTACACCCCATTTAATAATGCCGATATAGTTTATTGACAAAAATATATATGTGTTATAAAATCAACCTATCAATTTTGTTTCAAACCAAACGTTTATTAATAGAATGAGTTGTTTGAATATGAAAGCCGCTGCAATATATGCCCGATACAGTTCTCATAAGCAGAGAGAAGAAAGCATCGAAGAATAGGTTGATGAATGCAGAGAATATGCTGTTATGAATGATATGAATGTTGTTGAAGTATATTAGGACTCTGCTATCAGCGGCAAAACCGAAAACCGTGACGGTTGGCAGAGAATGATGAGTGATGCCAAACTGAAAAAGTTTGAAGTTCTTCTTGTTTATACCATTGACCGAATGGTCAGAGACAGATACGCTCTTGCTGTCGCAAAGAAAGCATTGAGAGATTGCGGTGTTTCAATAATTCCTATCAAACAACCCGTAATCGAAGGTCCCGAAAGTATCATTCTTGATTCACTTATGGAAGGTTTAGCAGAATACTATAACGCTGACCTTGCACGAAAAGTTGATAGGGGTATGAGCGATAATGCGAGGAAATGTCTTGCCAACGGAAGTAAACCACCACTTGGTTACGCCGTTGACCCTGCAACAAAAACATATATTATTGATGAGCCAGGAGCAGAAACAGCAAGATTTATTTTTCAAGCGTATTGAACCGGACTTCGTTGATTATGATACAGATGATGAAAGAGCAAAGCTTTATCATCGACATATGAGAGCAGTTTTGAAAAGTCCCATTTTGCAAAAGGTTTATATTTACTACGGTGATGACGGAAATCCCGATCCGAAGGTTAAAATAGACATAGATATTTCAAAAGGTTCAGAATCAAGTAGCAATGAAAGTGTCCATTCTGTTTCAGACGAGAGTATTACAAATTAGTTCGATTTGAAAAGCGATAGGATCACCACAAACACTTCAGATCAACAACTTGGAGTGTTTTTTATATTATCAGATATTGATATAAAACAACAAACACTTTGGAGATTATTATGCACGAAATCAACAAATACATAACAAGCCGGCTTTTTGCTTTACAGGATACAAACTACAAAAATTTCAACTCAAAGCTAATACCGAATATTGATAAAAGCATGTTCATTGGTGTGAGAACTCCCGAATTAAAAAAGTTTGCAAAAGAGCTCGCACAAAGAGACGATGTTGATGTTTTTCTTTCTTCTCTTCCTCACGAATATTTTGAAGAAAATCAGCTCCACGCTTTTATAATTTCTCAAAACCAAAGCTGCAGTCAGGTTTTTGAAATGCTTGAAAAATTTTTGCCGTTTGTTGATAACTGGGCAACCTGTGACCAGATGAACCCAAAAATATTTAATAAACATAAAACCGAATTAATTGAGCAAATTTATAGCTGGATAAATTCGGGCGAAACATATACAATTCGGTTCAGTTTGAATATGCTTATGACTTACTTTTTGGATGTTGATTTCAAAGAAGAATATCTTGCCACCGCTGCAGCTGTTGTTTCAGATGAATATTATGTAAAAATGATGGTTGCTTGGTATTTTGCAACCGCACTTGCAAAACAATACAACTCAGCTCTCCCCTATCTTACCGAATACAAGCTGAGAAAATGGGTACACAACAAAACCATTCAAAAAGCAGTTGAAAGTTACCGCATCACACCCGAACAAAAAGAGTATTTAAGGACACTCAAAAAATAACAAAGCAGCCATCAGAAGATCATATCTTCCGATGGCTGTTGTTTTTATAAAGCAAGAGCATAAATTATTCCGTTATATATGTTTAGAACTATAATCAAAACCATTACAGCAACAAAAACTTTCCTGATAGCTGCATCATCAAATTTTCTGTTAAGTTTTGAGCCGATTAAACCGCCTAAAACCGCTGCAGGCAGGATAAACAAAAGGGTTTTCCATTGGTGCGAATATGGCTCTATTCCGTTTGTTGCAAATATTGTTATCAGCTTTGAAAGCTGAGAAAAAAATATAATTGCAACAGAGTAAACAGCCGCATCCTTAACGTTCATTGAGAAAAATAAAGTTAAAACCGCAACATTAACAGGACCGCCTCCGATGCCGAGAAAAGAGGCTGTAAACCCTAACAACAGCCCAACCGCCAAAATAGCTATGTTGCTTTTAAGATGAAATGAAAACTTGCATTTACCAACATATACGCTGACTGCGGTAAGCAAAAAAGCCAAAGTAAAAGCCTGAATGCAACGGATTGTTTCCTGAGCCATAACTCTGCTGAGAGCTTCAGTTGCAACATTGCCGAGCCAACCCCCTGCAATTGAGCCAAACGCAATAAAAAGAATAACCGAAGCGTTAAACTTTTGTTTTTTAGCAATATATTTGCCGGTTGTTACGATTGACATTGTAAAAACAGCAACAGCAGAAAGAAAATCAACCTGTATTCTCGGTTCATTGCCAATAAAATCAAGCACCGGTTTGATTATAACTCCTCCGCCGAGACCGACAAATGCACCAAGCGTTGTTGCAATTAGAATAACCGCAGCATAAAGAACAATTAACATTTAACCAACCTCAAAATCAGCAGTTTTTGCCGAATTTATATATACTTTGCGATTCAATATCAAAATAAGGAATATAAATGGGCGGTATTCCCGCATTAACGGATGTTGTTGAAATAACGTTGCGTGCATACGGAAAAAGTTCCTTGAATGTTTCTACGTGAAGAACTTCTTTTTTAGTTTCAGGGTTATAAGTGAAAATTCCCATAAGAACAAGTTTAACGGCAAACTTATCCTTGAATTCCTTGCTTGAAATTTCAACGGTCATCTCGCCCACACAGGTGTTATTCTGAGAGTATTTTACATTATAAGAGAACTTGTTTTCAAACTCAATTTTTGAGCCGTTTTCCATCTTATTTATAAAATTAAGTTCGCTGACTTTATAGCCTTTGAATGTTACGCTTTTCACGAAAGTACCTCCGCCTTTTCAATTACAACAGGTTCAACCAAAAGCGAAAGGTTGCCCTGCTCTTTTGTTTCTTCTTCTCTGAACGCTTCAAGAAGTTCAAGTCCTTCAATAACCTTACCGAATGCAGCATACTCGCCGTCAAGATAAGGCAACTCAGTATAGCAAACGAAGAACTGGCTGGTTGCTGAGTTGGGATGCATTGTTCTTGCCATCGAAACAACACCTCTCTCGTGTTTGAGAGTGTTCTTTGAAAAGCCGTTTGAAGCAAACTCGCCCTTAATCGGGTCAAGCTTTTCGTTTTCAACAGCACCTCCCTGGCAAAGGCTGTCCTCAACTCTGTGGAAGGTTTTACCGTTATAAAAGCCGCTGTTAACAAGCGAAATAAAATTATCACATGTTGCGGGAGCATATTCAGGATAAGTTTCAACAACAAATGCTCCGCCGTCTGCCAATGTAAACTTAACAAAATGATGGTTAAGATCATATGTAGGCTCGGTTACTGTGGGGAAATTGCTGATTGTTGTTGTTTCAGCTTGCGTAATAACTTCGGTGGTTGTTTCTTCATTGTTTGTGTTGCCTGAGCATGATGCAAAGAGCATCAGAACAGCCATTGAAATTGCAAATATTTTAATAAATTTTTTCATTATATGCACCTCATTAAGCAAAACATTCTGCAAATTTAATATTTCCGCTTACAGCAAAGTTTCCTTTTGCATTTTCAGGCATGAGAAAATAATCGCCCTTGCGGATTTCTTTTTTATAATTTTCACCGCTGATTGTTCCGTTGCCTTCAAGAACAACGTAAATCGAAGCACCTTTATCAAGTTTAAAACTTCCTGTTGAAACAGAAACCATTCTTACAGAGAAGCTGGGTGTTATTATATCATCAATAACAGATTCATATAAAACACCGTTTCCGTTTTCAATTATCTTTGATTTGAGCGGTGCAGGAAACTTTTTGTTCATATCAAAACATTCAAGAGCCTGCTCTTTTTCAAGCCCAAGATACATTTCTTTGTCTGAAAGCTTATATTCTCCGCACCAGCGTTCAGGCTGTATTGTAAAATCGGTAGGTTCCTGAACTTCAAGAAGAAGACAACCGTAGCCTATTGCGTGAACCATTTTTGCGGGGATATAAATAACGTCGCCCGGTTTCACATCAATCGAGCAAAGGAGAGACTCCATAGCATCTCCGCCGTTTTCGCTTTCAAGAATTGCAGCTTTGAATTCATCAAGCGTTACACCGTCTTTAAAGCCGTAAAAAATCTTTGCACCGGGTCTTGTTGCAAGGATTATCCAGCTTTCTTCCTTGCCGTATTTTGAATTGAAGTATTTTTCCGAAAAAGCTTTATCGGGGTGAGCCTGAACAGGTAACCTGATTGCACTGTCAAGAATCTTTGTTAAAATTCCGATATCTTCACGTTCACCGAGAATCTCTTTTTTATACTGTGCAACAGCATCGTTCAGATAAATATCCGTTCCTTTAATTTTGGAAACGCCCTCATATTCATCGGTGCTGCCTTCATTCAGAGCTTTAACGCTTGAAGCAACCCACTCCTCGGGATAAAAGCCGTCCTCCGAATTATCGCCAAAGAATTCCGAAAAAAGCTTACCGCCCGTATAAACACGGAAAACTCGGTTTTTTTCAAAAAATATAGGTTCGTTATAAAACATATCATTCACCTTTATATCTGATTTTTGAGCAAGCTTGGTCAATGCTTTTGCAGTAACCGCAAGCTGTCATTGATGAAAGCGCAGCACCGTAAGCAGCTTCCTCTTCATAATAAGGAATTTTAATTTTACTGCTGAACATCTGAGAAACAATCCTTCTCAATGTTGAATTTTTGCGGATTCCGTTGCCGGAACAAACAAGCGAACCGCTTTTGTTTTCAGCATTAAACATCGAATAAAGCTCACTTGCCATTCCCTCAAGAACAGCATAAGCAAAATCTTCCGCTTTAAAGTTATTTTCAGAAATCCCGTAAAAAGAGCCTCTGACTGACGGGTCGCTCCTTGTTCCGCAAAAGCGGCAGTCAGCCTTTAAAGACGAGGAGTTTTTGCCTTCAAGCAATTTATCAAGATAGGGATAAAACGAGTCACACTCTGCACCTGCGAGGTTTGCAGCCTGACGTAAGAATTTTTCAAGCATCGCATAGGCTCTGCCGCCACAAAGCGAACAACCTGCAGCAAGGTAACGTTTACCGTCAAAGGGTCTTGTTTCAACCCCGTCTGTATTCAGAGGATTTTCACTAAGCCAGGAAATCTGAGCTCCTGTACCAACATTTACAAGGGCATCACACGTATTTTTAACAGAGCCGATAAAGCTTGCCTGATTATCGCCAAGAGCAATCGAAACGGGAATTGAATTCCATTCGCCGCAAACTTTAAAATCCGAAACAACTTCGGGGAGCCTTGGATTATCAAGGTTAAAACAGTTGTGCTCAACATCAAATCTGCCGAGACTTGCGGCATTTGTTATATGCACAGTAGGCTTTTTTAAACCGCAAAGCTTCATAACAGCATAATCGGCAATTGTGCAAAGATATTCCGCTGTTTCGGGAATAAGACCGTTAATGTCATTATAAAAATCGGTTGCCAAGCCATAGCCTGCAAATGCACCGAAAGTTTCAGCATACGATTTACCGTCTTTATAAATAAGATTGGCACGTTCATCCTGCCATATATAAAGAGGACTGACAGCTTCACCGTTTTTATCTGTATAAACAATGCCGTGCATCTGGCCCGAAAATCCTATTGCATCAGCTGATTTCGCCTCAAGCTTATCAAGAACTGAATATACAGTTTCAATTATCACCGACGGATTCTGAATACGTTCATATTCGTTTTCAGTTTCAACAAATGAAGCATTGGGAATAGTTACAGATTTTAAAATCTCGCCGTTTTCATCAGCCGCAACGCCGCAAATGCTTGTTGTTCCGATATCAATACCAATAAAAACCATAAAACCACCTTAGCAAAGAGCGGCTGACTTGGGGTCAAGCCTTGTTATGATATCCTGCTGAATTGCAGGCGAAAGGTCAAGAAAATTAACAAAGGTTCCGTGAATCCTCATAATATAAACTCCGCTCGGAGCATACTTTTTGGGTTCAGCAAGCACTTTACGCAATATTTCAGCGGTGGTAACGTTAACATAGAGATAAAAAGGTGAAACACCTTCTTTAAGTGGGTTGAAAAACAACGGATTGATAACTTTATCTCTGAATTCAACCCCTTTTTCCTCGTCAGACTCCGTTCTGAAATATTTGGGGTCAATGCCGAGATGTGAAGCATAGCCGCCATTCATTTTTTCAAACGGCATTTTCATATTGGAAAGCATACGGAAACCGAGCCCGTTTTCAGCGCTGCCGTAAAGCGGGTCAACACCGTATCCGAGCATATCCCTTGATTTTCTGCCGTCGGGGGTTGCTCCAACCCAATAACCGTAAAGAAGATGGGTTGAGGGAGAACTGAAGTCAGGTCTGAAAGGATTTCCGAGATAGTTTTTCTGTGACGAAACAATATCAGCAACTTTCGAAGCGATTTCACCGGCTTCAACGTCAACTTTTTCAATGTTGTTGCCGAACTTATCGGCTGAAAGCAAAAATTCTCTTAAATCTTCATATCCTTTGAAATCGGCCTTGATTGCATCAACAAGAGCATCTTTATCCTCGGGTCTTTCAGCAAGAAGCTTATCAATTGCCGAGAAACTGTCAGCAATAACTGATACACCGTGAATAAGGCAACCGCTGCCGTTATACTTTGTGCCCTGGCGGTTGATGTCTCTTGCATCAATTCCGTTTTCAAGGCCGCCCATAACGCAGGAAAGGAAGGGCACTCTCTGAGTTGAGAGAGCTTTTGAAGCTCCGTTGGCAGCGTCAGCCATTGCAGCAACAAATCTTTCTGTGTTTTTATAAAACTCTTCTCTTACGTTTTCAAGTGCACAAGGCTCAACGTCAACAAGTTTTTCACCTGTGATTGCCGAAACGCCGCCGGTCAATGTCATTTCAAGAATCTTAGGCAGATTAAGCCAGCTGTTGGTTGTGTTGGCATTATCTTTACCCATAATCAAAGGTTCCTGACAGCCTGCAATTGAAATATCGGGCAAATCACAATCGTCAACACCCTTTGAAGAAAGAACGGCAAAAAGAGAATCATCATTAAAGAATGACGGAGTAAGAACACCGGGAGTGAAAAGAAATCTGCCCATCTCTTCATAAAGCTTTTTAGGTGTGTTTTTGTGAAGCTTCACAGAAAGAATAGGTTGAGGCAAATTCATATCGTAATATGCATCCATAAGGGCATATGTAGTTTCATTTGTAAGATCGTTACCGTTGATATCACGTCCGCTGACAATGATGTTCTGTGAAATAGCCCAGCTTCTGTCGGCAACGTTAAAGAACACAAGGAAGTGCTTGAGCAAAGCGGCTGTAGTTTCACGGTCAAGGCCGTTGCGGTAAGGCTCAAAAATTCTGTCAGCATTGCCGACAGAGAAAGCAAAGGGGTTTGGAGTCTGTTCAAGGCACATAACCTGCCAAAGCAGGATAAATGACTGAATTGCTTCGCAGAAATTCTCAGCTCCGTTTTCAGGAACTTTACGAAGAGTTTTAATCATAATTTCAAGCTGAGCTTTTCTTTCGGCATCTGCTGTTTCAAGTTGAGCCTGAGCAATATCGGCATAACGGTTGGCAAGGATAACAACGCTTTCAAGAGCAATTCTGAAAGCCTTGTATCCGTTTCCTTCTTTGCCTTCAATCTTTTGAAGCATTCCTTTTATGCCGTGTTTAAGTGCATAACGCATATCGGGAATAAGGTGACCTGTTACCTGCTCAAAGAAGAAGATAACTTCTTTTGTGTAGCATTCAGCATCGGCGTAAACTTCGCCAAGCTTAACAGCATATTCCGATTTTCCAAATTCTTTTCTTGCGTTTTCGATTCTTTCAGCGGTAAATTCAACATCAGGCTCAATATCGGAAAAAACAGCGGTAGGGTCGCAATATCCGCTGAATTCTTCAACTTTAAATGCAGGATTTATAAGAGCATAGCTTCTTGCAAAAGCATCATCCTGAGTGCCTGCAAAGACCTGATACTCACTGATATTAAGAGGAATTGTTTTGATAATATCCCTGAGAATAAGAGCTTTTTTAACTTCTTCATTTTCACCTGCGTAAACCTTATCAAGCTCAAGCTCTTTTTCTTTGGCAATGAACCAACCGTCAAGGCGGTTACCTGCTCTTTTTTGGGCAAAAAGTTTTTTTGCCATATCGGTAATTTTTGTACTGTTTAAAATTCCGGTCATCCTTATTTCTCCTTATGTTATAATGGTTTTCATTCCGTTTTGTTCAAAAACGCTGATAAAGCGTTTGATAATGTCATCGCTTACAAAGCCGTTTTCAATTTCATATCTGCCTTGCCATTTATCTTTGCCGAATTCGTGATAAGAAAGAAACTCAAAAACTGCGTTTGATGTATCAAATTTGCTGAAATAATTGACAAAGCCTTGCGGGTCAGCATTAACACCGTTTATAACGGGAATTCTGATATGAAGCTGACGCTTTCGCTCAAAAAAGAACTCCAAGTTGACTTTGGTAGATAGATTTGAAGCTCTTGTCCATTTGATATGTTCGGCTTCATCAAAATGCTTTAAATCAACAATCAGATAATCAATATATTCGCTGAGTTCTCTGATAGCCGGCAGAGAACCGTTTGTTTCAATTGCGGTGTGAATTCCGTTTTCTTTCAAAGCCTTCAAAAGCACAAGCAATTCATCCGATTGCAGGCAGGCTTCGCCGCCTGTAAACGTAACTCCTCCGCCGTCAAAAAACATCATTTTGCTGCGCAGGATTTCATCAAGCAAATCATCAACGGAATAATCTTTTGCCTTTGGGTTAATAAGCGGAATACTGTCAGCATTTGAACACCATTTGCAAACAAAATTGCACCCTTGCAAATGATAAACAAGCCTGTTTCCCGGCCCGTCCTGCGAATAATTGAATCCTTTTTGAAGTATCTTCAAGCAATTGCCTCCGAACATAAATATACTCTATAAATTTTACGCTTTTGTTATCAATATGTCAATATACTATATATAAAAAAGAACCAAAATAAAATTTTTGTGCAATATCACTTTAAAGTATTGCAATAGCATTTTTTCTATGATAAAATTATTAAGAATATTTTTGCGGAGGTGAATTTCAGATAAATATTATCAGATTTGAAAATTTGCCTTCAACAAGTACATATGCAAAGGAAAACGCATCAACTCTCCCAATCCCATCTTTGATAACAGCTGACCTTCAATCCGCAGGCAGAGGCAGACAAGGCAAAAGCTTTTATTCGCCTAAAGGAACCGGTCTTTATTTCACGTTGCTGTTTGCCGCCGTAAATGAAGCAACTCTGCTAACACCGGCAGCAGCGGTTGCTGTATGCAAAGCGGTTGAGGAAATGACAGGCAAAGCTCTTTCAATCAAATGGGTAAATGATATATTCCTTAACGGCAAAAAAATCTGCGGCATTTTGACTGAGAGATATGTTTTAAATGAAAAAGTACTTTACGCAATCGGCATCGGAATTAATCTGACAACAACAGAATTTCCGCAAGAGCTTACACAAGCAGGAAGCCTTAACATCAATTGCAACAAAGAAATTCTTGCAGCAAAAATATGTGAGCACATTCTTGAATATGCAAAATCGCCTGACAATTCCGCAATTCAGAAAGAATATGAAAGCCGACTGTTTTTTATCGGCAAAGAAATCAGCTATAAAAAAAACGGCGTAAGCCTCACGGCAAAAGCAAAAGGAATCAACAGCTTTTGCAACTTAATTGTAATTAACCCTGACGGAGAGGAAGAAATTCTTTCCTCAGGTGAAATATCAATATCAATATAAACTCAAGCAAGGAGAAAATGATATGAGAAAAGGATTTTATAAAAGCAACAAATACCCGCAACGAATTTGCAATTACTTCTATGAATCCAATGGCTTGCTTTCAAGCGAGGCATATTGCCTGGCAGCCGACAAAAACGGATGCGTTTATATCGGAACAAAAGGCGGTTTAAATTACACAAAAGCTGACGGTTCAATCGGTTCATTTAAATGTGACGCTGTTAAAACCGCTTACACCGCAAAAGACGGAACGATTTTTTTTGCTACATTCGATACAGTTTACTCTGTTGCCGACGGCTCAATTAAAGAAATCCAAAAAATCGACGGTGAAATCCGTGATATAAGCGGAACAGAGCCTGTTTATCTGCTTGCTTCAAACGCACTATATAAATTTAACGGCGACGTATTTGAAAGATATTTTCACAACGAAGCAGACGGTACTTCTCTTGCCTGCCTTGGCGAAAGAATTGCAGCTTCAAACAAAGATACCCTCAACATAGTTAACGGCAAAAGAAAGCATTGGATGAGCATTTTTCCCGAACATTCAACAATGCCCGATTTTAAAATCAACTGCATTGCATTTGACGAAACGCTCGGTTTCCTTTGGCTCGGCACAGATAAAGGTGCATATATTTATGACTACAAATGTAACTGGTTCGGTCACGACGAAATCAACGCATTACCTGCCGAGGAAATATATAAAATCCGTTTTTCCGATGACGGCAGAGTTATATTTTCATCTGAAGCAGGTCTTATTATCCTTAAGAACGGTTCCTGTAAATATCTCCCTGCAACCCGCTGGGCTTGTGAAAAAGATATAAACGACGCAATTGTCTGCGATAACTCTGTTTGGACCGCAACAAACTCGGGCGTTACCAAAATAACCGAAACAGAAATGACCCTTGAAGAAAAAGCTGATTACTGCTTTGAACTTACCGAGAAGAATTATGTGCGCAAAAACGGATATGTAGTAAGCGTAAATGATATTGAAAACTGCGACATCAGCACCGGCAAACCGGGCACCAGTGACAATGACGGACTTTGGACACAAACATATATCGGCTCACTTGCCTATGCATATGCAGTAACAAAGAACGAAAAAATCCTTGAAGCTGCCAGACGTTCAATGAAAGCAATGGGTTATCTTACAAAAGTTACAGGCGTTAAAGGTTTCACCGCAAGAGCTGTGCGATTTGAAGGTGAAAACGGTTACGGTACTGTTGTTAAACGCGACGGTGCAGAGTGGCACAAAGCTCCTAACGGCGAGTGCGAATGGCTCGGTGAAACTTCAAGCGACGAAATGACCGGCCATTATTTCGGTTTTTCACTCTATTATGACTTCTGCGCAAACGATGAAGAAAAAGAATATATAAAAGAAATTATCTGTGACATAACAGACCATATCCTTGAAAACAATTACAGACTTTGTGATGTTGACGGCTTACCGACAACCTGGGCTATCTGGGACCCCAAGCAGCTCAACGGCAACAGTATGTGGCTTTGGGAAAAATGCATCAATTCGCTTGAACTTCTCACATTCCTCAAGGTTGCTTATCACGTTTCGGGCGATGAAAAATATCACAATGAGTATCTTCGTCTTGCGATTGATGAGCACTATATTCTCAACGCTGCTCAGCACAAAAAAGATGACGGCCACACCTGCCACATTGACGATAATCTCGGTTTCCTTTGCACAATGACCATACTCCGCCTTGAAGAAAATCCCGCTATCAGAAAATATCTGCTTATGGGACTTAAGCACCATTGGGAATACGAAAGACCTGAGCACTGTGTTCTTTTCAACCTTGTCTACGGTGCATTTTCAGATGAAGCCTGTGACCTTGATGTAGCAGCTAAAACACTTCGTGAATTTCCGCTTGATTTCGTTAACAGACCTCTTTACAACTCATCAAGAAAAGGTCTTGTGTTTGACACTGAGCAAGAGCGTTGGGGCGGTTCACCACAGCTTAAAGAAGCCCTGGACATTGACGCAAGAATTATCCACAATTATGACAGCAATCCTTTCAGCGTTGACGAAGGTAACGGCCGCAGTGCCTGCTGCCCCAGTGCTTACCTTCTCCCCTATTGGTTTGCCAGATATTACGGCATCATAGAAGAATAATAACGGAGGCAATAATATGAAAACAGCTCTTGAATACAGCCAAAATTTTGACATAAAAAAACTTTCACGTTTTTGCATTAAAGGCATAACAAGAATATGCAACGAAGTTGGCCCAAGAAAACCCGGTTCTCCGGAAGAACTTAAAGGCCAGCAAATTATGGCAAACGAGTTAAAAAAACATTGCGATGAAGTTCACCTTGAAGATTTCACCGTTCACCGCCAAGCGTTTATGGGATTTATTCCTTTTACCGTTGCCTGCGCAATTGCAAGCGTATTTGTGAATGCATTTGTAAACCCTGTTATCGCTCTTATCCTTGTAATTCTCGGATTTATTCCCCTTCTTCTTGAATTCCTTATGTATAAGCAATTTATCGACCCTTTGTTCATCGGTCACCCGAGCCACAATGTTGTTGCAACAAGAAAAGCTGCAGGCGAAACAAAAAAACGCTTAATTGTTGTTGGCCACGCAGACAGCCAATTTGAATGGACTCTCAACTATCTTCTTGGCGGCGTTGGTATGAAGCTTGTTCTTATTCCTGCAGTTGTAGGCCTTGTTGCTGATTTGATAATCGCAATTCTCAGCATTATTTTTGCCGGTACCGACGGAGCACTTGATGCTGAAAAGGCTCGCTGGCTAATGATAACAGGATTTGTTGTAGGCTGTATATTTATTCCTTTCCAGCTTGGTTTCCTCTTCTTCCAGAGCTACACCAAAAGCGTTCCCGGCGCATCAGATAACCTTTCAGGCTGTTACGTTGCAATGAGCGTTGCAAAAGCTTTATCGGATACTGACACAAGATTTGAAAACACAGATGTTGTTGTTATATGCACAGGCTCGGAAGAAGCCGGTCTCAGAGGCGCAAAAGCTTATGTAAATGCTCACGAAAAAGAACTTAAGGATATTGAAACCTGTGTAATCGCCTGCGACACATTCAGAGACATTGAAACAATGGCTGTTTATGACAGAGATATGAGCGGCACTGTTAAGCATCACAGCGGAGTCAAGCATCTTGTTCAAAACGCAGGCAAAAACTGCGGATTTGACCTTCATTTTGAGTCAATTTACATCGGAGCTTCTGATGCTGCTGCTTTCACCCAAAAAGGCGTTCCGGCAACAGGCTTTGCAGCTATGGATCCCACACCTCCCCGTTATTATCACACAAGACTTGACAACGTTGAAAACCTTCGTGAAGATGCAATTGCCGCAGGCATAGAAATAGTGCTTGAAGCCGCCTGCATTTACGATAAAGAAGGATTACCCCAAGTTTAAATCAACTGCAAAAACGGTGTGAAATTTCACACCGTTTTTTGTTTCAGCTATTGTATCGAATTGCCAAAAATGCTATAATTAACAAAAGGAGTGATAATTATGGGAAAACTTTTCGGATACCCAAAATTTGATATAAACGGCGAAGAAATTCTTTGCACATATGATAATGATTACAGCGAAATGATGATGGACGTGCGTGTCTACCGCATCAAAGCAGATCAATCAAGGTTTTTTTGCAGAAGCGGCGAAGAAACCGCAATTCTTTTGCTTTCAGGCAAAATTTCGTTTAAATGGGACGAAAAAGCAGAAGAAGTAAGCCGCGAAAGCGTCTTTAATGAAGGACCTTATGCTCTTCACGTTTGCAGCGAAAAAGAAGTTACGGTAACAGCAATCGAAGATGCCGAAATCCTTGTTCAGTGTACAAAAAATAAAACTCTTTTTGAAAGCAAGCTTTATGTTCCCGACGATGCTCCTTGGGGTTATTCCTGTGTGGGTAAATTCGGCAACGTTGCCAAAAGAAGAGTTAACACAATAATAGACAAAGAAATAGCACCTCACTCCAATATGGTTCTTGGTGAAGTGCTTAATGATAAAGGCAACTGGTCGGGCTATCTGCCTCACAGACATCCGCAGCCGGAGTGTTATTATTTCAAATTTGACAGACCCGAAGGATTCGGTGCAAGTTTTGTCGGAGATGAAGTTTTCAAAAGCGTCGACAACAGCTTTTCGGCCATCCCCGGCGGTTATCTTCATCCACAAGCTGTTGCACCCGGTTTTCAGATGTATACCTGCTGGATGATAAGACATCTTGATGATGATCCTTGGTTGCAGACAACAAGAAACGAGGACGAAAAGTATATGTGGCTACACAATGCCGAATTTTAAAGCAAAAAAAGAAGTGTTATCCGTTGATGAACAGGTCCAGTAAAAACGGACAATGAAAAAAAGAGCCTCCTATGGTAGAATTAAAGAAACTACCATAGGAGGTTTTGTTATGCCCCGAAGCTATCGGCACATAAAAGATTATGAGAAAGAAATTCTTGAATTAAGAA
>JAZNRJ010000031.1:0-29026 GCA_045590675.1 Acutalibacteraceae bacterium
AAGACCTCCTTGTTATTTTAGTTGTGTGGTCGGCAAACCACTTCTACTATATCAAGGAGCTTTTTTCTTGTCTACTTCTCCCCTCGCTAAAAGCTTTCCTTTTCCCCTGGCATAGCCAGGGGTTGTCTTTGTTACAAACAACAACTAATCCCCCTGAACTCAATCAGGGGGATTTTTGCATTTAATAATCTGCAGCATATTTTGCAGAGTCAGGTTTGTCAGGGTATTCATCACCCGGAATCGCTGCGTTTGTGTTGTCCGCAAAAGACTTTATAAATACTTTTAACAACCAAGTTCAGTATTAATGGTGGTGGTGATGGTGATGATGGTGGTGCCCTGTTGTCAAACTATGTTCTACACGGCAGTTTTTTTCACCGCAATGTTCGTCTTCACATTCAAGCTCAAGCGTTACATGGGAAATCCCGTGTTCACGCAGTTCTTCTCGGATTTCTTCTTTAATTTTGTGAGCATCGGAGTTTGTTACAATGTGCATTGTTGCGTAATTGCTCTGACCGTCCATACTCCAAATATGAACGTGGTGAACGCCAAGAACACCGTCAATCTCTGAAACATGTTGCACTAGTTCTTTAACATCAATACCGTGCGGAGTTTTTTCAAGAAATAAATCAACAGCTTCTTTGAGATTTTTGACAGCGTTTATCAATATAAACACAGAAACACAGATTGACATTATCGGGTCTAAAATCTCAATATCGGTAAATCTCATAATAATTGCACCTAAAAGAACAACTGCCCAACCGAGAACATCTTCAAGCATATGAAGGTTAACCGCCTTTTGGTTGAGTGAATCACCGTCTCTGGTGAAAAATGCTGCGCAGAAATTAACAGCAACGCCGATTACCGCAAAGATTATCATACCATTATAATTTATTTTTGAGGGTTCGATTATCTTGGCAACCGCATTTAAAAGTACAGCAGCCGAACCGAATAACAAAATAAAAGTTGTGATAACGCTGCCGATTACGGAATAACGGGAATAACCGTATGTGTATTTTTCATCAGGCTGTTTTTTACTCTTTTTTTCAAGAAAATATGAAATCCCTATTCCCGCAGCATCACCTAAATCATGCACAGCATCAGATGAAATCGCAACACTGCCGGTAAAAATTCCGCCAACAAATTCAAAAATTGAAAACGCAAGATTAAGTAAAAATGCAATTAAAATTTTCTTTTCAGTTTTCATCTGAACCTCCGAATAATACATATCGCTTTTTAGTTTAAATAACTTTATAATCAAGAATATCACAGATAAACAAATAAATCAAATCTGTTTTGAAAATTAAACAACAAAAATATGCGAAACTATGAGCTTATCATCTTAAATACAACTTTTAATAATATTCACTATACAATGAGAATTATTTAAAAAAACAGGACCGGCAGAATGCAGGTCCTGTTTGCAAAAATATAATAAATAATCAGCCGAGGGCAACCATACTGAAAACAAGAGCGAAAAGTGCTACTGTTTCACAAAGACCGACAACTGTTATATACTGCGAAAAACCTTTGCCTGTTTCAGCAAGAGCATCTGCACCGGCAGCACCGGCTTTACCCTGAACAACAGCCGAAACAGCCATTGCTACGCCCGATGCAATGCCAAGACCGAAGAGGAATGCAGGGTCTGCGGTTGATGAACTCATCTGCTGCATAAGAAGAAAACCGTAGATGGTCTGTGTAAGAGGTGCACCCGCAAAAACGGTAAGAATAAACGGTGCCGCTTTATTGCTCATATAGCACTTTTTCCATGCGCCGATTGAAGCCTGACCTGCAATGCCGATACCGATTGCAGAGCCTGTTGCAGCAATACCCATTGCCAAAGCTGTAGCTAATAATCCAAAATTCATAATAATTCTCCTTAATTTTCAATTTGTTCTTCAAAAGGTTTGAATTTATGTCCGCTCCAGGACATATCAAGATGCGATGAGAATTCAAGAGTATTAAGTCTGATACCGTGAACAATAACCGAAAGAACATTCAGTATCATATTCAGTCCGTGACCAAACACAAGAAGCACAATCGCTATTATCATAAACAAAAAGTTGCCGAGCAAAGGACTTGCAAGCTCGTTTACTGTTGCGGAAATTGCAGCACCGGCAAGTCCGACAGCCCAGAGACGTATATACGAAACTATATCTGAAAAAACATTTACAACACCGAGCAGAACGGAAACGATATTCTTGAGGCTTTCAAGAATTGATTTTCCAATGCTTCCATCGTAGTTTGAGAATACAAAGCTCATTACGAAGCCTGCAACAACCATAATAAGAGCAACCGTACCTACCGGAATGCCGCTTATCACAAGCCCAAACGGGAAAACCTGAGCGTTGACAACGAAACTAAGCACCACATAAAAGATACCGATAAGCTGCATAATTGAGCCTATATCGCCAAGAATCTTGACTGATTTTCTGTTACGTGCGGCAACCTTGATATGGGCCACAGTGAGCTGAACAAGAGCCAGTGAGAAGCAGAATATCTGCAGATTCTGAGCTGTTGTTAATCCGTATTCACCATTTGTCCAAGGCGGATACCAGATTCTGTCCGCATAAACGTTGGAAATAACGGGTACCGACAACTTTTGAAGCCATTCAGGCAGCTGCTCTGCCGAAAGGCCAAACCATGTGCAGGTAAGTGTTCCCCATAAAATCGTTGACAAACCGAAAAGACCGATAAGCAAAAATGCAGGCGGAACTTTTTTCTTTGACACAAGCGTTTTTAAAATCAGAATGCCCGTAACGGCAGAGATGAGTAGTCCGTATCCGCCGTCACCGAAGATAATTCCGAAGAAAATGAGGATAAATCCTAAAAACCAACCTGAAATATCATATTCGAAATATCCGGGAACTGTGCCGAGAAAGTCGGTCAATGGATAAATAAGGCTTACAAATTTATTATTTTTAAGCTTAGTGGGTACATTGTCTTCTTCTGTTGGTTCTTCAACAAGGATGCCCCAATAATTATCCTTGGCAGCTTGCTTAAGGCATTCAAGATTATCTTCTTCAACATAACCTGTAAAGTAAGCAACAGAAACATCGTGTTTTCCGTCAGCTGAAAGGCTTTCATTAGCCATACCGGTTGCATAAACCTCAAATTCAATCTCTTTTTCACAGACTTTAATTGCATTTTTTATGCTGTCGGAACAGCTGACAAAAGAAGAAATCTCTTTATCAATCTCATTTATGCGATTATTAAGCCTTTCAATTTTCTGTTTTATTTCAGCCGTTGATATCTCCGGCATTTCAAGCCGGTATGTTTTTAAAGATTCAACCGTATCAGCTTCATCCTCAAGCCCTGATTTAATTAAAAGAAACTTAACAGCAGCTTTAGTTTTTTGAAGGGATAAAGTTCTCACCCCTTCTCCAAGGCTATTATATTCTGATTTCGGCATTTCATAAAGAGAAATTTCAACACCTTTTTCAGCTAATAAAGCGAGTTTTTGCGGGTCAAGCTCACCCCAAGCAGAAACACGGTCAAGTTCAGCTGTGAGTGTAATCCTTTCAGCCAATTGCTGCTTTTTTTCACCATCAAGAGCCATTATTTGCTTTGCAGCAAAAATGGATTTTTCACAACTCAACCTATCTTGCTTTATCTTTTTGTCTTTCTTTTCAGATAAAGTGAAAAGAGCTCCTTCAAGTAAAGCAATTGTTTCTTTAAGTTCTTCAAGCTTTTTTCCGGAACCTTCAACCGATTCAATGTGAAGGATTCCTAGCTTACGGAGTTTTTTGAGTGATTCGGATTTTTTATCCCCCATAATTATGAGAGAAACCTTTTTCATTGGCACTATCATAACGAGTACACCTCCGATCCCGAGGATATTTCGTTGCGTGCCGCAATTTTACGTTTTGATATTTTCGAGCGAACAACGGCACTGACCTGTTGGACTGCCATATATATAGAAATCTTTTTGATATTTTCCTCTGTTTCAGGAATTTTAACCTTTTCAAACAGATTGACTCTCTGTGAAGTTGCCCGAAGCTCCTGTTCAAGAAGTCTGACCTGCTCATCCAATACTTCCGCCTCAAGATCAAGAGACATTGCTTTTTCCATATGGTTTGCAGCTATATCAACCCAAAGCGGAGTTTCATATAAATCATAGTCACTTCTGGAAAAATCAGCACCTTCGTAAATAGGAATTGCAACACCGGCAATATTACCAAGACCTTTACGGATATTGCTGACCGTGATTATACCTTCAGGGAAAGCATCTTTTTCGCTGAAAACAGCAATCCAAGAACCAAAGCCTTTTTCAAGCATTTCTCTTTCTTTTCGGACAGCTTCGGCTTTAGCTTCAACCGTGCGTATTTCTGCTTGCAACTGCTGTTTTTTGAGAGTCAGAGTAGGCAAATATCTACGATACATCTTGAGTGCATCTTTCTGTATCTTTAACTCATTTTTAGTCAGTTTGATTTTTGCCACTTTAATCCTCCTTACTTAACGGGCCAAAATTCATCTGTAAGGTCAGATTTTATTCCTGTTTCGTCTTTTTCAAAGCACTCAGCAAGAATTTTCCAGCCAAGATCAAGTGCCTCTTCAAGTGAAAGATTAACCGATAAATCCATCAGCTCATTCTCAAAGAGATGACCGTATTTGAGCAATTTTTCATCCCAACGAGTCATAGAAAATCCCATATTTTTCTTTTCAAGGGTTTCTTTATATGATGAATACATACGAATCATAGCATCCATAAGTGCTCGGTGGTCTTTACGGGTTTTGCCGTTTACATTCTGCTTCAGTCTTGAAAGCGAGCCAAAAGGTTCGATACGTCCGCCTTTAAGGTAATACTGGCCTTCGGTAATGTAACCGGTATTATCCGGAACGGGATGAGTAACATCATCACCCGGCATTGTTGTAACTGCAAGAACGGTAACTGAACCCGAATCATTAAAATCAACTGCCTTTTCATATCGAGAAGCAAGCTGCGAATAAAGGTCACCCGGATAACCGCGGTTAGAAGGTACCTGTTCCTGAGTGATGGCAATTTCTTTCATTGCATCCGCAAAGTTAGTCATATCGGTAAGCAACACCAAAACATCTTTATCCTGTAATGCAAACTGTTCTGCAACCGCAAGAGCCATATCAGGAATCATCATACACTCAACTGTGGGATCAGATGCAGTATGAATAAACATAACTGTTTTGCTTAATGCACCGCCGTTTGAAAGTTCTTCCTTAAAATAGAGGAAATCGTCATATTTAAGGCCCATACCGCCGAGAACGATAACATCCGCTTCCGCCTGAAGGGCAATTCGAGCAAGAAGCTGATTATACGGTTCACCCGAAATTGAGAAAATAGGAAGCTTTTGTGAAACAACAAGCGTATTGAACATATCAATCATCGGGATGTTTGTTCTCAACATACGGTTGGCAAGAATTCGTTTTGTAGGGTTAACCGAAGGTCCGCCGATTGATTTCATATTATCGGTTAGTGCGGGACCCTTATCACGCGGATAACCCGAGCCATTGAAAATGCGACCCAAAAGATCATCGCCAAAAGATACTCGCATTTCGTGACCTGAAAAACGAATTTCATCTCCGGTTGAAATACCCTGACCGCCGGCGAAAACCTGAAGCGAAACAATATCACCGTCAATTTTATTAACCTGAGCAAGCGATTTACCGAAACGAGTGTTTATTGTTGCAAGCTCATTATAATGCACGCCTTCAGCTCTTACAGTTATAACGTTGCCTGTGATAGATTCAATTTTATTGAACACTTTATTCATTCAGCTCACCGCCTTTTATAAGCATTTCTGCCTCTTGAGATATTTTTCCTTGACCTTCATTATACAAAGCATCAATTTCTGATTCCGCCTTAACAAAGGCTTCGCTTTCAAATTCCGCATAGTTCCAGTCGATAAATTTCTGACGTAAACGATTAAAGAAGACGCGCGCATCATCTTTATTATCAATTGCATATTCGCTGCCAAGAACGCAAACAAGCTTATCGGTAACATATCGCTGACGGTTAATTCCGCAATTTGCATCAACCAAGTCAAAGGAGTTTTGCTGGAGATAAACAGCATCAAGCATTTCGGCCTTCAGATACACAATATAATCGGAAATAGTTGTTCCTTCCTCACCAACAACCTTCATCATTGAGCTGATTTCATCGCCGTGAAGAAGAATATTCTTACAAAAAGCAGATTTTGCAGAATCAGTAACGGCTTTATATTTTGACCAGGAAATAAGAGGATCAATTGCCGGATACTTTCTGGCATCCGAGCGTTCGCGTGATAAACCGTGGAATGCACCGACAACCTTAAGCGTTGCCTGAGTTACGGGTTCTTCAAAGTTACCGCCTGCCGGTGAAACAGTGCCGCCGATTGTAACTGATCCGGTTGTTCCGTCAGGCAAACGAACAAAGCCGGCTCTTTCATAGAATGCGGCAATATATGATTCAAGATATGCAGGAAAAGCTTCTTCGCCGGGAATCTCTTCAAGTCTGCCTGACATTTCTCGAAGAGCCTGAGCCCAACGTGATGTTGAATCGGCAAGGAGAAGAACATTAAGACCCATCTGGCGGTAATACTCAGCAAGAGTTACAGAGGTATAAACAGAAGCTTCACGGGAAGCAACGGGCATTGATGATGTGTTACAAATAATAATTGTGCGTTCCATAAGAGAACGGCCTGTTTTTGGGTCAGTAAGTTCAGGGAATTCGGTTATTGTTTCAACAACTTCACCTGCGCGTTCGCCACAAGCTGCTATGATAACAATATCAACATCAGCATATTTAGAAGTTGTATGCTGCAAAACCGTTTTACCTGCGCCAAAGGGACCTGGAGTACAGTAGGTTCCGCCTTTCGCAACAGGGAAAAATGAGTCAATAAGACGTACCTTTGTTTCCATTGTTTCAACGGGAGCAAGTCTCTCACTGTAGCACTTAACAGCACGCTTTACCGGCCACTTGAACGACATTGAAACCGGAATTTCTTTGCCGCGCTCATCGGCAAGAACAGCAACAGTTTCGTTGACGGTGTATTCACCTTTATCAACAATTGACTTCAAAGTGTAATTACCGAGAAGATAAAAAGGAACAAAGATTTTGTGTGTAAACGGACCTTCGGGAACAGTACCAATATATTCGCCGGCTCGTAAAGGATCACCGATTTTAGCCGTAGGAGTAAATTCCCATTTTTTCTCAGCATTTAATCCGTCAGCATAGATGCCTCTTTCAAGGAACCAACCTGCCTGTTCAGCTAAAACCGGGAGTGGGTTCTGCAGGCCGTCATAAACCTGACCAAGCAAACCGGGACCAAGTTGAGCAGAGAGCATATCACCTGTAAACTCAACTTCATCACCGCACTTTATGCCGTTTGTCATTTCATAAACCTGTATCTGAGCGATATTGCCGCGAATACGGATAACTTCGCTTTTGAGCTTTGTTTCGCCAACAACAACATAACAAATTTCATTCATAGAAACATTGCCTTCAAAGCAGACGGAAACAAGATTTCCGTTAACGCTGGCAACCTTACCTTTATTTTCGGTCATTGTATAACCTCCGATCTGTCTTTATTCATAATGGAGCTATATATATTTTTATATTCCGATTCTCCGATTTCAGAATCAAACTGTTTAATACGCAAAATCAGTTTGAGCTTAAGCCAATAATAGAAAATATAATCTTCAGAAAAAGAATCCAACGGTCTGAGGGTTTCAAGAAAATCAAGACGAAAACGGTTAAGAAATTTTTCCGCTTCCAAAGGACTTTCTGATTCAACCGCAGTACGTGCCGCTTGAACAACAGCAGCACTGAATTGACGGTTTTCAGCAGAAAACTGTTTGTTCATCTTATCTGCACGGAGTTTTGCAAGAGCAAGGCGCAAACTGAGCTCACCATCATTCCATTTTTCAACCAAATCTGATGATGATTTTTGAGGACTTCTTGGTGGAACAAGAGATAAACTCAACAATTCACTCATCGCTTTTTTGCTCAAAAATCGTTTACAAAGCTCCAAAAAACGTTCTTCCGTAATCGGTACAGAAACATTTTCTGAGATGCCGTCAAGCGAGGGCAATTGAGATATCAAATAATATTCAGCCATATCATTCAGCCTCTTTCAGAAGTGCTGCAACTCTGGGGCTTAGATAGTTAGAGAGCATATCGGTTACTGCTTCAGCTGAGTAATCATAATAAGCTTTGCCACCGTTAACAGCAATGCGGAAACCGCCGTCGAAATTATCATTAGCTTTAAGTTCAACACCATTAAGAGCTTTTTGATTAAACTCAGAAATAAGGCTTTGCTCAAGTTTTTCAAGGTCCGAGCTGTTTAAAATAACCGCAATATCTTCAGATTCCGGATTATTTATCCAGGATTCAACTGCTTTTACAATAAGTTGCGAAAAAGCATCAGAAGAATAAACGGCATTTATATTTTCGTTTACAATTGATTTAAGTTCTTTTGCAACACTTTCTCTGAAAGAAATCAGCAAATTGCGTCCGGCTTGACGGATGGCATCCTCACTTGATTTAACCAAACGCTCATTTTCGGCTTTTGCATTAATCATAATTTTTTCAGCCTGTGCCTGTGCATCCGAAATGATTTTTTCAGCTTCAGCTTTTGCAGATTCAAGTATTGCTTCAGCCTTAATTTCAGCAGCTTCAACACCGTCTTTTTTTATCTGTTCAATAAGTTCCTGCAGTTGAATTTCCATAAAACTGTCTCCTTTTTATAAACATTTTGCAATTGATTAATGTTTAATTATTTAATTCTAAAAAAAACATAAGGGAACCGTCATCCTCTGCAGTCAGCTGGTTCCCTTAAATACATTATTATTTTTATCTATTATATCACAAGCTCTTGGTTTGTCAAGAGTTATAACAAGAATAATTTTAACAATTCACCACTGAATTTATCACTGATTTTATGAAATCAATGAAATAAAATTTAGTATTTAATATCAATAAATGTAAAACTGCTACGGTTGAAAATATAAATTTATTATGCTATATTTCTTAATATATTTACAAATACGAACTGTTATGAATATAAGTTTCGGCCAACGCGAAACTCACTCTGATTCATAACAATGTTGTTAATCCGACAGAATAATCAATTTTTCAAATAAAACCTTGACATTTACGTTGCGTTATAGTGTAGACTAACCTTAGCGAGGTGATTAGATGAAAATGCAAGCAAAAGAGTTTGCCGCTTTAACGGGAGTAAGTGTAAGAACGCTTCATTATTACGATGAAATAGGTTTATTAAAACCTGCATCAGTTGACAAGTTTACCGGTTATCGGCTTTATGATGAAAAATCTCTGATTCAAATGCAAGAGATTCTTTTTTACCGTGAACTTGATTTTTCTTTAAAAAGTATTGGTGAAATTTTATCTTCTCCAAAATATGATAAAGAGAAAGCACTCAAAGAGCAAAAAAATCTTCTGATTCTCAAAAAAGATAGACTGGAAAGACTTATTGCTGCCGTTGACGGTGCAATAGAAGGTGAAATTATTATGAAAGCATTTGATAACAGCGAATTTGAAAAACACAAGGCAGAGGCCAAAGAAAAATGGGGCAATACAGCCGCATACAAGGAACACACAGAAAAAACTAAGGACTACACAAAAAGTACGTGGGTTAACCTTTCCGACGAAATGGACTGTATCCTTGCTGAATTTGCATTGTGCTTAAAAAACGGCAAAGCAGCCGATTGTGATGAAGCGCAATCACTCGTGAGTAAATTAAAAAAACATATCACGGAAAATTATTATAATTGCACAAACGATATTTTGGCAGGTCTGGGGCAGATGTACGTTGCAGATGAACGCTTTAAAAACAACATTGACAAGCACTCAGCCGGCAATGCCGAATTCATCTTTGAAGCAATAAAAATCTTTTGCGGAATATAACTTTTGATAAATAAGCCCTCAGCAAACAACTTCTGCTGAGGGCGATTTTTAAAGCAACTAATCAAAATTATAACATAAAAAATCATCAATATCGTAAAACTCACCTTCATATCTGTTATGAAGGTTTTTTTCTTTGCTCTGATTAACTGCAAAAACTTGATTTTGTGAATACAGAATTGCAATTTTTATGCTTTTATCTACATTTTGAAGGAAATATTTTTTTACTTTTTTATAAAGCGGATCTCTTACTTTTAAAACATCGGGTATACGAACCGACGAAGAACAGCACAGCAAATCGCATAGAATTTTATCTCTTAAAACTCCCCTATCGCACTTATCACCAAAATAATCATAAAGCTTTTCGGCATAGTCGCTAAGGCACATACCGTTTCCGTTAACTGCATTGCCAAAATCGTTGAAAACATCAAACGGTGAGATGCCGGCTTCCTCAGTAAGATATTCAAGAGTAAACAAAAACCTGCCGCTGTTATAAAGCCTGTCAACTGCATCTTCGCATCTTTTAAGCATTTTCAGCTCGCAGGCAGAAAGCCACGGAGTTTCCGTAACCTCATAAGGCGGATCAAAAGCAAAAGTGCAAGGGTATTTCTCATTATTTTCACGCATATCCGCACCGTAAAGAAGCTTTAAAAAGCCCATCTGTAACATATGAGCTCTAAGTGAATATCCGATATTGAAACTGTTCTTAAAACTTTCAAGGTCCTCACCTGTCAGCCCAGCGATAAGATCAATATGGATATGCATATTTTTGAAGCTTATGAGTTTTCTTATATTTTCAACAAGTATTCCCGTGTTGGTTTTGCGGTTGATTATTTTTAACGTTTCTTCATTGAATGACTGCATTCCAATTTCAAGCTGAACAGCACCGCAAGGCATCGAGGATAAAATATCAAGAGTGCTTTCCTTTAAAATATCGCCGGCGATTTCAAAATGGAAACAAACATTCAGAGGAATTTTTATGCCGTAGTTTTCTTTAATAAAAAGCAGTATTTCATTGGCTCTTTCAGCATTTGCATTAAAGGTTCTGTCAACAAATTTAACAGTCTGTGTGCCGCTGTTAGAGAGTCTGATAATGTCATTTTTTACACCATCAAGCTCAAAGAATCTAAGCGGCGAGCATCTGCCAGAAAGGCAAAATGCGCAGCGGTACGGGCACCCTCTGGCTGTTTCGATATAAGAAATTCTGCCGTTTAGGTTTTCTAAAAACTCATCGCATAAAGGCGACGGTGGATTATCGGTATATTCCTTTTCGGGAACCGTGATAATCTCACCGTTCTTTCTGAAAGAAAGACCCGAAACACAGCCAAGGTCGCCATTCACATTGTCCAAAAAATCAGGAAATGTCCACTCTCCTTCGCCCGAAAGAACAAAATCCACAAAATCATACTTTTCAAGAATGTCTTCCGGGCGATACGCAACTTCAGGACCGCCAAGAACAACTCGGCAACTGTATTTGCTTTTAACAGTTCTGCAGATTTCAAGTGTTTTTGCAATGTTCCAGATATAACACGAGAAAGCAACGACATCGGGTTTTTCGTTTATGATATCATTTGCAAATGCCTCTGTGTCACTGTTAATTGTGCTTTCCATAACCAAAACATCATACTTGTTTTTCGCGAATTTTCGAACCCCTGCAAATAAACACCAAGGCGAAAGTGAAGCGTGAATATATTTTGAATTAAGACAAGAAATAATTACTTTCATAACATCAGAACTCATTATAAAAAACTGTTTCTTCAATCGGTCTGTAAACCGTATGCCTTTCATTGGGAAGTGCATCGGGTGAAGGATAACCCATAACAAGAAGAGCAACAGGCTCAATATCATCGGGTATTTCAAAAGCTTCACGAATCTTAAACGGATTAAAATGCATAACCCAAGTTGAACCGATGCCAAGCTCCCAAGCCTGAAGCATCATATGAGTTGTTACAATGCTCGCATCAACAATACCGCTCCGGCTGCCGTCATAAGGTCTTGTCCAGCATTCATCTTTGCAATAACAGACAAGAATTGCACAAGGGGCATCAAAATGGCAACGTGTGCATTCCTTAAGTTTTGCAAGTGATTCTGTATTATTGATAACAAGAATCCTCTGAGGCTGATAATTGCATCCTGTAGGAGCAATTTGCGCTGCCTCAAGAATCTTGTCAATAACCTCTTTTTCAATATGTTTCTCCGAAAATTTACGCACCGAATATCTGTCGGTTGCAAGTTTTAAAAACTCCATTATCACACCTAACTTTCTGAAGAGAATAATACGGTTAATATTATATAATATGTTGACAGTCAATTCAAGTGTTGCAAAAATAAACGCAGACAATTATAATATATTTGTTAATTTAATTATACGGGAGATAAACAAATGAATAAACCGAATGTAATTATAATAATGACAGATGACCAGGGTTACGGCGACCTGAGCTGCATGGGTGAAACCGATTTCAGAACTCCGAACATTGATGCTGTTGCAGAAGACGGTATCAGGTTTTCATCAATGTATTCCGCATCACCTGTATGCTCGCCGTCGAGAGCTTCGCTTCTGACAGGCAGATATCCAGCAAACGCAGGTGTCAGAGCCATTCTTGCAGGCCACCGCAGAGCATCAGGGCTTACTCCTGATGTTCCCACAATTGCAACTGCACTCAAAAAGCTCGGATATAAAACAGGTATTATGGGCAAATGGCACCTGGGGCTCAAAGATGAATGCAGACCCAACGCTAACGGATTTGATGAATTTTCAGGTTTTCTTGCAGGCTGCGTTGATTATTACTCCCATATTTTTTATTGGGGTATGGCAGACGGCAACACAAATCCTACTCACGACCTTTGGGAAAACAGCGAAGAAGTTTATGATAACGGCGAATATATGACCGAAAGAATAACCAGAAAAAGCGTTGATTTTATTCAGAAGCATCACAGCGAACCGTTTATGCTCTATGTAGCATACAACGCACCTCACTATCCGATGCACGCTCCCGATAAATATATCAGAAGATTCCCTTATCTCTCTAAAGACCGTCAGATTATGGCAGCAATGATAAGTGCTGTAGATGACGGTGTGGGCGAAATCAGAAATGAACTTATCCGTCAGGGTCTGCTTGAAAACACCGTTATCTATTTTCAGAGTGATAACGGACCTTCAAGGGAATCAAGGAACTGGCTTGACGGAACTCAAGATTACTATTACGGCGGAACAACAGGCATATTCAGCGGACACAAGTTCAGCCTGTTTGAAGGCGGAATCAGAATACCGGCAATCCTCAGCTGGTACGGCAAGACAAGCACCGCTGTTGAAACCGCACCGCATATTTCAACCGATATTTTTCCCACTTTACTTGAGCTTTGCGGAGGCAATCCCGAAGAATATGAACTTGACGGCAAGAGCCTGGTGCCGATGATTAACGGCACATCAAGTGCAGAACACGAATATCTTTTTTGGGAAATGGAAGAACAAACAGCCGCAAGAAAAGGCAAATACAAGCTTGTTCTTAACGGTCAGTTGGTTGAAGGAGAAGAGAAACGAGCGGAAGTTTTTCTTTCAGACCTTGAAAAAGACCCCGGCGAAAAACATAATCTCAGCGATGAAATGCCTGAACTTTGCAATGAAATGAAAACAAAAGCCCTCGCCTGGCGTGAAGAAATCGAATCAACCTGGAACAGAAAATTTGCAAAGAACTATAAGAATTTGACTTGAATCGCAAGGCATTTCAATAAAAATTATTACGAGGTATTATTATGATTTTTGATATAAACAAATTTATATGGACAAGAGAGCCGGAAAACTACTGCTTATCGGACGATAAAATTGAAGTCACGACGAAACCGCACACCGATTTATGGCAGAGAACATATTATCATTTCAGAAATGATAACGCACCTGTTTTGCAAACAGAAACAGATGAAAAGTATTTTTCGTTTGTTGTTAAAACAGAATTTGATAGCAAACACAGATTTGATCAATGCGGAATTGTAATGTATCTTGACAGCGAAAATTGGATTAAGGCTTCAATTGAATATGAAAACGAATCTTTCCAACACCTCGGCTCGGTTGTTACCAATAACGGATACTCCGACTGGGCAACAACCGAAATAGATGCTTGTGTAAAATCAATGTGGTACAGATTCAGCCGCCGTGAAGATGACTATTGCATTGAATGCTCTGATGACGGCATTACTTTTAAACAAATGCGTGTTTGCCATATGTGGAACGGCAACGGAACAATCCGCTTTGGTATTTATGCATGCAGCCCTGAAGAATCATCTTTCAAAGCAATTTTTACAAATATGGAAATCACAGATTGCAAGTGGCTTGCTCACAGCGGCCAAAAGCCGGATAAAACTAACGGCAATATATAAAAATTTTTGACACCATTAATGGAGGTGTTTTTTGTGGCAACTGCACTTCTTGTAATAATTTATATTGCTTTTATCGGCCTTGGAGTTCCCGATTCCCTAATAGGCTCTGCATGGCCTGCTGTTCATACAGAAATGAATATACCGGTTGAATCGGTAAGTGTTCTAACATTTATTATTTCGGGCTGTACGGTTTTGTCAAGTATGTTCAGTGCCGGAATTCTCAATAAATTTGGTACCGCTAAAGTTACCGCTTTAAGCACAGCAATGACAGCAGCGGCTCTGCTCGGATTCTCTTTCGCTCCGTCTTTTTGGTTTATGATACCGTTAGCAGTTGTCCTCGGACTTGGCGCAGGTGCGATTGATTCGGGACTTAATAATTATGTTGCTCTACATTTTAAAGCAAGTCACATGAATTTTTTGCATTGTTTTTACGGTGTGGGAGTGAGTCTCAGCCCATATCTTATGTCACAGGCACTAAGCGACATAGGCTGGCGCGGCGGTTACCGATACGCATTTTATGTGCAGTTGTTTATCACAATCTTGCTGATAGTTTCAGTTCCCTTGTGGAAAAAGACAACTTCATCAGAAGTAACGGAAGATGAAAAAGGTGTGAACCTCAGTCTTCTGCAAATGGCTAAAAAAACAGAAATCCGTCTTGTTTGGATAATTATGCTTGCAACAAATGCAATTGAATATGCCTGCGGAGTATGGGGCAGTACATATCTTGTAAATCAAAAAGGCTTTGAAGCAAAACACGGTGCACTTGCTTTAACAGTATACTATGTCGGAATGTCTCTAGGCCGTTTTGTTTCAGGTTTATTGGCCGATAAAATCAGCACATGGAAGCGCATCGGCATAGGTTCCGCAATTCTTGCCCCGGCAATAATAATTATGCTTCTTCCGCTTCCCGGAACAGTATCTGTAGCCGGACTATTTCTTATAGGTCTTGGCAACGGCTCAATTTATCCGAATATGATACACTTGACGCCACACAATTTCGGCACAGAAGTATCGCAGTCTATTATGGGTTCGCAGATTGCCTTTGCATATATCGGCGTTATGCTGGCTCCTCCGACAGTAAGTATCATAAGCGGTCTTTTTGGCATTGGTGTATATCCCCTTCTGCTTGCAGTACTGTATGCGATAATGATTATCGCTCTCAATTGCTTTATAAATCTGCTAAAGAAGCAGAACAAATACAATGCAGATATCTAATTTTCAAGGATGGCTTAATATGAACAGCAATGAAAAATTTGATATAAAAAGCTTTATTTCACCCTCTGTTTCCTATGCTCCTGTATATGTCTGGGTATGGAATGACATCTGCAATCAAGATATTATAGATGCCCAGCTTAGCGAAATGCAGAAACTTGGCATAAGGGCATTTTATATTCTTCCCGAACCTAAGAACTTCCGGCCGGACAGTATGCCTACAAACCTCTCGCCCGATTATCTTTCTTCGGAATACTTCGAGCTTTTTGCTTATGCAATAAAAAAAGCGAAATCTCTTTCAATGAACTGTTGGATTTATGATGAGGGAGGATGGCCTTCCGGCGGTGCGTGCGGAGAAGTTCTTAAAGCACATCCGGAATATACACGATATACTTTGGGAAGCTATGAACTCTCTTTTTCGCCAGGTGATAAATATATTAGATCAAAACCTGATGTTATTGCAGCATTTTTGAACGGCAAAGAAATCATTGGCGATGGCTACATATTTACCGAGGATGCCGTTGTAACCGAATATGTCGCGGAAAAACAAACTTGCGAAAAAACAAATTATCCCGATTTGCTCAATAAAGAAGCAACAGAATATTTCATTGAAATTACTCACGAAAAATATGCATCCGCAATTCAAAACGAGCTTGGAAAAAATGTTAAGGCTGTTTTCACCGACGAGCCGAAAGCACCGTCACAACCTTTCAGTTATGAATTGGCAGAAAAATATCAAAATATATACGGTGAATCAATATTGTCACATCTTGCTTTGATTGCACAAAAAGCAACACCAACCGAAGAAAACATTCACATATTATACCGTTGGTATGATTTATGCAGCCGGATGTTCTGCGATAATTTTCTGCTCCCATGCAAAAAATGGGCAAATGAGCACGGTATGTTTTTTACAGGACACATGGATAAAGACCACGATCCTCTCGGCTGTATGAACGGCGGCGGAAACTTTAATCTGATGCGTGCTCTGCGATGCTTTGACATACCCGGTGTAGATGTTATATGGCGTCAGCTTTACCCCGAAAACAAAACTGAAATCAAAGACGACATAAACGCATACAACGGTTTTTTTCCGAGATATGCCTCTTCTGCCGCAGCACAGAACGGTACAAAGCTTGCAATGAGCGAAATTTTCGGCGTAGCGGGAGCAAGTACAACTTACGACATAATGCGGTATACCGTAGGATATCAGGCTGTGCGCGGAATAAATATATTCAATCCGTTTAATTTTCCCTTAGGTCGCAACGGTCAGCTTCTTGCTCAAGAACTTCCTGTTTTTACTCAAAATCAGCCATATTATCAATTTCTCGCTCAATTCAACCGTTATGTTGAGCGTCTTTCGTATATATCGTCACTCGGAAAAAGAATCTGTGAAACAGGACTTTATTACCCCGTTCACGATTTTCACGGCGGTATAAAAGCAGAAATAATGGCAAAAAGATTTGATGTTCTCGGCCGAACGCTCGAAGAAATGACAGTGGATTTTGATATAGTTGACGATGATGTTATTCAATATGCTCAAGGAATTGATGACGGATTAATACGCATCGGTGTTGCTACATACAAGCACATCATAATCCCTGAAGGAGCTTTCATTCCGCAAGAAACTCAAAATGTGCTGAACCGTTTTGTTAAAGGCGGCGGCAGAATTTCCAACACTCTTACCGACCCCACACCTGTCATTCATATTGACGGAGACGTCTTGCGTGCAATGCACAGAAAAGCGGAAAACGCAGATATATATATATTGTTCCGTGAATGCGGTGATAACGGAGAATATCGCATTCATCTGCCTTCATCGAACGGCTTCTTGCTTGATTTATCAACAGGCGAACTACAGCGATTTAAAGCCGAAAACGGTATTATGCAACTTTCACTCGCCATAGGCGAAACAGCTGTAATTTTGCTGACAGACGATGCTTTTAAAGCAAAAAATATCAAAAAATACAGTAACATATTTGATATTTCCGATAACTTCACACTATGCAAAGAAAACGAACTGAATTGTAATCAAAACGGTTTTGAAATTATTAAACACTCGTGCAAAGCAATTCCCGCTCTCCTCGGTGATTGGTCATATCTGATTGGCAACGCTTATTCCGGAAGCGCAGTTTACAAAACTACGTTCACTCTCCCCGGTGAAAAAATCGGAAAAGAAGGATTAATTGACCTTGGAGACGTGCATTTTGCAGCTCAGATATACATAAACGAAATACCTTTGGGAACTGTTTTAGCTGCGCCTTACAGATTGAAAGTGCCTGCCGATATTCTTAAAGAAAACAACAATCTGAAAATAGTTGTGACTAACACATCCGCAAATTGGTATCTTCACACCGATTTCTTTGATAAATGGAATGTTAAAGAATTATCTCCGTATTTTGAAGCTGAGCTGAATTATGCTAAGGATTTTATTTCAGGCGGACTCTTCGGCCCTGTTGTGCTTTATACAGAATGACATTTACTGATGTATTCGAATAACCTAAATTTATAAAACTCTGAAGCAAAAAATGAAGTTAACGGATAGCTTCTTTCGGCAAAGGTAAAACGGATGAAACGTGTGAAAAATTATGCTCATCAATCCACTCGGCTTCACTTTTGGCCTTGTCATCCCCAAAATTATTTGTGAGGCAAATTTTTTAAATTCGCTTTCTCTTGCGTATTTTAATATCGTGCCAGGAGTCTGATTTTTATCGTGGCAACAACGTGAAACGGTTGAATGAATATGAAAGTCGTGGTCTGCGATATATCTCATACCGACGCCGCCTTTGTACATGATATGTCAATTATAATTTCAAGTTTTATTATGTCAAACAGGCTGTAGAAATTTCAAATTATGTATGATATAATTTGATAAAATAATCTTTATGCATATTAAACTGTTTTAACACCGCAGATAATATAAGGGAGGTTCTTATGAACATTTTACAGACAATTATTTCTTATATTGCAATAGCAGCGGCTTTTGTTTCTTCAATTTTTTCATTCGGTGATTCAACAATGATACCCTATGCAAACGATTATAAGATACCTGACAGTATTCCCGGATACAGAGTGATCTCCGTTCAAGAGAAAAACGATTGGAAAGCAAAATGGATTTGGGATAAGAAAAATCTGACGGAGAAAAACGTCTGGATGTGCTTTGTAAAAAAAGTCAGCTTTGATGAAACGCCGGAAGAGCTTGTTGCTCATATTTCAGCAGATTCAAAATATTGGCTTTACATAAACGGTAAGAACGTCGTTTTTGAGGGAAGCGTTAAACGAGGACCCGACAAAAACAGCGCATATTATGACAGTATAGATATTGCACCTTATCTTAAAGCAGGCGAAAACACAATTTGTGCTTTAGCGTGGTTCTGGGATAATGAAACAAGCTATTCTTATTGCAGCAGCGGTCAAGGCGGTTTTATTTTTGAAGCAATCGGAGACAATGTTACCATTCTTTCCGATAAGAGCTGGAAGGTAAAAAGAAACAGTGCTTATATTAACAGCATTCTTTATCCGCCTAATTACAGATTGCCTGAATACAGTATTTATTTTGATGCAAGGAAAGATATGGGCAATTGGATAAATGAAGCTTATGATGTTTCATCATGGGAAAACGCAACTGAATACGCCGTCGGCGGTGATGGGGCATACGGCAAGCTTTATCCGATAGGTATACCTTTTCTGAAAGATTACGGTCTTAAAGATTATGAGAATTCAAAGGACTATGAAAACTACACCGTAAGCAAGCTTTTCGGTGAAAAAATCACCGTGGATATTCCTTATAACGCGCAGCTTACTCCCTATCTTAAAATCATAGCACCTGCTGGCAAAAAGATTCGTATAACAACAGAAAACACTTTAATCGGCGCAGTTTCATCCACCTATATAACCAAAGATGGAGAGCAGGAGTTTGAGGCTTTGGGTTGGTTCAACGGTGAGCATATTACTTATAAAATACCTAAAGGCGTTACAGTTGTTTCTTTGAAGTACCGTGAAACTGGATATGACAGCTCATTTTGCGGTAACTTCAAATGCGACGATGAATTTCTGAATTCATTGTGGCAAAAATCTCTGCGAACACTCTATGTCACAATGCGTGACAATTTTATGGACTGTCCCGACAGAGAAAGAGCCCAATGGTGGGGCGATGTTACAAGCGAAATGATTATGACGATGTACTCTATGGACAGCAATTCCTATCTGTTGTATCAAAAAGGTGTTGAGGCGATGCTTTCTCACATTGACGATACAAATGTGCTTCAGACCGTTGTGCCTATAAACGGCGACTATTTTGAGCTTCCAGTTCAGCAGCTTGCAGGAATTGTAGGGTTCCTCACTTACTACGAATATACCGGCGACAAGGCTTTTATTGAAAAGGTTTATGATGCTTCACTAGACTACCTGAAGCTTTGGGAAATCGGTGAAAATAACCTTGTTATTCATCGCGGCGGCTCGTGGGATTGGGCTGACTGGGGCAAAAAAGCAGATATGACAGCCATTGAAAATGCCTGGGTTTACTATGCTCTTTCCTCCACAGAGGAAATGGCGGAGCTTTTAGGAAAACACGAGGACATCTCATTTATTACTGAAAGAAAAGAAAAAATCTCAAAGGGCTATAATACTCTTTGGACAGAAGAAGGCTTCAAAAGTAAAGACGCAAGAAAGCCGGACGACAGAGCTAACGCTCTTGCAGTTTTGTCTGGACTTGCAGAAAAAAAGCAATATGATACTATTACAAAAGTGCTCATAAACACAAAGAATTCAAGTCCGTATATAGAATACTATGTTCTTGAAGCTCTTTGCGGAATGGGAGAATTTGAAGCCGCAAGAGACAGAATCAAGGACAGATACGAGGATATGATGAGTGAGGACTACTCTACTCTTTGGGAATTCTGGGACTCCTGGCGAGGCACTAAAAATCACGCATGGAGCGGCGGACCTCTTGTTATAATGAGCAAGCATTTTGCAGGTATTACTCCCCTTGCACCAGGCTATGAAAAAGTTAAAATCGAGCCTAAATATTCTTTGTACGGCAGCATAAACTGCACTGTTCCGAGTATAAAAGGTTTAATCACTATGAATTACGCAAATACTGCCGGTGATTATATTATTGACCTTAATATCCCACAAGGTATGAAGGCTGTTTTATATGTGCCCGTTGATGCTGTTGTGAAAATCAATTCAGAGATTTATTACCAAAACGGTGATTATGCAAACACTTCTAAAATCGGTGATATAGAGATTATAGAAACAGCAATCACTTGCGAATAAAATAAATTTCAATTTATAAGAACAAAACCATACTCCTTCGGTATATGCCGACGGAGTTTTTTATGGATTAACTTACAAACTTGAACATCGTTGACTATATTAAATCTTCAATTAATTCTAACAAAACATTTAATTAATCATTTCAGCAAATGCGGCAGAATTAGAAAAGAATATCTAAAAAATCACCGACCCGCACTCTGTAACAGGTACCTTTTAAGAGACACGCCAGATGACCACCTTCACGAAATCGATTCTGAAGCGCAGATTCGATTTGATACTCTTCTTCCCCTCTACCGTGAAAGATACAGTGTGACAGAAGAACTCAAAGCAACCAACCAGATGGAATGGATAAGAAGAAAGAATAATATCATCAGCGCCATCGAAGAAATCATTCTCAACGAAATAGTTTACAGATAAAATTAAGGCAGGGATTTTCGTCCCTGCCTTTGCTTTATCTCAATTACAATCAAGACACAGATTGAATGCTTTTATGAAATCAGCATCATTCTGTGCCGTTCTCTTTTTGGGTCCTTTCGTTCTGTTGCCTGCCATACGCTCTTTCTTGCCGATATAACGGGTAAAAAGCAGATTTTCGATATTCGTATCAGAATATATCAGACCGTTCTGATTAAGCGTTTTACAGCCTTTTCCGAGTACAAGAGCTGCAAGACCGTAATCCTGAGTGATAACAACATCACATTTTTTAGTTAAGTTTGCAATCTTGCAATCAGCAGAATCGGCACCTTTGTCAACGATTATTGTTTCAGTGCCGTCTTTCTGTATAAAGTGAGTGTTGTCACAAACGAGTATACATTCAAGATTGCGCTCCTTGGCTATGCTAACGGCAATATCAACCACCGGACACGCATCCGCATCAATAATTATTTTCATAGTTTAGCTTAATCTTATTAAAGAGCTGAATTATCATCTTGTTTTAATCATTATATAATACCCAATGATTTTAATTCACGCTCTATTTCAATATATTTCTCACTGATGTTTTCATTAAATTGCATACGTAAGACGCCTTGTAAGTCAGAAAATATCTTGCTTTGTTCACTTGCTTGGTCAAGAATACAGACTCTTGATCTGCCGAGATTAGCATAGAACCAACCAAGCTCAAAAATAACATTTGGTCTAGCTTGAAAATATTGAACTTCACCATTTGTCACAATATCATCCGGTGTAAATAGCGCAAATGCATATGAGCAATCTGCTGCATATTTTTCAAACTTTTCAATAATTGTCAATCCCTGATCAGGTTGATCCAACAAAACTATAGGAATCAATCCGAACTGTTCCTTAATTAGCATCTCTAACTCACGTCTTTTTGCTTCATTATGTCCGTGAATAATAAATACTTTTTTTGAATTTCTTATTCCTTTTTCCAACTCAAGTTTCCTTTCTCTTGAAGCAGCTTTTCTCTTGTATTCCGCAAGTTTAGTCATAAGATAGGATTGCAAAACTGCATATTGCTGCTCAACTTGTTTTCTGCTTTCTAAAGCCGATAATTTATGACTTGTTGCTTCCGCACTTCTATAATATAAATCCAAGGGTGCTAAACCTTGCGGAGGTTCAACCGCTTCAATTACATCGTCAAGGGACTTTATTTTATCTTCCATTTCTTTTGCACAAAGGCCTAACATTTGGTTTTCACCTACCGTGCGCAGATTAATATAATCTTCAAAAGTGGACTTTTCCAATTGTAAGATTTCGCCAATCGCTAACCCTTCACTCAAAAGAACTTTTTCCGTATCTTTACGTAAAGTTACGTTTAATCCTACATCTGAAGCAATTGGCTTTCCCCAATATGTAAGTATACAGTAGCCTTCATAATCAGACAAATCTAATGCTACAGGTAATAATAATGGTATAATATTGGACAAAGGTATTGTATAAAGCTTTTCATAAATGAGATCTATTTGTTTTTCGATTGTCATATATATCTCCTTTTTACTTTTTGAACAGAAACAAATACTCGTGTGCAATCAACAGGAAATTGTATTTCACACTGTTTGTTTTCCAATAACCTGTTGCTTTACAATTATGCTGTTCTTTGATTATCAATTCTTTCAGCTTAAATCCCGCATCCTGAAAGGTTTTCATAACATCGAAAGACATTGGAATCATATGACCTTTCTGTCGTGTATCACCCATCAAAACAGCACAGAATTTATCTTTTTTCAGAACACGGTAGCTTTCAGTGGCAACCGTGTTCATTTCTTTTATGAAATCTTTTACTTTCAACAACGATAAATCTTCGGGAATATCCTCGCTGTACTGAATAATATCGGCATAAGGCGGATGTGTGCAGATTAAATCAACACTTTCATCAGGAAGAAAATCAAGGTTTCTTGCATCGCCTTTACGGATATAAACTTTGCCGTTTGCACCTTCGTGTTCAAAATCTGTTTTTTCTTTGCATCTTGCAAGAGCAACATCATTTACATCAACGCCAACAACATCACGATTGAGTAATTTTGCTTCAACAAGGGTTGTTCCGCCACCTGCAAACTGGTCAAGTACCAAATCTCCCTCTTGAGAATAGCGTAATATTATGTTTCGAGGAATGTATGGAGACCAGTTGCCACGCCACTTTGCATCGTGAGTTGCCCAATCTCCACGCTTCGGAAATGACCAATGAGTTGTCATTTCGAGCTCGAATTCTTCAGGTTCCCACTTGGTTATTTTCTTTGCCATTATCTAAAACCCTCTAACGCTTAAAATAAATTATGCTTTTTGGCGTGAGCAAGAAGAACGGAACAACAAGCAGAAACCATTGATTCTTGATATGGTGCATCAACTTTTTCGGCACTGTCAAGAAAATCTTGCAATTTCTGAGCGGTTTCCATAACTTGTTGGATTTGATGCTGATGATAATTTTGTTGTGCCTGCATCTTAATAAAATCATAATTCCATAAGTTGTTAAAATTGTTCATTTCTTAACTCCTTTGTATTTATACATAAACTTTTATATCATTATCTTATCGATTATTCCGTTTTCTAAGTCTTTGATGTTGTAGATATGTTCCATAACGTCAAAGGTTTCTTCAAGATTGTTTCTTGCGCTTGTCCAACCTTTGCCGTCTGTAAACCAAACAAATGTGAATCCATCAATTTCTTCAGTTTCCCAAGCAAGGGTTTTATAGCTACGAGCAGTTTCGTTAAGTTTACTTCCGTTACTGCCATAGAAGTTAGTTTCTATACCGTAAATCATATTTTCAGTTTTGACTACGAAATCAAAACGTTTTTCCATCTTACCTTTATTTGAAATAGCAGATAAATCAATGCCCCACTTATCGGTGATTTGATGAATATACATCTCTTTGAAATAGTTTTCATCTTTTATAAATCCTGCTTTTTCAATGAACCCTTCTACCAAATCTTCCATAAGATGACCGCCACGGTTCTTACGACCGTTGGAATCAAGACCGGTTTCAACACCCGTTGCATAATCAACAAGATTGCTGATTATATGGTTCTCAATCAAATCGAACAGACCTGTTTTTTTCATAAAGATTTTATACTGTTCAACGGAAAGTGTCTGCTTGTTGAATGTGTATGTAAATGCACCATCTTTATCCACAGCATATATTTCGTTTGCTCTTACTGCCAAAAGAAGAGGGATACATTTCAGGACATTCGGATAATCAGCGATAAGTTTTTCAAATTCATTTTCAATATCTTTCGAGCCAATCAATGAATTGAGAATGTTGAGTTCAATTTTTATTCCGTCAATATTGCGGTGTACCTTTTCAAAATCAATATAATAACCGTAGTCGGATATGCTGTCACGGAAACCTGACAACCAAGTATTAAAATCTCTCATATCAATTCTCCTTAAAAGTTAGAAATCAAAAGTTCTTTGATTTTGCCTCTGTTTTTGCTGTTGCTGTTAATCATTCTGACAGCATCGACTCTTGTAATATTATGTGATGAATAAATTTCATCAAAGAAGTTATCATCTTCATTTGCATTTTTAGGATCTGAATTACTAACAACAATCTTTGCACCTTTTTTATCCATTTCATCTACAAATTCTGCAAGTGCTTTCTGAGCTTCATCATCAAACAAAGCCTCTGTATATGCAGTGAATCCGGATGTTTCGGTCAGAGGTCTGTAAGGTGGATCAAAATAAACAAAGGTATGTTCGTCAATGAAATCTGCCGATTCTCTGTAATCGCCGCAGACAATGTGAACATGCTGAAGTTTATCAGAAACAGCAATTAAATTCTTTTCATCGCAAATCAAAGGATTTTTATATGCACCCATAGGAACATTGAACTGTCCCTTTTTGTTTACTCTGTAAAGACCATTAAAGCAAGTTCTGTTTAGAAAAATCATAAGTGCCGCAGTCTCAATATTGAAAGTGTTAATACTTTTGAGATAATTAAATCTTTCTCTTTGAATATAATAGTAATCTTTTCTGTGTTCGTCATCCAAAGGCAAAAAATCTTCCTGCATTTTATTAAGCATAACAATTAGGTCATCAACATCATCACGGATGATTTTATATGTGTTTATCAATTCTGCGTTTGTATCACTAATGTAGATTTCTTTCAAATCATATTTACTTAGAATGTCAAACAAAACTGCTCCGCCACCTACAAGAGGCTCTGCATATTTTGTGAATTTAGAGTCAGCAAAAGGATAGTATTTTTCAATTTCTTTGAGAAGTTGGCCTTTACCGCCTGCCCATTTTAAAAAAGGTTTAACAGATTTTTCTTCAGTCTTTGTATATCTCAAAGTTCTTGCATCTTCAGGCTTAGTTGCATCTATCGGAATAATCCACATGTTGCCAAGCATTGCCGCATTCTCAATTCGGTTTTCTCTGCAAAGCGTTATAACTCGTCTGTGGGATATGTTCCATTTTTCTGCAGCTTCATTTGCAGTCATAAAAGCTAACATAATATTCACCTCGAATAGTTGTTGTAATTATTATATTCCAAAGTTGGAACAAAAGCAATACCATAAATTCAAAAAACAATTTTTAAAAATATAGTTAAGCCACTGTGGCGCTGCTCGGAGAGAATTTATTGGAAATTCTTCTCCGATTTTTTCAGGGGTTTGGGGAAAATATTTCACCAACAAGCGAGATAAATTGCAAATGAATTTTTGTGTTTGTGTTCACATTTGCCTTGCTTGCCAATTTAGTGTTGCAAATAAAAAAGAGCCGGAACCCGTTGATTTATTTCGGGATTCGACTCATATATTTATTTCCGTTCTGCTTAAGCCATTGTCGGCAACGGTTATAATCGGGAAAAACTTTTTCGATTTCCGCGTAGAATTTTGCAGAATGATTCATCTGTTTTCTGTGACAGAGTTCATGAACAACAACGCTGTCAATGATTTCATCGGGCAACAAAACAAGCAGACAGTTGAAATTCAGATTGCCTTTTGACGAGCAGCTTCCCCAACGGGTTCGTTGGCAACGGATAGTAATTTTATTATAAGTCACACCGATTTTCTCGGCATAAAATTCAACTTTCTTTGGAATTATTTCTTTCGCTTGTTTCACAAAACTTCTGATTTCTTCGTCTGAATACGGATCAATATTTTCAAGATTTTTTTGCTTTTCCGAAAACGTTTGCAGATTCTTTTCAATCCAATTCCTTTTTGATTCCGCAAATATTTCAATTTCTTTTTCTTTCATTTTTATCGGCGCACGGATGATAACTTCATTCGGTTTCACCTGAATTGAAATTGTTTTCCGTTTGCTTTTAATAACAGAAACTTCTGCGTTTTCAAATTTCATCTGCATCACATCCTTTCAAAAAATCCTACATTTAGAATAACACGGATTCAAAAAATAATCAAACTGTCCTAAACAAAGTTTCTGTGGAATAACCAAAAAGAATGTGATATAATCTTTTCAACAAATAAGAATTTGTGGAGGTAATTATGAGATTTAAAAAACAAATTTCATTGCTTCTTTGTGTTGTAATGGTATTTTTATCCGCTACACTCTCATCTTATGCTTCTGACGGAACAAACGCAGGCACACCTGCAATAATAAACACAGCGGAAGAAATCACAGGCTTAGTTATCAATTATTTTGCAAAATTGATCAACAACATCAAAGGCACAGATGAAACTGCTATACCCCCTGCAGCGGTAAATCCTCACTCGTGGATTGAATATAACGGCGAACCGATTGAGAATCCCGAACAGAGATTGAACGCAGAAACATGGGTTGCAAATGAAATTGCTTTTGAAAGCGAAAAATCATATACCAACCCGTTCAATGACGTTGATGTGGAACTTCACCTTTGGGGCAACGGCAGACTTTATAAAATCCCTGCTTTCTGGGACGGTGGTAATGTCTGGAAAGTCCGGTTCGTTTGTCCCTCCGAAGGTAATTGGCATTTCAAGACCGTCTGCACGGATGCCGAAAACACTTCGCTTGACGGCAGAACAGGTGCTGTTATCTGCACCGGATACAGCGGTGAGCACGATATTTATAAGCACGGTTTTATCACAACAAACGCAGGTGAAAAGTATTTCACTTATGACGACGGAACACCGTTTTTCTGGCTCGGTGATACTCATTGGAGCCTCGGCGACGAAACAGTTGATATGGTTGAAACAATATGCGAAAAGCGTGTTTCACAGGGTTTTACCGTGTATCAGAGTGAACCCATCGGAGCAAAGTTTGATTTTACAAACGGCATAACCGAAGAGGATATGGCAGGTCTTGCGGACTATGATGAAAAGTTCCGCATTATTGCAGAAAACGGGTTCGTTCACGCAAATGCACAGTTTTTTTTCTCCTATTTTATTGAGCCCCTGATTTCAAACAACGGCGGTTTCAACGGCAATGAGCCGTCTGATTCTGCAAAAGCTTACCTTGAAAAAGTCAGCCGTTACTGGGTCGCAAGATACGGAGCTTATCCCGTTGTCTGGACACTCGGTCAGGAAGTTGACAATGATTTCTATTGGAGCGAAACAAACCATCCCGAATGGGGATTGGATAACAACCCTTACAAGCTTGTTGCGGAGTATTTAGCAAAACACGATGCATATGACCATCCGCTTTCTGCTCATATGGAAAACGTCGGTTCAACGTCGGTTTACGGCAACGGTGAGGGAGCAACGGATAATTGCAAGGTTTATTTCAAAGATGCAATGCCGTCCTGTTTCAGAGATATAAAAGCACACAATTTCTATGCCGTTCAATGGCACACCGACAAAACAGAGCAAAGCGATTTCCGAATTGAAAAAGACTGCTGGTATAACTCACAAGGCAAACCCGCAATCAATTATGAAGGCCAGTATTGCTATCTCTGGACAAAGAACTTCGGTTCAAGAATGCAGGGCTGGACAGCGTATCTTAACGGCATGTACGGCTACGGTTGGGGCGGTCACGATACCTGGAGCTACCTCAATGTTTATGATGAAGAAAACGACAGCTCCGACGGCGTTGACACAATAACGAGCGAAGAAAAAATCAATGCAACCTGGCAGGATGCGCTCGAATACGAGAGCTCATATCAGGTCGGATATATGCGAGATTTCCTTGAAAACACAGAATGGTATAATCTTATTCCCAGATTTGACAACAAGGCATATTTTGTTCCTGCAAACAATGTTTATTATGTTTATGCAGGCAACGAAGATAACACCGAAATCGTTATTTACTTCTATTCGTTCACCGATGAAACCGTTGCGCAGAATGTAAACACCAAGTTTTACGGCGGAATAAAAACGGGTACAATCGGAAGCCTCGTTCCGAACGGAAGATATACCTATCAATGGTTCAACCCCATCAGCGGTGAATTTTCCGAAGAATATGAATTTACCGCTACAAGATTCGGCACATATTATATCGGCGACAGACCGCAGGCAACTGATATGGCTCTGCGCATAAGAGCTGCCGATAAATTCTGAACGAGTAATCTTATCTGCTAAATTCCAATTTACAGAGGTAATATTATGATTACATATTCGATAATTATGTTTTTGACAGTGGTACTTTTTCTTGAAATTTGAAATATTCCTTGTACACAGAGTATGTAGGTCTAATTTTAAAAAAGTAATTTCTGAGCAACTAAAAAGTCCGGACCAAAAATCCGGACTTAATTATCTTTTATTTATGACACGAATTTACCTAATGCTTATTGTGAATTATCATAATTTTCCTTACCGCAACTATTCCTGAATTTTGAAGGAGACATTCCGCAAAGGGATTTGAACCACGAAGAAAAATACTGTTGATCAGAAAAAGACATTTTTTCTGCAATTTCAGAAAAAGAGTAGTTTGTATTCATCAGATACAGCTTAACTGTT
>JAZNRJ010000032.1:0-3737 GCA_045590675.1 Acutalibacteraceae bacterium
AACAAGATTTGACGTTTCTTTCGCTTCGGTTACTTGGAACAGCAAGGCGCCCATATCTGTTGCGAGCTTTCTTAAGGCTGAGAAAAGCTGCATGCAATCATCCGAAGGCTTTTCCTGTATCGGGTGACCCTCAACTATAATGCGTATCATCTTTTCTTTAGGGAATATGCTTTTGCTTGCTATTTCATTGATACGGTCAAATTCCTTATTTGTAACTCTGACTGCAATTCTGTTATTTCTGTTTCTCATAGTTAATCTCCTTTATTAATTCATTGTTGATATTTGTCATAAGTATTTGTGTGTCCTGAATAACTTTCCGAAACATCGGAACATCAAGAACTCTGCTGTGCCAGGCACGGTCAGCAACAACTCGAAAGCGTTCAACAAGTTCGGTAGCCTCACGGGTAATTTCAACATAGTTAATCTTCACCATAGGTTTCATAACCGTTTCATTGATACATCTGCGAACATACTCCGAGCGAGTTACTCCTGCCACATCTGCTTCTTCATCAAGGTCATTTAATTCTTCATCGTCCAGATAGAAGAATATTGTTTTGGTGTATTTCATTTCTACCTCCTTTCTGCGGGTTTTAGGGGTGCGGGTCTCCACCGAGCCGGCAGGCGAGAAGTCCCTAATGTGCGGATTTGTATGCACAAATCCATTGCTCGCTAAGACTTATGCCATTTAATTTTTACTGTTGCGGTTTCGCAACTTATGTTTCTGTTTCTTTGCAAACTCACTTGCGGAAGAGCGTCGTTCTTTGCTGTAAGGTTCTGTAAGCCTGAAACAAAATCTTCCTTTCTCAATCTCAAACATCAGTCTTCCGTCTTCGAAATCATCAACCAGCTTACACAAGTCCGGATGTTTTTCTGAATAAGCCGACAGACGGTTTTTTAAATCTGTGTTGTAGGTTGATACCGTAATAATCGAACTTGCTTCATCAAAAAATATCTCGGTTCTCTTTTGAGATTTCTTCAAGCCTGTTTTCAAAACATAAACCTCCTTTCCAAAAAAATAATTTTTCAAAAGGCGGCTTTTTTAAAAGATTATTCACAGGTGAACAACTGTAAAAAGAACGTTTCATCCGACAGAAATTTTTGAAACGATGCAATGCTAAATCAAACACACTCCAATTTGATTTCTGCATTTTTTACAGTTCAAAATATATTTGAGCAAAACAAAAAAGCCGTCACACAGACAGCATCAATCGGCGAGGGCTTTGCTCTCGCTTTTACAAATGATGTCTTATGTAACGGCTTTGAAATTTAAAATAATCTCAAAGGCATACTGTTTTCTAATCCCGCATCACCTGAAGCATTCGCTACGTACAGTATCAACAAAGGTGAGGAGTGCGATATTTTTCTCTTAGCATATCGCCGGCTTTAGGCGGACTCATATCCGCAATCAATCACATCGTTATTCAATTGTCAAATTTAAATTTAACTTACTATACCACACAGAACATTTGTTTGTCAAGAGCCTTTGTAAAAATTTTTAAATCATAGTTGACGGCAGAAGTACTGTCATCATTTCAAAAATATTCTGAGTTCTCGGTGAGTTGACGGCAGATATGACGTCACAAAATACTTTCTGAAGATGAAAACGCTCTCACTTTCGTGAGAGCAGAAATTATTATTTCTTTTCAATTGGAATCCATATTTCGATTGTTCTTCCGTTATATCCTCCAACAATTCCCCAATGATAAATAGCAAGTTCGGGTGCGTTACTTATCTGATATTCGTCATTTGACAACCACTCTGCTGCAATTTGTTTGCGGATATCAAAGTATTCGGGAATAGGCATCTTTGTCTTTTCAGTTTCAAAAACAAGATAAGTCCTTTCGGGGATGATGATTTCTTCGAAACCAAACTTTCCCATAAAGTCAATTCCCGTAATTTCGGAGTTGTGTAAATTATCACGTTCATAATCATCCGTTGTGACTGAAATGTAAAAATCATATCCGTCATCATCAAAGTTTGAAAGAACACAATAATCCGACATTTTATCGTTGCTCATTCCTTTGAGCATCCATTGGTGTGCCCTTGTTGTCGAAAAAAAATCACTTTCCTGCTGTTGCCTTGATTCATCATAAGGAGTTCCGTTGAATCGTTTTTTGTAACCGAGAAGTGTCAGTGCAGGCTTTGTTTCAATACGATAGTTCATAGTTGTACCGCCTTTCAAAGAAAAACTCAGTACAAGACGGGAAAAGGATTTAAGATTACTGCCGTTACTTCGAGCTTGGGAAGGCAATATACCGTGAAACTTCTGCAACGCTTTTGCAAAGCTGTCAGGACTTTCGTAACCGTATTTCAGTGCAACATCAATAACTTTTGCATTGGTTGTTGCAAGCTCTCTGCCGGCAAGAGTCAGTCTACGGTTGCGGATATATTCACCCAAAGTGAAGCCGCAAAGAATACTGAACACACGCTGAAAATGATAACTTGATGAATAGCACTTCTTTGCTACTTCGTCATAATTAATCGTTTCAGTAAGATTATCTTCAATGTAATCTATTGCCCGTTGTATTCCTATAATCCAATCCATGTTATCCCTCCTTGTCTGATTTAATTCTATCAGAAGGTTGAAAAAAGTTCCCGTTATTATGTGCGAATAGTAATCGGATTTATAAATTTTTCTTCAAATCCTCATAAGCCTCAATCAGCCATTGATGAGGCATCACCAACAAGTTGTTATCAAATTGATATTTGATATAAAGGTAACAAGCTTCATCCAATGCTTCTATTGTTGCACTTTTTAATAAATCACCGCACGAAGGCACACCCTTTTGGTCCCAAGATATTTTATCTGCGATGAATATAACCTTATCATACACACTTGCATTTTTCTTTAAAGTTGTGTGACATTCAATCGAATTCAAAATATCCGAATCGGTAATATCAAAATCTTCTTGTGCAATTATCTTCGAAACTCTTTGATGTAACAGAGCGTGATACTTTTCTTCTGCAGGGTCTATCTTCAAACTACGTGATTTTGCAAAATCGTACATTTCTTGCGGGGTCATAATTCCGCTGATATCATGAAGCAAAGCTGCAAGTCTTATTCTATCAACATCTAGATTATATACCTTTGCCAACTCAACTGCTACAGCTTCCACATCTTCTACATGCTTTAACACATCAGGTTTATTGTTATTCAGATATTTATTTTTGATTAAATCAATTACATCATAATTTCTCATAATTATCACCTAACAGATTCTTATAGCCTTATCTTCGCACTTTTTATAAAACCATTATACATTAACTGTCTGAATAAAGCAACATCACCTCAGCCATATACGACCAAGGTGATGTTTGTTATATTATCGTTCTCCAAATTTTAAGAATGCTTTTTTGAAGGCACCAATTTTGCGTGAAGATGTGTAAACTGAATATTCTGAGCCTCTGTATTTTACCTTTACCCACTCTCTTGTAACCTCATCAACATAATTGAGATTAACGATAAAACTATGGTGCGGCTGAGCAAAGGTTTTAAGGTCAAGAATAGCCTTCCAATGTTCAAGTCGATAGTTGGTTTCAATTTTTCTGTCAGTCAGATATAGCACAGATTTTCTGTCTTCAATTGCTATGTAAAGAATTTCGTGAGGATAAATTCTGCAAACATCTTTATTGCTTGTTTGCACTATAATTCCAGAACTGCAACAATGCTTTTTGCAAACGTCTTCTTTATCGCTTAAATCAATGCAAAATCTGTCACAACCACAACAATCGAGCAG
>JAZNRJ010000033.1:0-35936 GCA_045590675.1 Acutalibacteraceae bacterium
TTCGCCGGCTACTGCTGCTTCGTATCCGTCTGTTCCGTTCGTGATATCAAAAACTCTGTTATCGTGAACAAAACCGATTGTACCTGAACCGATATAAAGGTCTGTTTTGAGGTAAACACAAACCTTAAGTTTCATACCGGGATCTACATAATAGTCGGTAAGAGCGTATTCGCCGTTTGCATCGGGTTCATAAACTTCAGTTGCAAGATAAATGAACTGATCTTTGGCTTCATCAAGTTCTGCATATGATTTAACTGATGATGTGCCTTCGGCCGCATAAGCCTTTGTTGAGAACATTCCGCCAAGGCCTGTGAACATGCTGATAAGCATAGCAAAAGCCATAAATGCGCTCAAAATGCGTTTGGATTTTGACATTAGCTCATTTTCCTCCTTTTAAAAATTATACTAATTGCTAAGTAATTAAGGAAACATAATTATTGAGCCGAGGTATGGCCCGAATTAACGGACCATACCCATTAAAATTAAACTAAGTTAAAATAAATTTAGATTTAACCGAAATTAGTCGAAGTACACAACATAGCCTTCGTCCTGCTGAATATCAGCAAAGCCCATGGCAACGAAGTCACAGTCAAGTGAGTCAGTACCGTCTACCGCATATGAACCGTCAAGGTCACCGGCTACAGCGTAATGACCACCATTGTCACTGTATACCCAGTCATACTCACCGCCTTCGCTAAGCTGCATATCGAAGGAGTCGTCCATTGTACAGTAACCGTCACCGTTGGTCAAGTCACCGCGAAGAACAAGAACGTATGTTTCAAGAACGTTATCGTTATCGTCAATAATCTGAACAACTGAACCTGTGGTGTAGTAACCAGCTTCAGTGGGAACAACTTCTGCTCTGCAGTTTTCAAGAACGAAGAGGTTAGTGATGAGTGATTCGTCCTGATTTTCCATACCGAGACCTATGATGTAAGCGTCAACATCGTATTCACCGTAAGGTGTTTCAACTACCTGTGCAGTACCGTACTCAGCGGGCTTGTCATAGTCGATGTAAGGTGTGGATTCTGTCATATAGGAGAAGCCGTAGTAGAGTGCAGGATCGATATCTTCTGCAAATGCGATTGTGGGTTGAACTTCTTCTTCAAACTCTTTAAGGCCGTTGTAAGCGTCGTTAAGCTTCTTAACGAGTTCTGCAATTTCGTTGTTGTTGGATTCTGTGTTACCCATATTTCTATCAACGTCTTTTGCTTCTGTGTAAGCAGCAAAGAATACGTTGTAAGTTTCGGGAGTGTAAGCTACCTGATCCTTGCCGAGTGCGTAGATATCTGCATACTGGTCAAGGGCTGCATCAAGAGCTGTAAAGTCACAAGATCTAACAAGTTTCTTCCATGCTTCAACAAGTTCTGAAAGTGCTCTTGTTACTCTTGAAGGTTCAAGAGCTGAGGAGCTTCTCATAGCGTAAACTTCCTGAGCGAATTCACTTGCGTATACATAGTCTTCCCAAGACTGTGTGGTGTAATAGGAAGCACCGCCGGCGTTAACGTTACCGTTTGTGATGCACATATCAATTGCTACCTTAAGCTTAGTAACGTTTGCTGTAAGTCTGATAAGACGATCGTTTGTAAGTGAAAGCTTATGAAGTGTATAAGCAGTATCAATAGCGTTGATAGCTGATGATTCTTCTACACGCTTCTTATGAGCTGCAACTGCTTCGTCAAATGCTGCGAGTTCTTCTTCAGTGGGAACATAGTTTTCACCATAAACTTCTTCTTCTGAGAAGGGAACAGGACCAAAGAGATAGTCTTCTTCGATGAGACCGTGAGCGTCATTTCTTGCATCCTTGTATCTGTTGTATGTATGAGGAACATAGTCTGTCATACCAAAGAATACATAGTCATCATCGTAGTAGTTCTTTTCGATTCTGTAGTTATAAGTATAACCGTTGTGAGTGTATGTCTTGTTGATGTAGTTGTAACCGCTCTTAGTGTTAAGTGACTCAATGAGTTCGTCTGAGCTACCGCCGAGTTCATAGGGCTTAAGAGCGTCAATAGCAGCTTCAAGAGCGTTTGCATACTGCTGATAAAGGTTTTCTGACTTGCCGTCAGTTGCCTTAATGCTGTCTTCGAATGTTACATTGTTCTTAACAGCTGCCTTGGGTTTCATGCAAAGAACAGCGGCATTCTTAAGAGCTGCAACATAATCAGCCCAAAGTTCTGTTGCCTTACCTTCGTTTATGTCAAGGTTATAGTTTGTCTGCTGACGGTTTGCTGAAATACAGCTTGAGAACAATGAACCAAGACCGTAGTCATTATAAAGGTGGATGTTTGTTGTGAGAGTCTTTGAATCGCTGCCTGCGGTAACAGTTGATGTTACTGTATATTTACCGTCGGGAACACCGTTATTGTGTTTGTCAGTCTTAATAGGTTTGCCGTTTGCATCAAGAACAAGGTTGCCTTCTTCGTCAACTTCGTATTCATACTCAAGTCTTTCGAAGTACTTGGGTTCACCTGTTTCTTCGTCTGTGCCGTTCTGAGCAACTACGAAGGGATAGAGAGCACCAACACCGCCCTGACCTCTGAACTCAACAACCTGATCTTCATCTGTGTTACGAGCTGCAAATTTATATTTGCTGTCAGCATTTGTAACGTTTGTAATAGTTGCTGTGCCTGTTACAGCAGGATCTTCAACGCTCTTGTTTTCTTCTGTATCACGGATACGGATGTTGTAATCTTCGATATCGCCGAGGCCTGCATTTGTGCCAAGGTAGATTTCGCTTTCGTACTCAATTGTACGGTTGCCGAGAGATTCTTCTTTTGTGATCTGATCGTCATCCTCTGCAACGTCGCCAACATAAGCATAAACTGTTGTGAGGATATCCTCGAGAATAGGTGTTGTTGAGCTTGTTTCACCGTAAACATCATAACCGATAAATACAGCTACAAGCATACCGTCTCTAAGGTCACCGGTAAGAGTAACATCAAGGTGGTCACCACCGGCAAGAGTTGTGCCTGCGGGAATACCTGAAAGTGTTGCTGTACCCTGAGTATTACCAAGGTATGTTTCAACGTAAGCCTGGTTAATCTTATAGGTATAGAGGAGGTCCTGAGTGAACTTGCCGCTTGTGTTGGTATAACCTGTGTTGATACCGCTGGAGCTGTTGTATACACGGAATGAGGGTGTATCACCAACTGCGATTGCTTCGGGAAGGAAGATTTCGATCTGGTCGAATTCCTGGTCATCAGAGAGACCGAGAAGCATACAAGCTACAGGAAGAGCAACAGCTGCAAGATCAACTGCACGGCCTTCGATTGCAACGCCGTTTGTCTTACCTGTGAAGTTCTTAGTACCAAGTGACTTGATAAGGTCATGAACCATTGAACCAAGAACGGCGTTATCAAGGATTGCGTCAATAGTTGTAACAGTATTGCTGAATACGTTGGGGAAGAGAATATCAAAGATGTTGTCAAGAAGGCTAACGATAATTTCAATGCCGTTCATTTCAGCAAATGCACCGTTTTCGTTTCTGTCAAAGATCTTTGCAAAGTTTGTTGCGTTAAGAGTGTAAATGGGCTTAAGAATGTAGTCAAAGATAAATGCCTTTGATACAACTGTTGTGCCGTCACCAGCGATTTCAGCTGAAATCCAAGGCTTGTTGTTAATGTCGCCACCCTTGATGGGGATGATAGCGGTAAGAAGAGTATCAATATCTGACCAAACTTTATCAGCGGTAAGACCTGTTGTTGCGCCGTTAGCATCGTCAGAATTGAATTCAAGAGCAATAATGGGAGCGTAGTTTGAGAATGCCCATGCTGCGATCTGAACGAGAGTATTCTCATATGAGCCGCTGTCACCCTGGTAGGGGATAAGGCCGGCACCTGTTGCGGGGCTGCTGCCTGAAGCAGGAACCATATCAAAGCCCTGGTTGAGGTTGTAAACTGCAACATCAAAGAGGATGTCGAGGCACTTTTCAACAACAGCTTCATAATAAGCAACGTCTGTTGCAAATTGGGATCTTACGGGCTTAGTGTATGTATACTGAGGAATATCCTGCCATGCAAGCTGTTCAACTGCTGCATAACCAACATCAACGATTGTCTGGTTGCTTTCGTCAACATAGAGCCAATCAACTGAGCTGTTGAGGATAGCTCTCATAATGAAAGCAACAATCTGCTGGTCGTTCATAGCACCGATTTCAGCAGGAGCGGGAACCTTTGTATAGTCTGAGAAGAGCATATCGCCGGTTACCTGAACAACGAATCTTGCTACTGAGCAGATGTTTGAGAAGAGAACTGCGTTGCCGCCGTCAAAGTTCCAGTTCCATGTGTAACCTTCTGCAGTAGCAACACCGGGCTGAACTACAAGAACGTTCTTAGCGAAATTACCAAGAATCTTATTAAATTCATTAATAAGAGTTGAACCTTCGGGAACTGTGTATGTGGTTGCTCTTGCGTCTATATTGAAGATTTCTGCATATTCGTTAAGATCTTCTTCAGTATATTCGCCTTCGTAACCTTCAACGTATGTGGGGTTAACAACCCACTTTTCGAGTTCTTCGTTATAAATTGACTTTCTTGCTTTAGCATCATCATAAACGATACCGCACATTTTACGAAGCCAGGGTCTGGTCTGTTCATTAAGTACGGGAACAAGGAGATCGTTGTATGCGATCTGAAGAAGATTTTCAATGAAATCATAACCGCTCTTGCCGGCTGTAATATCAATGTTTGTATATACAGGATCGGGAGCTGCTGCGCCCTTTGCTACTCTGACGCAACCGCCGAATGCGTATGTTACCCACTGATTAGGATGAACCCAACCGTAGTAATCATAGTTTACGGGATCGTAAGTGCCTGAGAATTTATAGTCGCTGTATTCAACGTGGTCGATGGGATCTTCAAGATAACGGCCGTAGTCGCCTTTGTAATCGGGTTCTGCCACAAGGATTTCTTCCTTAGTCTGGTCAAGCTTAACCCATTCGCCGAGTACGAGCATATTGATAAGATCCTGAACAAGAATTGCTGCACCGTTTTCAGGATTGAGATACTTTGTGGGAAGACCTTCAGTACCGTTGTCCATATAATCATAGTCAGCAGCTTCGCCAGCGGGAAGCATACCGTAAACAAGGCCGATTACAAGTTCTCTTACATTGAAAACGTATGAAGCGATGAAGGAGTTAAGAATACCAACGCTGAGAGTACCATTAGCATACTTTTCAAAAATACCTGCGTTGTCAGCAAGGAAATTAAGAAGAGCATAGATGATATCAAGGTCAGCTGTTGAGTTTCTTCTCTTACCTTCGAGTGAAGCGATTGTAAGGTTCTGGGCATCACCAAGAAGAGGAAGAAGTGTTGAAACACTTTCAAGAAGTTCTTCAAGGCTGGCGATAGTACCGGAAACGCTACTGAGGTCGAGAGTACCGATGTAGATATCTACAACGATCTGCTCCTCAGCGAGCATACGGTCTACTTCGTCAAGAGCCATTGATGCGTACTGCTCCAATGAGAATTTAGGAGCGTCAACATCGTCGTACGAGTCTTTGATTGCTGTTCCTTTGTAAGCCTGATAAGCATTACCGACAACTGCAAATGAGCTGAAGAGCATTACCATAGCCATAAGGATAGCGAGGATGCGGGTTGACTTTTTCAAATTGTACACCTCCAAAAAATTTGAAACATATTCGGGCTTTGGACCTAAAAAAATGCGATTGCGTATTCACTCAGCTTATTAAGGAACTGTAAAAGAACCGCCAAAGCAAAGGAACACAGTTGACCGACCTCCTTGTTGATTACGTCTGCGCCGGAACGCCGTTAAACACCGGCGCAAAGCAACAGCCAAAATCACGATTTTTTCAGTCCAAATAGTTGAATCTGCGTGAATGGAACCTGCAAATAGAGACACCTATCCCCACAAATTCACCATATGGTCATATTAACTATACCTAAATCTCCGACGGATGTCAACGATTTTCAAAATTCCTTTAATAATTTGTTAAATTTGAACAATTGGTATCGTTTCTTTTTGGCCATTGTGTCAATGGTTTTTTCGCTCCATTTGAAATGTTGTAGAATTTAATTATTTGTAAAGATATTTCACTTTACATTTTCCACAAAAATCTGTTTGAACCTTTTGCCTGAAATAAGTAAAACTTGTCCTTCCGGTGAGCATATATATATAAAATGTATAGTAAATTACATTAATTTTCTCAATTTAAAACGAAACATATATAGAATTAAAACAAGTGTGTAATGGCGTACGCCTTTACACACTTGCTGCTTTTTGAGACGAAATTTAATAAACATTCTTCAAAAAAATTTAAAATAATGCCTTGATTTTATTTGCATTTTCAAAAAATATTTGTTTTAGTTTAAAAATTCATTTAAACGTCAATATGCATACCTTTACACACATAAATCATTCAATTACCTCCTTGTTTTCAGCTATAAGCCTATAATACCACGCAGCTGAACCCGTAAAATGGCTCCAGCCGGCTCTTCCGACAGCATTTTCGGCATAATAAACGTCTCCGGCAAGAACATATGGCTCTGCAAGATACATTTCAGCCTGCAGTTTATCGCTATATCTTGATAATGGATTAATTGCTTTAATTATTTTGTTGCCCTCTTCATACATTCCTGCTTTAAACAGCGCTGCTGCCAGCCAAACCGCAGCATGAGTGTATTGACCGCCGTTTTCTCTTATTCCTGCAGGATAATTGCAAATATAGCCGATTTTTTCATACTGGCTGCTCTCAAAAGGCGGTGAAATCAATTTAACTAATTGTTTTTCTTTATCAAACAGCTTTTCATATGCTGTTTTAATTGCTTTTTTGTTATTTTTCAATCCTGCAAAAACCGAAAATGCTTGCGGTATTAAATCTATATATCCATCGTTAAGCCCAAGAAAACTTCCGTCTTTAAGAACAGCTCTTGCATAACTTTCTCCATTCCAGGCTTTTTCCTCAATGTTTTTTCTTAGAAGAGATGCTGCGTTACGCAATTTATTTTCTTCATCACTCACTCCTTTTTCAGCACAAATATCTGCCATTGATTCAAAAACAATAACCTGAAACATTGACAACCAAACACTTTCTCCGTTTTCTATATCGCCGATGTTATTCATTCCGTCATTCCAATCACAAGAACCAATCAACGCTAAACCGTTTTTACCGTATTTCATTGAAAATTCAACCGCTTTAATGCAGTGTTCAAATACTGTAGCTTTTATTTTGCTTCTTTTTACGGCTTCATAACGTTCTTTTTCACTTTCTGCTAATTTTTCGGAATAAATATACGGAACTTTGGTATTCAATATTCCCCAATCACCGGTTTTTTTGATATATTCTGAGCAAACATATGGCAGCCAAAGCATATCATCGCTGCATCTTGTACGGATCCCTTTCATTACGGCTCTTTTTCCTCCGCTAACGTGCCACCAATGCAGAACATCCCCCTCTTCAAACTGTGCAGCGCAGCATCTGAGAATGTGTCTTTTGCAAAGTTCCGGCTCTGTAAATAAAAACGCAAGTGAATCCTGAAGCTGGTCTCTGAAACCGTAAGCTCCGGAGCATTGATAAGGACCTGTTCTGCCGTAAAATCTTGAGTTTTTCACTTGATGATATAAAAAAGAATTGAAAAACAAGTTCAGTTTTGCATCTGGAGTGTTGATTTTTAAGGATTTTTCGGCTTTTTCTTCAAAATTGCAAACATGCGGCATTTTCACAGCTGCAACTAAATCGGCCGCCCACGAAAAATAAAATGAAAGCTTTTTTGTTTCACCTTTTTCCAAAACAATTCTTTTTCCCACAACGCAACACGGATCATTAGGAACAACATCTGTACTGTTAAATTTTCTGCCGAAAAAATCGGGCTTTGAAAAACAAACATAGTCAGCTTTTTCATTAACCTGCAAAACTGAAAACCCTTCTGTTTCAGAAAAAGAGTTGGAAAATGCAGCACCGTTTTTAAAATTCTTAGCAGAAAAATGTGCTGTTTTTTCTCTTGTATCATTGAGCAAAGGCTCTGAGTAATACAAAATATCAAACTCAGCTTTTTCATTGCCTGTATTTATCATTTCAACGCTTATTTTTTTTACCGTTCCCCTTTCAGGCAATTTTGCAGACACTATAATGACTATATTATCTTTTTTGAATTTCCATTCAGCTTTTTGACGCGTAAAAACAGCCTCTCCTAAGGCTGCCAAATCGTAGAGTGAGCCTTTATAATTCATAAAAAGAATTTCGCCGTGATTATCCAACAGCCTGTCATCACACCAAGGAGTAAGCTTGTTTTCTCTTGAATTCAGTGCCCATGTAAAGCCAAGTGACTTGTCGGATACCATCATTCCGAATGTTTGGTTAGCGTAAACCATATACCAAGGAATATCAACGGTTGCAGAGTTATTTTTTATCAAAATTTTATTGTTTGTAAAGTTGAATTCCTTTACAAGCTGTTCCTTTTTAAGTGTTTGTGGGCTATTTTGGATTATAGGAATAAAATCCGTATTTTTGTTGTTTTTTTCTTCGTTTTCGGTTATTTTTCCGTCAACATAACTCAACTGGGCTGAACGACGCAAAGCTTCTTCGCTTTTTGGGTCAAAGCGGTTTAGATTTATCACAAAAAAGCCTCCTTTTACCCCTAACATCTGCTCGCAGTATTCTTTTTTTAGAAGAGAAATTATCTGTCTCCTTTCTTCGCTGTTATAACCTTCATCAGCCCTGTAACAAATAACTGTATCTGTTCTGATACCGCAGGCTGATATCTTTTTGACAGATTTTATGAATGGCGATAATTGTTCAATATTTTCAGGCGAAGTAATCTCCAGCAAAAATATAGGCAAATCTCCCGAAACACCTAAGCTCCATAAATCTGTTTTTCTGAACCTTTCAAAATTGCCTGATTTCTTTTCGCCGCAACTTCTTTTGGGATATACTGTTGCTGAAAGAAGTTTTTGCATAACAGTTTTTTCTGCTTCTCCTTTTTCCGGTATCCTTTTTGCATATTTTTCATCATATTTTAATTCTTTAACCGTTATAAAATTATTAACAGCTTCAGTTTCATTCTCTCCTACGGCGGTTATCAGGTTATATTCTGTTTTTTTGCCTTTTGATATATCAACATATATTTTATAAGCACAGCAACAGTCGGGATTTCCTCTTTTGCTTCCGAAACAAGTTTTTTCTCCCAGTGACAGTGTGCCTGCAGGCGATGTAAAAACTCTTTCTCTTGAAGTTTCATAATCCACCTTGCAATTTTCTTTTATTCCTGCCGCTATTGCTGCTTTTTCATCGCCGTTTAGCCTTGAAATAACAATGCAGTTATTCTTTTCGTCTTTTTTATCCGTAATAAACAGCTTTGAAAACGAAGGATGTGATGAAAATTCTGCAAAAGGAGCAAGGCAGGGTTCAAAACAGATTATCAGTTCCCCTTTTATATCCTTTTCTTGCTTGTTTTCTATGATAAATTTTCTGATTTCGCAATCTTCTTTTTCTTTGACTGCTATCTTCATTTTTAACGTCAATCCGTCTTTTTGAGCGGTGTATAAAGCGTAAGATTTATTAAAACAAGCTTCAAATTTTGTTGTTTTGTCTGATTTTAAAGCACTTGTAAACGGTATAATTTCCTTATCGGTTTTAAAAACAGCAAAAATTCCTTTTGGATTTATAAACGGGTCCGTACTTCTTAACGTAACATCTGTTCCGTTATATATTAAGTGACCGCAGCCTGAATCTGAAATGCAGGAAGAGAGCCTTCCGTTCGAATAAACAAAAACTTTTTGGTCAAACGGGTTTTGATTATTAATAACAACCGATTCTTTAAATGTTCTTTCTCTTATGCTCGGTGTTTCGCTGTGCTTAACATCTTTAAAAGCCAATGCATCGGGCAAATTCTGCTCCTCCAGCAGGCTTTCACCGCCCGCCATAAACTGATTGCGCATAAATCTGTGCTGAATACATCTTCCGTTGAGCATATTATCAGCTGCAAGAAAACTCATTCCAATATGATGTGCCATAAAAGACCTTATGACTGCATATTCTCCGCTCTCTGTTCTGTCTTTAGTAAAATCCACAGCTTCATAAAAACCGTATTTTCCGTAAGCCCCGAGCTTTTCAAAATCAGCAAGGTTCTTAACCGAAAGCCGGGGCGCTGTTGTTAATGTTAAGAAAGAGGAATAAGGCGAAACAACAAAATCACTGTTTAAACCTCTTCGCAGACCGATTTTTTGAACTCCGTGAGCTTTATACTGATAATTCAGATTGCCGTCAAAAGCATAGAATCCGCTTTCAGAAAATCCAAACGGCCTTTTGCCCGCCCTTTTACGCTGACAATACAAACAAAAGCGAAGAGCTTCATAACTAACACTCCCCTTTGGCGACGGCATAAATATTTCGGGCATAAAATATTCAAAAACTGTTCCGGTCCACGAAACAAGACCGCTGAACCTGCCCATTGAAACAACAATTCTGCCTAAAGATGCCCAATGCTTTTTGGGTACGATTCTTTTTGCTATGGCAAAATAGCTAGTAAGCCTTGATTCACTCATCAATAAATCGTAATAGCTGTTGCTTTTTTGAGCATTATCCGGAAACAAACCTATATGAAAAAGATTACGTTGCTTATTATAAAGACACAAAAGGTCGGTAGAATTGATTATTACTTCTATTCTTTCAATAATAATGCTGAGTTTCGGATATTCCTTAAGATATTCTGATAAGCCTTCTTTTAGAGCAACAAGGCAGCAAAGAAAATTTCCGCTGTCAACCGTTGAAATGAACTTCGGATTCAATATACTGCAATCCGTGACATCATACCAGTTATAAAGATTACCTTTATACTTTTCAAGCTTTTCAACTGTTTTTAAACTATTATCAAGCTTAGTGTAAAGCTCTTTTGTATCAATAAAGCCGAAATCTCTGCCAGCAAGAAAAGAAAGAAGCATCAAACCGATATTGGTTGGAGATGTTTGCTTTGCAACCGTTTTTTTTGGCGAAATTTGAATGTTATCAGGCGGCAGAAAGTTGGATTTCTCATTGCAAAGCTCTTCAAAAAAGCTCCACATTGCAGCAACATATTCCCGAAGTTTTTCTTTGCCCGAATCGCTGAGTTGTTCGCGAGGAATAATTTGCCGTAAGTCGATAAGCAAAATCGGAACAGATAACAAAAATATAATTCCGATTAACCTTGCAAAAGGTATTCCCGATGCAAAAAGTAAAACAAAAGCAGCTACACCCGGCAAACAGAACAAAGCAGAACGCAAGGCAGAGCTTGAAGTCTCCGTATTTGCCGCAGTTGTCCATTCAAGCAGTTTTTTCTTGCTTATTATTAATCGCCACAAAGATTTCAATGCTGCATCAAAGCAAACATAGCTTTCCGTTGCACTTAAAGAAAGAGAAACAAACATTCCGGCCAAGGCAGACAAAGGTTTCGGTAATAACCCCGAAAAATAAACCTTGCCGTAAGATACAACACCTTGCTTCACAACTGCGTTTACGGCTGAAACAAGCTCAGGTAAAATTAATGCCACAACAACAACAGCGGAAATCAACGCAAACGGAAGCTGCGTAATAAAAGCAGCAAGAATCAAAGATATTATGCTGACAGGAACTGACAAACTTCTGATGATATTATCAGCCAACTTGTACCTTGAAACAAAATTAAGCGGATTTTTTCCGAATATAAAAATAACATTCTGCCAGTCTCCCCTGACCCATCTGTGAAGCCTTGCGAAATATGAACCTGCTGTTTTCGGGAAGCTTTCTGTCACTTTTATATCCGATGCAAAACCTGTTCTGAGATAGCCGCTTTCGATTATATCGTGACTCAGAATCCGTTCTTGCGGTAAATCATTCAGAAGCCTGCTGTATGCATCAACGTCAATAAGACCTTTACCGCAAAAAACGCTTTCACCAAACAAAGCCTGATACTTTTCAACACAAAGTGTATCATAAACAGAAACCCCATTTGAGCCTGCCTTTATTTTTTCAAAAGCTGTGCAATCGGCATAATTTATCCTATTTTCTGTTCTGGGGGCGATTATTCCGTATCCGCTTACTACCCGACCTTTTTCAGGGTCGATAACTGGTCTGTTGAGCGGATGCTCCGCAACGGCAATCAATTCCTTGGCGGCATCAAAATCAAGCTCTGTATCTGCATCAAGAGTAATAAGGTATTTGACTTTGCTTAAATCCTTTTTATCGCCGTAAATAACAGAAAACCCTTTCGCATCACCTTTAGCAGCTTTAATCAGCTCAGTTATCGCGCCTCTTTTTCGCTCTTTGCCTGTAAATTCTTCCTGCGTTTCGGAATACTCCCTGGGGCGAACCGCAAGAATAAATCCGCCGTGATATTTGGCATTCAAGCGGTCAAACGATTGCATTGCTGCTCTTATCGCTGTTTTGTCCTCAGGTTTTGTGGGCGTTTGTGCGCTTTTGAAATCCGCAAGACAGCAAATCTTGATTTTGCCGCCGCGATTGCTCAGATAGAGTTTTTCAAGATGTTCTTCAAGTTTTCGGATTTTTTCAGCTGAAGGTAAAAGCGTTGATACTGTTACCAATGCGTGAACATCAGCAACAGTTTCTCCTTCGCTGTTTAAACGCAAAATTCTTTTTGGCTTGAAGTTGCCTATAACATTACGTTCAATAAGGAATTTATAGATTCTCCAAAACGGAAACACAAGTAAAAAACCTGTTAAAACGTTTCGGGTTAAAACTGCTGCGGAAAAAGCAGAAATCACAGGCAACAAAAGCTCCGCCCAAAGAATGATTTTGCCGTAAACACAACCGTTTTTTTGCTGAAAAATATATTCTCCTATATGCTTTGCGTTTTTTTTGGCTTTTATTAGAATTTTTGCTATATATTCTTCTTCGTTCACGCCTTGATGTGACGCATTTTCAGAAATTTTAAGGCGATAAGCGGATTTGCTTGAACTGTCAAGCTCAGGATAAATACCCGACGGGTCTGCGTTGAGCAGCTTTTCCGTTTTTGACGTTTTAATTAAGAGTGACTCAAAATCTATTTCGCTTATTTTACGCAAAGAGGCAACTGCATTTAAAAAGACTTTTTTATCATTTTCTTTTTGAGCACAGTATGCAAAATCAACCATCACAGCTGTCAATGCCTGTGGCAGATGTTCACCGGAAAAGCAATCTATGCCCGATAAAAATTCCGTCAGCTCTTTTTCGCCGGGAATTTCAGCATTTTTACAAATTTTGCGGCATAAATCAAAAAGACCCGGAAATTTTTCCGAGCCCTTTTTTGTTTTCAGAATCCTTTTGCAATCCGCTGCCGATTGCTTTGCGCTGATTTCAAGAATATGGTAATCATCATAAATCCACGCAGCTGTATGCTGACTACCCGAGTGACCGCCGTTTGCTGTTTTTCTGAAATGCCTTGCCGCCCTCAGCATAGCTTTATCCAAACATTTTTCCATAAGGATCAACCTTTCAATTATTTTCGCCAAAGCCTTATTACATAAAAGCCGCAAATAACAGCACTCAAAGCAACAACGGCTTTTTTAAGCAAATCAATTGTTTTAACTGTGCTTGCGGTTGAAACAACAGTACGCAAAATGCACGAAAGTTCATTCATTTTTTCACCCCCGCAAGCAAAACTCCGTGAGCGATGCCGGGTATGCTTTCGCTTTGAAGAGCCGATACTCCTGACAGCAGTGCACCTGTGCCCACAAAAAACACTTTTTTTAACTCTCCTTTTTCAAGCCTTGATAAAATGTCCGAACACACAACCGCACCGCTGCAGCCGCAGCCTGAGCCGCCCGAGCAAACATCCGTCTGCTTTTCTAAATCAAAAATCATCAGCCCGCAATCGTTATGAACCGCTGAAATATCAATGTTTTCCTGCGTTTCAAGCAGCTCCAAAAGCAATTTCGAGCCTACAGCTCCAAGGTCACCTGTCAGAATCATATCGTAATCTTCAGGCTTTGTTTGCGTGTCGCGCAAAAAATCAGCTATGGTGCGGCAAGCAGCAGGCGATAATGTCAAGGATACACCATAAAAAAACTGCTCCACATGATGTGAAGCAGTTTGGAAATCAATACTATATCAATCAAATATCACATAAATTTCGTGTTTGAGCGTTTCAAAAATGTCAAGGATTGTGCGGATTATTTTTTCAAATATGTTTTCGCCTTCATATTCCGCATCCGTACCCTCACCGCCGTAACAGCCGATATTTGCGCTTGCTATTTCATCGCCGTAGAAATCGGTTGCAATGCCGTCATCAATCTTAACACCGGCACCGATAAGCGGTGAATCCTTTGAAAGCTTGAAGCTGTTGACATCAGAATAGTTCGTTCCGCTAAAGCCCGGCTCTGTGTTCAATGCCCCCATATCAACAAGAGGTGTCATAACATCATAATAACAGTTATTTTCAAACACATTTCCTCTTGACGGGTCGGGGTCATAGGCAAAGGTTGCGCCGTCAGCGGGAATAATAATGTTATTTGCTATATAGGAATCATAAAGATTCTTGAACTGGAATTCTCCGCAATTAACGATTGTGTTGTTATAAAAGCTGAAATCGTGCTCGCCTACCGCACCGACTGCGGTTGTTGAACGGCCTGCGTTATCGTTTACCGAAAGGCAGTAACGAACAGTATTGCCGTGATGGCCGCTGTGATTGGGGCAATTGCACATAAAGCGAACGTTATCGTGAGAATAGATATACTGATAAGTGCAGTTATGGGTGTAGGAATCAAAGTCAACCGCCATTCCGTCGCCGAAATTTTTCTGACCTGCAATTTCACAATACTGAATTGTGCTGTTCACACTGCCCCAGAACCACATTGCAGCTGTAAAGTATTCAATCTCGCCGTTTTCATCAAGGCCCTCGCCTTGGCAACAGTTGATTGCTCTGCAGTGGGTAACCAATGCACCGTCACATATGCCGACCACTACCGCTTCGGCATCCATTTCCTTGAAATAGCAGCCCTCAATAAGCAAACCTTCGTTATAAATCGGGTCAATATCGGCTTCTTCGCACCAAGGAGTCTGTGAATCGTTCCACGAACCCCAAATCATAAATCCATTAGCGCAATTATAAACCTCACAGTTACGGATTGTGAGATCATTAACGGCATATCTTGATTTTGAAGGCAAGCCTTTAACTATAACCGCAGCTCTGGCAGCCGCCGCACCGTTTGAAAAATCGTCACGGCTGTGAACCTTATAGTTCTGCATGTCTTCAAATTTTACGTTTTCAATAACAATCCCCTCGGATGTCTGATTATATGTATCAATCCATATACCGCCGCCATTATGGGCTTTGATATGAAGATCAGATACCGTAACATAAGAGCAGTCAAAAAGGCGCAGAACCTCCGTTTTTTCATTGGTATAGAGAACAGCCTTTTCACCCTCACCGTAAGATGAAACCACAACGGGATTATCCTTTGTTCCGTTGCAGGTCAGAGTTGCAGCGCATTCATATTCACCGCCGTTTTTAAAAAGAAAATGCGTGCCCGGCTTTACAACAAGATTTTTAAGCCCTGCAAGGGTTTTGACGGGGCTGTCAATTTCTGTTCCGCTGTTTAAATCATCACCGTTAACGGAATCGAGATAATAATAATTTTTATCAGCTTCGGATGCATATGTAAAAAATGCCATACAACTCAAAATAACTGAAATTGCAAGAATGAAGCTTAGTGCTCTGCCTGCTTTTTTCATATCGCTCTCTCCAATTTTTATTTTTAATGAATTATTTATTAATTCCTTTATATTCAGCCTTTACTTTTTCGTAGCTTTCAAGGTTGCCGATGTCATAGCGGCTGCCGGGCATTTCCATTGCATAAACATCGGTCTGCGTGCACAGCCAGGCGATATAACTTCCGGGAGCATCTGTGCCGCACCCGCTGTCAATACCTTTTTGCACAAGGCGTGCATCGTCTCTCTTATAAAAATAAAAAGGCGGACAACACCAATTCGTTGCAGGAGCAGACGATTTTTCGGTCATATTGAGAACTTTATCGCTGTCATCAACTGTTACAACTCCGCATTTAAGAAGCTTGTTAAACTCAGGTTCAAAGTATCTCATTATACAGGAAGCACCTTGGGCTTTTGCATAAGAAATAAACTTTGTAAGGCTGAAATCGAGAACATTATCGCCTGCAATAACAAGCATATCATCGTCAAGTTGCAGCTTATCAATTGCAAACTGAATATCTTTTACAGCGCCGAGACGGGTTTCGTTTGTATCGGTACCATCGTCAACAACGGTAACTTTTTGCTTCTTTGTTTTTGCCCATTTTTCAAAATGATGGGCATATTTATGATTGGAAATAACAATATATTCGTCAACTTCGCCCGATTTGTCGATATCATCAATCAGCCAATCAAGAATTGTTTTATCGCCCACTTCAAGGAGAGGCTTCGGGAAGTTTTCCGTTAAAGGATAAAGCCTTGTGGCGTATCCTGCCGCCAATATAAGACATTTCATTCTGTCACCTCATTTACACCGTCTGCACTTTCACAAATATGTACGGAATATTTGCCCTCAAGATGAGGGAATGTCTCAAGGTATTCACGGGTTACGGTTTCGATGATGCTTTCTTCAAAGTCAGGATTTATAAGTGCCATGCAACAGCCTTTGAATCCCGCTCCTGAAAAGCGTCCGCCGTAGATTCCCTTTGTATCGGTCATTATTTCATAGAGTTTTTTGAGCTCCGGAGAGCCTGTTTCCCAATTATAAATCGAAGATTTTCCGCTTTCAAAAGAAAGTCTGCCGAACTCTTCAATATCGCCCCTTCTCCAGGCCTCTGCGCCCTGCTGAACGCGGAAATATTCCGTATACCAATGCTCTGCGCGCTTTCTCCAATTTTCAGGTAATTTTTCTTTATGCTGTAAATACACTTCATACGGAACATCACGCAGATTTGTTTCAACGAATTTACCGTATTCCATACCCGAATAAGCTTTGAGAGCATATGCTGCGCTTCTGCATTCATCAACACGCATATTGAAAGCCGAGCCTGCAAGAGAACGTTCAAGGCCGCTGAAGAATATTGCTATTTTATAAGGCTTCATATCCGGATGTTGCGGAATAAGCTCATAGCTGTCATCTTGCAAATCCATATATAGCAAATGGTCTTTTTTGCAGTACATCTCGCACGACTGGTCAAGCTTTCCGCAGGAAACACCCACATATTTATTTTCTGCCTCCTGCGAAATGGTGATAAGTTCACTTGCGGAAAGGGATATGCCATTCATTGTGCAGAGCGCGGAAAGAAACGTGATTATTACTGCAGCCGAAGATGAAAGGCCGCCGATGGGCAGCTCTCCGTCAATAACGGCGCAAAGGCCTCTTCGCAACGGATAACGCTTATCAAGGGCAATAGTTGCACCTCTGAGATGGTCCGCCCAGTCACCCTGCTTTGCCGAAGGTGTTGCGGCAACGTGCCACTGCGCTCTTTTATCAAACTGCAATGATTTAATTTCTACAACACCGTTTTCCTTGGGACCGTAAGCTATATGTATACCTTTATTAATGGCAAAACCCGTAATTTTGCCGAGCTGATGGTCGCTGTGTGCACCGATGGGGCAGATTCTGTAGGGTGTAAAAGCAGTATATTTAGCAGGCTTTTTATATGTTTGTTCGAACATTTCAACAGCAGTCATTTTCATTTCCTCCGTTGCCGATTTATAATCTTTTATATTATAACCTATAAATAAAAATCCGTCAATTCATATTGTGAACAGCTCTTGTTACATGGAATTATATATGGTATAATCTTAATTGATTAAAAAGACAAGGAGCAAAGAAAATGAAAAGGATAATTTGCTTGCTTTTAGTTTTATCAATGATATTCGTTATCCCCTTTGATGTTTCTGCGCAGGAAGCATTCTATGACACGGGAATCGTTGACCTGCCTCAAAAATCGAATGCACCAACCGAAATTCGCACCCGCAAGAAGGTTGACGGACTGCGTATGTATGTTGACGAAGAAAATCCGCTGTTTATGATAAGAAACTGCCCGATTTGGGGCGGACCGCAGACAGGTGAGGCTTTCGCGGAATACGCAATCAAAACATATTACGCGCTCCCCGAAGATGTCAGAAATTTTGCCGTAATTTATATCGACGAAGGCACAACGGATATGACTCCAGCCCGTCAGCTTGAATTCTGGGATGAACTTCTGACTGTTACCGATGCGGCAAATGTTCCGATCGTCTGCCAATCGGAATGCTTCTGTACCAACAAAACCCGTGATCCTTTCACACAAGAGGAGCTTTCTGCGGTTTTCAAAGAACATCCCTCTCTCATCGGCTTTGTTCAGGTTGAGCTTTCAACAAACGGCGTTACAGACGAAAAACTCGCATATGACGAGGTTACGGAGGACAACGGCGTTAACAACAATATCCTTGCAAGAATGAAATCCTGCATAAAGGCGTGCGCCGAAAACGGCGGTCTTTTCATCTGGCAGGATATGGAATACATCTATTGGAAAAAGCTCAACTACGTTAACCACATTCTGAAAGACAGGGAGCTTTACGACCTGCTCAAAAGCAACACCGAAAACATAATAATTATGGATAAGCATAACGGCCACGGCAGACACTTCGCTTCCCAGGCAAACATTCTCGGTTGCTGGCTTGATGACGTTTGCGGCAACTGGGGTGTTAACCTCGAAAACTTCCTCTGGTATGAAGAAGGGTTCATTGAGTATGACGACGTGGGCGTTAAACCAAATGAACCGAACCCGATTACCACTGCAAAATATCCCCCAGCCCTTTACGGCATAGATATGATTTTTGACCTTGTCGCAGGTGCAACGGTTTACGCAATTGAAGGCACTTTCAGCCGAGGCGGACTTTATCACTTTGTCAACGGTGAGGTAGTGCTGACCGCAACGTTCTGGGACGTTCTTTACCCGATTTATCAGATGGTTCTCAATGGCGCCGTGCCGGGCAAAGAGCAGGTAAAGGAAAAAATCAAGGTTGCATATAAAATGACATCGCCCGCATCCTATGCACTCAGCGGCAACGATGCTCACGTCCTTCAGGGGCTTTATTGCGACAGATTCTCCTTTATTGAAGAAAATATTGATATCACTCCTTATTTTGACTGCACAAAGGATTGGGTGCCTTCAACAGGCAGATATTATATCATTCCGATTCTTCCGATTTACTCGAACCCCGAAGAGGTTCTGCCCGAGAGCTATATTCTCAATGACCTGAGATATTTCGTGAATCTTTTCTTTATTAACCCCATAAAGGAGAGGTTCTTCAATAACCGCTATGCGGAAACCTATGAGGGCAACGGCGTTCTGTTTGATATCAACGATTATATCTACATTTTCAACAGTAACGAAAACAAGACAATAGACAGCGAACAAACAGTAAGCTATACAATGCCCGAAAGCGGTTTGATGCTCAAAACAAATTTTGTTGCGCACACATACGCAATATTCAAGGAATCCGAAGATAGGATTGAAATTGATTTATGCAATCTCCGCCTTGACACTGATGCCGTTTGTAACGGACTTGAAGATGAAAATCAGTTCATGATTGATTATGCCAACGGCGGAAAGATGAACAATCCCAGCGATTTCAGAACTTCCGTAATCGTGCTTACAGGCTTTGAAGCACCGCCCAGCGTCAATGCATGGGGCTCAAACGGCGCAAAAGGCAGAGCAGTCTGGGATGAGGACACAAAAACATTGACTCTCACCGTTATTTCAAACGGAGAAGTAAGAATTACGATTGAATAAAAGCAGCAACTCCCTCTGTTTCTGACAGAGGGAGTCGTTTTTTACAAATCAATTATTTCCAGTTCAACAAGCTTATCTATAAACTCTTTTGTATCTGCGAGTGCTTGTTCTTCGGTGACATCGTATTCATCAAAAAGTTTCTTTGCAAGCTCTTGCACGGAATCGCATTTGGGAAGCTGTTCCCACAAAAAGCAAGCAGATTCTGTGAGCATAAAGAATCCGTTATGTTCTTTGACAGCACTTCCCACGGGAACAAGAATTATATCAACGCCCACTTTGCGGAGAATCATATCTTTTTTAATTGTCATTATCACAAACACTCCTTTCTGCAAGAGTAAAAAGATGCTTTGTCATACGGCAGATGTATGTCGGTGTTTGCCCAAAATCGTCTGTTTCAGCCTTACACATAGCCGCACACACATTGCAGATTCCCGCATATTTGCAGGTAAGACATTCTTCGGGAAGTCTTATCATATCTGTTGCCGTTTTTATATCCTGCCATGCTTTTTCAAAGCCATCAACAAGCGGTCTGCCGTCAGGCTCGGGCATCATTCCGCAAGGACGCATTATGCCGTCCGCAGTTATCCAGAAGGAGGATCTGCCTGCTCTGCAACGCACTTTATTTTCCGTCGGTCCTTTCGGAAGTAAGAGCATTTTCTTCGCTCTTCCCAGATAGAAATCCTTATCAAAGCGATATTCATCGATAAGGGAAATATATTCAGCTGCCGCTTCAGGAGTGAATCGCGAGTCTTTATTACCGCTTCCCAGTCTTACTGACGGATAAGTATAGGTCGTCGGTTTGAGCGGAATACCCAGCTCTTTCGAAATATCAGCAATTTTTTTATATTCAGCTATATTTTCGGGTGTAAAAATCGTGTTGAAGCGCATGGATATTCCGAGTTCTTTCATCTGCTTTACCGAACCCATAACCTTATCAAATGCATTGTTTCGGCACAGTCTTCCGTAAGCGTCATTATCTGCACCGTAGAGCGAAATATTGATACGGGTCGGAGGTAATTCATCAAAAAGTTTTGCGTATCTTTCAATTAAGCTGCCATTTGTATTAATTGATATAAGAAACCCCATTTTTGCAAGAGCCGTATAAATTTCCTCAAAATCTTCACGTAACAGAGGCTCACCGCCCGTAAGGAGCAGAAAAACAGTGCCTGCATCTTTGGCCTGCTGAGCAAGATTCAGCCAGTCGTCAGCAGACAAAGGGTCTGTTTTCTGTGTGCAATCGTGAACATAACACATTTCACAGTTGAAATTACAACGCTGTGTAAGTTCAAAAGTTCCTGAAACGGGTATTCCTTCACGCGCACCCTTATTGTGAAGATATGTTACCATTAAAGGTTCTGCATAATCGGGCATAATTCTCTCTCCAGATACCTGACTGCACTTTCATCTGCAAGGCAGGCATATTCATATACAGGCACACTCTGACTTAATTCCTGAACAAAATCAAACAGCCTGCCTGTGAGTTCCCGCGAATAGGGCACGGGGTAACAGTTTTTATATAATTTATAGAAAGCTTCTGCTGAAACAAATCTTTGTGCATTGTTTGATTCAGCCTGCTCAAGACTTATCACGGCCTTGAGGGGCAAAACCCTGTTCAGGCAGTCTTTTGACGAACCTGAAAAAGGCAGTCCCGATGCATAAAAGACACCGTCTTTTTCAAAAATAAATGTTTTGTCGCCGTTAACAACAACGGCATCGGCATATTCTTTCCAAAGGTTTGCCTGCGTTGACTTTCCTATATCACAAGGGCCCGTGAAAAGAATTGCACCACCGTCTTTTTCAACAAAAGAGGAATGAAGCACACATCCGTTGCTCCCTGCAGCTATTTCTTCAATACCGATAAGAGTGAATATCACATCTGACCGAAGCATATCACGGTATTTTTCATCAATAACAATATTGATATTTTTGCCTTCTGCCGTGCGGCAGGCATAGTATTCATCCTCATTGTCACGGGATTTGTAGCAGCAACACAAAACGCCGTTTTCAAAATCGCAAACTCTGTCCTGAGAAACATAATACGGATTTTCAAGCCTCTGTGGAAGTTGGGATGAAAACACCACATTCACGGTGTAGTCTCTATCTTCACCGTCATACAAAAACAACGAATACGGTTCTGCAATCTGAAAATCAGACTGTGTTTTTATTTCTAAAACAAAATTACCGATTTTATACTTTTTTATCATCATAATCCGTAAATATAATGCGGCAGTTGTTTTCGTTAAGCTCAGGTGCTTTGACAAAGGTCTGCGAATCCGCCTTGAGAGCGGCTACGCGGATTTTATAAGTTACACTGCCGTTAACCAAATCATCTTTTTTATCTTTATAATAAATGTATATATCGGATTTAATATCCTCGCCTGAAATGTTTTTAACCGATATTGAGCCGTCTGCAACCTTAACTTCGAATTTATCGTTGTTCATAACAGGCGGATTTTTAAAAATCAGTTTATCTTTAATCTGCCACGCTGTATACAATTCACCGTGGTCAGCGCCGACAGCTTCATTGCACAAAAGAACAGCTTTTGTGCCGCTTAACAAAGCCGAAATATTGAATGTCAATGTTTCTTTTTTTGTTTTTACGGTAAGCAAAGCATATTCAACATCCGTATCGGATATATTCTCTGCCACAACTGCAAGTCTCCCGTAATATTCATCAATTTCGATGATTTTAAGCCAGCTGTCAACAGTTACGCCAAGTTGTGCATTTTGGAATGCAACTGTTGCGGTTGCAGACTGCAAGTCTTCTTTATCCGAATTGTTTTTCAGTACCGCAACAACTATCAAAGAAATTACAATCAAAGCTGTCAGCCCGATTGCAACAAATCTTTTTTTCATAGAAACACCTGTTTTCAAGAAACGGAGTTCGGCATATGAAGCGAACTCCGTTTCGTTTTGATTTAGTTACGATGAGAAAACGTTGCTGTTAGCAAGGGGGATATCGTAGCATATCGTGTCATTCGGGCCGGGAAGGAACATGCATTGCGCAGTGTTGGAAAATATTGTCCAACCCGATTCTTCGTCAATAACAGGGCATTCATACTCTGCACTGTTGGTGCCGAGAAGATAACATCCGGTGGCTACGTTTGCTGATATAGCGAGGCTTTCAAAACTAATCGCAGGTTTTATATAAGATTTTTTCAAGTTTCAAGCTACCTCCTTATACAGCATTATAAATTAACTCCTAACAGCGACAGAACAAATACAGCAAGTTTTACAATCGCTTTACAAACATATACTACGATATCAATGAATGTAAGTTCATCATCCGTTGTGCCTGCGTCTGTAACATCTTCGTCTGTGACATCTTCATCTGTCACATTTTCGTCAGTGGCATCTTCGCTCGTCACGTCTTTGTCTGTTACATCTTCTTCGGTACCGTTTGTAACGTCTTTATCCGTGCTGTCTGTAACATCTTTGTCTGTATCGTCTGTTACATCCTCTTCGGTGTTATCCGTTACATCTTCGTCAGGTGCGTTTGTTGTGTTTTCTTCTGTGTTGTCTGTAACATCTTCTTCAGGGTCGTTTTCCGGCTTATCAACTTCAGGCGGTGCTTCAATGGTTACGGTAACGGGAACAGCCTTTGAATAATCTGTATATCCGTTTTCGTAAGCACCGGCAACCAAATAAGTATGAGTACCGACTTCGTTTGTTTTAATTGTTACAGTCCATTCAACAGCATCTTCACCCTCAACAGCAGAAGCAACATATTCAACATTCTGCTGGTTAATCGGATTGCCGCGCTCATCGGCAACAACAATCGATGCAACATCTGCGGATGTTTTGAGCTTTATTGTTACGATGCTGTTACCCTGTTCGTCTGTAACAACTTCAGGTTCAAGAGTCTGTTCAACATCAAGAGCAGCGGTTCTCATTCTCATAAGAGAATAAGCAGCAACCTGTGTATCTTTTGTTGAAGCGAGAGTAAGAACTTCGTTTTCAACAGGTGTGGGAATTCGGAAATATCCTTTACCGCCGTTCTGCGAGAATGTCCACTTCATATTCGTGATTGAAAGCACGCTGCCCTCATCGCCCGTATTCTGCACAACAACAGTTCCCGTAGTGTAATACTTGTTGCCGTCGCTACCTTCAACTTGTTTCCAAGTGAGCTTTGCTTCATTGGGCAGTTCTGTATTCAGTGAATAATAAATATCCGTTGCTGTTCTGATATCGATATCAGTTGTTTGCGATGCGTATGAAACAGTGAGGGTGGGATTACCGCAAGCCAGCTTTGCACCAAGCTGAATATCCGTGGGAACAGATGTTGCCCAGATTTCAAACGCAACGGCCTGATCTTTTGCAAGATACAGTTCGTTATTGGGGCCTGCATCTCTGTAGGTTGCAATATCGTTATCAAGAGCAGCAATACCGTCGATGAAAATAACACCCTGTGTATCCGTTTCAGACAATGAATCCGCACCGATAAGCATATCCTTAAGTTCAAGATAGCTCGGATAAAGTTCATCATCGGTTGCATACGCTTTCTTTACATCCTTATCGGCAATGTCATCATTGATACCGGCAGGTGAATAAATCTTAATTGCATCAAGATATACTCTGTAATAGCTTGTGCCGTCTTCTGCGGTTGATGAATGACGGAATGCACTTGTGAATGTGGGAGTTATCACAACATCGTAATGACCGTATTCAAGGTCTGTGATTTTGATTACGGGAATCTGATAAAGCGTATCTTTTGAGCCGTCTGTGGCAACAACCCAGCCGTAAGCATACGCATACGAATAAGCATATGACGGATTATCGTTTTCCGTTTCAACCACTTTACCGTCTTCGTAGTAATGGGGAACATCGGTGCTGACGCCGTTTTCATCATAGTAATGAACTGTTTCCGTAACGTTGCCGTCTGCACCGTAATAATGAGGAACAGCGGTAATTGCGCCGTTTTCATCGTAGAATCTTGCATCAGAAGTGCAGGTGCCGTTTTCCGATTTATACATAGGTGTAAGCGAATCATCCAATGAGGGGTTACCGTCTGCATCTGAAAAAATTCTGCCATAGTTGTATCCGTAGAATGTATCAACAACCGTGTTCAGAACCGAAGCACCGTTTTCATCTTTAATCATAACGCTGAAGGCACCCGTAGTGTTGTCGGTAACACTTATAAGGTCGAAGCCCGTACCGGTGAAATCAAACTCAACCGTCGGCCATGCCGCGCCGGTACCGCCGCTGTACTTCTTGTTAGGGTTGTTCTTTGTGCTTACATCAACATAGTGAATCGAATTGCCGCTGTACTCTGCAAATGATAAATAGTTGGTTTCGTATCCGTAAGGATTTGCCTCACTGTCGGTAAGGTCTGCCGTCTGCTTGAGATCGGTTGACTGCATACCGTCAGTTTTCCAGACACCGTACTGGTTTGTTTCGTTGTCATAGTTCGCAGGAACTTTACCGTTTGTGTAAGTTATGGTATCAAAAGTATCCTCATAATAAATCGCAGTTGCGGGAATAAATGTTGTTTTTTCAACCTGATAATATACGACATCTTCCGCATAAGTCGGGTCACCCGTAATTTTTGCAACCACAAAGAAGTTTTCCGACTCTTTCATGTTCGTTGACTCAACTGAGTAAGAAACATTACCCTTATTGTCAACCGTACATGTGCCGTATTTCATTCCGTCAACAGTGTATGTTTTACCGTCTTCAAAAGGAATGATAATTTTGGGCAGTTCAAAGGTATAAGTCGGTGTATAATCTTCATTTACAGCGCAGATACCGAGATACTCAATCTCAACACCGTTATCAAGAGCGGCCTGAGAAATATCATTGTTAAGGGTTATATCATATTCTACAGGCAGGCCGTAATCAAGAGTAAGATTCTGGTCTATGATTCTGACTTCTTCCGATGTTTCCGAAAGGTTGAAGGATATCAGACAGTTGGAGTCAGATGCGCCTCGTTCAAGATAGAAGAAATTAAGGGTATGAACTTCACCGTCTGTTATTACTTCATGAAGCTTGTTGATGGCGGCGATTGTGTCTGCGCTATATCCTGTTGCATCGGGATTTTCAATATATTCATTGTAGGAATATGTTGTTTCGAATTCGTCGCCCTTAAGCACACCATCCGTAACATCCATCGCATACTGATAATTGATGGAACAGTCTGTAAAGTTGATTATTACACCACGGGCACCGTGAAGACCGCCGTTATCAAGAACAAGAACGCCGTCGATATAAACATAAACGTCGTCGTCGCCCGAGAAATTGAATATAACATCTTCGCCGTTGACGTGTTTACCGCCCTTGGGAATATAGAAGTTATGCTCAAATGTAAAACCGTAGTGATAAACTGCGTTTTCACCGTTATAGTTTGTTGTTCCTTCCTTATAGTTGAAGGGGAAGAAACCTGATTGTGTTTCGTTATTCGGGCCTTCAATAGTCCATTTTCCGACTTCGTTGAGCTCCATTTCTGCTGTATGGTTTTCATCATCAAACGAAGCCTGAACAAGATATCTGGTGTCCTTACTGTCATAATGGTAAGTGTTAACACCGTATTCATCGGTACTGATGAACATGGGGAACTCTGTATCCCAGTAATACTTTGAGAACTGACCTGTGGTTGAAGTTGTTGCGTTGCCGTTTGCGTCGAGAGCTTCGCGGCTGAATAAATCGGGGAAGTAGACGCTGATGCCTGAAAGGTATTCGAATTTTACTGTTTTCCAACTTGAGCCTGTATCAAAGCCAAAGTTATAATGTTCGACGTCATAGCTCTCTATAGGTCCTTCGTTTGCGTAGGACAATTCCTGCTGATAAGCAGAGTGAGAAGTTACCAGACCTTTGTCAAGCGTTGCACTTGCTAGACCCTGAACCGATGCACCGTCGTGTATCGGATCACCATTCCAATCTATAGGGTCATCTGCACCGTGCGTGTTTGCCTTTGTCCATACGTTCCAAAGTGTAAGGGGAATTTTGACATATCCGGTGAGATCCTGATTTTCAGCAGAGGGATTTACCGGAGACTGATTGTAATCATAAGGTAAACCGTTTACAGGTGTACCTGTAAACATCAGAGTATAAACCTTGGCATATAATTCGGCTGCTTCGTCGAGCACTTCGTCAGCTCTGTTTCCTACCCAACCCATGTTTGGGTCATCGTAACCGATTACGTCCTTTATCTGGCGAACAAGGTTGGAGTTGGAAAGGATTGCAGTTTTCATCTGTCTGACAGAAACGTCATTCATAAGGAAACCGCCATCGGTATAGTCAACCGTACCTGTTGAGTTGTTATAGCCGTATTTAAACAGAGTGCCGTTGATTTTCTTGATATCCATGGAAAGAGCATCAATTGCAGAACGGATAGCCGCAGTGGCAGCAGTAAGCTCCGCATCGGTTACGTTGTCTTTTTTGTAGACTGCAACGCCTGCCTCAAGAGCATCAAGCAATTTTTCATAGCTCACTCTTGTATGAGACGAATAATCATATTCGATACCTTCGTGAAGAATATCATAAAGAGCCTGCTTGTTGAGGTTGACTGTACCGCTATCTTCGCCATCATTTATCTGTTTAGGGGAGTAGAGCCATAATTTTACATACTCTGAATTCAAACTGCCTATCCATTGTCTATCTTCTGCATAGAAGTGGTCAGAGTTTTGTTGATGTGCAAGATAAAAATTAAGATTTGCAGGATCGGCTGAAGATATGAGAATAGAGCCGTCGTAATTGGCATTTATATATACTTCTGAATAATCGGCGGAGAGACCGTTGTAGTAGTTGCCGATTTTCACGTATTCACCGGTGGAATTATTACGTATGGTGTATTTGTTTGCACCAATGTGAGTAAAAGTGAAAACGTTGGTATCGGATGTCGATATTTTACTGTAGGGGTATGTTGAACCTGCGGGAGCGGTTTCCTTGTCACGAATATCGTCATCACCATAGATGCACCAGTTTTCGAACATACCGGTTGAGAGGACGATTTCATTGCCGTGTCTGCTGAAAACTACATAATCACCGTTTATAACGCAACCGTTTGAGTTGGCTGAATCTGCAAGATGAATCTCATATATAGTCTTGCCTGTCTGACCTCCGGGAGGTGTAACTGCTTCTCCCGGTTCGGAATACAACCAGATATTTGTGAGTTCATTGGGAGCACCGCTGAATTCAAAATATTCCCATGTTCGCGAAAAATAAACAGTTTGATTGTCTATTTTTGTGCTGATGCGAATTGAACCATCGTCGTTTGCCTGAACCGTAAACGGATACGGCTCGTCTCTGAGCATCATACCCCAACCGCCGGTTGAATATAGATACTGACCTGTGCTGCTCTGAATATAATATGTGTTGTTTCCCTGATGAGTGAAGGTGTACAAGTGCTCTTCACTTGTTTTGAAATTATCAAATTTATGTGCGGAACCTGCAGCTGAGGCAACGGTATCGGTAATTGCGGTATCTGCAGCCATAGTCCAACTGTAGATATCATATACTGAATCCATTACAGCATCGGTAGAATATGTGTTGTAAGTGAAAAGCACATATTTGCCGTCTGCTATACAACCTTCCGAATTAGCTGAATCTGCAAAATAAACATTGTATTTATTGGGATCTGTGGTAATACCTGAATCACCCGAACCTGATCCGCCCTCTTCTGCTTTCGGGGGTTCAAGTTCGTTGATATGGTGCTTAACCATTTCGTACTCATCAAAAAGAGTAACCTCGTATTTTTCGCCGTTCTGGGTAATAACCTCTTCAAATTCGTCGGTAAGTTCAATGCCTGTTTCGCTTACAGATGTAACCGTAACACCGGGAACAACAATTTCCGATGTGCCGTCATTTGCAAGAGCTGTAAAGTTGATTGTGCCTTCTTCTTCAGTTGTTCTGAGAATTACAAGTGCTCTGCCGTTGAACATCTGAATTTCAGCCTCAGCAGCAGAAATAAGAGCGGAAGGCTGCTGGAATTTATCGGGTGTTGCGGGGTTGCCGTTATCAACGCCGATGATTTCCGCATATCTTGAAGAATACTGGTCAACTTTGAAAGAAACGGTACCGTTATAGTCATTCATGAAGTTGCCGTCGGCATCTCTTGCTTCAAACTCAACATAAATGTAATCCGTGCCGTCTGCAACATAGGTATCTTTGTTCTGCCATGTGTTTACGGCAATCTGTGTTGCAGTGCCTGAAACGGACTTTGTTGAACCGACTGTATCTGTGATTTCTGTGCCGTTTTCGTCATAAGCCTTAACAGAAAGTGTACCCTCTGCATATTTCACGCTGAACTGAGGATAGAAATCTGCGCCGTTGCCTGTGTAGAAATTGCCGACAGAACAATTGGCATAGTCTGTTATGCTTTCTGTCCATGTCTTGTATGTATATCCTGCATCGGTTTCAACATCGGTTGAAGTTGCGGTTGCGATAACATTTCCGTTGAGAAGAAGTTCTATCTTCTTTGCGTTGCTGTAAACAGCAACATTTACATATCCGTTATTGAGAAGAAGATTTTCCTGATTCCATGAACCGGGAACAAGGTGAAGTGTGGTGCTCTTGTCGTTCCAAAGGCTTCTGTAAAGATAATATGAATCCTTTTCAAAACCGGCAGTGTCAACCACACCGAAGTATGAAGAGTTGGGAACTGTTGTACCCGTGGCTTCATAAACCATTCCGTCCCAGGGAGTAGGTTCGCCGATATAGTCAAAACCTGTCCAGATAAACTCACCTGAATACCAGTCATTTGTTGCAACTGCATACCATGCATCTGCCGCTGTGTTACCCCAACTGACCGCTTCCGTATCATACGATGTACACTGGTAGTTATCGGTAGTTGACATTGTGGTATAAACACCTCGGCTGGTGATTGCAGATGCGGCTTCTGTTGAAACGAATGGTTTGGAAGATCTTGGGTCTGCCGGATCTGTCATAACGTAAGCCCAGCCGTAAGGACTGTAGTTACCACCGATAACATCCATATAGCTGTCAACCATGGCATTCAGATCCTCAGCAGGTCTGTTATTACCCTGAAGAACAACTCTTGACGGATCAAGTTCATCTGCAATATCAACAACAGACTGTGCTATTGCTTCATAATTCGCAGTCGATTCACCGTCTGTGATATTACCGAGTTCGTTACCGACATCCCACGCAATAATACAGGGGTTATGTCTGTCACGGAGTATTGTCTGTTCAACAACAAACTCAAACCATTTCTGACCGTCTGCACCGAGAAGAGTGTTGTTCGAACCAATAACCTCGTTGAAATATTCGCTGAAATCGTGGTCATTATAGTTTTTGGAAGCATCCCATCCGTCAAAGAATTCTTCCATAACAAGCATGCCGAGTTCGTTGCAGATATCAATCAGAACTCTTGATGCGGTATTATGCGAAGTGCGGATTGCATTACATCCCATTTCTTTGAGGGTAACAATCTGACGGTAAATCGCTTCATATTCCTGAACCGAACCGAGTGCACCCTGGTCATGATGCAAGCATACGCCTTTGAGCTTTGTGAATTCACCGTTGAGGGAGAAACCTTTATCGGCATCCCAATTGATATAACGGTAGCCGAATGTGGTGTGGTACTCATCAAGAATCTCGCCCGATTCATTTTTTATGATCGTTTTAAGTTTATAGAGATTGGGACTGTCCGGACTCCAGAGCTTCGGAGAATTGACTTTCGGTTCAAGAACAACCGACTTCTCTGTTTCTGCGGGCACGGTAATAAGGTCGGATACCATGGTTTCGCTTACGGGATTATGATTACTGTCAAGAACTGTAGTTTCTACGGTAACTTTTTTTGTGATTGACGAGCTGTTATGCATCGTTATATTTGCTCTTGCCGTACCGTCACCGTTTACAATGCCGGGAGTGGTTACCTGCGGGCCGTAAAGCGAAACATGCACAGGATCTGCGACGGTGAGAGTGATATCTCTGTTGATACCCGAACCCGAATACCAACGGCTTGACGGTATATCATTCACAACCTTGACTGCAATAAGATTGAGCGCTGTGTTTGAACAGATAAGATACTTCGATATTTCAAAAGAAAAACTGTTGTAGCCGTAATGGTTTTCACCAACATACTGACCGTTAACATAAACGTAAGTATGCTGATAAGCACCGTCAAAATTAAGGAAGATACGGTCGCCTGTGTAGTATTCATAAAGATTGAACCATTTTCTGTACCAGCCTGTACCGCCGGGAAGATTTCCGCTTTCAGGTTCTGTTCCCGATGTGGTGAATTCCTGACCGATACTGAAATCATGGGGCAGATCAACATTCTCCCAATCGGAATCGTCAAAACCTTTCAGATAGGATGCCGAATCTTCGCTGAAATCAAATTTCCAGCCCTTGTTGAAATCAAGTTCAACCCTGGCATCGTTATAGTTTTGTTCATGATCTGCTACAGCCGATGCTTTGATCGATTGGAAAATAGAATCCCAGCCTTCCGCCGAAATACTCATCACAAACATTATCGTGCAAAGAAACAAAGCCAATGCTTTTTTCGCAGTCTTCATAAATAATCCTCCCGAACAGTAATTATAATTAAAAACTTTCATAAAATATTTATATATAATATTATAGTCGATTTGAGTATAGCAAAGTATTAAAATAAAATCAATAAAAAATTTAAAAATGAACAAATTTACTTGGTTTTTTTGCTAATTATCGCATCTTTTTTCTGTTCAAGCACATTCGCATATCAAAACAAGAAAAGCAAAAGCGTGCAGACAAAAATCTGCACGCTTTTGTTACGCTGTTTTCACAGCATCTTTATTAATTTCTACATATTCCGTTACCTGCTCAAACGCATCTTTGCATTTGAGTCGGACTGTAATTTTCGAATCCTCGTGAACAAGAATTTCTTCGATGAGTTCCACGACAATCGCTCTTGTCAGCGACTCTATGTTACCGAGTTTTTTGAAGCTTTCGACGAATGAATTATTCTCCATTCCGTTATTCTGTTCTTCAATTTTTTCTTTGGTCAATTTTATTTCTTCATCAAGATTTGCCAGTTTATTGTTGCAGTCATTTTTCAGCGCCATATACTCTTCAGCTGAGATAATCCCACTCTTCAAATCAGGATAAAGGTCAAGAATCATATTGTTGAGGAACTCACGTTTTTTCAGCTGATTTTCCAATGCTTTAGCCAATAAATCTGTATTTGTTTTTCTTTTTGACCCCGAGTTTATCGCCTTGATCATGTCATCATATTCAGTTGCAATTTCTACCATTTTCTGAAGAAAAACAAGCACCGCTTTTTCCATTTTATCAATACGGATTGTGTGATTTGTGCACGCTTTCCGTCTTGTTTTTTTTGCAGTTTCGCATCGGTAATAATGATAAGTCCGACCATTATTATCGTTTGATTTTTTGCCCATTACCCGCCTGCAATCGGCACATTTTACGAAGCCCGAAAATAAATCAGGCTCTTTTTTATCGGACGATCTGCGGATATTATGATTGAACAAAGACTGTGCTTTCTCAAAAGTTTCCGTATCAATTATCGGCTCGTGAGTGCCTTTGACAACGAACCATTCTTCTTTCGGCACGGCAACACATTGCTTGATTTTATAGCTGATTTTCGTGTTTTTTCCTTGCACCATGTTGCCGATATACATTTCGTTTTTTAGGATTCTTCTTACTGAACTTTCGGGCCACATTCCGTCTGTGATTTTACCCGACGGGTGCCTGTAATTCATGCCTTTCTGCTTTTTATAAGCCGACGGATTCGGCAATCCCATTTCGTTCAGCTGATGGGTTATTTCGTAAATACTTACACCCGAAACAAACTTTTCAAATATCATTCTGACAACCGCCGCGGCTTCTTTATCAACGATGAGTTTGTGGCGGTCTTCGGGATCCTTCATATATCCGTAAGAGGCAAACGAACCGATAAAATCGCCGTTGTTACGCCTCATATTCAGTGTACCTCTGACGTTAACCGAAGTTGCTGCAGAAACACTCTCGTTGATAACATTGGTAACACCGATAGTGATACACTGTGTGAAAGCATTCATATTTCTCGATTCCGTGTCAACACAATTATTGATTGCGATGAGTCTGACGGAGTGGCGCACGAAGAAATCCCCGATGTAATATCCCCCGTCGGCATAGTTTCTGCCGAATCGGGACAGATCTTTTACTACAACGCATTTTATAATGCCTGCCTCGATATCTCTTTTCATTCGTTCGAAGCCCGATCTGTCAAAATCGGTTCCGGTACAGCCGTCATCAATATAATAATCGTAGAGTTCAAGTTCGGGATGAAGCTTAAGAAATTCCTTGATAATTTCTCTCTGCGATGCTACGGAATCGCTTTCTTCCTTGTCGCCGTCTTCCTTTGAAAGTCGGATATAAACGGCCGTTTTACGGGGTTTTAAATTTTCTGTAAGTTCTTCATTTTTCAATTTTTTCGTATACATATTAAAGCCACCTTTTTTCTTAATGTAAGGCAGCACGGTTATCATACGCTTGAATTATACCGCACCGCCGTCTAAATTTCAATCTGTAAAATTATCCTGCAAGAATAACATCTGTCAGCATTTCCGAAAAATCTTTTCCGTCTCCGAATTCGATCTTGACAACAACATCATCAACCCTGAAAAGATAAGGGTTCCCTACCTGTGCAATAAAATTGTCTGCACGGCGATTTAAAGATGCTTTCGGGTTCACTTTAACATTTCTCAAATCGACAAGTTCATCTGCATTACAAGCTGATATATCGGCATTTCTGAGATGCTTCAAATCATTCACCGTCAAATCACTCCTTATAAAGTGATTTTGGGGTGTTTTATCGCCTCTTATTCCCAAAACATTTGTTGAATTGTAATTGCAATTCATCGCATCGCTCCTTTTCAAATTTGACATAGTTATGACAGAAATATTTCTTTCAAATTTTCTGTCACGGTGTTTTTGATGTTTTTTAAAAAAATTTCTCCTAATGACTGTTTTTTCTTCAGTTGTGACAGACGGAGCATGAAATAATTTTCATTTCTAATGCAGAATATTTATATAATTGTTGTATGCAATTCCCAGCCGCCAATGACTCAATTTCATCACCGAAGTATACAGCAAACAAAGCTTTGAAAATTTTACGGGCAAATTGTTTTTTCTGGCAAATTCTCTGTTGCGACCTCTCAAAATATATTCACCCTCTACCAATTCTGGCTTAAAGAGCTTAGGTTTTCCCGTTCTTTTGTCTATGTTGTAAAGATTCCATCTTGCCTTGATTTCTTGATCCATACGGACGGCGTGTTCCGGATCTTCCTGCATCTTTTTTAGATTTAAAAAATAAAATTCCCGAGCTGAATCCGCTCTGAGTTTATGCAGATTCAGATGGTTGTTAAACATTTCGGGTGCAAAAATCAACTCATCGGGACCTTTGCCTTCAAAATACCGCCGTACAAATTCTGCATCTTCATCGGTGTCCAGCCTGTTCAGCTGGTTCTTTTTGCCACCCTTACCGACTCGTACGCGTACGCACCAATAATAGCTTTCATCGAGGACCTTGTCGCTTCCTTTCAGCTTTTTCAATTCATCTCTGCGTATCCCGACTCGGCGCTGAAATTCGCATAAATAACGGTGTTCTTCGTGTTGCAAATCAAACGCTTTCTGCGGCGCAAACGGCTCTTTTCTGCCTCTTGTATATTCCGAGGTATATCTACGGGGTTTGTTGATATCCTTGAGATTTACGCCTGTCATGGAGCGTGAAATTGCCGCAAGGTAGGTGTGTATTGTGCTCGCAGAATACCCCTGATTCACCAACTCATCCGCGTACGACTGGGCAATCTCCATATTGCAGCACGATTCATAATCTCTGCAGTCAAAATTCTCCCTGCAAAACTGAACATATCTGTAACTGTGCCGCAGGAATTGACGGTATGTTTTGTGATTCGGATAGTTTTTCGACTTTAGTTTTGCATCAACATCCTGCATTATCTGCTGTGTAACACTCAACCGCCTTTGCCTTTTAGCCATTCGATTTCCTCCTCGGACATTTGCGCACTGTGCCAGAATGCAGACAAACTGCAGTATTCAAATTCGTTGTAGCAGATGTCGATGTTATACTCTTCTTTATCGACAGTAATTTTTTCGTAGTTCATTTCATTGAACATTTCGGTTGTTTTAAAATCGAAAAATTTGTCCCAGACAGCGTCTTCACCATCCGAAGAATAGTCAAGAACATAAAACCTCTCATTGAAATAATCACCGTCAGGTGAATAGTCTTCATAAACCCAACTGCAAAATCTTGTATACCCCGCCATATAAACCTTCGGCAGATTTTTGTGCTTTGAATTTTCACTCATCATAAACTCGTAAAAGTCATCTTCTTTGCATACATAAAAATTGTTTTTCATAATCAAAAGCCTTTCTGTAATTTATTTTTTGGTAAATTGTCTTGGCTCTGTTTTCGCTGTGATTTCACAACCCCGAGCGACGGATCTGACAGGGTCGACACTCCTGCCACGATGATGCCTGATTGTCTGCACAATCCGTTACGCCGCCGCAAAAGTGGTTATAGTCGCGCGTTATCCTGCGAATAACTGCAACTATAACCTTTTTGCGTGAATTTCACGCCATCTGCAGCTGCCCTCCCGTCATACGTTTTGTTTGTTTCGGCGTCACTCCATTCGTCTTTATTTGACATGGTTATGACAGATGAACCGATGCTTCAATCTCTGTTTTCAACAATACACTTCCAGCAATAAATATTTTTCGTTTCCGATGTTCCCACTGAATGCGATATAGTCCATACCGCAGGTATTCATGGATTCTGTAATTTCATCAAACAAATCTCTGTTTGAATAAAATGCAATTCGGAATTTACATTCGGATTCATCGAATTTTTCGCCGGTACAAATGAATTTTTCAAAATCATATTTGTCTATAAGTCTGTCAAAATCCTGTTCGTTCAAAATTTCAATTTTTTTGAGTTCCATCTGATCACCTCAATGCAGTTATGACAGATAAAACAAAAAAACGAATCAAAAATTAATTTCGATTATTTTCTCTGCCTGTTCATAAGGCACCGCAACATTCCTGCTGTTTTGGGCTATCATAAATTCGCCTGTAAAAATGTTTCTCATCAGAATTCCGTAAGCAGGCGGGTTGAAACAAACAACTCTTTTGTCGGACAGTGCAACATAAGCGTTTTCAAGTCAGGACCTCCGGCTAAGCCGGAGGCTTGATTAAGCCCTATAAGGGCATTATACGGACGAAACCCCTTAAGGGGCACTGAAAGGTTTGCCAACCGCATTCCTTTTTCAGCTACCCCTCAAGGGGTTAATTTTATGCTT
>JAZNRJ010000034.1:0-12882 GCA_045590675.1 Acutalibacteraceae bacterium
ATAAGTCACGAAGAATACGAAAAAACTACTGCAGATAATTTTACAGTTTACCTTACACCCTGCATCACCGTTCCTCACGAGTGGTTTGGTGATTTGAAAGGTAAAAAAGTATTGGGACTTGCAAGTGGCGGCGGTCAGCAAATGCCCGTATTTTCAAAACTTGGTGCAGATTGCACTGTGTTTGATTATTCAGATAAGCAACTTGACGCAGACAGAATGGTTGCCGAAAGAGAAGGATACGATATAGAGATTATCAAAGGAGATATGTCAAAAACATTGCCTTTTAAAGATGAGAGTTTTGATGTTATTTTTCATCCTGTGTCTAACAGTTATGTTGAGGATGTTTATCACATCTGGAATGAGTGCTACCGTGTACTTAAAAAGGGTGGCAGATTACTTGCGGGTATGGATAACGGAATTAACTATTTATTTGAAGAAAACGAGCCTTTAAAAGTGGTTAATTCGTTACCTTTTAACCCCCTCAAAATGCCTAAAGAGAAGCGTGACACAATGATTGCAAACGGTGACGGTGTGCAGTTCAGCCATACATTAGATGAACAAATCGGCGGTCAGCTAAAAGCAGGTTTTATACTCAAAGATTTATATGAAGACCGTGACAGAGAAGGCGGAAACGAAATCGGCAAATACTATCCGCAGTATTTTGCTACACTTGTTATGAAATAAGGTAAGATTATGGACAATTTTAAAAATAACGCAAACAAACTACTTTATGATTTCGGCTTGCTGAATGAATTAAATAATTACGGCACACCATTTGTTGTTGGCAGTTATGCTATGGACTTAATGGCGTGGAATGACTTAGATATTTATGTTTCCAATGAGGCGATGTCAACAGAAAAGCTGTATGAGTTAACCTCTTTTATTCTTAATGTTTTCTAACCTATGTGGTATGAGGCAAAAAAAGATGTTATAGGCGGCAATACAGCTTGGTTTCATGGATTTGAAACTGAAATATTAGGTGAGCTTTGTAATGTGGATATTTGGTTTTTTGACTGTTTTACCATAACTAAAGCTTTGGAGTTCAGCGACAACATAAAGCAGAAACTTTTAGTTAATCCTGAGCTTAAAGAAGTCGTTATAAACATCAAACAACTATTGATAGAAAACGAGCAATATGGCTTTGATAAATTTTCAAGTATGGATGTATATAAGGCTGTTTTTGAAGATAATATCAGAAGTTATAAGGAATTTATAGAAAATTACGGAGTATAATTATGCCGAAACATCCACTTCCACCCTTATATGACAAAAACTCAAAAGTGCTCATCCTCGGCAGTTTTCCGTCTGTAAAATCCCGTGAGCAGATGTTTTTCTACGGTCATCCGCAGAATCGATTCTGGAAGGTAGTTTCTGCCGTTATGGGTACCGACACACCTGTAACTATTGAGGAGAAAAGCGACTTTCTGCACTCGAATCATATTGCATTATGGGATGTGATTGCCTCTTGTGATATAACAGGCAGCTCTGACAGTTCAATTAAAAATGTAGTTGCAAATGACCTTACGGAGATACTTGAAAATGCCGACATCAGGCAGATTTTTGTCAACGGCAAAACTGCTGAAAAGTATTACAACAAGTACATTCGTGACACAATCGGCAGAAATGCTATTTGTCTACCCTCAACTTCACCTGCAAATGCTGGTTGGAGTATGAATAGGCTTGTTGAGGCGTGGAGAGTAATAAAGGGATATATTGATTAAGGAGTAATAATTTCAAAATGCTTGTTAGAAAACTTAAAGTAAGCGAGATACCAAAATTAACAGAGCTTTTCAAATACAAAGATGTAAATGAAATGATTGCCGAAAATACAAGAGATATTGAAACCGGGATTATTGATATTTTCGCTTTATTTGACGGTGATAAAATTATAGGTGAATTAAGAGTAAAGTACATTAGTGATGATAATCGCTTTGCTGAAAAAGGCAAACGAGCATATCTTTATGCTTTTCGTGTTCATAAGAAGTATCAAGGTAAGGGCTTAGGCAACTTCTTGCTTGAAAATGTACTGACAATTCTTACAGAAAACGGTTATAGCGAGTTTACTGTCGGTGTTGAAGATGATAATGCAAGAGCTCATTATATGTACGAAAAACACGGTTTTACAGAATCTGTCGCCAGAATAAAAGAAAGTTATCAAGGCGACAGTTATGAATATGACTTGTTGCTGAAAAGAATTTAATGGAGAAAAAACGATGGATATATTTAATAAAATATGCCTACAGTTAGATTTAGGCGAAATACTATCAGAGCCGCTTCAGCTCAAAGGTGGCTTTATGCACAAAATGTACTCATTGTTCACAACAAAGGGCAATTATGCAATTAAGCTATTAAATCCTTATGTTATGAAGCGTGATACTGTTTTTGAAAATTACCGTATTGCTGAAGAGCTTGAAGCAAAATTAGAACAAACTGATATTCCTATACTTCCTGCTTTGACGTTCAACGGTAAGAAAATGCAAGAAATTGACGGACAATATTTTTATTTGTTTGATTTTTATGAGGGCAAGTCTCTCAAGGGTGAAGAAATCACCATTGAACACTGTCGAAAAATTGGCGAGTTTCTTGCCAAAATACATAACATTGAGAAGAAAGCACAGCCTTATAATCGCAGTGAAATAAATGTTAATTGGGATATGCTTATTGAAAAACTGTCAGCAAACAATACTGAGTTACATAATCTTCTAAGTGCCAACCGTGACATTCTTTATGAAAGTCAGCAAAAAGGTAATCTTGCCACAAAGAAGATATCGCCTGTACTGACAATCTGCCACAATGATATGGACAGTAAAAATGTTCTTTGGAACGGTGACGATTGCCGCATTATTGATTTGGAATGTCTTTGCTATTCAAGCCCGTTTGTTGAACTGTATGAAATGGCATTGTGCTGGTCGGGTTATGAAAACTGCAATATTGATTTCAACCTTTTCAAAGCACTCATTCAGTCTTATGCTGACAACGGCGGTGAACTGCCTGATGATTGGGAAATAATCTATTACAGCAGTTACGGGCGTTTGGGGTGGCTTGAATATAATGTCAAGCGTGCTTTAGGCATTGATTGTGGAGAAAACGAAATAGAAATGGGCATTTCAGAAGTCCTTGAAACTATGGAGCATATAGTTTATTATCACGGTGTTCGAGATGAGATTTTGGAGTGTCTAAAAAGTTTATACGGAGGATGGCTTATGTATAACACAAAATATTGCGAAGTCCATTATGAAGAAGCTTACAATGTAGTTTTTGTAAAATGGAAAGAATTTTGCCGTTTTGACGATTACCGCAAACCATTGGAATACGCCTTGGATATTATCCAAAAACATAGTGATTGTAACTACGTAGCAGATACCCGAACAGGCTTTGAAAATCACCCTGATGATACAAAATGGGTTGCAGATATTTTCATACCAACTGCTATTGAATATGGTTGCAAAATAATATATTTCATTATTGATGAAAACAACTCATTAAAAGACGAGCTTGAAGGTCAGGAAAGTGATTCTTCTGATAAAATCGAGTTCAGGTATATTTATAACCTTGATGAGATAGAAAAGTGAATATGAAACAACCGCCTTACTTGTGTTTTGCAGGTAAGACGGTTGTTTTTGTTAGTATAGTTGTACAAATCGTGTGGATGTGAATTGTTGATTTCGACAAAGTTCGATATTTTTATAGAAAATAGTGTTACTTTTTCCTTTATACAGCACTTTATAGATATAAGACAGATTAAAATTTAAGGAAAATGCTTATGAAAACAAAAGAAATCGGAAAATCAAAAGCGGAAATAACAACAATTCTGAATAGCAACGACTTGTCATATTTTTCGGTAACATATCACGGTTGCAAGGGCTTTTTTGTGCCTGTAAGCGACGGTGAAAATTGTCATACCTATCCCGGTATGTCCGTAACAACGAGCAACAAGGACATTTGCAGAGTATATCCCCACGAAATCCTGTACATTGCCATTGAAGACAGAAAATCCGTGCTGTACCTGACGGACGATAAAATCGAAACCCATTATCCAATGGAGCACTGGAAAGAAGTCCTCGATGAAAAATCCTTTGCTCAGCCTCATTACAGTTACTTAGTTAACCTTAATTATGTTGAAGAGGTAACCAAGGATTTCGTAACACTTCGATGTGGCGATGATGAATACAAGGTTTATACTTCTACGAGGAAGACAGGTGCGTTCAAGAAAGCTGTGGCGGAGTTTGAAAAATAAGCGTTTTTGTCGAAAAATGGAGCGTTTTTGCTAAATAGGTTGAAAACCGATATAACATTTAATATATTTATGTAGGAATAAGACTTTTGTTCAAATGAGCAAATTATATCATAGTGGATATATAAAGGTCTATCAAAGAATAAAGTATATTTTAATAATAAGGGTGTGTGTTTTTGGCTAGATTTTTTGTTCTTCATTTATCAGATTTACATATTTGTTCATCAATAACTAATACACTTTCAAATTTGATTGACAGTATAATAAAAAATAAAGAGCTTCAAAACAATAATCTTATAATTGCTATTACTGGAGATATTATTAATCGTGCAAATTATTCAAAATATCAGAATACTGTTTTAAGTTTCTTTACTCAATTTAAAACCGCTTTGCAAAAATCAAATATCAATGTTTGCGATATTGTTATTGTGCCGGGCAATCATGACAAAAAAACCGAAGCAGCAAACAAATTGTTCTCTATTGCACAGCAATCTGGAGTAGAATTCAATAATGATACAAAATCGGCTCCTCATATGCCTACTGAAAAGCAAGTAATCGATCTTCAGTGTAAAGGTTTTAGAGATCATATAACTTTATGCAATAAAATATTTAAAATATTTGAAATAAAAGATAAAACGGGAAAACCAAAAACTTATACAACAACTTTTGGAGTAGAAAAAATAACAATAAATGAATCAGATATATTATTTGTAAGATTAAATACCGCTGTTAGTTGTTACGGCAAACCTTGCGATGGTGAAAAATACAGATTAACATTAGGACAATATCAACTAGATACTGTATTAAAAGAATATGAAAAATTAAAAGCAACTTGTAAACCAAATTCACTCACCTTAGGTTTGGCTCATCATCCAATTTCCTATATGACTTCTAAAGAAGCATCAAAAATAAATAAGTATTTAATTTCTGAGGATTTATTGTGTATAGATTACTTCCTTTCTGGACACATACATGATGGTTCGTTGACAAATTTATCGAATCATAATAGAAATATGTTAAGTCTTGAAACAGGTATTGGATGGCCGGACGATCCGGAATCTTCACACAAAGACCATAGATATGCTCTTTACTGTTTCGACAATGATAAAAACGTATTCTTTTCATGCATGTATAAGACTAATAAAGCCAATGTTTTTAGCCTTGATACTGATTATTTGTTAACAAATAAGGAAAGAGAGAATGGGAAAATATATAATCCCTTAAAAACCAGAGACTACGCTTTTATTGAACTGAATAATTTTTGTAAAGATGATAAGCAATATCTTTTTGTGGATAGCGATAGTATAGACACTCTTAAATTATTATTTTCTACAATCAGTGACTTTTCTTCATTTTGCTCTAAATTATTGCCGACATATCTAAATGGATATATAGATAGTATGTTATCCTGTAGCAGCACTTTTAATGAGTTGCATAACGGAATAATCGATATATTTAATAAAACTTTATCGGAATCAACTGTGAATAGAATTAATGATAATAATTTTGAAAACTTCATAAATTCTACATATGCATTAAAAATATCAAATAATGAAGAAATTTTACATGAGGTCTTTTTAGGTTATTTACAACATATCTGTGATAATTTTCACGGCTATTTCAAAGAGTATTTTGATTCAGATTCTGAATGTAGAGCTGTTTTTAGAATTTATTCAAAAGAAACAGATTCTTATGTACCAATTTGTGCAAGTCCCGCAAACTCAAAACCAAGAAGTAAATACAAAACCAATCCCGAAGGTTCTCCTAGAATATATAACTATGAAAAAACATTAATAAAACATGCTTTTGAAAATGGCAAATCATTAGTATATTCTATTAATGCAGAAAAAAATGCGTTCAAACCAGATAATTGGGACGATTTTATTGTTATGGTTCCAAATATAGAGAGTTATGAGTATATAGACGCCGATGGCAAAAACTGTAGAAGGCCCTCTGTATCTTTTGTGTTTTCAGTAAGATTAAAAGACCAAAAAGAAGATATCGGAGAAGAATTATATAACGATAGATTAAAAAAACAAGCCCACAGATTGTTTTTATTGCAGTTCTCTGAAGTTGAAAAAATTATATCTACAGTAATTGCAGGTTTTTTGCAGCAAATGCCAATAAATATAAAAGATTTTATTGATAAAAACAAAACAGTTAAAAGCAAAGGAGAGCAAAACAAATGAAAAACAATAATTCAACTATTATCGTTAACAGAACAACTTTAAATGCAAGAGCAGCCTTTCTATTATGCCAATCAGAAGTAAATGAGGAAATTGATTGTATAGCGGAAATTATTAGCAAAATCACAGCTGAAGAAAAGAAACAAAACAGACCAATTATGAACATATCTCTAGATATATCGGAGGCACAACAAATTTTTTCGGAAGATTTTATTGAGCAAAGAATTTCTTTGTGCTCAGTAGGATAAATATTTAACACGACAAATATCTATTGTTTTTTTTATTTTATACATATATAATATTTTTCGGAGTGATTATATATGTGCAAATATGATACATCAATAGATAGAATAATGTTGAATAACTTACTAGCTAAGAATACAGGTAATGTGATTCCAAAATTTCTTCAAGATATAATAGAGCGTGTAAAGGCATATGAAAAAGCTACTGGTGAGATTTTGATGGATATTCCTATTTCTAGAAAAGAAGCTAATTTGATAAAAAAACATTTTAATATTAGTCATAATTAATTTTAAAACATATAATAGCCTGTTTTATATCAAAACTGTTTTTTATGCATTGAAAAAAATTATGATAAAAAGTTTTTTGTCATCAAACATATACTTTTACTTGAATTCTGTTATATTTAAAATATTATCCCCGTTGTCGCAGCAACCCTGCATCAACGGGGCTTTCCCTTTTTAATCACCCTTAAAATATTCCGTATCCTTCAGCCACTCACGCATTTTAGCATAAGCTCGGTGGACGGTCTGATATGCTGTATCGGGAGAGGATTTTCCAAAGGTATTTGCAAGGTCAAGGTAAGTCATTTTCTTGAATTTAACCTTGCGTGGATTTCCGTCTTTATCGGTAACAGTATTATCCATATAGTAGTCAGAAAAGCAGTCCATACAAAAGCCTAATCTATTAGCAACCATATACTGCTCGTCATAATACAGCTTGTCAAAAACCTCGTGTACTGATTCTTTACGCATAGCATTAAGTAGCATTGTCAACGGCTCAGATGATGAATCTGCAATATATTCTTCCTCTCTGACTTCGCTTTCATCGTCGGTAAGATTTTTGTAAAACCCGGTGTAATTCATATTGCGAAGACCGGCGGCGATTATCTCTGTAATTGTTTTCGGTTTCAGGTGAAGCTCTGCCGCAATCTTACCGATAGTTTCATCATCGTTTCTGTAATTGTTTTCTCGGTACAGTGCCATAATCTTGCGTAGCCGTGCATCCTCATCCTCTGTGGGTATAGTGTAGCCTGTTCTCATAGTACGCACATATTCGTGAACAGCACGTTTAACATAAAATTCTGTATAGTAGTATTCAAATGACTTATTTTTGGTAACATCGTAATTCTTTAAGGCTTTGAGCAGAGCAAATACACAAGCAGACTTCAAATCTGCAAAGTGACCGGGCATCGCGTATTCCTGAACAAAGCCCATTACACTTTTATTGAGTATAGGCTCGTAATAATGCAGAAACCAAGAGAGATATTTATCATCCTTCTCTTTCAAATAAAGCTCAATATATTCCTGTAAATGCATTTTCGGCGGTGCCGGCTTCAGCTTGTAAATATACAGTTCTTTTTCCCAATCCTTCACGGCACTCACCGTCCTTTCATTTCAGCATTCTCGCTGTATCATAATACAGCTTTTTACGAGTCATATCCTTTGTGTACTGTGTAGTAAGATATTCGTGATTCTCCTGTGCCCGCAGCATATTGTTTTTCGCTATAAATGTAGCCATTTTTGCAAACTCTGCCGTTATATTGCCTCTGCTTTTCTCTGTTCGGATTGCAGAGGCTCTTTTTTCATATACAGCCACAACAGGATTATCCTGCTCCCGTTCCTTGCGTTTGATTGATGCCGCATACTTACGGCAGGTTGTTCTCTTGCCTCGGAGCATATACGGTGCAAAGCCGTTACAGTATTTCTGCTTTCGGGCAGAGGTCATAAGAAAATATTTGTTACAGATACCGCATTGTTTCGGGTAGTGACCGTAATGTAATCCCTCAAAGAAATCAGTAACGATAAAGGAGTAATAATCTTCAAAGGTCAGCCTTTTAGCAACTGCCATTTCCTTTTTCTTTGTAACGGCAACATACTCTGTTCTGACATTGCAATCAGTTTTGCTGAATATCTCCATAGCAATCGGCAACAGATGTGCTTCATCAAAGCGTTCAGCTTCATCAAGACGAAAAACAAACTTCAAAAGACTTTTAAATGCCTTTTCCATATCTTCGGGGAGCTTATCATAAAAGTTTATGGTTTCATTTACTGTTTTAAGTAAATCCTCTGCCGTTTTGAAAAAGGCTTTATCGAATTCGGGCAGTAAAATATCCAACACAGCCTGAGCCGTATCAATACTCTGTACTTTTGCTTTTCGGTGGAAATATTGTGTAATCAAATTGGCATTTGACTTTGTGAAAAGAAAAGATATTCTTTCTTTTTCAGCGCCAACATCACAAGTGTTGAAAGGTTTGATGTTAGGTAGTGTTTTTAACATCATCTGTATTTCTTCCCCGGCTTTAATAAAGTCGGTATCATTCAGATAACCGAGAGCAAGAGTTTCTTTGACATGCCACAGATATTCACGAAAAACTGCGATACGGGCGGCATTGTCATTTTTGTAATATTGATTGAGCAAGCTCATAGCATAAAAGCCTGCATAATGTTTCTTGTCAATCGTTACTATACCGTCTCTGTAATCTGCACTGAAAAGCATTGTTTCACCACCTAATTAAAACTAAACTATACATATATTATACAAGAACAAATGTTCGTTTGTCAATACAGATATTGCCCGTTTGCTATTATATAGCAGGATAAGTACGAAAAAACGGACTTTTTGACGAATAAATATTGATTTTATAAAAAATTGCGATAATTTTTTGTTGCAAAAGATGTTTATTAAAACTGTAAAACTCTTGTATATGCTTATATATAAGGCTTTACGGTATCGTTGCGTTTATCATTTTATTGTTGTTGCGGTATTCCGTTAGAAATCGCACTTTTTCCGTATTAAGTATAGTAGAGGGAGGCAAAACGGCAAAGAAAAACTGCCCTCACGAGGAGAGCAGTTATACACTAAATATTAAAGATACATTTCCAATTCTAAACATTTCCATTCTTCGCCGAGAACAGTATATGTTTCTGTTTTTTCTAAAACAACATCTTTAAAGCCAACAGCTTTATAACAATAATAAGCAGATTCATTATTTTCAAATACACCTAAAGAAACCTTTTTTGCACCATAGATTTCTTTTGCAAATTTTAATCCTAACTGAAGCATTGCTTTTCCGTATCCTGTGCCACGCTTTGCTGGATCAACAACTACAAAACCAAATCTCAGTTCGTCAAAGCTTTCTGACGGTCTTCTCATTGTAAAAAATCCTACAATCTTATCATCTTCAATAGCTGTAAAAGCCATAAGATTTTCAACGAAGCTGAATTTCTTTTTGCTTATGGGGTACTTACCCATAACACCTGCCGACCACTTGTAAAATGATGTTTTATCATTGCTCCAAGAAAGTATTATATCTGCATCATTTTTATTGTAAGGTCTTAATCTTAACATTTATATTTCTTCCTTTGTCTTATTAGATATCATACTCCGTAAAAGTATTTTTTTATATTATCAGCATCAGCATAATTGATTCTATCTATTGCCCTGATTACTTCATCGGAATCATATTCCAAATCAATTGGCTTAAATTCAACTGAACCGTTTTCTATGTTCAAGATACCTGCTCGTGCTCTATTTTTATCATTTGCCGGACAACCAAGTGAACCGACATTTATGTAAATTTTATCACCATTGCAAATGTTTCTGTTATGGTTATGACCGTATAAAATAATTTCAGCACTAACATTGGCAAACATCTTTATTAAATCTCTTTTTGTAGGATTTAATTTGCCGTTGATGTAGTGACCGTTATAGTCCATACAGTAATGCATAACAGACAAGGTATAGCCTTCACAAACAAAGCTCAATTGATACGACAATCTTCTGAGAAAATCAATAGATTCTTTTGAAAGTAAACTATGCTCCCATTTGTGATGCTTCATTTCCTCATACCCCATATTTTCTTCGTTTGGATATTCGGTAGGCATTTCATCAAGCAAGTATATTTCGTGATTTCCTCGCACGGCAATCAAATTTGGTATCCGCATAAGATATTGCACAGTTTCTTCGGGATATGGTCCGATTCCGATTATATCTCCACAGCAAATAATCTTATCGCAACTGAGCTGTTGTAATTTTTCTATAACAACTTTAAGTGCTGTAAGATTGTTGTGGATATCTGTAACGACCCCTAACTGCATAATATCACCTGCCTGATAAAAAGGATTGGTATAATTATAGCACATATACATTATAAAATTCAATCTGTTTACATACACTTGTTACTTCACAGTAGCAGGTGTTTTTTTTATATCTAAAATTCTTAATTCCGGTATATGAACACTGCGTTAGATTTTTGCCCAAGTGATACTCGGTATCACTTGGAGCTGTTTACTCTCATTTTCTCCAAGTCCCCAATTTGGGAACTTGGAAAATTCTACATCAGGTAATTCTGGTAGGTTCCCATTTTGGGAATCTACCAACTTTGCATACAAAAATATTTTACAGAAAGGAGTGTTTATCTTCAACATTCGTGACAGACCCATTTTCTACCGCATCCGTAGAGGGTGCTTTTTTTATGCCCAAACCCATTATCCAACAAAATTTAAAATTAAAGGAGTAATTCAAAATGAAAAAATTTAATGATGTAATCATCATCGGTGTTGACCATGGGTATGGCAACATCAAAACTGCAAACCACTGCTTCAGAACAGGTATTACGGCTTACGATTCAGAGCCGCTTTTCACAAAGGATATGCTTGTTTACGGTGGCAAGTTCTATCTTATCGGAGAAGGACACAAGGAGTTTCTTCCCGACAAAATCAAAGACGAGGACTATTATGCCCTCACACTTGTAGCTATTGCAAAGGAGTTAGGTGCAGAAAACTTAACTGAAGCCACAGTTCATATTGCGGCAGGTCTGCCTCTCACTTGGACTGCAGGTCAGAAAGAGAGCTTCAAAGCATATCTCACCAAAAATGAGGAAGTAACTTTCACTTGGCAGCATACCGAGTACAAAATCAGAATCGCAGGTGCAAGTATCTATCCGCAGGGATATGCGGCGGTTTCACAGTTCGCAACCAAAATGGACGGTGTAAACCTTGTGGCTGTCATTGGTAACGGTAGTATGAATGTGCTCTGTGTCGTTAACGGCAGACCGCAATCGGAGAGAATGTACACAGAAAAGTTCGGCACACATTTCTGCACTGTTGATATCCGTGAAGCATTCCTCAGAAAAACACAGAGAGAGATCAATGAGCATATCATTGATGAGGTGCTCTGCAAGGGTACGGCAAACATTGTTCAGTCGGATATGAAGATTATCAAGGCAGAGGTGCAGAAGTATGTATCTGAAATCTTTCACAGGCTCCGTGACCACGGGTACGATGAAAACACAATGATGCTGTATATCACCGGTGGTGGCGGTTGTCTTGTTAAGAATTTCTACAGGTTCAATGCAGACCGTATTCAGTTCGTTGATGACATCTGTGCGGCGGCAAAGGGTTATGAGTACCTTGCCGAAACTATGATGAAAAGTGGCAGGATATGAGTGAGTACCGCATAAATGTCCGCTTTAATTTAAGCGACACAGAACACACAGCAATCATTGATTATCTGAACAGCCTTGACAAAGAAAAATACAAGTCAAGAAATCAGTTTATCATTGATGCAATAAAATCGGCCATTGCTAATGCGGACAAGCAAACTGCAGATGATGAACTGCTTCAAAAATTCCGTGAGATTCTGAAAGAGGAGCTGTGCGGTATTTCAGTTGCCGTAACAGCTCTTTCTTCGGTTGGTATTGATATGGAGCTTACAGAGGAGCAGAAGCTGAAAAATGATGCAGAGGCATTGGCATTTCTTGATATGTTTTAACGGTGCCAAAATGTTCAGATTTTGGAGCCACAGACAAAAACACAATAAAAAACGGCACCGCTTACGGTGCCAACAGATTGGAGGTGATATTAATGACTGATAATGAGAAAAAGCTCATACAAGCCAGGCACAGACTCCAGCAGGCTGAAAACCGTAACCGTAAAAAGGAACGCACAGAGCGAAACCACAGACTTATTGTAGAGGGTGCGATTTTAGAGAAGCTTTTACCTGAAATCAAGACCATGGATTTTACTGATATTGAGGGGTATTTACGAGGAAAGCTGAATTAAAGGCTGACATATGTCACTTAAGGGCGCACTTACTCACCACCGTAAAGGCGGTGCAGTGCGCTCTCCGAGGGAAAGAATTATATGCTTATTTTTCTAATTCAATAAGAAGGTTGTCTAATTTACTTAACAGATATGTAGATGGGTCTTCTTGTGAAAT
>JAZNRJ010000035.1:0-5557 GCA_045590675.1 Acutalibacteraceae bacterium
TTCATTCGTTGTTTAATTTTCAAGGTGCGTTCCTCTCGCTCACTCGCGAGTGCTCGACTATAATATCAAATCAAAAACGATTTGTCAACACTTTTTTGAAACTTTTTTCTCGTTCTTGTCAACTGCTCCGTGTGTTTCATATTTTTCAAAAATTTTCATCTCTTTTAAACTCATATATTTTGTGCCATCTTTCTTTCAACAACCGCATATCTATAATTGTATATAAAGATTTGCAATTTCAATCATTTGCTATCTTGATATTATCAGAGAAAAATAGTACAATATTAAAAGTATTTTTTGGAGGTATACATATGACTATAAGCAAATTAAATTTATCGCAGCTGATTAGAGAAGGAGATTTTCAGGGTCTTTTTGATTGGGCGATTGACAAATCCCCTCTTATCATTGGTGCGTTAGTTATCGTAATTATCGGTTTTATTGTTTCTAATATTATCGGACGTCTTGTTGTTAAAGGGTTAAGAGCTAAAGGAATTGACCCCTCTATACATTCTTTTATTAAAACGATTGTTACACTTGTGCTCAAACTTCTTGTTTTGCTTTCTGCAATTTCCACCCTCGGCGTTGACATCAATTCAGTTGTAACTGCAATCGGTGCTGCCGGTATCACAGCCGGTCTCGGTCTTCAACAAAGCGTTAGTCAATTTGCAAGCGGCATTCAAATTCTTATCAACCATCCTTTTAAAAGCGGTGACTTTGTTGATATCGGAACGGTAAGCGGTAAAGTTTCCGAAATTAAAATGATGTATACGGTTCTCATCACGGTTGACAACAAAAAAGTTATTATACCCAATTCAACAATAACATCAGCAAACATTATAAATTATAACGGCGAAAACAGACGCAGACTCGACCTTGAATTCTGCGTTTCATATGACACGGATATTGAACTTGCAAGAAAGACTATTTTGGAAGTTGTTGCCAACAATCCACTTATTTTAACTGACCCCGAGCCGATTGTTGCTGTTAAAACACACGCAGCAAGCTCAATTAATTTTGCTTGCCTTATCTGGTGCGCAAGCGATGAATACTGGAACATTTATTATTATATGCAGGAACAGGTCAAAATCGCTTTTGATCAAAAGAAAATTTCAATACCTTACGGTCAGCTTGATGTTCACATTACCAAGGAGTGATTTAAATGACAAAACTTCTGATACGCCTTTTCATCAAAGATTACGATAACATCGAGAATGCCGATGTCAGAATTAAATACGGCATTTTGAGCGGTGTTGTGGGAATTGTTTTGAACACGGTTTTATCTGTTTTTAAAATGGTATTCGGAGCAATTACAAAAAGCGTTTCAATTGTTGCAGACGGCGCTAACAATCTGTTTGATGCAATTTCATCTGTAATAAGTATGATAGGCTTTAAAATCTCAGGTAAGCCTGCTGACAAAGAGCACCCCTTCGGCCACGGAAGAGTTGAATATATTTCGGCCCTGACATTGGCGTTTATCATTATCACTATGGGTATTGAGCTCATCAAGTCTTCTATTGACAGGTTCAACGATTCCGAAGCTGTCATTTTCAGTGTCCCTGCCGTTATTGTTCTTGTCTTTTCAATTTTAGGCAAAATATGGCTTGCATTGTTCAACAAAAGCATAGGAAAAAGAATCAATTCCGTTACTGTAGATGCCGTTATTGCCGACAGCATCGGCGATATAGCTGCAACAACCTGTTCTCTGATTGCTTTGATTGCATCAAGATTTACCGATTTGCCGATTGATGCGGTAATGGGCATAATAGTTGCTCTTATTATCCTTTGGGCAGGAATCGGAATTATCAGAGACACTATGGGTCCGTTGCTTGGCGAACCACCCGACAAAGAAGTTGTTAACGAATTAAAAAACCTCGTTATGTCTTTTGAGGGAATTATAGGTATTCACGACCTTGTTCTTCATTCCTACGGACACGGTAAAATTATAGGTTCACTTCACGCTGAAGTCCCCGGCAACATTGATATGATGCAAAGCCACGATACAATCGACCTTATTGAACGTTCAATAAAAGAAAAACTCGGCTTTGAAATCTCTATCCATATGGATCCGATTCTTATTGATGACGAAAAAACAAATGCATTAAAAGAGCTTGTTAACCAATATATTATTTCAGAAATATCGGAAGAGGTTTCAATTCACGATTTCAGAATAGTTGAAGGTCCAAGCCATACAAACATTATTTTTGATGCGGTTTTGCCTTACAGCGCAAAAATCAGTGACAACGAATTTAAAGAATCAGTTGATAAAGCTCTGAAAGAAAAAGATGCAAAGTATTTTACAGTTATAACAATCGACAAAGAATTTGTTTGATTTGATTGAAGCGGATTGATGCTGCAATCACAACATATAGTTGACTTTTGGCAAAATGCCCAAAATCGGCACAAATATTTGATACATTTTTTCGACCTAATTTTTAAATATAATCTTTTCAAAACGTAAAAAATATTGTAGAATAGTAGTATTAAAAAATATCGGAGGAATATTGCCATGCCCGAACTTCAAGATTTCGCTAAAATACCCGTTGGTCAGCTTGGTATCATCGCTTTGCCCGGCTGCGAAAAGGTTGCCCAAAAAATCGACTCTTATCTTGTAAAATGGAGAAAAGAAAGAGAAAGCGAACATAAAAACACTATCCAGTTTGCAGGTTACGAAAGAGAAAGCTACATTATCAACGCTTCTTTCCCCAGATTCGGTTCAGGCGAAGGCAAGTGCGTAATTAAAGATACTGTCAGAGGATTTGACATATTTATTCTTTGCGACCCGTTCAACTACGGCGTTGAATACAAAATGTACGGCAGATTCGTTCCGATGAGCCCGGATGACCATTACGCAAACCTCAAGAGAGCAATCAGTGCCATTGCCGGTAAAGCAAGAAGAATAACCGTTATTATGCCTATGCTTTATGAAGGCAGACAGCACAGAAGAACAAGCCGTGAATCACTTGACTGTGCAGATATGCTGCGCGAGCTTTGCATCAACTACGGTGTTGACAACATCATCACCTTTGATGCTCACGATCCCAGAGTTCAGAACGCTGTTCCTCAGAGCGGTTTTGAAAATGTTCAGCCCGTATATCAGATGATAAAGGCTATCTGCAAAAATGTTGAAGACCTTAAGATTGACAACAATCATATGATGGTTATTTCCCCTGACGAAGGCGGTATGGGCAGATGTATCTACTTTTCATCTGTTCTCGGTCTTGACCTTGGTATGTTCTACAAGCGTCGCGATTACTCGATTATTATTGACGGCAGAAATCCCATCGTTGCCCATGAATTTCTTGGCAGCAATGTTGAGGGCAAAGACGTTATCATCATCGACGATATGATTTCATCGGGCGATTCAATGATTGAAGTTGCTACAAAGCTTAAAGAACTCAAGGCTAACAGAATTTTCATTTGCTCTTCATTCGGCCTTTTCTGCAACGGCCTTGACACATTTGATAAAGCCTACAAAGAAGGCCTTATAAGCAAAGTTTTCACAACAAACCTTATCTATTCAAGCCCCGAGCTTCTTTCAAGAGAATGGTATGTTAACGTTGATCTTTCAAAATACTGCTCATATATAATTGATACTCTTAACCACGACGATTCTATCAGCGGACTTCTTGACCCCAAGGACAGAATTTATAAGCTTCTTGACAAATACGGTTTTGAGAGCCACATCACAAACAAATAATTCAAAACCGCCGAAGTTCAGCTCTTCGGCGGTTTTTGCATAGGAGATTTATTATGCAGAATAAAGAACTCAATTTCAATAACGGCAGATTTAAAATTATACAGATAGCTGACACGCAGGAAATCCCTGCGGTTTCACCTGACACAATAAAGCTTATCTCGGCAGCGCTTGATGCCGAAAAGCCTGACCTTGTTGTTTTTACGGGAGACCAAATCAAAGGCTATTCTTCATTTTTTATGGGTGAAAACGGTAAAAAGAATGTCGAATTAACGCTGAAAGCTCTGATCGCTCCGTTTGAAAAAAGGCAAATTCCATTTACAATGACTTTCGGTAACCATGACGGTCAGGCAGCTTACGGTAATGCTGAGCAATTTGAAATTTACAAGCAATCACCGATGTTTGTTTACGGGGATTCGCCCTCCGAAGATGACAAAGGCACATTCTGTCTTAATATTTCAGATAAATTTCTTATATATCTGTTCGATTCCCATTCAAAAGCCGACGATGGAGGATATAGCGCTGTTAACAAAAACCAGATTAACTGGTACCGCTCAGTCAGAGATTCTTATGATTCTCCTCTGCCCTCGCTTGCATTTCAGCATATACCTACACCGGAATTTTTTAACGTTATCAAGCCGGTCAAACGTTTCACAAAAGGCTGCGTGAGAGCATACGGAAGCCATAAAAACGAGTTTTACACTCTTGACCCTATGAATAGCGGTTTAGGCGATTTTATGGGAGAATCCCCTGCTGCACCCTACAAAAACAGCGGTGAGATTGACGCCTTTCTTGAAAAAGGGGAAATGCTTGGCCTTTTTGTGGGGCACGACCATAACAACAGTTTTGTTGCCGATTACAAAGGCATAAAGCTCGGCTACACCCAAGGTGCAGGCTTCAACGTCTACGGCCCCGGTCTTAAAAGAGGCGTCAGAGTTTTTGATATTGACGAAAACGGAACGTTTGAAACAAAAACAGTCACTTTTGGCGAGCTTTGCGGAAAAGAGGTTAACGACAAGGCAAAATTTGCGCTCTACACCTATGCACCTACAAGCGTTGCCGGCGTTACCACCGCTTTGAAAGAAGCGGCAATTGTTGCCGGCGCAATCGTGGGCGTTGCAGGAATTATAAAGCTGATAACAAAGAAATAATGCGCACACAAATGAATAACGGGCAACCAAATATTGCTCCAATAGCAGTCAGGACCTCCGGCTAAGCCGGAGGCTTGATTAAGCCCTATAAGGGCATTATACGGACGAAACCCCTTAAGGGGCACTGAAAGGTTTGCCGACCGCATTCCTTTTTCAGCTACCCCTCAAGGGGTTAATTTTATGCTTTCTTGTTCTCGCTACCCGTGAACGGGTCTACATACTCTTTCAAGCTCATTTGGTCTGCTATTTGATCTTCTGCAAGCTGATTCCTTATGTATTCTGCTACTTGCTTTTTATTTCTTCCTACCGTATCTACAAAATAGCCTCTTGCCCAAAAGTGTCTGTTTCCATACTTGTACTTTAAATTTGCGTGTCTGTCAAATATCATCAAGCTGCTTTTGCCTTTCAAATATCCCATTATCTGTGACACACTATATTTGGGCGGTATACTTATCAACATATGGATGTGATCGGGACACAATTCTGCTTCTATTATTTCTATCCCTTTTTGTTGACATAACTGTCTTAATATCTTTCCTATATCCACTTTTATCTCTCTGTATATTGCTAACCTTCTATATTTCGGTGCAAATACAATATGGTATTGACATCTCCAACTCGTATGTTCTAAACTATTTATGTCTTTTTCTTTCACGTTAAAGACCTCCTTGATGTTTTAGTTGTGTGGTCGGCAAACCACTTCTACTATATC
>JAZNRJ010000036.1:0-29004 GCA_045590675.1 Acutalibacteraceae bacterium
TGCATCTTCTTTGTTATTTATATTAGCACTTCCGTATGTGTTTTGCGTTGCATCAACAAACTCAAGGAATTCTTCTTCATCCATTGTTTCATATGCTTTTTTGAATTCCGGAAAATTCTCAAGAGTAAACAAAAACATATACGGTGGATCGACATGCTCTATATCTTCGTCACTGTTTTCGGTCAGACTTTCGGTTGTTGATGTTTCTTCCGAAACAGAAGTTGTTGTTCCGTCTTCGGGGTTTGGAAAAAACGGCAGTTCTGCAATTTTGCCAAAAATACATGTAAAAAACATAATTATCATTTCTGCTAAAATCAATAATTTTTTCATAACGAAACCCTCCTTATTCTTGTGCTAAAAATTCTAAAATTTGTGCCTGACATTGATCACACAGCAAATCTTCCGTTTCAGTCGGATATTTTGAGAACATCATCATGCAATCCGGTTCGACAGCTTCTTTTTCTTCATCTTTTCTATTACATTTATAGCACCCTTCGTTGATGCAAGGTTGTGGATCCATTGGATCTAAATTATAACAATAATGGTCTCTTACGCCAAGCTGATGCACTGTTTCATGCATCAAGGTTGCCGATTGTTCTTTTAGTATTTTTTCGTTGCTTTTATTGATATAATATTTATCAACAGACTTAAGCGATGTCATCACTATAGTTTTTGACTGCGAAGCTGAAGCTGATCTGGCATTGTCGAGTAATATATGTCCCGTCCAACCTAATTTTGTAAAACAGTAATCACCTTTTCCTACCTTTTTTACCAAATCTGAAAAAAACACTTCTCTTTCTAAACAAGAATCGGCATTATGGCTACCTGAACGCGGACAGCTCACCGCAAGGTTATATGGAGCAACTGAACCGTATAAAGAGATTTTGCATTCATCGGCAACCGATGTGTAGGGATAAACATAGGGGCAAACTTTCAGGTTAAAATATCTCATCATAGCATCATTCAAGACTTCGGCATAATCATAAATCTTGTCACCGGCTGAATCAAAGCGAACAGCAAATCCCTTGTCATAATAATGATATTGATGCATAATATAATCTATTCCCGGAAAATCAGAAAGTTCAATAAAGCCTCGTTCATTGTCTTGCGTGTTAACAAACAACCAACCGCTTCCTATGCCCATATCTCCTAAAGCTTCGATATATGAACCGGCAGGCAAAATTTTAACCGTATTGCTTGAGCTTAAAGGAGTTTCTTTAACTTTAATTTCTTTGTTTGTTGTTGAATTCTCCTTTTCTTCCCATCGGTTTATACACACTATCCTATAACTGTCTTTCAGATTTCCGGCAGTCGCTGTAACAGTCACAACCCCGGCTTTCAATGCTTTAAGTTTTATTCCGTTTGGTATTTTTTTGTAGCTCACGATATTTTCAGAAGAAAAACTCCATTCAACTTCTTTAGAACTGGAGTTTTTAACAGTTATCTCTGTTTCATTACCTACCCATATTCTTCCGGGTCCTGTTTTTATTTCTAACTCGCCTTTGTCATCATCATCTAAAAAGTCGCTGAAAATATATCCTTTGTCGCCGGTCCTTAATACTTCTACCTTAGTAAAATCGCCTGAATATTCAAGAACAATCACTTTCGTGCCAATCCACAACCAACCCAAAATATCCTTAAAGTAAACAGGATTTTTATGTATAGGGACAAGCAAAAACGGAAATTTTACTTTTACAATGTCCCATTTTGCCTGTGGACTGATGCTGTTTGACGATACAGAAGAATCAACTATATTATATTCTTCCGAGCTTAGCTTGTCAATAACCATACCCTTTTGAGCACTGGCACTCGTGCTGAAAAGTATACTGAAGCACATTATCAGAGAGACTACAGACAATAAAAATTCTTTTGTTTTTTTATTCAAATAAAAACCTCCTTTAACCTTTGGGAACAGTTTTTTACCACATCGCATACACCTCCTTTTTTTCTATTCCCATATATATATGACGGGAATCGTCATTTGTCACGCAAAAATTTTCGCAAAAACACCATTTTCTACGTTTTGAACAAATCAGTAGTTGTCTTTTTTGTTGATTGTAACAACAAAAAGAACCGTCGTAAAACGGTTCTCAAACAAAAATATAATAAACAATTCCGTAAATTACAGCCGCAAGGGCACCGTAGGCTATAACCGGTCCTGCAATTCGGAACATCTGTGCCCCCGTGCCGAGAATCTTGCCCTCACTTCTGAATTCCATTGCTGACGATACAACCGAATTCGCAAAACCCGTTATGGGCACAATCGTGCCCGCACCGGCAAAAACTGCAATTTTATCGTAAATCCCGAGTGCCGTAAGCAAGCCGGAAAGAACCACAAGAGAAACCGGGACAAGCAGAGTTACTTCATCCTCGCTCATACCAAATCCGGCATATATCATTCTCAGCCCTTGACCGATTGCGCATATAATGCCGCCGACAACATATGCAAATATAAAATTCTTCACTTTTTGAGTAGGCGGCGACAAACGCTCAACCATTTTTGCATATTCTTTTTTGCTTGCCATAAATTCAGCTCCTGTCCGTTTTTATTATTGTATAAACGTAGTGGCATTATTATTCATTGCCGCATAATAAAAATAATGGCAGCTGCAAATAAAAATTTCAGAGCAAAAAATGAGCATTTTTGAAAGTTTTTTGAATACATTTTGCAAAAACAGGCTTTTTTCAAAGAGTTTTTGCATAATTTTCACATAATTTTGAAATTTATAATATTTTTGTTGCATTTTTTGTTGAGATATTGTAAAATAGGCACATCTTATTTTTATAAATAATCTTTGTTTACACGGCAAAGCATTTTGCCGCACGCAAACGGAGTTAAAAAGGAGTCTTGTATAATGAATTATGTTGAAAGAGTTATTGACTCAGTCAGCAAAAAGTATGCTAACGAACCCGAGTTCGTTCAGACTGTAACTGAGGTTCTCACCTCTCTTATCCCCGTTATCAACAATCATCCTGAATATGAAAAGGCTGCTCTTCTTGAAAGAATGGTTGAGCCTGAAAGAATGATTTCTTTCCGCGTTACTTGGGTTGACGACAGCGGCAAAGTTAACGTTAACACCGGCTACAGAGTTCAGTTCAACGGTGCAATCGGTCCCTACAAGGGCGGTCTCCGCTTCCATCCCTCTGTTTATTCGGGTATTATGAAGTTCCTCGGCTTTGAACAGACATTCAAAAACAGCCTTACCGGTCTTCCCATCGGCGGTGCAAAGGGCGGTTCAGACTTTGACCCCAGAGGTAAGAGCGATGCTGAAATTATGCGCTTCTGCCAGGCTTTTATGACAGAGCTTTACAGACACATCGGCCCCGATATTGATGTTCCCGCAGGTGACATCGGCGTTGGCGGCAGAGAAATCGGCTACCTTTACGGCCAGTATAAGCGTATTAAGGGTACTTTTGAAAACGGTGTTCTCACCGGCAAAGGTCTTTCATACGGCGGTTCACTCATCAGACCCGAAGCAACAGGCTTTGGCGCTACATATTACGCAGTTGAAATGCTCAAGCATTTCGGCGAAGAAATCAAGGGCAAAACCTTTGCAATATCAGGCTTCGGTAACGTTGCTTGGGGTGCTGTTAAAAAGATCAGCGAGCTTGGCGGCAAGGTTGTTACAATCTCAGGTCCCGACGGTTATGTTTATGACAAAGACGGCATCAACACCGCTGAAAAAATTGACTATATGCTTGAAATGAGAGCTTCAGGCCGAGACAAGGTTCAGGATTACGCCGACAAATTCGGTGCTGAGTTCTTTGCAGGCGAGAAGCCCTGGGGCGTTAAGGTTGACGTTGCAATGCCCTGCGCAACTCAGAATGAAATCAATATGGAACAGGCACAGAAGCTTGTTGCAAACGGTGTTCCTTATTACATTGAAGTTGCCAATATGCCCACAACCAACGATGCTCTTGAATATCTTAAAGAAAACTGCAAGGCTGTTGCTCCTTCAAAGGCAGTTAATGCAGGCGGCGTTGCTGTTTCAGCTCTTGAAATGAGCCAGAACTCTATGCGTTACAGCTGGACAGCTGAAGAAGTTGACAGCAAGCTCAAGAGAATTATGAAGGATATTCACGATAATTCAGCTGCTGCAGCCGAAGAAAATGGCCTTGGCTATGACCTTGTTGCAGGCGCTAACATCGCCGGCTTCAAGAAGGTTGCCGACGCTATGATGGCACAGGGCCTTATCTGATTAATATTAAGCTAAATTTAAAGCACTCCGTTCAAACGAACGGAGTGCTTTGTTTTATCTCCAGAATTTTCTGTCAAGGCTACGGAACTGTGCCGCTCTTGCTATATGAGGAGCCTCAATTATCGGGCTGCCGTCAAGATCAGCAATTGTTCTTGCAACCCTGAGTATTTTATCATAAGCTCTTGCTGAAAAATCAAGCTTTTCAAACAACATTTTAATCATTGCCGACGCTTTATCGGACATAACACAGAATTCCCTTGTCATTGCAGGATCCATTTTAGCGTTGCAAGCAACTCCGCTGCCCTTAAGGCGTTCTTGCTGAATTTTTCTTGCGGAATTGACTCTTTTTCTGATTTCCGCCGAACTTTCGGACGGCTCTTTGCTTGAAAGCTTTTCAAAATCAACCGGCGGAACGTCAATGTGAATATCAATTCTGTCAAGCATAGGTCCCGATATTTTTGCAATATAACGCTTTGCGGCACCCTCGGGACAGGTGCAAGGTCTTGACGGATGGCCGTAAAATCCGCAGGGACACGGATTCATTGCGCAAACAACCATTGCCGAGCAAGGATATGTAAAAGATGCGTTTGCTCTTGATATTGTTACTTTGCCGTCTTCAATAGGCTGGCGCAGAACTTCCATTGCCTGCCTTGAAAACTCCGGAAGCTCATCAAGAAAAAGGACTCCGTTATGCGCAAGCGAAATCTCGCCCGGCCTGGGAACAGCACCGCCGCCTGCAAGGCCTGCAGGCGAAACAGTATGATGAGGTGAACGGAAAGGTCTTTCGGTTATCAGCGAAACGCCTTTAGGCAAAGCACCTACTATCGAGTAAAGCTCAGTTGTTCGCAAACTTTCCTCAAAAGTCATATCGGGCAGGATTGAAGGTAGCCTTTTGGCAAGCATACTTTTGCCTGAACCCGGAGGGCCAATCATAATAATATTATGGCCGCCTGCTGCGGCTATTTCAAGGGCATACTTCGCTTCTTGCTGGCCTTTTACATCTTTAAAATCAGGCAAATATGCTCCTATTCTTTCTTCAGATGTCACACAAGCCGTTGCCGGAGTAAGCGGCTGGGTTCCGTTGAGATGGTTGATAACTTCTTTTATATGCGAAACCGCAAAAACCTTAACACCGTCAACAACAGCACTTTCTCTGCCGTTTTCTTCCGGTACAAAAACCTGTTTTATTCCGCTGTCTCTTGCTCTGATAACCATAGGCAATGCACCGTTGACTTTGCGGATAATTCCGTCAAGCGAAAGCTCACCGATAAAAGCACAGTCATCTGTGTTGCCGATAAGCTGACCGCTTGCTTTAAGAATGGCAATCAGAATCGGCAAATCATAAACAGGCCCTTCCTTACGTATATCGGCAGGCGAAAGATTAATTGTAATTCTGCTTTGAGGGAATGAATAACCGTTATTCGCAATAGCCGAACGAACTCTGTTTTTTGACTCATTAACAGCTGCATCCGGTAAGCCGACAACGTCAATTCTCGGCAAGCCGTTGCCGAAATCAACCTCAACGCACGCCATATAGCTTTCAATGCCGTAAAGGCCCATACTGTTTGTTCTTGAAAACACGGTATTTCTCCCTTCCGCTGTATTAGTAAAGATTTTAACACTAAATAACGGCATTTGCAATAAAATAAACAAATTTCCGCTTTCTAAAATTTACAATATGTTAACCGATTCAAGCAAATTATGTTATAAAATAAATACTGATTTATAATAAATTAAGGGAGGGACAGTTTTGCTCGGATATGTCAGAGCTTTTAAGCCGGAAATGAAAATCAAAGATTTTGAGCTTTATAAAGGCATTTACTGTTCTCTTTGCCGTTCATTGGGAAGGCTTTATTCGCCCGTAGCTCAGCTTTTTCTCAGCTATGACTTTGCGCTTGCTGCTGTTCTCAGGCTTGCGGTTGCCGAATGCGGATGTGCTTTCAGCCAAAAACGATGTCCTTATAACCCGACAAAAAAATGTATGATATGCTTAAACCGTGAAAATATTGATTGCTGTGCTCACGCATTAATTATCACGGTATATTATAAAGTGATTGATAATCTGCACGACGGCGGATTGAAAAACAAAATTTTATCTGCCCTGTTTTTCCCCGTTGTTGCTTTGATGCATAAAAAAGCAAAAAGGCTTGCCCCCGAAACCGAAAAAACAGTTTGCCTGATGATGAAACAGCAATCAGAAACCGAAAAAAAGAGCCGCGTGTGCCTTGATGAAGCCGCTCACGGCAGCGCAGATGCACTCGGAAAAATATTTGCCCAAGGTTTTGAAGGAGAGAAAAAAGAAAAGCTTTACGGCTTTGGGTATATGATAGGTAGATTTGTTTATATCCTTGATGCTGCTGACGACCTTGAAAGCGACATCAAAACAAACAGCTTTAACCCGTTCAAAGGTAACGATATTTCAACCCAAGCCAAGCGAATCGAGTTCGCAGATAATATCACAGCTATGCTCAACCTTACCCAGAGCCAAGCTTTGGAAAATCTTGATTCGCTTGAGATAAACCGATTTTATGATATACTTGACAACATTGTTTTTGAAGGTCTGACCGCTTGCGCAAAAAAAACGCTTGCAAAATACAGACCAGCCGTGAAAGAGAAAAAAACTTACGCAGTAAATTGAGGTGTGATTTATGAGAAATCCTTACGAAGTGCTTGGAGTTCCTCAGGGAGCATCAATGGACCAGGTTAACGCCGCATACAGAGAGCTTTCAAGAAAATACGCTGACGATACAAGTTCTTCAGCTCAAAGAAAAATGGATGAGCTCAACCAAGCTTACGATGCAATAATAATGAGTTCCGGTTCTTCTGCCGGTTATTCGGCAAGCTCAAGCCAAAGCTATTCCGCACCCAACTATTCAGATATCCGGGCCAAAATTAATTCCGGCAGACTTGATGATGCCCAGACAATTCTTGACGGTATCCCTGAATATTCAAGAAATGCCGAATGGTATTATCTTAAAGGCACCGTTCACCAAAAAAGAGGCTGGCTTGAAGAAGCGGCAAAGAATTTTGCAACCGCAAGCAACCTTGACCCAAGCAACAACACATACAAAATGGCTTACAACAAAGTCAATAATGCAAGAAACGGCGGTTACAGAACCGAACGCCGCCAAAACAACCGCAGAAGCTCCGACGGATGCAGCGGCTGCGATATGTGTACGGGGCTTATCTGCGCAGACTGTTGCTGCGAATGCTGCGGCGGAGATTTGATTCCCTGCTGCTGAGAAAGGGTTAAATAAATGAAACAAAGTTCAAAATGTGCCATCGGCGGAATTCTTTCGGCTCTTTCACTGGTGCTTATGATTTCAGTAGCAATCATACCGTTCCTGACTTATGCCCTGCCTGCGGTAGCGGGAACGCTTATTGTTTTGATGGTTATTGAAACCGATAAAAAATGGGCGTTCGGTGTTTACGCAACCGTTGCATTCCTGGCAATGATACTTGTTCCTGACAAAGAGGTTGCGGTTATGTATCTTGCGTTCTTCGGATATTATCCAATTCTTAAGTCCGCCGTTGAAGCAAAACTAAACAATGTTTTGGGTTGGATAATAAAAATTTCAACTTTCCTTGTAACAATCGTTCTTTCATACGTCCTGATGATTAATCTTATGGGTGTTACGGTTGACGAAATTGAAGAATTCGGCATTGTTGCCGTTCCTTTGCTTTTGGGTATGGGTACATTCGCATTTATTATGTATGATATTGCTTTAACGAAATTAATCATACTTTATTTGCAAAAATTCAGAAAACTTTTTAAAAGATATTTCAAATAGTGTTGAGATTTTTAAAAATAACAGTTATAATGTATAAAGTATAGGTTGAATACAGTTATTCCGAACGGAGGTTCAAATAATGAAAGAAACAGTTAATTTAGGCGTTATAGGCCTTGGCGGCAGAGGTCAGGGGAATTTGAGAGAATTCCTTAATTGCGACGGCGTTAAAGTTGTTGCCGTTTGCGATAAGTATCAGGACAGAGCCGAAAAAGGCGTTGAAATAGTTAAAGAAGCAACGGGTGAAGAACCTGCGCTTTATCTTGACTACAAAGAGCTGCTCAAGAGAGATGACATTGACGCAATCATCTGCTTCACAACCTGGATTACTCACGCAAGAATCGCAACCGATTCAATGAGAGCCGGTAAGCACGTTGCTATGGAAGTAGGCGGTGCCGCAAGCATTGAAGAATGCTGGCAGATGGTCAGAGCAAGTGAAGAGACCGGCAAGTTCTGTATGCTTCTTGAAAACTGCTGCTATGACAGAAACGAAATGGCTCTTTACAATATGGTTAAACAGGGCCTTTTCGGCGAGATTATACATATGCAGGGCGGCTATCAGCATGACCTGAGAGATGAAATCAGCCTTGGCAGAGAAAACCGCCACGGCAGACTTTTCAATTTCCAACACAGAAACGGCGAGCTTTACCCCACCCATCAGCTCGGCCCGATTTCAAAGGTTCTTAACATCAACAGAGGCAACAGATACATTGCCCTTTCATCATTTGCAACAAAATCAAGAGGCCTTAACCTTTGGATTAAAGAAAACAAGGGCGAAGATTATGACCTTGCCGACTATCCTTTCAATCAGGGCGACGTTATAACAACCGTTATCAAGTGCGCTGACGGTCAGACAGTTGTTCTTACTCACGACTGTTCATTGCCCAGGAACTATTCAAGAGGCTACAGAATCCAGGGCACAAAAGGTATTTATATGGAAGACGGCAACTCACTCTTCCTTGAAGGCGTTACTTCTCACGATGAAAGTGACTGGACTCACCCTGCTGAAGATTTTGAAAAATACCGTGAAAAATATGAGCATCCGCTCTGGAAAAAATACAGCGAGGACGGCATCCGCGAAGGCGGCCACGGCGGTATGGACTACCTTGTTTTCAGCGCATTTGTTGAAAGCGTTAAAGTTGGCGAAAAACCGCCCATTGATGTTTACGATGCCGCAACCTGGATGGCAGTAACCTGCCTTTCCGAGCAGTCAATAGCTATCGGAGGTGCTCCCGTTCCGTTCCCGGATTTCACAAACGGAATGTGGATTGACCGTGAACCTTACCGCAGAGGTATTTTCTGCCTTGATGAGGTTTGCGAGGACTTTTTTGAGAAATAATTCCGAGAGGGGAAATTGCGAATGAAGTATTATATCGGCGTTGACGGCGGCGGAACAAAAACCGCCTTTGCGCTTTTTGATGAAAACAAAAATATGCTTGAGACCGTTACAGGTCCCGGCAGCAACCACGAAAACCTTGAAACAAGCTTTGGCGGTGCCTGTGAAATTCTTATGGAAGGTCTTAACGCTCTTTGCTCAAAGGCCGGCATAGCTCTCGGCGATGTCAGCTTCACCCTTATGGGGCTTGCAGGCATTGACCATCCTTATCAGTACGATGCAATGACAGGTATTCTCAAAGAAATGGGCCTTGAGAATTTCGAGATTTTTAATGACGGATATATCGTTGTCAAAGCCGGCTCAATCAGCGGTAAGGCTATCGGCTATAACTGCGGAACAGGCGTTTGCTGCAACGGCATTGATGCCAACGGTAAGATGCAGATGCTTGCAGGTCTCGGCGATTTTTCGGGCGATATTTCAGGCGGCGTAAACATTGCGGTTAAATCATTCAACCTTGTTTATAACGAGCTTTTCCTTGACCTTGAAAAAACTCTTATTACCGATATGGTAAAAGAAAAATACGGTTTTGATAAGCGAGAAGACTTCCTCACTCTTATTGAAAAAATCGAAGGTGATGAAGGTGCCGAGCATATCAGAAATATGGTAGGATTCTTCTTTGAAGCCGCAAAGCAGGGCGATAAACCCGCTCTTGATTACTGCGAAATGATGGCCGAAAGAGGCGCTCGCCTTATTTCCGCAATGTCAAAACAGCTCAACTTCGGCGGCAATGAAATTGAGGTTGTTCTTTCAGGCTCAATCAACGTTAAGCTTGATAACAAGGCTTACCTTGATATGCTGCTTTCAAAAGCTGAAACTTACAGCGGCAAAAAGCTCAACTTCATCAAGCTTCAGGCAATGCCCGTAACCGGTTGCATCAACTGGATTATGCAGGATTACGCTAAATAAAAGAAATATTCTTAAAAGGAGAAATCATATATGAAAGAAATTAACGTTGCCGTTATCGGCTCAGGCAGCACCTATTGCCCCGAACTTGTTGACGGTTTTCTTAAAGCTAAAGACAGTCTTAAGCTCAAGAAAATTTCCTTTATGGATATTGATGAAAGAAAAAGAAACATCGTTGGCGACCTTTGCGTGCGTATGCTCAAAAAGGCAGAATGCGATTGCGAAGTAGTTTTTACCGATGATATTGATACCGCTCTTCAGGGCGCTGACTTTGTTGTTACTCAGATTCGAGTAGGCAAACTCCCCTGCCGCCATCTTGACGAAAGCATTCCCAAGAAATACGGCCTCATCGGTCAGGAAACAACGGGTATCGGCGGCTTCTTCAAGGCCCAAAGAACAATCCCTGTTATCAAGCACATCTGTGACAGAATTGAAGCTATCTGCCCCGATGCATGGCTCATTAACTTCACCAACCCCTCAGGCATTATCACCGAGTTTATTCTCAACAACACTAACGTTAAAAACATCGGTCTTTGCAATGTTCCCATTGATATGCTTGACGATGTTAAAGAAATTACCGGTCTTGACAGCGAGATTACATACGTTGGTCTTAATCACCTGAGCTGGATTACTTCTGTTAAGAAGGACGGCAAAGAGCTCCTCCCCGAGCTCATCAGCAGCGGATTCTCACCCAAAGTTATGGCAAACATCAAGGATGACGGTTTCTCAATCGACTGCCTTAAGACAATTCAGGGGCTCCCCTCCTCATATCTTCAGTATTATTATTGCCGTGAAGCCAAGCTTGCTCACCAGAGAGAGGACGAGAAAACAAGAGCACAGGTTTGCATGGAAATTGAAGAACAGCTTCTTGAAATGTATCAGGATCAGGAGCTTTGTGTAAAGCCCGCTCTTCTTGACAAGAGAGGCGGCCACAAATATTCGCTCGCAGCGGTTTCACTTATTGATTCAATTGCCAACAACAAGCGTGATGTTCACGTTGTTAATATCAAAAATAACGGAACGCTCCCCTTTATGGCTGATGACGATATCGTTGAAATCGCAGCAGTTATCGGTTCTGACGGTGCAACTCCCGTTCCCGTAACCGAAAAAATCAATGACCACATCGTAGGTCTTATGAGAGTTGTTAAGACTTATGAAAAATATGCCGTTAAGGCAGCAATCACAGGTGACGACGATTACGCAATCAAGGGACTTCTTGTTCATCCGCTTGTCGGCGACTATGAAAAGACCGTTAAGTGCTTCAATGAGCTTAAGGAAGCTCACAAGGAATTCCTTCCCCAGTATTTCAATAAATAATAACAAAGCCTCCGCTTTCTGTTCTCAGATTGCGGAGGTTTTCATATACTATAATATCCGTTTGTGCAAATTTGATAAATTTTGCAAGATTGATATATTTAACTTGCAGAATTTTATTGAAAACTATTGACATATCGCCATTTTACGAATATAATTGAATTAAATTATTGATGAACTTTCATTTTAAAGTTCATTCGGAAAGGATGATACTAATGGCAAGAACTCAGGTACCGCTCCTTCTGGTTGACAATCAGAACATTATGACCGTTTTGAATGACGGGGAATTCAAGTGCAACAGCCTTACCTTTGAAGAGGCAAAAGCTATTATTGATATGCACGACGAGGACGATGTCATAAAAGCTTTTTCCGGCTATGACCTTGAAGAGATTATATTCAAATATCTCGGCGTTGAACAGCGAACTTTTGAATATAAAAAAATTCCCAATATGAGAGTCGGTCAGGATGCAATAGCCTTCAAGCTTTATATCACCCCGTCCGAAACTCAGCCGATTATTGAAACGCCTATCGGTTCGCAGGCAAAGAAAATTCAGAACATTTACGTAACCTGCCTGTTTATCACAAGAATTAAATAATACCACTAAAAACAGCAACGGCTGCCTCTCAAAAACGAGGCAGCCGTTATTTGTTTGATTATTTATACATCGGGCCGTAGGTTTCGCAGGCTCTGAAATCAGCGCCTTCAAGATCCTTTGTGCCGAATGCGCCCCAACATGCGGGACGGAAAATCTTTTCTTCGGGAACGTTGTGAAGAGCAACGGGGATACGGAGCATTGATGCCATTGTGATAATATCAGCACCGATATGGCCGTAGGAAATTGCGCCGTGGTTAGCACCCCAATTGTTCATAAGGTCATAAGCTGACTTGAAGGGACCTTCACCGTTGCATCTGGGCGCAAACCATGTGCAAGGCCATGTGTAGTCGGTTCTCTTCCAGATAACGTCTGAAACTTCATCGGGAAGTGCAACAGTCCAGCCTTCAGCAATCTGAAGAACGGGGCCGAGACCCTTAACAAGGTTAAGTCTGATCATTGTTGCGGGCATTTCAGCTCTGGTGAGGAATCTTGAAGAATATCCGCCGCCTCTGAAATAGCCGTTGTCAGCTGCGTTCCAGGTTGTAGCTTCAAGAATCTTATCGGCATCTTCTTCGGTTACATTGTACCACTCTTTGATGATACCGTTGCCGTTTTCATCCTTAACTTCACCGCAAGCATCAAGGCAGCAAGCACCTGAGTTGATAAGGTGGATAAAGCCGTTTGCATCCTTAGCTTTACCTTCAATATCATATCCTGTAACTCTCTTAACAGATTCACCGCTCCAGTATGTACGAACGTCGGCAAACATCTGAGGTCTGTTTGTGAGCAATTTCATAAAGAGCATACCGATACCGTTAAGAACGTCGTTTTCTGTTGCAAGAACATAGGGTTCTCTTGCGCCTTCCCAGTCAAATGAAGTGTTAAGAAGAGCTTCTGCAAAATCACAGTTGGGGTAGAAGTCAGTCCACTGTCTCTGACCCTGGAAGCCTGCTGCGATAGCGTTGTGACCAACCATTTCTTCTTCTCTGCCTTCAGGAAGGTTGGGGTTGCCGTTCATAAGATCTTTGATGATGCACATCATCTTAACAACAAATTCCCAGTCTTTTTCTTTCTGTTCGTCGCTCTTTCTTACGAACTCGGGGTTCTTATCGAAGCCTTCCTTGCACTTTGCCTTTGTCCAGGCAAGGGCCTTCTGGAATTCAGCCTCATCATAGATACCTTCGCTCATTCTGCGGATGATTTCAACCTCGTCAACAGATTCAACTCTCATACCGAGATATTCTTCGATGAAGTCGGGGTCAATTGATGAACCTGCAATACCCATACAGATTGAGCCGATCTGAAGATAGCTCTTGCCTCTCATTGTTGCAACAGCAACAGCTGAGCGTGCAAATCTGAGGAGCTTTTCTTTAACATCATCGGGCATTGTTGTGTCGTCAGCATCCTGAACGTCCTTACCGTAAATGCCGAATGCAGGCAGACCCTTCTGAGCGTGAGCTGCAAGAACGGATGCAAGGTAAACAGCACCGGGTCTCTCTGTTGCGTTGAAGCCCCAAACACCCTTGATTGTGTTGGGATCCATATCCATTGTTTCTGAGCCGTAGCACCAGCAGGGAGTAACGGAAAGAGTGATGTCAACGCCTTCCTTTTTGAACTTTGCTGCACAGGCAGCTGTTTCGGCAACGCGGCCGATTGTTGTGTCAGCGATAACAACCTTAACGGGTTCGCCGTTTGAGTAGCGAAGATTTTCTTCAAAGAGAGCCTTGGCTGCCTTAGCCATGTTCATTGTCTGCTCTTCAAGCGATTCTCTTACTTTAAGAGGTCCTCTTCTGCCGTCGATTACGGGGCGAATGCCGATAACGGGATAATCGCCGATAAGTCTGCTTTTTGCCATTTTAATCAAGTCCTTTCTATGTTTAGTAAAAATTTATTATCCTACAACCGTTTTGAATCTCTCGTACGCTTCTGCCCAGGCAGCTGCATTTTCAGGAGAATATTCAACGGTTTTTTCGCTTGCTTTAACAATTTTTCTTGCCTGTTCAACGCTTTCAATCGCTCCGCAGGAAAGAAGCTGAACGGCAATATTGCCGAGAACTGTTGCTTCAACGGGGCCGGCAACAACTCTGCGGTTACACGACGAAGCGGTCATCTGACAAAGAAGGGTATCCTTTGTTCCGCCGCCGATAACGTGAATTGCCGGATATGTTTTACCTGTGCAGTCCTCAAGCTTATCAAGAGTGAGGCGATATTTCATTGCCAGGCTTTCATAAATGCAGCGCATAACTTCGCCAACGCTTTCAGGGACAGGCTGACCGGTCTTTTTACAGTAATCCCTTACACGCTGAGGAATGTTACCGTGAGGCACAAACTCGGGTGCATCGGGGTCAATAAAACATTTGAACGGCTCGGCTTCAAGCGCAAGCTTTTCAAGGTCTGCATAGGAATAATCGTTGCCGTGTCTGTTCCAATGTCGGCGGCTTTCCTGAATAAGCCAAAGGCCGATGATGTTCTTAAGGAAACCTACGGTCTGACCGTATCCGCCCTCGTTGGTAACGTTCATTGCAATTGACTTTTCGTCAACAATGGGTTCTTTAAGCTCTGTTCCGAAAAGCGACCACGTTCCGCTTGAAAGGAAGGCAAAATCCTCACTTTCAGCAGGAACTGCGGTTATTGCGCTCTGTGTATCGTGGCCGCAAACGCTGATAACCTCAACCTGCTCAACGCCGCATTCGGTTGCAATATCTTCTCTGATTTTGCCAAGAACGCTGCCCGAAGGCTTGATTTCGCAAAGCAGACGTGAAGGAATACCGAGTCTGTCAAGAAGACCTGTTGCCCACTTTTTAGTTTTGAGGTCAATCATCTGCGAGGTTGTTGCGATTGAATATTCGGTTGTCATTTTGCCCGTAAGCATATAGCCGAAAAGGTCAGGCATAAAGAGAATTTTATCCGCTCTTTCAAGGATATGCGGGCGGTATTTTTTGAGGGCATAGAGCTGATAAACCGTGTTAAGCTCCATAAACTGAATGCCCGTTGTTTTATAAAATTCTTCGTTTGAAACGCTTTCGGCGCATTCTTCAATAAGCCCCTTTGTTCTTTCGTCGCGGTAATGAATCGGGTTTTCAAGAAGGCAACCGAATTCATCAATAAGGCCGAAGTCAACGCCCCAGGTATCAATGCCGATACTGTCAAATCCGCCCTCTTGAGCTGCTTTGACAATGCCCTGCTTTATTTCGTGAAAAAGGCGAAGAACATCCCAATACATTGTGTCGCCGACTTTTACAGGGTCATTTGAAAAACGGTGAACTTCTTTAAGTGTTATTTTTCCGCCGTCAAACGAGCCGAGAATTGCTCTGCCGCTTGAAGCACCGAAGTCAATTGCTAAAACTCTTTTTATCATTGAATAACAACACCCTTTTTAAGAATAACGTTGGCATAAATTGCAGTTTCGCCTGTTGCAATGATTGCATAAGCTTTTCTTGCTCTTTCATAGAAAGCAAAACGCTCAACAAGCTCAAAATTCTTTTCGCCTTCTTCAGCAAGAACTGTCTTTTTGTAATCAGCCCAGATGGGAGGAGGGTTTGAAGCATCGCCGTTATCCATAAGAGCTACTGGAGCTTCAACATATGTATCAAGGGGCATAAGTTTAAGAATCGCTTCAAGAATTTCGTTAACGCCGTGGCCGTCAAGGCGTACAAGACGCTGAGCGTTAGCTGCTGCAGGAAAGTTGCCGTCGCCGATAACAATTTCGTCACCGTGACCCATTTCCATAAGAATTTTTAAAAGCTCGGGAGAAATAACAGGTGAAATATTTTTAAGCATTTTGTATTTTCCTTTCTTTGCATTTCATTTATTTGAATTGTTTTCTCAAACAATTGCGTACATATTATACATTCGGCTGTAAATGCCGCCCTTTTGCATAAGCTCAGCGTGTGAGCCCTGCTCTTCAATTCCGTTTTCGGTAAGAACAACAATTTTATCTGCGTTGCGTATAGTTGTTAAACGGTGAGCAATAGTGAGGGTAGTTCTTCCCTTTGCAAGGCGTTCAAGCGATTCCTGAACCAGCTTCTCACTTTCATTATCAAGAGCCGATGTAGCCTCATCAAGCAGAAGAATAGGCGGATTTTTAAGGAACACTCTGGCAATTGAAAGCCTCTGTTTCTGACCGCCTGAGAGCTTGAGCCCTCTTTCACCGATGTATGTGTTGTATCCGTCAGGCAGAGCAGAAATAAAATCGTGAGCACCTGCCTGCTTCGCGGCTTCAATAATCTCTTCCATTGTTGCATCGGCTTTACCGTAAATCAGGTTATCGTAAATCGTGCCTGAGAAAAGGTAAACATCCTGAGCAACAACGCCGATATTTGAACGCAGAGAATGCAGGGTTATGTCCTTGATATTTTTGCCGTCTATAAATATATCTCCGCTTTCGGCTTCATAGAATCTCGGAATAAGGTTGCAAAGCGTTGTCTTTCCGCCGCCGCTGGGGCCTACAAGAGCAAGATTTTCACCCTTTTCAAGATGAAGACTGAGGTTATGGAGAATTGTTTTTTCTCCCTTTACATAGCTGAAATTAACGTTTTTAAATTCGATTTCACCCTGAACGTTTTCAATCTCAACGGCATTGTCGCTGTCTTTGATTTCGGGTTCTTCGTCCATAATATCGGCAAAACGTTCAATACCTGTAACGCCTCTGCTGAACTGCTCGCTGAAATCAACAATTGAACGCACCGAGCCGAGGAGCGTTGACACAAGAAGAAGGCTTGCCGCAAAGTCACCGGGGGTTGTTTTACCCTTAACCATAAATATTGCGCCGATACCTACAACGATAATATACATTATGCCGTCAAGAAGGTTAACCGTTGAGTGGAACGATGCCATATACTTATGGCTTTTCGCCTTAACCTTAACATACTCAGCGCAGCCCTTCATAAACTTTCTTTTTTCTTCGTCCTCATTTGTGAATGAGCGGACAACTCTGACACCGAGAAGAGAGTCCTCAAGGCTTGCGTTGATTTCGCCGACCTGATGACGGCCTTCACGGAAGGTTTCGCGCATTCTTGTTCTTGATTTCTTGGTCAGAACAATCATCAATGGCATAAGGCAGACAATTGAAGCAGCAATCAGCGGGTCCATTTCAACAAAAATCAAAACACTGGCTATAAACTTAACCGCCGTTGAAAAAACCATTTCAGGGAAATGATGTGCCCACTCGGCAATATCAAAAAGGTCCGAAGTCATTCGGCTCATAATCTGACCGACCTTAGTGTTGTCAAAAAACGAAAATGAAAGAGTCTGGAGACGGTCAAACATATCCTCACGCATTTTGTTTTCAATCTGAACACCCATAACGTGACCGTAATAAGTCTGACAGAAATTAAGGCCTGCCGATATGCAGCGAAGAACAATGTAAAAAAGGCAGATGTAAAGTATCTTTTGAACCTTGAGTTCTACCCCTGCATCCGTTATCTCACGCACTATCAACGGAAGCGCAATATCGCACACGGCAGCAACTCCCGTGCAGCCCAAAACAAAAGCAAGGGTTTTAAGATGCTTCTTTAGATACGGAAAAAATCTTTTTACAAGAGAAACACTTTTTTTGAAAGTCATTTTAGGCTTTATACTTTCGTTTGTTTTGGAATCCGAAGCTCGTTTTCTCTTATTTTCAACAGCCAATTTTTTCACCTTATTTCTCTATTCTATCTTTATATTATCTAATAAAATATCTAATTTGTAAAGAACTATTTTATAAATTTATGTAAGATTTTAATTAAATATTTATCGAAGACTATTTTTCGCCTTGTTCGGCACATAATAAACTAAACGGAGGTTTTTATATGATTGAAAAATGGTGGAAAAACAGCGTTGTTTATCAGATTTATCCTCGCTCATTTGCGGACAGCAACGGTGACGGAATAGGCGACCTGAAAGGAATAATTTCAAAGCTCGACTATATCAAAGAGCTTGGTGTTGATGCGATATGGCTCTCGCCGATTTTTGAAAGCCCCGATAAAGATAACGGCTACGACGTCAGCGATTACCGCAAAATCCAGCCTTTATTCGGAACTATGGATGATTTTGACGAACTTGTGAAGCAAGTGCATTCAAAAGGAATGAAAATTATCCTTGATATGGTTGCAAATCACACCTCGGACAAACACGAATGGTTCCTTGAAAGCAAGAAGGGCAAGGGTAACTCCAAAAGCAATTACTATATCTGGAAAGACGGTAAAGATAAAGAACCGCCGAACAACTGGGGCGCAATTTTCGGCGGCTCGGCGTGGACTTATTATCCGGAAAGAGAACAATATTCATTCAATCTTTTTTCACCGTATCAGCCCGACCTGAACTGGTCTGAGAAAAAAGTGAGAGAGGAAATGTATGACACTATGCATTTCTGGCTGACTAAAGGCGTTGACGGCTTCAGAATGGACGCAATCGGATATATTGTTAAACCCCAAAAATTCATCGACGGTATACCTTGCGAAGAGGGTTACGCTTTCCCCGATACGGCAAATCTTGACCCTATTCACGATTATCTTAAAGAGATGAGAAGGGAAGTTTTTTCTCACTACGATTTGCTTGTTATGGGTGAAAACTCATTCACAAGCGTTGAAGAAGCAGCAAAATATGCCTCTCTTGACGGCAATGAACTTGATATGATGATTGCGTTTGACCACGTTGACCTTGATTGCAAAAACGGCAAGTGGAACTGTGACAAAATAAGCATTCCCGAGCTTAACAAAACCTTTGCCGAGCGGCAAACGGGAACTTACGGCAAAGCGTGGAACACCCTTTATTGGTGCAACCACGACCAACCCAGAATTGTTTCACGTTTGGGCAGTGAAAATGAACGATACCGCGAGCTTTCGGCAAAAATGATTGCAACCAACCTGCACTTTATGCAAGGAACGCCGCTTGTTTATCAGGGTGAAGAAATCGGAATGACCAACATTGATTTTAAATCACCCGAAGAAATAAACGACCTTGAAAGCCGCCACGCTTATGAAAAGCTGACCGAAAGCGGCGTCAGTAAAAAAGAAGCTCTTAAATATATCAGTTGCAAAAGCAGAGATAATGCACGCTCGGCAATGCAATGGAACAGCGGCAAAAACGGCGGATTCAGCACAGGCAAAAGTCAAATCTATGTTAACCCGAATTATAAAGAAATCAACGCAGAAGAACAAACAGAAAGAGAAAATTCTGTTTATAACTATTATAAAAAACTGATTGCTCTGAGAAAAGAAAAAAAGGTTATAACAGACGGAGTTTTTGTTCCCGTTGAAAGCGATAAAAGACTGATTGTTTACACAAGAGAAAACGATAGTGAAAAGCTCCTTGTAATCTGCAACTTTTCGCAGTTCAAGGTTGATTTTGATTTCACTTGCCAAATTGAAAATCCAAACGTTTTAATCGGCAATTATGAAAATTCGGATTATGTCAAAAGCAAAATTCTTTCGCCCTACGAATCGGTTGTTCTCATTGGCGATAAATAACAAAAAAGCGGGTTGCAAAGGTTTTCTCACCAATGCAATCCGCTTTTGTTATTGCTGTTTAATTATTTAAGGTCGCCGCCAACAGAGCCGTCCCACGTATCAACGGTCTGTGCTTTCATTTCTTCTTCGTCAAACCAACGGGTTGTAACAGCCTTTGTTTCTGTGTAGAATCGGAAGCCGTCCTTGCCGAGGCAATGAAGGTCACCGAAGAACGACTGTTTATGACCTGTGAACGGGAAAACGCCTACAGGAACGGGAATGCCAACATTAACGCCTACCATACCTCCGTCTGTTCTCTTTGCAAATTCTCTTGCATAGTAACCGCTCTGTGTAAAGATTACCGAACCGTTTGCAAAGGGATTGGCATTCATAACCGCAAGGCCTTCTTCAAAGTCCTTAACTCTCTTAACGCAAAGAACAGGGCCGAAAATTTCTCTTTGTCCAACTGTCATTTCTTCTGTAACATGGTCAAAGATTGTAGGACCAACATAAAAACCGTTTTCATATCCGGGAACAACGGGGTTTCTGCCGTCAAGAACAAGCTCCGCACCCTCTTCGATACCTTTTTCAATCCACTTGAGAATGGACTGTCTGTGAGCTTCGGTAACAACGGGACCAAGGGTTGATTCTTTATCATATGCAGGGCCGAGCTTAAGCTCTTTTGCAAATTTAACAAGATAACCTACAAGCTCATCGGCAATGCTTTCCTGAGCAACAATAACGGGCAGAGCCATACAGCGTTCACCTGCACAGCCGAAGGAGGAGTTGATGATGCCTCTTGCGCTTCTTTCAAGCGCAGCATCCTCAAGAACAAGGCCGTGATTCTTGGCTTCGCAAAGAGCCTGAACTCTCTTGCCGTTAGCGGCAGCTCTTGAATAAATATGAAGACCAACGCTTGTTGAACCAACAAATGTTATTCCCTTAACATCGGGATGATCCATAAAAATCTCTGCTTCGTTTCTTGAGCAGGTAACGATATTGATAACACCGTCGGGAAGGCCGGCTTCCTGCCAAAGCTCAGCAAGCCTCATACAGGTCATAGGAGTCATAGAAGCGGCCTTAAGAACGATTGTGTTGCCGCAAACAATGCAAAGAGGTGACATCCAGCCCATAGGAATCATGCCGGGGAAGTTAAAAGGAACGATGCCCGCAAAAACGCCGACGGGCTCTCTGTAAAGAGTTGTGTCATAGCCTGAGGAAGTATCTCTCATGCTTTCGCCCATAAGAAGTGAAGGTGCCGAGCAAGCAAGCTCAACGGGCTCTTTAACCTTAAGAATATCGCCCTTGGCTTCGCTCCAGACCTTACCGTGCTCTCTTGCGCAGATTTCGGTAAGCTCATCCATATGCTGTTCAAGAAGTTCACGGAATTTAAAAACAATCTGAACTCTCTTCATAACAGGAACGTTTGACCAGCTTTTGAAAGCTTCTTTTGCGCAGGCAATCGCCTGATTAACCTCATCTTTTGTGCAGCATGGTGTCTGAGCAATAACCTCGCCGGTGCTGGGGTTATAAACATCCATATATTTTTCACATGATGAATCGAGCCACTGACCGCCTGCAAAATACTTTAACTTTTTAACTGCCATAGGAATCACTCCATTCTAAATTTCATACAAAATAAATTTACCATTTTTTATTTTGAAAGTCAATTGAAATCAATCAAGCTCTTTGAGAACTTCAGGGAAAGGTGAAAGACTTCGCCTCAATATGCCGTGCATCTGGGCTATCGCTATTCCGTAATTGGTCATCGGCACGCCGCAATCGGCGGCAAAACCTGACCTTGATTTCATTTCACGGTCATTGAGCATACACGCTCCGCAATGGATAACCAACGCATATTTTGATAAATCGTCAGGAAATTCCGTTCCTGAGGTGAATTCAAAATTGATTTCTTTGCCTGTATATTTTTTAATCCACGCAGGCAGTTTCACCGTTCCAATGTCGCCGCACTGCCTGTGATGTGTGCATCCCTCTGAAATAAGAACGGTATCGCCGTTATTAAGCTTATCGAGCTGTGCCGCTCCCCTGACAGCGGCGGCAAGGTCGCTTTTATATCTCACAAAAAGGATTGAAAAAGATGTAAGAAGAATATCTTCGGGCGTATCGGCTGAAACCTTGCCGAAAGCCTGGGAATCCGTTATAACAAGCTTCGGCTTTTTGCCGAGAGAAGCGAGCGTTGCTTTTAGCTCGGTTTCTCTTGTAACAACCGAAACTGCGCCGCTTTCAATAATATCTCTTATTGTTTGCTGCTGAGGCAGAATAAGCCTGCCTTTGGGGGCTGCCGAATCAATCGGCACAACCAAAACAACAAGGTCATTCGGCTCAAGCAAATCAGCAACAATTCGCTTTCCGCTTTCTTCTTTTTTGCCGAGCTTTGCAAGCATTTCTTTAAGCTCATTTATGTTGATTTTCTCTTCAGCACTGACGTAAATGCTTTTTTCATCTGCTGCGGGAATCTCTTTTATTAAATCCGATTTGTTATAAACAATGATATATTCAATTTCCTTTTTTTCAAAAGCGGCAATCAGCTCAGTGTCAAGTGATTGCAAACCTTTTTCGGCATCAACAACAAGAACGGCAATGTCGGCATAATTGAGCACCTGCTTTGCCTTTTTTACTCTCATCAACCCAAGCTCGCCCTCATCGTCAACTCCGGGGGTGTCGATAACAACAACCGGTCCGAGGGGCAGCAGCTCCATTGCTTTTTTCACGGGGTCAGTTGTTGTTCCTTTTATATCGGAGACCAAAGCAAGCTCCTGACCCGTAACCGCATTGACAAGGCTTGATTTGCCTGCATTTCTCATACCGAAAAAAGCAATGTGCAGTCTTTCGGCAGAGGGAGTTTCGTTAAGTCCCATAAAATCACCTCAGAATCTGAAGTCGCGGCGGTTTGAATTTTTAATGTCGGCAATATTGCTTTGAGCAATACCTCTTACTTTATCCTTGGGGATATTCATAAGTTCTTTTGTTATAAGGTCAAAACCGATTTTCTTTGTTTCTTCGCTTGCGTAGTCAACAAGATATTCGGTCAGCGTCATAAGAGCGTTCGGATGGCAGCAATTCTGAATCTGACCCGTTTTGCAAAGGCTCATAAAGCGGTCACCCGTTCTGCCCTCGCGGTAACAGGCTGTGCAGAACGAAGGTATATATCCAAGCTCCATAAGCCAGCGAACAACCTCATCAAGTGTTCTTTGGTCGGAAACATCAAACTGCTCTGAATCGTGGGGTCTTTCTTCCTCTGTATATCCGCCGACAGATGTTCTCGAAGCACCGCTTATCTGAGAAATACCGATACTCAGCGCCTTGCCCCTGACAGCTTCGGATTCACGGGTTGAAATAATCATTCCTGTATAAGGAACGGCTATGCGGATGCAAGCTATGATTTTTTCAAACATTTCATCGGAAATGCCGTTATCAAATGCATCGGGGTCAATATCATCAGCTCTCTTCAGTCTGGGAACGCTGATTGTGTGAGGCCCTACACCGTGAACGGCTTCAAGATGCTCGGCATGCATAAGCAGACCGATGAACTCGTACATATAAAGTTCAAGGCCGAAAAGAACACCGAGACCAACATCGTCAATGCCGCCTTCCATAGCTCTGTCCATTGCTTCGGTGTGGTAATCGTAATCGTGCTTGGGGCCTGTGGGGTGAAGCTTAAGATAGCTTTCCTTGTGATATGTTTCCTGGAAAAGAATATATGTGCCGATACCTGCATCTTTAAGCTTGCGGTAATTTTCAACCGTTGTTGCGGCAATGTTAACGTTAACTCTGCGGATTGCTCCGTTTTTATGATTAATGCTGTATATTGTTTTGATGCATTCAAGGATATATTCAATAGGGTTGTTAACGGGGTCCTCACCGGCTTCAATTGCAAGACGTTTGTGACCCATATCCTGAAGGGCAATGACCTCAGCCTTAACCTCTTCCTGAGTAAGCTTTTTGCGCACGATATGCTTATTTTTAAGGTGATAAGGGCAGTAAACACAGCCGTTCACGCAGTAGTTGGAAAGATAAAGAGGCGCAAACATAACAATGCGGTTGCCGTAAAAAGCAAGCTTTATCTCTTCGGCAAGCTTATACATCTGCTCAATCTTTTCAGGAATTTCGCAGGCAAGAAGAACAGCTGCATCACGGTGGCTCAAACCGCTGCAGGTAACGCCGTTTCCGTTTTTAACGGGTCTTGCTTTTTCAAGAATCGAATCAATAAGCTCAACGTTATTTTTATTTGCCTGAGCATATTCTATTGTTGCAAGGATTTCTTCGTTGTTGATGAATTCCTCGGCTTTGAGTGATTTGGGATTATAAATTGCCATAATAAATTACCTTCCTTTCTTAAAATCGCCTTTATCCGTAACAATACAATAACCGATTGCTTCCATTCGTTTTTGAAGCTCGGCAACGTTTGCCGCCGCCTCGTTTCCGCTTGAAAGCTTGTTATCGTAAAGCATATATTTTTCCTTGACATCTTCGGGTGAGAGATTGGGCATAACAACGTTTGCGCCTGCTTTTATGCCCTCTTCACGTCCGTTTTCTTTTATTGTTCCCAAGGCGGTTGTTGCCGGCAAAAGAACGTTGGGCAACATAAGCCTTATTATCGAAAGCAGATAACAAGTAAGTTCTGCCGTACCTGCCTTCTGAACAGCAAACGGAGTATCTTTATGAGGAATAAACGGGCCTATTCCGCACATTTCGGGTTTGAATTCTTCAATGAATTTCAAATCTTTTGCTATATTGAGCGAAGTCTGATAAGGTGAACCTACCATAAATCCGCATCCGGTCTGAAAACCGACTTCTTTAAGCGTTTCAAGGCATCTGATTCGGTTTGACAAAAGCATTTTTTCAGGATGAAGCTGAGAATAATGGATTTCATCCGCTGTTTCGTGGCGCAAAAGATACCTGTCAGCCCCTGCATCAAAAAGCCTTTGATAGCTTTCACGGCTTCTTTCACCGAGCGAAAGAGTAACCGCACAGTCAGGGTAGCGTTTTTTTATCTCGCCCACAATATCGCAGACAACTTCATCGGAGAAAAACGCATCCTCACCACCCTGCAAAACAAAGGTGCGGAAACCAAGCGGATATCCCTCATCGCAGCAGGTGAGAATCTGTTCTTTTGTGAGCCTGTAACGCTCGCAGTTTTTGTTGGAGCGGCGGATTCCGCAATAAAGGCAATCGTTTTTGCAGAAATTGCTTATTTCAATAAGTCCTCTTATAAAAACCGCATTTCCGTAAACCTCACGGCGAACAGCGTCAGCTTTTTGAGCAAGTATCAGAGCCGCTTCCGTGTTCCTTTCGGTAATCAGAAGCTCATACTCTTCGGTTGACAGTGAGTGCTCTTTTTCAAGTTTTTCAATAAGCTCTTTAATTTTATTACTCATGGGTTATCACACTTGAATAAGCCGTTTTGACGCTCACACCGTCAAGCTTTCCGATTTTTCCGGTGAATTCGGAAATAATATTCTGGGGCGCATCAATAACAATGCTCATTATATTAAGATTTTTTTCACGGTAAGGGATGCCCATTCTGCCGATGATATGGTCACCGTAACCGTGAAGAATTGAGTTGAGCTTTTCAACCGAATCAATATTTTCAACAATAATGCCTGCAACTGCGATGCGTGTTTCCATTGTTCATTCTCCTATCTCAATAAAAAATGCCGCACCTGAAAGGCGCGGCAATACCGTAAAGCAAGTATATGAGCACCTTTCAGTCAGATTTATAATATCTTTGTGTCAGGATAGTTATATTATACATTACCTAATCTCAATTGTCAATCAGGGTTCATAAGGAAAAACAGGCATAAGCTCAAGCTTAAACAGATTTCGTTTATGAAGAGTATCTATTCTCTCTTTTGTTGCAGCATCTTCACAAACACCGGTTCGGATATATTTATCAAGTACGGCATAGGTAAAGCCGAGATTATCTTCATCTGTTTTGCCGCAAAGACCGTCAATCGGAACTTTGTCAACAAGAACATCGGGCAAACCGAGTACTCTGCCGACCTGCTTAACCTCATCAACCGTAAGCTTTGAAAGAGGGCTGAAATCGCCTACTGAATCGCCGTAACGGGTTGAATAACCGACCCAGTCCTCGGAAAGGTTGCAGGTGTTGCACACTCTGCCGTTAACCGTCTGTGAAACGGCATAAAGAGTTGTCATCCTTATTCTCGGCGGCAGGTTGGTTGCTGACTGAACTGAAACCTCACCCAGAGCTTTTTCAACTTCGCCGTAAACAGCATCGCAGGCGGCTTTGACATTTATTGTGTAATTCTTGATTCCGAGATGGCTGCAAAGCAGCTGAGCCATATCAATATCGTGCTGTTCGCCTTTAGGCATAAGAACACCTATAACTCTGTCTTTGCCAAGTGCTTCAACACAAAGAGCGGCGGCAACGGAGCTGTCCTTTCCGCCCGAAATTCCTACAACGGCATTACAATCGGGTCCCGTTGTATCAAACCAATTTTTTATCCACGCTACTATATCGTCTTTGACTTTAACTGCATTAAAACTCAATTGTTTTTCCTCACTTTACTTCAATCTGACACATTTTCATAGCTTCAAGTGCATTGTTATGGCTCTGAGGAGTAACACCCGCACAGCACGCAGAATCAACCGAAACCTTAATTTCAGGCTCAAAGGCCTTAATAAGCATAGCATTTGAGATAACGCATATGTCCGTGCAAAGACCGATAAGCTCAACCGTTTCCGGCTTAACGGCAGAGATATGTTCGGCAAGCTCAGTTGAGCCGAAGGTAGGCTTATCAATAATTTTACAGCCGTCTGACGGAAGCTTATCCGAAATCTGCCAGCCGAAAGAGCCTTTAATGCAATGCTCAACCGGAAGATTTCTGCCTTCCTGCGTTTCAAGGTAATCAGGCTGATGAGTATCTCTTGTAAATATTATCTCACCGCCGTTTGATTTATATAACTCAATTTTATTTTTCACATTTTCAACGATTGAAACTGCCTCGGGCGTACCGAGAGCACCGTCGATAAAATCGTTCTGCATATCAATAACAACCAATATTCCCAAAAAAACACTTCCTTTTTAGCAAGGTTTATATTATAATTTTACTATACAACAAACACAATTGTCAATTAAAAAATCGGCGGCTGACACCTCAAAGCATCAGCCGCATCTATATGATGGCGGCGGCTATGCATCACCCGGCTCCCCATAGGCTTGCGCCACCGCTGACAGCCACCGCCTTGATTTTGGGAAGACAGAACAAATCTTCCCATTGTTCATTCTATGCCAAAAGGCGAATAGTGGGATTGAAATCCGGCAAAAATAAATTCAAAAAACTCTTTACAAGACGGATTGTTTGTGATATAATCCATTTTGCATGTGCCCGTTTCTCGGGATTCGGAGTAAACCTCACCGAGGTAATCACCTGCCGTTTTCTGGGTACGAGGCAAATAATTAAATGAGGTGAAAGAAAATGACACAGGCAGAAAAGACCGCAATTATGCAGGAATACGCTCTCCACGAAGGTGACACAGGTTCACCCGAAGTACAGATTGCTGTTCTTACAAAGAGAATCAATGACCTTACCGAGCATCTTAAGGTGCACAAGAAGGAGCACCACTCAAGAAGAGGCCTTCTTATGATGGTTGGTCACAGAAGAAACCTTCTTGCATACCTTCAGAAGGTTGACATTGAACGTTACCGTTCAATCATTGCAAGACTCGGCATCCGTAAATAATTTAACCGATAAAGCAGGCAGGAAACCCTATTCTTGCCTGCTTTGTGTCGTTTTAACGAGGGTTCAACCTATTAAAACGCTAATTCGTTACAGCTTTAAAGCGCATCTTTCAGGCGGGTGATTTCCCCGGTTTTAGCGGTAAATCGAGCTTCTGCGTTGCAGCAGTTGGATTTATTGCTAAACCCAAAACTGCCGCCTGTGGAAATATAATACACAGAGAGGTAAAAATATGTTTTTCGAAGCTTTCAAAAAGTATGAAACCGAAATCGCAGGCAGACCTTTTGTTGTTGAAGTTGGCAAAATGGCTCAGCTTGCAGGCGGCGCATGCCTTGTTCGTTACGGCGAAACAAACGTGCTCTGCACAGCCACAATGGCAGCAAAACCCAGAGAGGGCGTTGACTTCTTCCCCCTTTCAGTTGACTATGAAGAGAAGCTTTATTCCGTTGGCCGCATTCCCGGCTCATTCCAGCGCCGTGAAGGCAAGGCAAGCGAAAAGGCAACCCTTGCTTCAAGAGTTATTGACAGACCCATCCGTCCCCTCTTCCCCAAGGATATGAGAAACGACGTTGGCGTTGTTGCAACCGTTATGTCAGTTGACCCCGACTGCCAGCCCGAAATCGCTGCTATGCTCGGCGTTTCAATTGCTATCTCAATTTCAGAAATCCCCTGGGACGGTCCCGTTTCAAGCGTTGTTGTAGGTCTTGTTGACGGTCAGTACGTTATCAACCCCACTCTTGAGCAGAGAGCAAAGAGCGAAATGTACGTTACCGTTGCTTCAACAAGCGAACTTGTTGCTATGATTGAAGCCGGTGCAAACGAAGTTTCAAACGACGATATGTATGACGGCATTATGTTCGCTCATAAAGAAAACCAGAGAAACGTTGAGTTCATCAACCAGATCAAAGCTGAATGCGGCAAAGAAAAGGTTGACTTCCCCTCAAACGATCCCGATCCCGAAATGTATGAAGCTATCAAGGACTTCGCTATTGAAGACATCAGATATGCTCTTGATACAGACGATAAGAGAATCCGTGACGAGCGACTTAAGCCCGTTTACGATAAGGTTCACGAAAAGTTCGATGAAATCTATCCCGAAATGGAAGTTAAGATTGAAGAATGCCTTTACAAGGTTCAGAAATACGTTGTTCGCCGTTGGCTTCTTGATGACGGCAAACGCGTTGACGGCAGAGGAATCAACGAAATCCGTCCTCTTAACGCTGAAGTTGACCTTCTTGACAGAGTTCACGGTTCAGGTATGTTCACCAGAGGCCAGACTCAGGTTCTTTCAATCACAACTCTCGGTCCTATGAGCGATGCTCAGCTTCTTGACGGTCTTGACGAAGAAGAAAGCAAGCGCTATATGCACCACTATAATTTCCCCTCATACTCAGTTGGCGAAACAAAGCCCTCAAGCGGCCCCGGCAGAACAGAAATCGGCCACGGCGCACTTGCAGAGCGTTCACTTATCCCCGTTCTTCCCTCAGTTGAAGAATTCCCCTACACAATCCGCGTTGTTTCCGAAGTTCTTGCACCAAACGGCTCAACATCACAGGGCTCAGTTTGCGGTTCAACTCTTTCACTTATGGCAGCCGGCGTTCCCATCAAGGCTCCCGTTGCAGGTATTTCCTGCGGACTTATCACAGAAGGCGAC
>JAZNRJ010000037.1:0-15275 GCA_045590675.1 Acutalibacteraceae bacterium
GCATTCAGATTCTTTATTTTAATTGCAGGACGGATACCTGTTCCTGTAAAATATGTGAAGAAAGGATAGCGGTTACAGTAAAAGTCGTGACCGTATAAGCTTCCGTCTGCCGAAACGCAAACCGCTGTATATGAGTTATCACCCGGTGTGCGGAGATACCAATAAGAATTGCCGCCATCAACAAACAAGCCCTGACATTTTGCATAATCCGTGCCGGTTGCGACTCTTTCCTGGTTTTGACTGTTTTTCACCTCGTTCACTGACGGAAGAAAAACCCTGTCTTCAAAAGGAGCCCATAAATCGTCAATATAGTTATATTCAAGATTTGCTTTTTCCTCTGCCGTAAACGCACAGTTAAGGAATTCATTATTCAGCATATTCCTTATACTGCTGACAACATAATAATTTGAACAATCATAATACTGATAATCGGAAAAATATTGCCATCCGTTGTAATAAATCATATTCTGAAACGGCTGTGAATCAATAATGGAGTCGCATATTGCATATCCTGACTTTTCGTCAACAACACGCCATTTAAGCGGTTCGTAGATGAACCAGTATATTTTGCCGCATTCGTAGCCGTTGTTGTCCTGATATGTGTCACCGACGGTTGTTGATTCAAAGCCTGTAAAATACGGTCTGTATGAGTCAAACTTTACTGCTCTGTACTTGTTGCCGTCAAAGTTTACATCAGCATACTGCATATAGTCAGCAGTGTGCATTTTTCCGTCATTCCATTTGCCCGTACCACAGTAATAATCATAGCTTTTCCACTGAAGCTCGATACCGTTAAGTACAGATAGCAATTCAGAATCTATAACCTCGCTTTGCGGATAAGAACCGAAAAGAAAAACGTTATCAGACACGGTTGTTTCCGCTGCCGAAGAAGCCAAAGGCAGAGAAGTTATTATAATAGCGATAACAATAAAAAAGGATAATAATTTATATTTGTTTTTCATAAAGACCTCCGTACAGAGTAATAAATAATCGTCAAATTTCAGTTTGTCTATCTCTTTTTCTTCGGCATCGGAAGTTCATCATACATAGTGCTGAAAAGTTCTGCAAGGAAATCTCTGTTGTCCACATCATCGACGAGCAGCATTTCTTTTGCACCCTCATACGGCAATTCAAATGTTGCATCGGGCATAAGAGCAGCAGCTGATTTGACGGGTTTCACAAGCAGTCTGTCATCGTAAATTCCGCCGATGATTTTACCTCGATAGTAGAGGATATATTCTCCCATCATCGCTCTGTATGTAATTTCTTCTAATCCAGATAACTGTTCTAAAATGAAATCCAGATATTCTTTACTTGAAGCCATAATGTACCTCGTAAAAATTTTTATCATCTTAATCATATCACAGATAGCCTGAAAATTCCACCGTGTTTTTTATTCCGTTCATATACAAAGGTACTGATTACTCTGCACATATGGAAATAAACAGACCGCTTTTTTGCCCCGCTTCGTGTGGGGCTTTTTCTTTTTGTACCGTATGCTTTTATTATAAAAAAATTTTCCAACCTTAGGAACATTTTGTCTTTTTCGTGTCGTATATGGTTGGAGGGCAAAATCATTATCAAAGAAAGGAGAATTTATGAAGAATTCAAATGACTCTCTTATTCTCGGCAATGTAGAAGCAGAAAGCACTTTTGTAAGACGCACTTCTACAATTGTTGGTTGGAAAAATTGGATGTTGAGTATTATTGAAGAGTAAATAAAAATATCCCACACATTCGACAAATCCGTAATTACATTATAATATTATCTCGCAATCAAAAATAATGTAACGAAGGGATTGGTTTTATGGAAAACAAACTTACTTATACCAAAGTCGGGGATTATTACATTCCGAACCTGACAATCAAGCCGTCACCGCCTATCGGTATATATTTAAATAATAAACTCCGTTTACCGAGCAATCGGCAAGCGGAGTTTTTGTGTATTTCTCAAAGAAATAAATTAAATGCAATATAATATATTGTTTGTGGGTTTGATTAATGCTATACTGTATAGAAAATAAAGAAGTTTTCGCACAGCGAGGCTGTTACAACAAGAAAAAGCCATAAAAGGAGAATTCTTATGAAACATTTACTTCTTCCGAAAGAGAAAAAACAATATATTGCAAATCTGCATTGCCACACTACTCTGTCCGACGGCAGAAGAACGCCCGAGGAAATACGAGACGCATATAAGGCACAGGGATACAGCATAGTTGCATTTTCAGATCATGATAATTACTTTGATCACAGCGATTTTTGCACAGAGGATTTTGTTGCCATTAATTCATTTGAGGCGGATATCAGTGACAATATTGTTAAGAGCAGTCAGTTTCGCAGGTGCTACCATCTTAACGCATTTAACATAAACGGCGATAAGGAAGTTACGCTTCCTGCAACACCTGATTACAGAGATATGCAGGCGGTAAACGAATACATACAAAAGCTTAAAGAATTAGGCTTTATAGTTGCATATAATCATCCGTACTGGTCAATGCAGTGTCTTGATGATTACCGCAACTTAGAGGGTTGCAGTATGATTGAAATTTATAACAATTCTGTTTTTGTTGAGGGCGGAGATGATGGGCAGGAACAGGTCTACGATGAGATGCTCCGTAGCGGCAAACGCCTCTTCTGTACGATGGCTGACGATAATCATAACGAGTTTCCCTTTGGAGATGTTCGCTGTGACAGCTTCGGAGGAAAAACTGTTTTTCTGTGTGATACGCTCAGCTATGAGTCTGTTATAAAAGCTATGCAGAGCGGTTCATTTTATTGTACCCGTGAGCCGAGGATTTTTGAGTTGACATTAGAGGACGGCGCGGTGCATATTGAGTGTTCACCGGCTCAACGTATAGCACTTTCTACCGCCGGCAGACGCTCGAAAGCATTACACGCTCCTGCCGGTGAGTATGTAACTCAGGCCGACTTTTTACTGGAGGATGAGGACGTGTATTTTCGCATCGAGGTCACAGGACCCTCAGGTAAGAAGGCTAATACAAATGCATATTTTATTGAGGATTATGACTAAACAGTTTAAAACCACAGAGGCAGTTACCGGCAGCTGAGGTTAGCTGAACATAAACTGAGATGCTGTTAAAAAATGAGACCTTATCAATTGTGATTATGCGTGATATAATCGCAACAGAATCTTCAAGAAAAATTGAAAAGGTGAAACTTATGAATGTTGCCTGCTGTTCTTGTTTATGCTGCTGTTTTTTCTTCAAGCTTCTTCATGGATTTTCTGAACTGAACCGCAAAGAGTATTGACGTGAAAGCAATCGCAAGAAAATCTGCGGCAGGTTCGGCTAGGTAAACGCCCATAGTTTTGTCCGCAACCAGATTCGGCATAATGTAGATAAATGGCAGAAGAAGCACAAATTTTCTCACTACTGCAACAATTATTGAACAAGGCGCATTGCCGATTGAAACAAAGGTCATCTGGCAGGCAATCTGTATTCCGAAAAGGAACATAGCACCGCAGTAGATACGGAGTGCCTTTGCCGTGAATTCAATGAGTGATGCGTCGGGTGTGAATATTCCTGCAAATATCTGCGGAAATATCATAATCAGTGTGCAAAAAACAACTGAATATGTAAGGCAGCAAGTGAGTAATAACCGGAATGTTTTCTTTACTCTGTCAACATTTTTTGCACCGTAATTGTAGCTTGAAATGGGCTGTGCACCTTGAGCGATTCCCTGCATAGGCAGCATCGCAAACTGCATAACGCTTGTGAGAATCGTCATTGCACCAACGGCAATATCTCCGCCGTATCTGAGAAGTGATGAATTGAAGCAAACGGAAATCACGCTTTCACTGCTCTGCATAATGAAGGTCGCAAGACCGAGCGCAACGCAAGGGAAAACAAGCTTTGCATCAATCTTCATATCCGACATTTTGAGTTTAAGATATGTTTTCTTGCCGCAGAGGAAAGAGATTACCCATACGCACGAAATCGCCTGCGAAAGAATAGTTGCAAGTGCCGCACCTCTGACACCCATATCGAATGCAAAAATGAATATCGGGTCGAGGATAATATTGCTGACAGCACCGATAAGCACGGTTATCATACCGATTTTTGTGAAGCCCTGTGCATTGATAAATGCACCCATACCGAGCGTAAGCTGAACAAACACCGTGCCGACGGCGTAGATGTTCATATAGTCGGTTGCATAGCCGATTGTGTTTTCGCTTGCGCCGAAGGCAAGGAGCAAATCCTTATTCCAAATCAGCAAAACCGCAGTTAAAACAGCCGAAATAATGATCTGAAGAGTGAAGCATCCGCCGAGAATTTTCTCTGCGGATTTTTTGTCGCCCTTACCCATATTTATTGATGCTCTCGGTGCACCGCCCGAGCTGATGAGAGCCGCAAAAGCCGAAATAATCATAATTATCGGCATACAAACACCGACGCCCGTCAGAGCAAGACTGCCTTCTTCGGGAATGTGACCGATATAAATGCGGTCAACGATATTATAGAGCATATTTACGAGCTGGGCAATAACCGTAGGCACAGCGAGCTTGAAAAGCAGTTTGCCGACGGGCTCCGTGCCGAGGAATTCTTTGTTTTTATCCATAGCGGTCTCCTTATTTTTGTTTCAATGTATTATACAATCAAAATATGTCCAAATCAAGTTGTCAGATTAAAATAACAAAACATCAATAAATATTAAATATCAGCAAAATGTTTTTTGAAAATTTCACAAACATAGGAGATATATAATATGCCCTCAAAACACGAAAGGAGCAAATCAAAATGAACAGAAATGACAAAGAATTTATCGTGCAGAAAATATTCTCAAATAATTTTTTGAAATTCAGGAGAAATCACATTCGGTTTCACTCCATATCTAAGTGAAGGGGTAAAACATTCTCCGAAACGTAGTGATTGATTGCAAAAAAGACCCCGATAATCCGAGAGAAACAGACAAGCTCCTGATTGCCCTAATCCGGGCAGAAAGATTTGATAAAGCTTACAGCATTTTTGCAGATTCCATCAAAAAATATGATAAGGCACCGAAATACTGCAAAAAAGCAGGCAAAATCGGGTTGTGAATGAGTTGTTTTATTGTTTCGTTTGTCCTCAAAATCACTTTGTGCTGTATTGTCCCAAATAAAGACAAACTCATTGCGTCGGCTCAGAAAACCTCATTCTGTTTATTACCAAGCTGATAAAACGCTACTGCAGAAGCGGCAGCAACGTTCAGCGAATCAACACCGTGATACATTGGTATTTTTACGGTAAAATCGCATTCGGATATAGTTTTATCAGAAAGACCGTCACCCTCTGTTCCCATAATAACGGCAAGCTTCTTTTCCTCTGCCAGTGCGGGGTCATTAATAGAAAGAGAATTATCCTTAAGTGCCATGGCTACGGTTTTGAACCCGAGAGCCTTTATTTCATCAAGACTGTCGTCGGTTAAAAATGTCCAATCAATCTGAAACACAGTGCCCATACTGACTCTTGCAGCACGTCTGTACAGAGGATCGGAGCATCCGGGGGTGAGGATTACCGCATCCATTCCAAGCGCCGCAGCTGAGCGGATTATGGCACCCACATTGGTCGGGTTCATAACTTTATCCAATATAACTATTCTTCTTTTGTTTTCACAGATTTCTCTTGCATCGGGCAGAGGTTTTCGTTTCATGGCACAAAGCATACCTCTTGTAAGCTTAAAGCCTGTCAGCTGCGTCAGAACATCAAATTCCGCACAAAAAACAGGAACGTCTTTTATTCTGGCAAGAATTTGCTTGCCTTCGCCCTCAATATGCCTTTTTTCCATAAGACATGAGACCGGTTCATATCCTGCATCAAGAGCCCGTTCAATAACCTTTGGACTTTCTGCTATAAACAAGCCTTTTTCAGGAAACTCTCTGTTTAACAGTTGAACCTCGGTTAACCGTGCATATATATCCAGCTCGGGAGCAAGAAAATCTGTTATTTCTATAATTCTATTCATAATATCTCCATTATGTTGAAATTATTGCAGACAGTATAATCTCTTTAGATATCAGACAAATTCGTAATTATATTATAATACTATGATGTAATTTCAGCCTTGAATATCGCCTTGTTTTTGGAAACAAAAAGTTCTCCGAAAATCAAACTGCTGAAATTTTTAACAGTTATCTCCTCTGGCGGAACAACAGGATATTCTGCATTGTATGAATCGGAATTATGCTTTGAATTAACCTTGGTAAAAAGATAATTGTTTCCGATTCTGTGAACATAGAAGCCGTCAACTTCTATCCTTTGAGGCAGATAACAGATATAGCCGAAATCGTGGTCCTCTGAATTTTCTGCATTGATAATATGGCTTGATATGCCCGTGGGGTAAAACTTACAGTTGCGGATAATAAGCTCACCGTTCCAGGTTGAACCGTAATCCGGGCGAAGGTCAACAAAATCTTCAGCTAAAACGGTTGTGTTTTCAATAAGAGCTGTTCCGCTGCCTATAAGTTTTATTCCGTGATGGCCGAGAACGGAATTTTTAACCGTTGCGTTAAGAACTCCCTGGTGAGCATCGAAGCGTGAGAGCGCACAGCCGTCATACACAAGGTTTTTGCAATAATTCGTGCCTGCAATTCCCCAATAATCTATATCGGTTATATCATTTGTCTGGTTGCAATTGATAAATTTTGCGTTAACAGCCGTTGCGGCACCTATATCATAAGTGCCCATTGTTACGCTTGTTCCGGCAGAGCCTGTTGTTGAATATTTTTTATGGCCTGTAAATGTGCTGTTTTTCACCGTAACATCGGCACAGCAGGAAAGGCTGACAAAAGCCGAATACGGTGCACCCGTTTTACCCTCATTTTTAATGTCGTGATATATTCCGTCTATAACGGTGTTTGAGCGTCTGACCTGAATACCTCTTGCGTAATAGTTATACTCGGAATCCGCACCGTTTGCAATGGTTGTGAATCGGCCGCCTTTTACGGTTAATGTTTCACTGTCTATGGGATAGGCCGTTGCGGCGGTGATTGAATCAAAATCCCAGATAAGCGGTGTTTCGGGCAAAATATTCCCGTTTTCATCAACAAGGATAACATCTGTTTGATTACTGCCGGAATTTTGGTTTGCGCCCTTGCGGATATATCGCTTAATGTTAGAATCGGTAAGCACAACAAGGCTTTTGCAGTCAAGCGAGGTTTCCACGCTCTTGGCATCGGCTTTAAGAGGCGAAATTTTATCAGTTATATCAGCGCTTGGTTTTGACGGCGCAACGTTGAATATCCACGAGCTTCTGTTTTCAACATCTGAATCGTCGATTATGAACCGTGCGGTTGACCAATTGGTATCGCTCATGATGCAGGCGGTTTTGTCCGCACCGCCGATATAATATGTTGCGGTTTCATTTGCAAAAACACTCAGACCGTTTGCATTTGCATATTCGTGGGTTTTTACGATAGCTTCAAGGTCATCTGTTTCGCCGTCGCCTGCAGCTCCGAAATCCTCATATGTTACATAATCGGAGAAAGTTTTGCCAAACTCATAGCCGTTTTTAAAATCATAGCCGCCTTGTGAAGCAAGCAAAACTTCATCCGCAAAGGCGGTTATTCCTCTTGAAATCCCCGCTTTCGAGCTGCCTGTAATATAAACATTACCGTTTTCAACCTTAAGGTTGAACTCATCCGTACCATTTAAATCCTCATTGATTACAAATGCTTTTTCGGATGCGTTTTCAGCAGCGTAAATCTTTTTGCCGCAAGCTTTATATATCTCATTGCAAAGGGTCTGTGCGGCGGCGGAATACACCTCACCGCTTGGGGCAAAAACGGAATATTCCTCAACAGACACTCCGTTTACGGTTATTTTTTCAAGCGGTCTTGTAATATAGGGGCTTTCATAGCTGCCCCTTGCAAGCTCGGTTTTAAGCTCAGCCTCAGAAAAAAGCTGAGAAAACGGAGCTGTAAAAACCGAAACAACCGACATTATCAGCGCAATTATTCTTTCAAACATTTTTATCACCTCAAGATGAACGGTATTCATTGTGTTTTTATTATATCTTTCAGACAGAATTTTTGCAAGAGCATCTCATACAAAGCGGCAATACACAGGTTGCAATGATATGTTTTTGTGGTATAATAATTATGGTCCGCAGAATTTATGGGGGTGATACCGTGCCGTTACAGATTATCAGACAAGACATAACCAAAATGAAGGTTGATGCAATTGTCAACTCCACCAATAAAAATATGGTTGGTTACAGCGGCGTCGACCTTGATGTGCATTTGGCCGCAGGTCCCTTGCTTGATGCCGAATGCAAAAAAATCAACCCCCTTGCTCTCGGTGCGGCAAAAATAACAAACGCCTTTAATCTTGATGCAAAATATATCATCCATACCTCAGGTCCCGTATGGCAAGGAGGTCTTGTGGGTGAAAGCATCATTCTCAAATCCTGCTATACAGAGTCACTCAAGCTTGCAGTTGCAAACGGTTGCGAGTCGGTTGCGTTTCCGCTGATATCTGCAGGTGAATACGGTTATCCAAAAGACCAGGTACTCAAATTTGCAATTCAGGTTATATCCGAATTCCTTTTTGATCACGAGCTAACCGTTTACCTTTGCGTTTATGACCGAACTTCATATGAATTCAGCAAGGTTATTTTCAACGAAATCAGCGAACTAATAAATGATGATTATCTTGAAGAATCGGTCGCTTTCTGTGCAGATTCTGTGCGTTGCAATAAAAACCGTTTTTCAGACAAATTCCGGCGCAGAGCCAAAACGAGCGTTACCGAACCGGAGCTTTGCGCTTCAATGCCTGCGCCGCAGAGCAGGGTTAGCAGCAAATCGCTTGAAGAATATATGAAAGCAATGGACAAATCTTTTGCCTACAAGCTTTTTGACTATATTGATTCAAAAGGAATGACCGATGTTGAGTGTTACAAAAAAGCCAATGTCGATAAGAAAACGTTCTCTAAAATCAAGTGCAATCCCGATACATACAAGCCGTCAAAGCAGACTGCAGTTGCATTCGCAATCGCACTTGAACTGACCCTTGATGAAACGCAGGATTTGCTTGCATCGGCAGGGATGACACTTTCAAGCAGTTTCACTTTCGATAAGATAATACGATATTTTTTGCAAAAGGGTGTCTATGATATTTTTGAAATAAACGAAGCACTTTTTGAATTTGACCAGGTACTGTTGGGTTGCTGAATTTGGGAGGTATTCAATGAATATGGATTTACCGGCATATGCTTATGATGAAAAAACAGAATGTATTTCCGATGAAGAAGCATTAAAAAGCTTTTTGCTCGATGTTGACTGCTTGAACCAACTTGATGAGTGGGCCGGCAAATTCAACTTGTTCGATATTCTGAAAATTACAAGAACTGAAATTCGCCATAGCAATCTTCTTGCTTGGCTTTTAACTCCAAACGAAAACCACGGCCTTAGTGACAGTATTATCAAAGGATTTATTCAATTTGCTGTTACTTCTTTTACTGATAACAACAATGATATTTTCGGTGCTTTATTGATGGATTTCAGAAGCTTCAATGTTTTGCGAGAGTGGCATCACGTTGATGTTTTAGCCGTATCGGATAAAGAAAAATATGTTTTGTGTATTGAAAACAAAATTGACTCCGGCGAACATAATAATCAGCTTGCCCATTATCAAAAAACTCTTGAAGAAGCTTTCCCTGAGTATAAAAAAACATATATATACTTATCTCCGGCAGGTGCCGAATCAAGCATACCTGACACCTGGCTTTCAATGAGTTATACTGATGTAATAAATATTGTTGAAAATGCTTGTAGTAAAACCAAACTTTTGCCGGAAGCAGAAATGTTGATAAATAACTATGTAGAAACAATCAGGAGGGATATTGTGGGAGACGAACGTTTAGCAAAAATTTGTGCGGAAATATATTACAAACACAAAAAAGCATTAGATTTGATATTCGATAATAAACCGGACAGAGCATCTGCCGTTGCCGAATATTTCAGAAATTGGGGTACACAAAAAACGAAGGATGGCGAAATCGAGATTGTGCTTGATAAGTGCAGTAAAACATATACAAGATTCAAAACTCCTACTATGTCCGCCATTCTCCCTGATGCTGAAGAAGCATTAAGCGGTTGGAACACCAAAAATCATTACTTCTATGAACTTATAAATAATGGTGGAAATGAGTTTTATATTCAGATTGCATTCAGCTCCAAAAATATTCCGAACAATCTGAGAAAGATTTGTGATGAAATCAATATACATTATCCGTCTCGCCAACAAAAAGAGAACTGGCAATGGCGAATTCCGTTCAGAACAAAAACATCTAAAATCAATTTAGATACCCCGGAAGAAAAGATTCACGAATTGCTTAATAAAAAGCTCGAAGAAGTTAAAGCTTTTGAAGAATCATTGTGTGCAAAAATGGGCAGATGATTCACACGATATAAAAGTCTCCCGTCGAGCGACCAATTTAATAAATGAAATCGCTATAATGTGGTTGTAAGGTTGAGAAACCAAGCAACCACATTTTTATTTTGGAGGAAAAAACAATGAAAAACAATATCACAGAACTCGTATTTATCCTTGACAGAAGCGGATCAATGGCAGGTCTTGAAAGCGACACAATCGGCGGATTCAACGCTATGATTGAAAAGCAGAAAAAGCAAGACGGCGAATGTTATATTTCAACCGTGCTTTTCGATAACGTATCCGAAGTGCTTCACGACAGAGTTAAGCTCTCTGAAATCAATCCTATGACAGAAAATGATTACACCGTCAGAGGCTGCACCGCACTCATCGACGCAATCGGCGGAGCAATTCACCATATCGGCAACATCCATAAATATGCCCGTCCCGAAGACGTACCCGAGCACACAATGTTTATCATCACAACCGACGGTATGGAGAATGCAAGCCACCGTTATTCGAGCGATAAGGTAAAGGCAATGATTGAGCATCAAAAAGAAAAATACGGCTGGGAATTTCTTTTCATCGGCGCAAATATAGATGCAGTTGAAACAGCAGCAAAATACGGCATCGGCGCAGACAGAGCAGTAAATTATAATGCCGACAAAGAAGGCACAAGCATAGTTTATGAATCCGTTGCAAGTGCAGTCTGCAACGTCAGAGCAAAGGCTTGCCTTGATAAAAACTGGAGCAGTAAAATAAACGCCGACTATGTGCGTAGAGGAAAGAAAAAATAAACCAAAAACCTCCTTGTATCGGTTTCCCGAACACAAGGAGGTCTGTTACTTTTGAGCGGCTAACGCTTACTTACATTCAGAATAATTGCTTTTTCTCCGTCGGGCAATGAGATTGTAAGTCCATCTTCCATAAGCTCACTGCCTTTATATGTTTTTGTTTCGATAATGCCGTCAACGTCGGAAATTTCATAAACAGCATCGGGGTAGAGTCCGTTAAGGTTAACGGTATATTCCGATTTAATAACTTCGGGTCTTTTGTAGATAAATACAACGCCATCAAGGCCGTCATCCGACATATACTGCATTGAGTGCATTTTGTTTTTGTCATAGCTGCCGAAATCAAGCGGATAGTAATTGCCCGTCATAAGGTCACGCTGTTCGTGGAAAAGGTTAAAGAAATCGGAATTGTTTGCATAGAAATCCATAAGCATAAGCGGCATAACTGCTGACCTTGCGGAATATTCGCTTGTCATATTAAGCGCTGTGCCGGAAACGGGAAGCCAGAACGAAAGACCGTAGGTCTGCGACTGGGTTGCTTCAAAAAGATCTGAATGCACTGCACAGTTATAGTCGCTTCTCCAGAAAGGAATGCTGCGGAACGTCATTTCAAGGTCAAGTCTCTTGCCGCCCGAAGCGCAGTTATCAATGATAAGTCCGTCAATGTTAGCAGTAAGATAATCAAGGAATCTGTAAAGATTTGTTACATAGTGGTTTTCGCAGATACCCGTTCTGCCGCCGTAATATTCGTTATCGGCTTTCTGCCAGTATTCAAGCGGAGCAAAATTGAAGTCCTGGCGATAAACGGTAACGCCGTTTTCTTTCATTGATGCCGCAAGATATTCGCAGTAAAATCTGAGTGCATCCTCGTTGGCAAGGTTCCACATAACGTTATCGTCGCCTGTATCAATGAGCCATTGTTCATGCTCTGAGCCTGCTTTGTGGAAAACGGTGTTGCGGAATACTCTTTCAGGCTCGTACCAAAGCACGTGGCCGAGACCTTTTTCTTTTGCATAAGTTGAAAGTTCAATAATGCCGTTATCATATCTCGATGTATCAACCGTCCAGTTGCCAACGCCGTCATACCAGCCCTCGTTGTAGCTGTACCAACCTGCATCCATCCAGAATGCATCTGTCTGTGCGTAAACATCATCTCTTGTTGCATCAAGAATCTCAATAATTTCATCAGAAGTTCTCATTGAAGAGGGGCCTGCAACTTCCATAACGGTATAGTGCTTCTTTGTTATGTTATCGGGATATACGCAGTCAGTAATCCACTGCCTGAACTGATTGAAGCCTTTGAGAGCATTTTCATTATCATAAAATGTTACGGAAACAAGAGGTGAGCGTACCTCTTCGCCAGGAAGAAGGTATGCATTGAAATTCTGCTGTTTAACGGTAACAGCGGTGTTGCCGTCTCCGCCCGTGAATTCAGCTTCCCACTGACCTGTCCAGCCTATGCCAAACACAATACCTGTTTTCTCGCCGTTAACGTTGAAATAGGGCAGATATTTTTCTGTGGGTTTGCCTTCGTTGCCTGAGAATGCTCTGGCAGAAGAAAGGCTCTTTTTAACAAGCGAAAAATCGCCCGCCTTGGTATCACTGCCGATTGAATAATAAATATCGGCTTTGCCCGTTACAAATGATGAATCAAGGGCATAAAAATCGCTGATAACGCCTGAATTTGTGCCGGCTGTGTTCTTGACATAAACAGCCCATTGGCAGGAAGCGTTCTTCTCAAAAACAGTTGCTTCAACTTTTACCTCAAGGCCGTCTTTTGCAAATGTGATATGCTTTGTTTTACCGCCTCTGTAAATTTCCTGAGGAGCATCGCTAACGGTTTTTGTCCATTCTTCAGGCTTGAATTTTTTGCCGTCAACCGAGAACGTGAAAGGATATGAAGATGCGGAAATAAGGTTTTTTTCAAACCAATCGCTGCTCATCTTCAGTTCGGCAGAAGTAATATTCATTTCATCTGCAGTCAGAGTTTCAAACTGCAGATTCTTTTTATATTCAAGTGCCTTAATGTTTTCTTCGTTAAGCACAACAAGACCCCCGCATGAAACAACAAAATAAATAAAGGCAAAAATAATGTTCAGAGCCTTACATTTTTCTTTTGCTCTTAAAATGAAGGTTACAAGCAAAAGAATGGCTGAAGCAATAAAAACAAAAGTGAAGGTTTTTATAACAACAAGGTCGCTGTCGTTGCCTGATTGGTTAATCTTTGCATTTAAGCCCCAGATAATACCGTGAACAAGACCGTTGCCCGCAAAAAACGCAATGATTTTGCCTGCAATTCCTGTTTTGGGCAAAACTCTCTGCACAAAAAGAAGCATAAACCAGCCCAAAGCAATCCCCGTAAGACCCGTGTAAAGATGCACGTCAAACCCGCTGTCTGTGCCGTAGAAGATGTACCACAAAGAGTATGTGGCATAAATCATCAGACCGAAAAGCACGGTTGTTATAGCCAACTCAATTATATGTTTATTTTTTTTCATACAATCACCACCGAAGTGATTGTAACACACAATTAATAATAAAACAACCTGTAAATCATAATCATCAGTAACAAATCCATATTCTTTTCTTCAATGTAAAAACTTCAAAAACTGCTATAAAAAACGGCGAATACCTGCGGAATAAAACTCGTTGATATCCAACTGTTGAATACTATGTAAAGTTATGATATAATAAGGCAAATTTTCTTTTAAGGAGAGATTTTTTTGCCAATCCTAAACAATCTGAAAAAGCGTTGGCTCTATCTTGTCTCAGGCGTTTTTGCAATGCTTTTTTCAGGCGTGCTTTATGCGTGGTCAATTCTGAAAGTTCCGTTCAAAGAAGATTTTGGCTTCGGCGAAGATGTGCTTTCACTTAATTTTACACTTACAATGTGTTTCTTCTGCCTTGGAGCGTTCTTCGGCAGTCTTATCTGCAAAAAAACAGGAGTTAAATTAACTCTCATTATAGCCGGTCTGCTCGTCGGTGCCGGATTTGTTTCAACAGGTCTGCTTACCGCACAGTCAAACCCATGGCTGCTTTACATAACATATGCAACCCTTGCAGGAACAGGTATAGGCATTTCATATAACGTTGTTGTTTCAACCGTTTGTGCCTGGTTTCCTGACAAAAAGGGCTTTTGCTCGGGCTGTCTTATGATGGGGTTTGGAATCAGCACCCTGCTGATGGGCAATGTTATAAACCTTATGTTCGGTAAACCTGAATTCGGCGTAAGCAAAACCTATATACTGCTCGGTGCAGTTCTTGCCGTCGTGCTCATTGCCTCGGGAATCATTCTACGCAAACCCTCGGCAGAAGATAAGCTCCCTGCCCCCAAAGTAAGAAAAAGCGTTAAAAAAGAAGCTTTTGAAAGCCGCGATTTCACAACATCCGAAATGCTTAAAAGCTTCACTTTCTGGCGAGCTTTTGCCTGTATGGCTTTCATCACCGCTGTTGGCAACTCGGTAATCAGCTTTGCAAGAGACCTTGCGATTTCAGTTGAAGCCCCTGAAGCTCTCGCCGTTACGCTTGTAGGCGTTCTTTCTGTGTGCAACGGAATAGGCAGAATACTTACAGGTGCTCTTTACGATGCGCTTGGCCGACGCACAACAATGATTTCGGCAAATATTATCACAATCGTTGCCGCAGGCATAACTCTTGTTGCTGTACAACTCGGCTCGTTGCCGATATGCATTGTCGGCCTTTGCCTTACAGGCCTTTCCTATGGCTCGTGCCCAACGCTGACTTCAGCATTCACTTCATCTTTTTACGGCCAAAAATATTTTTCGGTTAACTACAGCCTTACGAATTTCAATCTGATTGTTGCCGCTTTTATAGCAAATTTCAGCAACTCTCTGCTTGCACAGCACGGCAGCTACACCGTACCGTTTGTGATGCTTCTGATTCTCGCCGTTTGTGCCCTCGGCCTCAATTTTTCAGTTAAAAAACCGTAATATATAACAAAAGACTGTCTGTCATGAACAGGTCCAGTAAAAACGGACAATGAAAAAAAGAGCCTCCTATGGTAGAATTAAAGAAACTACCATAGGAGGTTTTGTTATGCCCCGAAGCTATCGGCACATAAAAGATTATGAGAAAGAAATTCTTGAATTAAGAA
>JAZNRJ010000038.1:0-9442 GCA_045590675.1 Acutalibacteraceae bacterium
GAAGGTTGTTGTTGCCTTTGATGTATCGGCAACGGTTGCACCTGTTACAACCCACTTGTCAAACACCTTGCCTGCAGGAGCTGCTTCGGCGATAAGGGTAACGGTTGCACCCGCAACAGCCTTTGAAGCTGAAGCTGTACCGTTTGCAACTGTAATATTATATGTTTTATCCTTATATAATGCCTCTGCAGTTACGTCATTTTCGGGCATAGTGAAAGTTGTGGTTGCCTTTGATGTATCGGCAACAGTTGCACCTGTTACAATCCATTTATCAAACACCTTGCCTGCAGGGGGTGCATCGGCGGTAAGGGTAACAGTTGTGCCTGCTGCTGCTTCGGAAACCGATGCAGTACCGTTTGTAACTGCAACATTATATGTTTTATCTTTATATGTTGCCTCTGCGGTAACATCATTTTTGGGCATTGTAAAAGTTGTGGTTGCACTTGATGAATCTGCAACAGTTGCACTTGTTACAATCCATTTGTCAAATACTTTGCCTGCAGGTGCGGCATCGGCTGTGAGAGTTACAGTTGTGCCTGCAACTGCCTTTGAAGCTGAAGCTGTGCCGTTTGTGACGCTGATGTCATATTCGGGAACGGGAAGCTGAGCGAATTCAAGGTCAAAGATTTTTGCTCCCGTATTTGAATTTGATAAGCGAAGGTCTGCGGTTTTACCGTTGATCGTTGCCGTTACATCATCCGCAAAAACATATCCGCTTTCGGGCGTGAATATAACCTGTACATAATAAGTGTTGCCGCCCTCAAACTCGGTGATGGTTCCCATCAGATCTTTTGAGTGATACCAATCATACAAGGCAACTGTATAGCCCGTTCCCGTTGTTGTAACAACGTCTGAGGGTGCTTCACCCACAACGGGTTCAACAACGGTTGCGTTAATTTCGGTTATCTTGGTCTTTCCGGGAGTTGCAGGGAATGTGTAGCTCATTTTAAGCTCGTTCTTGCCGCTGCCGATTTTAACAGCATCCGCCATATCGTGGCTGAGATAAATGTTTTTATCAAAGGTAAAGCCTTCTGCGGTTTCAAGAGCAAGCTGGAACGTATATTGTGTTCCCTCAACAAAAGTGGGATCATCGGGGAACCACTCAATTCCGATAATGTTTACACCCATATTATCTGCAGTTACCTGCGAAAGATCTGCAGGAACGGCACCTGCAACGGGTGCGGGAACATGGAAATCAATCGCCTTGAGATTTTTCATCGGGTTTGTGAGCGTACCGAAATCTTTGTTTTCGACAAGTATGTTCAGAATATCAACATCAACTTCGCCGCTGTAAATTTTCTTTGCGGCGTCGACGGATAATCCCAGCTCATTGATATGAAAGTTTGACGGTACGGGGTCATCGGTAACACCGAGAAGAAAGTCGGTTGACACTTCAAAAATCTGTGCGATTGCGAGAACAACATCGTCACTGACTTTCTGAATCTCACCGTTTTCAATACGGCTGAGTCTTGATGCATCAATACCGATTCTTTTGGCAAGATCGGATTGACTTATCTCTTTTTGTTCACGCAGATATTTAATTCTTTCGGGTAAATCTTTTGGAATGTTTGACATTTATTTTTATCCCTTCTTACAGATATAGGGTACAATCAGATATTTCAGCTTTTGTTATTACTTCCTTAAGTGTTTCGCCGGTTTGAAGCCGATATGTCAAAAGTTCGTCTGCGGTATCGTAAAGCTTTTCGGTTTCTTGCATATAGGCCTGACAGATGCTGATTTTGTTATTGTCTATATGCGTGATTGAATAAATAATATCGTTCCACACCAATTCAACATCAGCACCGTGACTCACACTGCGTTTAAAACTGCTGATAGTTTCAAATGTTTCATAGGAAAAAGCACTGTTTTTATTTATTTCCATAAATATATCTCCTTTGGATTTAAATTCAGGAACATCGCCTTCATAATTTATTCGCTCAAAATTAGGATTAGGTATTCCTGTTTCAGGATCCCAAGAAAAAATATGATCGTGAATTTTTGAGTGTGCCCAGGGTTTTTTGTGGTCAGTATAGTGCCTCTCTTTTTCAGCACGCCCATCATTTCCTATTTTTGTATCTCGGCGATATCCTCCATCTTTTGTGTTTGCCCAAGTTGTTTTTATTTCACCGGGTTTACCTAAATATCTTTCATCATCTTTTTTACTTGGTTTCCATTTTCCTCCATGAGCACTTCCCATACCCTTAAAAGTTTCAGGCAAAACGTATCCGTAAAATTGTTTCTTTGTCGGATTTGCGGAAACATAATTGTTTGATGTTGTTCCGAATTTTTCAACAAATACTGTATTTGCAGATTTGCCGATATCATCGTCGTAGTGTTGCCACGAACTTAAATCATAGTCAACAAAAAGAATGTTGCCTTCCATTTCAGGGAACGGCGTGTTGTAACAAATAATCAATTCAGGCTCAATTCGTTTCAGCATTTCATTATAGCCCTTCAAGAAAAAATCTTTCTGGTCTTTATGGCTTCCGTGTTCGGATACCATATATGTTGAAACCGCAACGATTGAACCTTTTTCAATACCATTAAAACAGAAATCAAATGTGTTTTCAAGTCCCCAACTGACGGTCGGAATAACTTTGATACCTTTATCTGCAAGATGTGCACCGACCCAACGGTTTCGGAATGTGTTATACAACTGCATAACGGGATTCATCTCAATATACATACTGTAATCGGGTGACAAAACCGCTTTATACTTTTTGAGTATATCAATATATTTATCAGGGTTTGTCCATATATCCTCGAATTTGTAATCATACAGGAAAAAGTGAACTATTCTTTCGTAATGTTCATCTTTTCCTGTTTTTATTTTGTCAAAACCAATCAAACGTTGATCATCAAACGGCGTTAATCCTAGGTCGGTTTTCGGAATGATTGGCATACTCCATTTGCCTTCTCCTTTAAATTGGTTTCGTAAAAACATAGGGCTTGTGCGATAGTTATAGTTTTCTTCTGTCAAAATTTAACCTCCGTAAATTAAAAATGTAGCAAACAAATGTTCGCTACATACATATTGTAAAGAACAAAAACTGTTTTGTCAAGAAAAACTTTGCATTTTTGCAATATTACATATCTGCACACAACTTATTTTGACGTTCTGCAAGATTTCAACTTTTGGGTACGTTTCTTCGCTAAAATGAATTTCGGACAGTGCGCATCCAAAGAAAGGAGGTCTGAAAATGTCAAGAGAATTGACCGACAAAGAGAAACAGAGAATCAAAAAACTTGTGGTCGGTAACTGTGCCAACTACAGAAAAGATTACGGCTGTCTGCCGCTTGAATGCGATTGCTATATGTTCACAAAACATTTCGCAAACGACAAAATCTGCCGATACTTCCGTGATTCTGTTTTACCGCTTGACCCTGAACTCGAAGCAGTTTTCTTCGATAAGCATTTGAAAAGCTGTAAACATTGCGGAAAGAAATTTGCATATGACGGCAGAAAAGCTTATTGTTCCGAGTCTTGCAAAAAAGAGGCTCAGAGAATTATGAATGCAGCGAGGGTCCGTAAACACAGAGAAAAGAAAGAAGGTGAAAGATGAAAAAACCGCAATACGGAATACTGAGATTTGCGAAATACAAGGGTCCCGAAATCAGCAGAATTGAAGCACATAACGAGCGCACGAAAGAAAACTATGTGAGCAATCCCGACATTGATACCGAGCGAAGCAAATACAATTTCCATCTTGTGAAGCCGAATGGCAAATACCGTGCGGAAGCCGAAAAGCAGATTGCAGAGGTCGGTTGCAGAACAAGAACAGATAGTGTAAGAGTTGTTGAAACATTTATAACAGCAAGTCCCGAATTTTTCAAGGATAAGAAAAAAGCACAGGTCAAAGAATACTTTGAACACGCTCTGAATTTTATTCTGAAATACGTTCCAAAGGAAAGAATCTTATCGGCGGTAATTCACGTTGATGAAAAGACACCGCATATGCATTTGTCGTTTGTCCCGATAACGGATGACGGCAGACTGAGTGCAAAAGACATAGTCGGCAACAGAAAAAAGCTGACCTGTTGGCAGGATGAATTCTGGAAACACATGGTGAAGAAATATCCCGATATGGAACGGGGCGAAAGTGTAAGTGAAACGGGCAGAGAACATATTCCTCCGAGGCTTTTCAAACAAGCTGTAAAGCTGAATAAACAAAGAGAAATGCTGATGAGCTTACTGACGGAAATCAATCCGCTGAATGCAAAGAAAAAAGTTGCAGAAATCGAAGCGTTGCTTGATGAATACATCCCAGGTATTGAACAGATGAAGACAAAGCTGAAAAAATATGATGCAGCGTATAAGACACTAAAGACAGAGAATGCAGAGCTTGAGAAAAAGCTTGATGACAGTAAAGAGAGCACACTCAAAAAACTTGAGGTTTCTCGCAAACTTCAGGAATACGAAGAACTCAAAAAAGCAGTTGAAAACATACCGCCCGAAATTCTCGGTGCGTATAAAAATAGAGGCAAAATCTCAACGCAGGTTCATAAGACATATTTAGAATAAAGTTATCAAAGAAAGGAGAAAATTTTATTGGATAACCTCAGCACTGATTATTACATTTCACCTGATGAAGGGAAAGAAATAATCGCTTTGTGGCTGGATATGTGGATAAAATATCTTGAAGATTAAAATCTCATAACCATACATAAATAGACGGTAGTAACTTTAATTTGTTACTACCGTCTTTTTTGCTGTTTACTTATTGATAAGAAAAAAAGATACCCAAACTAAACCATCTTCATAGATTAGTTCGGATATCAAGTGTTTGGTGATCCATCGGAGATTCGAACTCCGGACACCTTGATTAAAAGTCAAGTGCTCTGCCTGCTGAGCTAATGGATCATATGAATTTTTTGACGCTCGTATATAATATATTATTTGTACGCGATTGTCAAGCCTTTTTTTGAAAATTTTTACTTTTTATTTTTCCGATTTAGTTTAAAATGCTTGAAATATATCTATATATAGTATATAATACCAATATTGAATTTAATTATTCGCATTATTCTTTCGGATTTTTTGTAGATTAAGAGAAGGAGAATGTATATGAAGCTTACAATGGCTCAAGCTCTTGTTAAATTCCTTGATAATCAGTATATCAGTTTTGACGGTGTTGAAACAAAGTTTGTTGACGGCATTTTCGGTATTTTCGGTCACGGCTGTGTGGTTGGCATCGGTCAGGCTCTTGAGCAGGGGGGGCATAACCTCAAATTTTATCAAGGCCACAATGAGCAAGGTATGGCTCATGCCGCTATTGCTTTCGCAAAGCAAAAAAACCGCAGACAGATAATTGCTTGCACATCTTCAATCGGTCCCGGTGCCCTTAATATGGTTACAGCTGCCGGCACGGCAACCGCAAACAGAATACCCTTGTTGCTCCTTCCCGGAGATACTTTTGCATGCCGCCAGCCTGACCCTGTTCTTCAGCAGATTGAGCAGCCCATAAGCTGCACCATCACAGCTAATGATTCTTTTAAGGCGGTTTGCAAGTATTGGGACAGAATTCAGCGTCCTGAGCAGCTTATGACCGCTTGCATCAACGCAATGCGAGTTCTTACAGATCCTGCAGAAACAGGTGCAGTTTGCCTTGCAATGCCTCAGGATGTTGAGGGTGAGGCTTTTGATTATCCCGATTATTTTCTTAAAAAGAGAGTATGGTATCTTGATCGCCGTTCACCCACTCATCGTGAAATTGAAGAGGCAGTCAAGGCTATAATGCGTGCTGAAAAGCCGATGCTTATTGTCGGCGGTGGTGTTACATATTCAGAAGCTTGGGAAACAGCCCGCTTCTTTGCTGAAAAGTTTAATATTCCCATTGGCGAAACTCAGGCAGGTAAGGGTAATATCCGTTGGGATATTCCTCTTAATTTGGGCGGTGTTGGCGTAACGGGCGGCCCGGCAGCCAACGCAATCGCCAAACAGGCTGATCTTATCATTGCAGTCGGCACAAGACTTACCGACTTTACAACCTGCTCTAAGTGGGGATTTCAGAATCCTAATGTTAAAATTCTTTCAATTAACGTTTGCCCGTTTGATGCATTCAAGATGGATGCAACAACGGTAATAGCTGATGCTAAAACAGCTCTTCTTGATATTATGGGTGCTCTTTCGCTCAGAGAGTATTATTCAACTTGGGGCGATGAAGTTGCTCAGGCTAAAGAAGATTACAACGCTGAAGTTGACCGTATGTACAGCGTTTATCTCAAGGAAGGTCTTTCGCAGACAAGGGCACTTGGTGAAATAAATAAGCTTATAGATAAAGATGCAATTGCTATCGGTTCATCGGGCTCTCTCCCCGGATGTATGCAAAGACTCTGGAGAGCTTCAGTTCCTAAAACTTACCATATGGAATATGGTTTCTCTTGTATGGGATATGAAATCTGCGGTGCGCTCGGCGTTAAACTTGCCGAACCTGACAGAGAAGTTTATACAATGGTTGGTGACGGCAGTTTTCTGATGCTTCATAGCGAGCTTTACACAGCTGTTATGGAAGGCACAAAAATCAATGTTATGCTCTTTGATAATTCAGGCTGGGGTTGCATTGAAAATCTTCAGAATAATCAGGGCACCGATACTTACGGCACAAGATTCCTTGCAAGGAATCCTCTCACGGGTATGCTTGACGGTCCTGTTGTTCCCATTGATTTTGCCAAGATTGCTGAAGGCTACGGCTGTAAGGCTTACACAATAACCAACGTTTCGGAACTCAGAGATGCAATCAATGATTCAAAAGAACAGTCAGTACCTTGTCTTTTTGATATCAAAGTTGTTCACGGCAGTATGAGTGACGGTTACGATTCCTGGTGGAGAGTAGGCGTTGCTGAGGTTTCAACCAGCGAAAAGGTTCAGGCTGCATATGAAGATATGAAAGAAAATATTGAAAAATCAAGGCTCTATTGATTTTATAACGGAGGAAAATACAATGCTTAATAAAGAAAAAGTTAAACTTGCCATTGCTCCCATTGCATGGACTAATGATGACCTTCCCGACCTTGGTGCTGAAAATACATTTGAACAGTGCGTGAGCGAAATGGCTCTCAGCGGTTTCAAAGGCAGCGAAATCGGTAATAAATATCCTAAGGATGTTGAAACTCTCAAGCGTAAGCTTGATGTAAGAGGCCTTTGCATTTGCAACGCTTGGTTCTCATCTCTTCTTCTTTCTGACGGATACGAAGCAACGATCGAAGCTTTCATTAAGCACAGAGATTTTCTTCATGCTCTCGGCGCAAAGGTTATCGGAGCATCTGAACAGGGCAACTCAATCCAGGGCAAGAACTTGAGCATTTTCGGCGATAAGCCTGTTTATACAGATGAACAGTGGGAGCTTGTTGCAAAGGGCTTCAATGAAATGGGCCGTCTTGCAAAAGAAAAAGGAATGTATTTCACAGTTCATCATCATATGGGCACAGGTGTTCAGACTGAAGCTGAAATTGATAAGCTTATGGAAATGACTGATCCTGATCTTGTATATCTTCTTTATGATACCGGCCATCTTTCTTTCTCAGGCGAAGATGCAATCGGTGTTCTCAAAAAGTATGTTAACAGAGTTAAGCATGTTCACCTCAAGAGCATCCGTCAGGATGTTATCAACGAGGGTAAGGAAAAAGGCTGGAGCTTCCTTGACTGCGTAAGAGCAGGCTCATTCACCGTTCCCGGTGATGGCGATTTTGATTTTACTCCCGTTTTCGATATTCTTGCTGAAGCAAATTACGAAGGCTGGGTTGTTGTTGAAGCTGAGCAGGATCCCGCTAAGGCCAATCCCTATGAATATGCTTGCCTTGCAAGAAAGTATATAGCAGAAAAAACAGGTCTTTGATTATAGAAAAGAGCTTCGGGTTTACCGAAGCTCTTTTAATCTTATATACAATATAAATTCATATCCCAACAAGGGATATAAGGGTGACGTCTTATAAAGAATCTGTAATTGGCGTTGATTTCTTTAATAAGCAGCGGTAATCTGAAAATATCTTCACTTCTGTGATAGAGAGCAATGTTAAGTTTAGGCTTTTGTGTTCTGAGAGTTACTTTGCCGCCAAGCAAAGCTTCGTATTCCGCTCCTTCAACATCCATTTTTATATAAGAAACAGTTTTGCTTGCAAATAAATCGTCAATAGAAACGGCTTCGGTTGATTCTCCTTTGTCTGAAATCGAAGACTGTCTGCCGGCTGCCGAATTGAAATGAACTGTATCGGAACTGCTGTAAACAGCTTTTTGTAAAAGAATGGTGTCGCGCATATCCTGTGCATAATCACATAATTTGCGGAATGTTTTTCTGTCAGGCTCAAGTGCTGTTATTGACGAATAATTACCGTTAGTATAATTCAGAAATTCTTTAATAGTGTCGCCTCTGTAAGCCCCTAAATCGAGATAATCCTCATCATTTGAAAGTTTCATTATATTTAAGAATATTTCATTTTTGTCAGACGTTATGTCAAAAAGAATTTCCGGGTTTCCGCCAAACATAAAATCAACGCAACCGGCAAAAATTTTTTGGGATTCATTATCAAAAAGGCTGTATGCGGTGTTGATTTCGTATTTGTGTTTTTTAATAAATTCTCTGTTAAAAATATCATCGCCGAAAACAGGAACACAGGGAACTAAAACTCTATGTTTTCTGCTGATTGAAAGTATATGGTTCATAACCTCGGGGATGCAGGTGGCAAAAGCAATGGCAACTATAAAATCACCGTTAAAATCAGAGAGCTTTTTAACGGTAAATCCTCTGAATTGCTGACCTCTGACGAAGTCATCGCTTGCGGTTACTCCCTTTATTTCAATATTCAGCCTGTTAAACTCATCAATAACTTTATCGGCTCCGTTGCCCATTCCGTATACAACAACCGGTAAACCGCTTTCTTTTATCTTTTCCCACGATGATTTTGTTTCTTTCATAAAATCAAGCATAGAAATCATCCTTACTAATTATTGATAAAACTTTACCACAACTGAATTTATCTGTCAAATGAATATTCCTAATAATATATACAATATATATTGTCGTATCTTTAGTGTGAATTATAGCGAATTTCATTGCAATATCAAGAAACACACGGAGAAGTTGAGAAGAAGGGATAAAAAAGGAGAAAAAAGGTGTTGACAATTGAGTGGGGGTGTGGTATATTAATCAGGCACTCGCGAGTGAGCGAGAGGAACGCACCTTGAAAATTAAACAACGAATGAAGAAAAAACCCTTGAAAATTATTTGAGTAAGTACTTTCAAGTACAACAGTAATTCTCGAGAAAAACGAGAATAGAGATGTCAGAAGACATCATGAGCGATTAAGCTCTAAGAATGGTTTAAACACCGAAAGGTGTTTAGATATAATTTTTAGAGAGTTTGATCCTGGCTCAGGATGAACGCTGGCGGCGTGCCTAACACATGCAAGTCGAACGGAACTTTTACGGATTGAGACTTCGGTCGAT
>JAZNRJ010000039.1:0-4934 GCA_045590675.1 Acutalibacteraceae bacterium
GCAAAGTACTGGGAAATGCGGATACATGCTTTACCATGTTCAATCCAAAAATTACGTGTTGTTTCGTCAGGGCTTGACAATGTAAGGCCGTCTTTTACCATTGGATGAGAGAAAAATGTTGGGTTAAAATCAATACCCATATTTCTTTCTTTTGCAAATTCAACCCATTTTGCAAAGTGTTTTGGAGCGATTTCATCTCTTCCGGGGATTTTGCCGTCTTCGCAAATAACATAGCTTGCGTGAAGGTTGAGCTTCTTTTTGCCGGGGATAAGGCTGAATGCTTTGTCTATATCGTCCATAAGTTCACCGGGAGTTCTTGCTTTACCGGGGTAGTTGCCGGTTGTCTGAATTCCGCCGGAAAGAGCGTCGTCGCTGTCAAAACCGCCAACATCGTCGCCTTGCCAGCAGTGAACGGAAACCGTAACACCGGCAAGGTCATCAAGAGCTTTTTCTGTATCCATGCCGTAAGATGCATAAAGAGCTTTTGCACTTTCGTATCTGTTCATATTTTAACCTCCGTTAAAAATACATATCAATTAATGATACAACTCTTTCTATTATTTGTCAATATAAAAGGGACTTGCTTTTTGGCAAGTCCCTGAAATATTATTGAGCTGTTCTTTGTGAAATACCCTTGATTTCTCTTACTGCCCAGTTAAATGTATCGGTTTCGATTATCGAGCCGCAGTATTCGCATTTTGCTGATTTGTTGAGCTCAAGCGGAGCACCGCAGTGAGGGCATGAGTGAGCCGTAGTGCCTTCAAAATCTGAAGTTGTTTTTCCGCTTGTTCTTGCAAGAGACCATTCATATTCCATAAACTTTTCTGCTGTGTTTGAGCCTCTTATTACATTGCCTGTTGTGTCGTCAACAACATAATCAACAATTCTTGTTCTGAGCCTTACAACCATTATGTCGTTTCCGTCCTGCTGCTTCCAGCCTACAGGGTTTACATCAAGAACGGATATGCGTTCAATGCGGTTTGTCTGTCTGTTACGTTTGAATTCCTGAAGCTGGCGTTCGCATTGAGCATATAGATTCTCTGTAAGATAAGGGCGCAACTCTTCCATGTCTCTTTTCTGCCATGCGTTTTGAAATTGAACATACATATTTGCAACCTTTTCTTTGAATTCACTTTCTGAGAATCCGGGGTCAAGGCTGAGATAATCGTCAATTCTTTTGAGAGTTGTAAGGTCAGTCGGCGTTGCTCCGGGGATAACCTTTGTTCTTTTTGGGGCTCCTTTCTGCTTTTTGCCGCAGATAACAACAACTATAAAAAGAATGATAAACAGGGCTGCAAAAACAATACCGAGAGGGCTTGAGCTGCCGCCGTCATCGTTGTTGTTATCATCATCATTATCATTACCGTTATCGCCTATGTAATAATGACCTCCTACATAGCTGTCATCACTGTCATAATCATCAAAATCGTAGCTGTTGTTGCCGCCGTAATCGAAACTGTCAAAACCTCCGCCGTAATCATAATCACCGGCATAGTTGCCAAAATCGGCGTGAGCATTAAAAGAAAATATCATTGCAAAAATCAGAATTAATGCAACAAAAATTAATTTGATATTTTTCATTTTATCCTCCATTAAAAGTATGTCTACAGTATTTGAAGAAAAAACCTTAAATATATATTACATTATTTTTGCTGATTTTGTCAATAATTATCGTTTAAGAGCGAAAAAATCTCCCCTCAGAAGAGGGGAGACCAAATTGTTATTCTTAATTATTTAACTTCCTTAGCAATTTCGGCAAAGCCCTTCATAATTGCTGAAGCTGTGTATTCACCAAGAGAAATGCTTTCCTGATAGTGACCGCCGAGAAGAGCCATTGTGTAGTCGTTATCGGGAACAACATAACCGATAGCATCGTTCATAAGACCGAAGCAGATTGTGTCTTCACCGAAAAGTTCGTAGATGGGTGCATAGCCAAAATCTTTGCCGGTGAATGAACCTTCAGCTGTGAGTGAAGCACCGCCGCAGATAAGGTCCTGAACGATTTCGCCGGGCATAAGAGCAATCTTAACATCGCCCATTTCGAGGTAACCGATTTCAGCAAATACATAGTATTTGTAGCTCTGCTTGCATACTGTGTAGTTAACAAGGTTGAGTTTACCAACAAGCTTGATAAGGGGGTTAGTAACCTGAATCTTAACTTCTTTAATAAGAATGTTGAGAATGGGGTCAAGTTCTCTTTCTTCAACGGGTGTCCATCCTTCGTACCAAAGGGTATAATGTTCACCGCCGATTGCCTTTTCGTCAGCAATCTTCTTCTTTTCAGCTTCTGTGAAGTTAGCTTCTATTTCTTCAACTGTGTTTGAAAGGTTGAGAACCATATAAGCCATTTCTTCGCCGTAACGGAGAGTTTCTTCGTATCTGCGCTCTGTGGGAACGCCGTCGCTTGCGGGGCCTCTGCCTTCGTAAATACCTGCAATGGCACCGTTGAAGAACATAAAGTTATAGCCCTTTTCTTCAATCTTTCTGCCAAGATAATAAATATAGTCACCTGAAAGGTCTCTGCCGTTATCAACATCATCAACGGGAAGACCTGCAACGTCGGGATGAGCAGCGATATTAACGATCATTGTGGGCTTTGATTCAGCATTGTCAGGTGTAAATGTAAATCTTGCAACGTCAGTGATAAGTGAAGTTGAAGTGGGTCTGTTCTTGTTGTTAAAATATTCTTCGTTAACCTTTTTAACAGCGTATGTCATTGAGCCGGGTTCCATATCTTCAACAGCCTTCTTCATTGTTTCAGCTACTGTCTTATAAAGGAATTCCATGTATTCAACGTCAACACCGGGTTCTTTTTCAACAAAAGGAATGTATGAAAGAGCAAGGTTCTTGAAGAGCTTTGCAAAAAGGTTTGTCCAAAGACCCTGGGTGTCGATACAGCTGTGAGTGTGAGTTGATGAAACGTTGATGCTGTTGAATTCAACGCCGAGATCCATTTCTTTAACAAGCTTACGGATTTCTTTGATATCGCCGTTTGAAACGCCGATGCAGTCGATGTTAGCAAAAAGTGAAACACCTCTGCCTGAGCCGTCTTCAACAGCAATAACTCTGACCTGCATATCGTCGATTACTTCTTCAACTTTATTGGTCATGCCGTTGTTGGGGTCGATAAAACCGCCGAGGTAATAATCTTTTGTTTCCCAGTCAGCGGGAACGAGTGAAGCCTTTGCATGGCCGAGCTGCCACTGTGCATCGTCTTCAGCTTCGTCAATGAATTTGTTGCCGCTGTAGAAGTTGTCTGTGTTACGGTCTTTTACATTAACAAACTCCTTGCTGTCAGGAACAATAAGATTAAGTCCGCCGACAAGCACTGTGAAGATTGCTTCAACAATGCCGAGACCTACGTTTTCAAGGGTTGTTGCAATATCAGCAGCGGCCGATGCGCCTACTGATGATGCTCCGCCGAAAATAAGCGAAATTGCGAGAAGGATACTTACGATTTTTGTGCCGAATTTTTTCATTCTGTTCTCTCCTTTGAGAAAGATTTTTTGCCTAAGCATATGATAATATTAACATTATTTTTCTCATATGTAAAGAGTTTTTTAACGCTATTACCAAAAAAATAAAGTGTAAAAGCAATTAAAAATATATTTTAGACAAAATTATCTTTTTTGGTTGAAAAATCCGAACAAGCAATGTATAATAATAAAAATAATTACCTGAAGAAAGGCTGATAGATTTTGGAAAGGCAAAAGCGTGTTGCGGCGATACACGATGTTTCAGGTATCGGCAAGTGTTCTTTGACCGTAGCTTTGCCTATAATTTCTGCCGCCGGAATTGAAACTGCTGTTATGCCCACAGCGGTTCTTTCAACCCACACAGGTAATATTAAAGGGTTTACTTACCGTGACCTGACAAGCGACCTTGAAGCGATTTCTGCTCATTGGCAGTCACTCGGGATTGAGTTTGACGGTATTTACAGCGGATTTCTAGGCTCAACGGAGCAAGTTGAAATTGTTGAAAATTTTATAGATTTATTTAAAAAATCTGAGACGGTTGTGATTGTTGACCCTGCAATGGCAGACAGCGGCAGTATGTATACAACCTTTAAACCCGGTTTTGCAAAAGAAATGGCAAATCTCTGTTCAAGAGCTGATATTATAATTCCGAATCTGACCGAAGCGGTTTTTTTGTTGGGTGAAGATTATAAGCCGGCACCGTATGATAAAAATTATATTGAAAATATAATGCTTAGGCTTGCCGATGCCGGTCCTGACATGGTTGTTCTTACCGGAGTTTCCTTTAATGATGATGAAATCGGCTGTGCTGTTTATAATAAAAAAAGCGGTGGTTTTTTTTATAAGTTTACTGAAAAATACAGCGGAATATATTACGGAACCGGTGATGTTTTTGCTTCGGCTTTGACCGGCGCATATCTCAACGGTAAAAGTATTGAAGAAAGCGCATCAATTGCCCTTGAATTTACTTGCGGCGCAATTGCGAGAACTCACGCAGCTCAGACGGATACGCGTTTAGGCGTTAAATTTGAAGCCGGTATCGGCGAATATATCAGACAGCTCGGAGGAATTTGAAATGAGTTTTGCAGATAAAGTTTTTATTGAAACCTGCAAGGATATCCTTCAGAACGGAACCTGGGATACCGACCTTGATGTTCGACCCAGATGGGAAGACGGAACACCTGCCCATACAATCAAAAAGTTCGGCGTTGTTAACAGATACGATTTGAGCAAAGAATTTCCGATTCTTACTTTAAGAAAAACATTCCTTAAAAGTGCTGTTGACGAAATGCTCTGGATATGGCAAAAGAAATCCAACAACATCAACGATTTGGGCAGCCACGTCTGGGATTCATGGGCTGATGAAAACGGAAGCATAGGCAAGGCTTACGGTTATCAGCTTGGAATTAAGCATCATTATAAAGAAGGCGATATGGATCAGGTTGACCGTGTTATCTA